>NZ_KB889900.1 GCF_000372805.1 Marinobacter gelidimuriae | reverse complement strand
CCGCCTCGTTGAGCGAGACGGCGGCCACGAACGGTACCTTGTTCTCCGATCCGCGTCCGGCCTTGCCGCCGCTGCGCTCGCCGCCCAGGTAGGCATCGTCGATTTGCACTTGACCGTCGAGGACGTAGCGCGCCTCGCGCTCCACCATCGCCTCCATCACCTTGTGGTGGATGAGCCAGGCCGTCGGGTAGCTCACCCCGAGGTCACGCTTGAGGGCCAGCGACGACAGCCCGGTCTTGGCCTGGCTGATGAGGTGGATCGCCAGGAACCAGGTGGCCAACGGCAGCTTGGTGCCCTGCATCAGGGTACCGGCGATCAGCGAGGTCTGGTGGCGACAGGCGCAGCACTGGTACAGCGTATGGTGCCGCCGACGCACCCGAGAATAGGCCGTGCCCTCGCAGTGCGGGCAGCGAAAGCCGTTCGGCCAGCGCGTCTGCTCTAACGCCGCCGCACACTGCGCTTCGGTCCCATAACGCTCGAAAAACTCGGGCATCGACAGGCCGGGCTGGAACTGGATGGGGTTCATGGCCATGGCGTCATTCTCCATCTGGAAGCTATACGTATGTACAGTATAGCGCTCGCCGCCATAAAGGAAAGCTGGGCTGACGATCATTGCTAATCAGGAAACTCTGCATGTTGGACAGGATCCACAGGCATTGATTTATGTCGCTAATGCAGTGCCCGAAGGCAGCACCGGTACACTTAACCTGGTGCGGCAGGGTCTGGATATGCGTGTAGAGAACCTGCCCATCAAAATTCAGGGCATCGACGGTAAAGCGAGTGGGTTGGCCAATATCCGTACCGTGGACGGACTGGAGGAAATTGATATCACGCTGCGCGGTCTGGCCGCTGGCCAGAAGTTCGATGTCTGCGCCTCCAACGGCAAGACGTCGAATAAGATCATGACGGTAAAAGCTAATCCCGGCGGTGCGGTACCGGAAGCTTTAGCGTTTGCCTCGTTCTTTGATAACTATGATCGGGTAATGCTGGTTCCAACTGGCCAACAACCCCGTTAACCGGCGGCAAAGGCGCCGCCTGAAGGGGTGGCGCCTTTTAATTTGACCGACCTCGCAAGTTTGGCAGCAACCTGTTACTTGCGTCCGCGACAGCCAGCACAGGCGCAACGCGATTTCTCAGGTTTTGCCGGTGTTACGGGCTTTGGCAGGGCCGGCTTAGTTTCCATGCAACGACAGCTTGCAATTTCACAGGCATTTGAGGCGCTCTGCGACTGCTCAAATGTCAGCTCCGCTATGCTCTTTCTCAGCTCCTGGAGTTCAGCGATACGTTGATCAATGTCCGCAAGGCGTCCTGCGAGAATCTGGTGATATTCCGCTTCACCACTGGGGCAGCGGCCACCATTAAGGGCGCCGAGCAGGGACTTGATCTCCTCGAGGCTGAGTTCCAGTGCCCGCGCCCGCTGTATGAATTTAAGTCGGCCAATGTCACCTTGCAGGAATACCCTGTTGCCTCCAGTGTGGGCAAGGCTGTCGTGTCGGGGTGCGGTGGGAATAAGGCCGATGTGTTCGTAATAGCGAATGGTGCGTACAGTAACACCACTCAGACGAGCAGCCTCGCCAATCCGGTGCTCACTCATAGCTCACTCCTCTCAACGTTCATGACCCAGGTAATAACAGCAATAGGGGTCTTCCAAACTACCAGGGGCTCATAACTACAGGATAGAGTCGGGTCCAGGTCAGGCATTAATCACGCCGTATTGCCTGCCGCTGATCGTTCCTGTCGACGGATCGGTGTGGTCCTTTTATTTCTTGATAAACCAGGTCAGGGCCAAGAAGGCCATTAATAGCGCCACTAGCATCAGGTACCCGAGGGTTTCCCAGTCCAGGTATTGGAGCAGCGGGCCAACAGCCATTGCAGACAGCGCGGTACTGGCGAACACCAGTAGTTCATTGCAGCCCTGCACCTTGGCTTTTTCTTCCGGAGTATGACTCTCGGTCAACAGCCCGGTTGCGCCAACGTAAAGAAAGTTCCAGCCGATGCCCATCAGCGCCAACGCCAGGACGAAATCCGTGAGAACCGTACCCGAGATGACAAAGCTGGCGCCACCGGCCATCAGCGCGGTGCCTGCCAGCATCACCCGAGGCACGCCAAAACGGGACATCAATGCCCCGGTCACGAAGGACGGCGCAAACATGGCAACCATGTGCCATCGCATGACAAGCGCTGTGTCATCTGCAGCATTGCCCTGACTCGTCATCACCAGCGGCAGCGCAACCATGGTAGCGTTCATAACGCTATACGCGGTGATGCCACAGATAACCGCGACCAGGAAATTTGACTGCCTGGCAATGGCCTTTATGGGGCGGGTTAATGAACCTTGTGTGATGAGGGTCGGGACGGGGAAGCGTATTCCGTATAACAAAGACAGAGTCAACAGATTCAGCACGATCAGCGCCAGGTAGGCCCCAATGTAACTTTCCGACCCGAACAGGCTCATGCCCGAAACCGCCAGCCCAGGGCCAACCAGGGCCGCTACCAGTCCTCCCCCCAAAACCAGCGAGATCGCCTGGTGTCGAAAGCCGGAACTCACAACATCAACGGCGGCAAAACGATAGTACTGGGCGAACGCGTGGTACATGCCAATTACGGCATTACCAGCGCAAAATAGCCAAAAGCTCTCCAGCTCAATGGCGTATACGCTCAGGCCACCACCGCCTGCCCCTAACAGCGCGCCGAGTACAAACCCGTTGCGACGACCGAACCATTTCATCAGGAATGAGGCAGGCAGGGTGGCCCCAGCCGTGCCCATTATCGAGGCAGCAATGGGCAACGTTGCGAGGGACAAGCTGCCCGATAGGGCGGCCCCCACCAGACCGCCCAGCATCACCACGGTAATCGTTGAGATCTTAAACAGTGCCTGACAGACCGACAGAATAACAACGCTACGACACTCTGCTGTCAAAGGCATCGTTTGCACTCTGGCGTCAGGCTGTTTGTGACTGATTGATTGTGACCGTTCATTGCGTATTCTGGTCCGTCACACTTTGCGGCCGCAGGCGACAAAAACCGGATACCGAGCCTCTGTGCCATCATCTCTCGACCGGCGAATGGTGTGGGCGGTAACGGCACGGACGTCCTCGAATCCGGCGGTCGCCATCAGGGCTTTGAGGTGGTCGCGCTCAAAGCCATGGTGTCGCACGTCGGGCGTGTCGCCGTGAAAACTGCCATCTTCACGGTCGAGATCGGCAATGGTGAGATACCCCCCCGGCCTGATGAGGCTGAAAAAATGCTGAATCAGGTCGGCCGGATCCGTGATGTGATGAAGGGTCATGCTGGTCAACACCAGGTCATAGCCGGTTCCGGACAACAAGATCTGACGGTCCCAGCCGTGATGTTCCAGATCCAATGGCAGGGGATGAATGTTTTTGACGCCCTGCTCAGCGATTTTCTCCCGCAAGCGGACCAGCATTTCCCCCGAGCTATCGACGGCATCTACCTCTCGCAGCAGGGACGCCAGAAACAACGTCACAAGTCCCGTGCCACAGCCGTATTCCATGGCATCCATTTGATCAGTCAGCGGCACAAGTTCGGTGATCGTGGTCGCCACACTACGGGCGAGCGCCACGCGGCTGGGCTTCTGATCCCAGGTTTGGGCAAGTTGATCGAATCGTTGCCGGGTTGTGTCCGTTGAATGCATATCATGGCCTTGTCGAGTGTATGGCATTGGCTATTCGACGCCTTAATACCTCAGCATCTGTGGGTCTATCTTTTCCGCCCAGGCACTAATGCCTCCCTGCAGGCTAACAGCCTTGTCAAAGCCATGCCGGTTGAGAAGCCGAACCGCATCGGCGGAGCGCACACCGGATTTGCAGTGGACCACCAGCTCGCCGGATGGGTCCAGTTCGCCGATCCGCCGCTCCAACTCGCCGAGCGGGATCAGCGTCGCGGCCGGCAACTGCGAGATCCTGTACTCATGGGGATCACGGACATCCAATATCGATACCTTCTCACCACGGTCGAGCTTAGCCTTGAGCGCCTCCACCGAGATTTGCGGCACCGGGTCTGCGTCAGGGCCGATACCGGCGCCGCAAAAAGCCTCGTAATCCTGAAGGACCGTTATTGACGCTTGTTCGCCGCAAAGCGCACAGTGCGGGTCTTTGCGGGTGTGCAGCTTTTTCCAGTCCATGGTCATGGCGTCGAACAGCAAAATGTGTCCGACCAGCGACTGGCCGGCGCTGAGGATCAGCTTGATGGTTTCCACCGCCTGCAGGACGCCGATCACGCCCGGCAGCACACCGAGTACGCCGCCTTCCGCACAGGAAGGAATCAGCCCCGGGGGAGGTGGTTCCGGGTACAGGCATCGATAGCAGGGCCCATGTTCAGCCCAAAACACCGACACCTGCCCCTCAAACCGGGCGATACTGCCGTAGACGTTGGGCTTGTTCGCCAGTACGCAGGCATCATTGACCAGGTAGCGGGTGGCAAAATTGTCCGTACCGTCAACCACAATGTCGTAGTCACCAATCAGCTCCCCGGCGTTTTCCGATGTCAGCCTCAGGGGGTAGGCGTTTACCTCGATGTCGGGATTCAGCGCCTTCAGACGTTCCCTGGCGACCTCCGCCTTCGGGCGCCCAACATCGTTATTGGTAAACAGGATTTGCCGGTGCAGGTTCGACACCTCCACCACGTCATCATCCACAATACCGAGGCGGCCAACACCGGCGGCGGCAAGGTAAAAACCGAGCGGAGACCCCAGGCCGCCGGCACCGATGATCAGGACTTTGGCGGCCTTCAATCGTTTTTGGCCATCAATGGTCACCTCCGGCATCATCAGGTGTCGCCCATAGCGAAGCGATTCTTCCACACTCAACTCAACGCTTCCGGGTTCTGTGGACGAGGGTGCAGACAGCCCCGAAGCACCGCCTGCGAGGCCGGGCACGATCATCAGCTCGGCACCGTCTTCCGTCGCCGTCTCAAGGCCGTTCTGATCACGAATGTCCCGATCGTTAAGGTACAGATTGATGAATTTGCGCAATTCGCCCTGATCGTCGAATAGATAGGGTTTGAGCTCCGGGTGTTGCGCTAGCAGCGCTGACAGACAACGTCCTACCGAGGCACCCGAGACCTCAATGGTCGACTCTTGCCCGCAGTAAGGGCGTAAAGGTGTCGGTATTAAAATTCTGACGGTCATAATGAAGATCTCCTGACTCTTTTTTCGTTCACGTCGTTACCCTGGCCTTCAAAAATCGGCGACCAGCCGTGGCGAGATACCAGCCACAAAGCCCCGTTAAACACTTGCCGTCAGTCGCCATAATCAGATAAGCCAAACTGGGAAGTGCCAGCTCAAGATCGGTGCCCGATGGCGCCGCCGCACCGTCCGGGTGCGAATGAAACACCCCAACGATATCGAGTCCGGTGACCTGGCCCTCCCGCTCGGCAGCAAGCCATTGCCGAGGATGCATGGTGTAGCGATAGCGACGCTCATCCGGAGCCGCACTGTTCGCAACCGGCTGTGCCTTGACGACCGAGACCGCGTGACTGTTGGCCCCAGAATGAGCGGGCACGTGCCCCAGCAGCAGCCCGCAACACTCCTCCGGATAAGCGCCGATGGCGGCCCATTCCAGCGCATCAACCACCTCGAAGGGCAGGTTCAGGATCAGACCCGGTGAAATCGGCGGCGTATCAGGCCCGGTTGGCGTATCGCTCACGGTATGTCTACCCGCCGGGGGGTAAAGCGAAGGCGCTGGGCCTCACCGGGCACCTCAAACACTTTGCGCTCTGAGCCGTCTTCCGGGTCGAGAACATGGATCCTGTTCTGACCTTTAACCGCGATATACACACCGCCATCAACCGGGTTGACGGCAATACTCCGCGCCTGGGGCACCGAGCTTGTCCAGAGGGTTTCCCAGGTCCCGGGTTGGATTGCAACGACCCGATCATTCTCCGTATTGGTAGCATACACGCGGCCGTTGGGTGCAACCGCCACATCAACAGCATCGATTCCCATGGGCACGAAGGCCGCCTCCTCGCGAGTCTTCAGATCAACAACCACAAGGCCGTTGTCCCGCAGAATGTAATGGCTGAACCAGTTGCTGCCGAGCGCAGCGACATAGATATATTGGCCGTCGGGCGACAACGCGCTGTGGAGGGGGCGCCGATCGAGTTTGATGGGTGCCTCAAGCTCGTGGTTTCCGGTATTGATCACTGCAATCTGCTGTCCGGCAAAATCGGACAGGAAGGCATTATTGGCGCCTACGCTGACCGCGACCGCCTGCTCTGCCGGATAACGCCTGAGAACCTTGCGCTCAGCGGTATCAACCAGAGCAATCTGTTTGCCAGCCGCCACATATAGCGTCCGGTTGTCGGGCCCGAATTCCAGGTGCATCGCCATTTTGCCCATGGGAATGCGAGCGACGACCTCGCCGGATGACAGGGAAATCACCTCCAGCGCGTTGTCATCCATGGGTTTCATTTGCGCGGAATAGAGCAGATCCAGATTCGGCCCCAAAACGACATCGTGGGTACGCTGGCCCACAGGAAGGGTGTAAGGCCCGTCCGCATTGAGAAAAACAGCCTGATTGGCCCCGAATACCGGGGTATAAAGCGTGTTCGCCGGGATAACCTTTGGGTCTGCCGATAGACTGGCCGACAGCAGCAAAACCCAAACGACGAGCAGTGTTCGGGCGCCGTTACATAACGTGATCATCGATCTACTCCTTACCAGTTGGTCGAGTGTTGTCCGCCCGGTTGCGCATCCGCTTGACGGGCTCCAGCACGCGATCGATCAATACCGCGGATGAACCAATATGTTTGAGTGGGTTCATGCCCTCCCGGATAGCCTGTTCGCTGACGTATTTTGTAACGACCGGGTCAGCAAGCACCTTGTCGATCAACGGTTGCCCCTGGTCAATGGCAGACTGACAAATGTCGTAGACTTTCTGATGCGCCGTTTGCTTGCCAATATGGCGCCCCAGGATAATCATCAGCGCTTCAGAGCCCAGGAAGGGCGCCACCTCATCAAGATTTTTCTGCATTCGTTCAGCATTGACCTGAACGCCAGGGAGAATTTGTTTCATGAGGCCTGAGGCGCCGCAGGCGTAGAGGCAAGCGTCGGTTACCGCCACCCACTCCAGACGAAGGGCGCGGGAATCCCGCTCGTGTTCCGGCAACATGGCCTCAAAACCCAGAGTCGCCTGCGCCTTGACCAGCTTGGCAAGCACCACCACTTGCTGACACTTCTCCGGGTTGCGCTTATGGGGCATAGTGCTGCTTCCGACCTGGCCGTGCCGGAATGACAGTTGCAGTTCATTCAATTCAGGCCGGGCGAGTGTTCGAATCTCGTCGGCAATGCGTGCCAGTGTCGCGGTATTGATCGCCAGACACGCGATAAACTCCGCAATGCGATCCCGTGCGGTGTGCCAGGATACGGCTGGCGCCTTGAGTCCGAGTCTTTTGGCAAACTTCTCCAGTAGCAGAATGCCGTCTTCACCCCACACATCCATGGTACCCACGCCGCCGAACAGTTGCGCTACAGCAATACTGTCCCGGCTTCGGGTCAGCCGCTGGCGGTCACGGGCCAACTCATCAATCCAGCCTGCTATCTTCACGCCCAGCGTCATAGGCAGTGCGGGTTGCGAGTGAGTGCGCCCTATCATGGGCTGATTGCGGTATTGCTCACACAAGCCAAGCAGCGTGTCCAGAATGTCATCAAGGTCAGCCAGGATGAGGTCGGCGGCGTCACGCATTTCCAGGACCTGGCCGGTGTCCTGAATGTCCTGGGTGGTTGCACCATAGTGCAGGAATTCGCCCGCTCCCTGATCGCACGCACGTTGGAATTCCCTCAGCAGCGGCACGAATGAATGCCCAATGTCGCGGATACCCTGTTGCACGGCCTGGAGATCAAGGTTCTCAAGTTGCGCCTTGGCGGCGATCTCCTCAGCGGCCCAACTGGGAATAATGCCGAGTTCAGCCTGAGCCAGGGCAAGAGTGGCTTCGATGTCCAGCCACCGTTGCATGCGGTGCCGGTCATCGAATACACCCCGGGCCATATCCGTGGTGTAGGCGTGGCCAAAAAAATAGGAGTCAGTAATGTGACCCTGTAACGATTGGCCGAGTTCATGTAGGAGGTGACGCTCAGGCATGGTGTGTGTCCGTCAGTGAAATGTGATGTCCGTACGGGGCTTCCAGTAGGTCCGCTTTGAATGCCGCACACTGTGCCAGGGCAATGTCTCGTGGCATCGCCCCGGTCTGGCGCGCTCGTTTCAAGGTGACCTCGACAATGGCGCGCATCCGTTGGTCGATATGGCGCAACACCGAGCTGGCGCTTGGCACAGTTGTGGGTCCGAACAGACTGTCCATGGCGAGGGAACCACCGCAACCGGCAATGAAATCGGGCACGACGACAATGCCCCGGCGGTGAAGAATGGTTTCGACCGGCACAGATAGCGCAAGGTTTGCCCCGCAAATCACGGCGCGACAACGTACCCGTTCGGCTTGCATCGGGGTCAGGGAATCTTCTTTGGCCGCCAGCACAAGCACATCAGCCACTTCGTCAAAGAGCCTGTCGGGGCGCCCCATGTGCATGATTGGCCCCGCTGGCAGGCGGGCGCCTTTCATACTTGCAAATAGCGCGTCGGCGCTGAATCCTGAAGGCTGAAGTACAGCACCGCCCTGGTCGGCAAGACCGGTTATCCGGGCGCCCTGTTGAGCGAGTCGGCAGGCAGCAGCCCCGCCCAGTGCGCCAAATCCGTGAACGGCTATGGAGGCATCTTTCGCCTGGCTCCCCAAGATGTCGAGCGTGGCGGTTACCGCGGCGGCAACACCATGTCCGGCGCGCTGCTGACCCAGGGTATTGCCCGCCACCAACTCGTCGAGTACCGCCAGTCGGTGTTCCAGGTCGACCGTCGTCAGACCCTGAGCCGGCGCGATGGCACCCTTTATCGAGGTCAACCCCACCGTTCTGGCGGCCTCATCCAGTTCTGAATACCGCGTATTCAGGTCCGGTCCCATTGAGTAGAGACTGGCCAGATAGGGACGAATCGCTGTCATGAAACGCATGACCGCGGCCCGCTTTCCGGTTGCTGCCGGATCGTAGTCGATACCACTTTTGGCCCCGCCGACGTTAAGCCCGGCTATCTGCTGTTTCAGCGTCATGGTGCGTGCCAGGGACGCGATACGGTCGGCCGTCAAACCCGGCTGCACACGAAAGCCGCCTGCAACCAGAGGGGAATCCAGAGAGTCAATCGCAAGGTAACCCCTGAAACCTTCGAGTGCGTCCGTATAGGTCAACAGCAGTGCTGGTCTGACCGGCATCACCTTTGGCCGCGCGGCTATCGCGGGGCGCATCAGCGGCTCATCACGGGAGCTTCGCATGTATTGTCTCCCTCAAAGAAGGCCCGAATGCGGGGCTGGGATGGCTCTACCATCGATACGATAAACGTCCACATGCCGCTGTCCTTTGCCAGCTCGGTGTCCAGCCGGGTGCAGGAATCTCTCAGCGGATCCTGCTCCCAGGACACCCGGTGCATGTGATAGTTACCAAACAGCATCATGTTGTCGTGGTGACACTGCTTGTAAATTTGATGGAGCTCAGTGGGATCTGCGACCCATCCGCGTTTTGAGAATGCGGTTTCCGAAGGCACCCCGTGTTGCTCAATGGTTGCGTCCGCAAACGCTTTGTATTGCGGCGAGTAGCGGTGGTTGGCATACAGCGGAAAGACCTGCCTCACAATAAGCGAGTCACCGTCAACCACACCTGCGATCACCCCGTAGGCCTTGGGTTCCGATGGTTCTGATGCAAGAAACTGCCTGGCGAGTTTGCGTTCGCAGTGATTAATCAGGCTTCGCCGGGCTTGCGGCGGCAGCACGATGCGCTGCGCCTGCCTTAGATGCTCCATCCTGTGACACTCCCGCTTCGAATGAACTTACACCTTACAATCTCCAGTCACTGGAAGTTCAAGGGAGAAGGGTATCTTGTTTATGAGTTGTCGCCGCAACCTGGAGTCTCCTGGGAATAAGGAGTTTGATAAAAGCCGGGTTCTCAGGAGGGGGAGCAGGGGGAGTTTTTGATTCAATAGCTATCGCCCCTTGACCTGGACTCAACCCCAGGATCTAGGCTGGTCCCGGTTCTGCGTCACTGATTGCGCTAATCAGAGACCATCCCGATCACTGGGGTGGCCAATACATCGAACCGAAGTGGAAGACAACTCTGCGCTTTTCCGGATCAATCAACCCGTTTTCAGAATACGCATGTTCACAAGGAGATCGTTATGACAATACCATTATGGCTGATAATACTTGCCTGGTCGGTGACCGGCATCGGCCTGCTGTGCGCAGGTGTGATCCTTGCCGACATCTATCTCGGTGGCTACCGGCAATCCATGAAAAGCTGGGAGGCAGTGTGGCCGATTACGGCCATCTATGCCGGTCCGCTGGCGCTTTGGGCTTATTACCGATGGGGGCGTCCGGCCACCCCTCAATGGCAGCAGCAACACGGCGCGCCTGCACAAGTGGGTCTGGGAGAAACCGCTGCCATTGAGACGATCCCCGGCGGTGCGGCTTCGTTCATTGGCCACCTGATTGCCGTGCCGATCGTGGTGGGTACCGGCGTGACGATCGCCGGCAAAGGCGTGTGGCCGATGATTCTGTTGATTGCCGTATTTGCGCTGCCGCTGCTGATTGCCTTCGAATACCGGTCACTGACCCAAGCGGGCCAGATCCGTTCGGCCGGGTTGCGGCTGCGGGTGGCGCTGAAGATATCCGTGCTGGCGATCGTCGCCTTCGATACCGGCATGGGCGCCGCGATGCTGATCGTGGCTTTTGTGCTGGGCTACCCGCCCACCACCATCGCGTTCTGGTTCGTCATGTGGGGCGGGCTGCTGCTGGGCTTTATGACCGCCTATCCGATGGTGCGCTGGCTGCTCGGACGTGGTGTCACGGAACCCGCAGAGTCGCGATAGGATTTAGGCCCGGTCCGGGATCAATCCAGACGGACCGGCTGTCACGAGTTTCATTGCGAACCGTGCGGGGGTTGAATTAATCCTTGTTCTGGGTTCGATCTGGTTGTTTCGCATCCGAGATGCCGAACGAATCAAAAGCACGGCCCTAACGAAATATCTACTTCGCGTGAATCAGGCCTTGACCTGGAGCTGACTCCAGAATGTATGATTTTGGTGCCGTACCTTTCGTGACGCAGACAAGCGTGGATTATCGCGAAGGGAAATGCCATTCATACCGGATCGCATCGCATTGCTCTCAACCCAAGGAGAATCTGATGAACGAAAATAACCAAGAGCAATGTATCGAGTCGGCCCTGGCCTGCCTACGAGACTGCGAACGTTGCGTAGATTGCTGCGCCGGACAAGAGGGCATGCAGGCCTGCCTGAAGTTGTGCTTGGAGTGCTCGGACGCCTGCCTGGGCTGTGTTCGTGCCATGGCGCGAGGTTCAGCCCATGCCGCCCAGTGGTGTCAGCTGTGCGCCGAAATCTGCGAAGCCTGCGCCAGGCACGAAGCACAGGCGTGCCAGGATTGCGCCGACGCCTGCCGCCGCTGTGCAGAGGCTTGCCGGGCCGCGGTGTAAAACCGCCGGACCGCCGGCAGGGCCAGTCTCGCCCTGTCGGCACTTTTAAAGAGGCGCGTCTACCCACAGGGGGTTAAACACAGCCGCCCGAGCCAGACTTAGAGATTTCTAAAGCAGTTCAATTCTTGGCTTCGCGACGGGTTACCCTGTGGTGAGCCTGCTTATACGTCAGGGACTCAAGGATCTGATATGACTCATTCCCTAAATGGAGAGAAAACCATGCGTACACGTTATTTTTTGGCCATGTCGGCAACCGCCTTATTGTTGGCGGGTTGTGCCAGCTCGAATACCAATCACGGATCTGCATCGCCCTCCCCAGACTTATCGGCCCCTGACTCAGACTTGATCAAGAACGCACTGAGTGCGGCGCCCTCCGATGTCGCCAAACACGCCACCGTAAAAACAATGGATGGCAGGGTATTACGCAAGGGCGACAACGGTTGGGTGTGTTTTCCGGACCATGCTGCCGAACCGGGAAACAGCCCCAGATGCCTTGATCAATCCTATCAAGGCTTTATGAAGGCTTACATGCAAAAGATCGAACCCCATACCGGCCGGGTCGGCTTTGGGTATATGTTGCAAGGCGGCAAACCAGGTAGCGATACCAATCCGCTCGCCAATGGGCCGCAGGACAAAGGCGTGTGGCAATCAGACCCGCGCCCGCCTCATATTATGGTGGTGGTACCCGATACCAAGGATCTGGAAGGGCTGCCAACCGATTCAGACGAGGCTGGCCCCTGGGTTATGTGGTCCGGCACACCGTATGCCCATATCATGATTCCGCTGGCAGTGATCGGGGATTTAAGCGAGATCTAATCGAATAAGGATTGACATCGACTGATGCCCCATCGTGCGGCGATAGCCCCGATCTTCGGCCTCGAGCCATAACAGGCTGCCAATAGGCATAAGTCGGCGTCGCTGATTAACCCGATCGAGCCATTTCCAGGCCACTTGTCCTGCTTGATGTCGCCGCCGACACCGGCGCGGCAACGCGCTTGGCGTTCGACTTGCGCGTGCAATGCCGATCTTGCTAGGCGCGATCGCGGGTGGCTAGAAGTCAGTCGGTATTAAGGCGATTTTCAGAGGGGCTTTGAAATCTGCGGCGGAATTGTGCACGTGGCGCCGTACCGCACACACTCGACCATAACGAGCGGGAGCGCTTGTTGTGGATGCTATCAGCCGCGACCTTACCCTAGATCCCCTGCGCCAACTCAAGCTGACCGGCGTGTGCGATGCCCTCGAACAACAGCGGGCTCAGCCGGACTCTCACGTTCTTTATTATTTTCGTACCTCATAGTAGCGCATCATTCCTTTGTCCTCGTGTTCCATGTTGTGGCAGTGGTACAGATACAGTCCTTTGAAATCCTTGAAGGTCAGAGCAATCCGGACCCGCTCACCAGGCAATACCAGCACGGTATCGTGCAATCCCGAGTCTACGATTCCTGCTTTGAGTTGCCGAGCGGACCGAGCGTTGGCGTTTCGTCGGCTAACCACCATAAATTGCAATCCATGTACATGCATCGGGTGGGGCATCATGGTGTCGTTAAAGAATTCCCATATCTCGGTCGCGCCCAATGAAACGACTTCATCATCGGCGACCGTCGCACCCTCAAACTGCCGGTCATTGATTGCGAAGCCGCGCATCATTTTCATGCTGAGCCTGAAATGCCGGATTTTCGTGGTGTTATCTGGCTGGGGCAAGCTATCCAGATCACTGCTCAGCCGTCCCAGTAGTGGGCGCACGACAGCCAGTGTCAGCAATGGCGTGGGTTTGTCCGACGTGTTATCAGAGTCTCCCATCATACCGCCCATCATCATGCCGTCGTCCATCATGTCACCCGCACGGTGCGGTTCATTGATCAACTGAATCTCGGCGCCTTTGGGGTCACCCTCGAAACTGACCCACAGGTCAACGCGCTGGGCGGGTGCCAACGCGACGTAGGGGCGTTCTTCCGGCGTTTCCAGCAGTCCACCGCCGGTGCCAATAACGGTAACGGGACGACCGTCGCTCCATGCCAGTTTGTAGATGCGCGCATTGGAACCGTTCAGTATGCGCAAGCGATAAGCCGTTGCTGAAACCTTTTTCACCGCTGCCGGTTTGCCATTCACTAACAGGTAATCGCCTTTGAATCCCTGCATCCGGGTCATCATCGACCCCATGCCGTCACTCAGGTATGTCAATTCATTCTCGCCGGCGAAGTTGCGGTCCTGCAGCACCATGACCAGTTCCTGATTGCCGTTTGGCAAATCAAGTTCGCGCTCATGGTCATCTTCAATAATAAGGGGGCCTGCAAGTCCGGCATAGGATTGAAAACCAACGCGTCCACCGTCATCCCCGTGCGGGTGAGGGTGGTACCAGTAGAGCCCGGCACGATCATCCACCAAAAAGCCGACGGTCCTAGTGGCGCCCGGCTGGATTGGAAAGCGTGGCTGACCATCGACCTCCGGTGGCAAGTGCAACCCATGCCAGTGCACGGTAGTGGCTTCAGGAAGATGGTTTTCAATATGGACCCTGACGCGCTGGCCGCGGCGCAACCGTATCAGTGGACCAACATAGCTGTCGTCTGAGTGAATCAGCGTATCGTCCGGCCCCTTGATCAGTTTGGCCGTGTAACGCCAGACTTCACTGGCAGCGCCGGGGAGGATGGGCGTGACGTCGGGGCGAGCAAACAATGTCAATTCTACGTCGAAAGGGCCCTCATCCAGGCCTGATTCTTCCGCATCGGTTTTGGCGGTGCCTTGCTGACAGCCACTGAGCAACAGCGGTGCTGGCAGCAGCGCAAAGGTCGCCGCGCCGCCTACCGATTTTAAAAAGGTTCGTCGTGCCGGAATAAAATCGCGCATCGTGACAGGTCCCTGCTTAGGCTTGCGATTTTCTGCGCGACAAGAATCGGACAAGCGCCAGAATTCCGAGCACCAGCAAAGTCAAAATCAACAGACCGCCAAGCATACAGACAATCATCATGCCGCCGCCCATCATACCACCATCCATCATTCCCGACTCGCCCATACGACCCGGGCCGGACGATGTGTCGGAAAAAGCGGAAACAGAATAAAAAGCGAGCAGTATGAGTGCGGTATATCGTTTGAGTTTTTCCATGGCTGAGACCTCGAGAGGGGATATGTAACTCTGCTTGACTAAACTTATGAGTAGCTCAATGGTCGATAAGCAGGTTGGTAATCAGGTCAACACTTCATTCACTGCCATCAATGACGAATAGGTAATCCTGTCACTCGGTCGAATTCAGGCGTTCTATAATTGGACAACCCTTCTTCGTGCCGCGGCATAGGTTCAGTAGCAGTTCCAACTCGTGCTGCAGCCGTCCGAGGTCCTCGAGGCGGATTTTGATTTCTTTCAACTTCTGCTCGGTGAGTTGCTGTACTTGCGGCCGAGGCGCCTCTCCTGCGCGTCGGAGTTTCAATAATTCGCCAATTTCCGTCAGTGAGAAATTACAGCGTTGGGCGCGCTGAATGAAGCGTAGCTGCGAGAGATCGCGCTCGTCATAACGCCGGCGGCCGCCAGGGTCGCGGGCAATACGCGGCATCAGTTTTATCTTTTCATAATAGCGCAGCGTATCGACCGACAGGCTGGTACGCCGGGCGGCTTCGCTGATGCTTATTTCGGACATGGGGGGTCTCCGAACAGTTGTCGTAACCGCTGGCTGTTGAGCGGACCCTCAACCAGATGAAAGCACAATACGACCTGGAGCTCCCTCCAGGTCAAGCATTTATTTCAAGGCGTGCGTGCCGCATAAAGCTCTAATATTTTCCGACCCGCGTCTATCCAGTTTTCCCCGTACGGAAGAGTCCGAGGCAACTTAACCACAACACCAGGCTGAACAGCAGGTGGGGTATCAAGGTTGCCGGAACACCCTTGACGCCGGCCACTCCGGTAGCGGCAAAGCCCCAGCCAACCAATGGCGTGAACACGCTAACGGCAACCAGCCACAGCAAAAGGCCGAACCCCAGAATTGGCAGGAATCGAAGGTAGCGTGGTGCTAACAGGATGAACAGCGTCGACAATCCGGTGACATAGGCGGTATGAAACAGCAGCCCTACGGGTAGCGGCAGCGGCTGACCGACGACCCACTGCGCGAACGCCAAGCCTAGTGGCTGAGGCAGTGGAGACAGTCCGGTTTTCAAGGCCACGGCCATGACGGCGGCGGTAACCACACTGGTGATCAAGCCGGCGGAAATGGCTTTTCCGACCCGTTTGGTGGCTATAGGTGTTTTGTGGGTTGTCATAATTCGTTGTGCTCCTTGTTTGCTATGGTTTGTGGCTGGGGTGGGCACTGATCTCCGCAGCCCCCCACTACCTCTCGGCAGCAGGTGCTATCCAGGAACGCGACAAGCGCCTGCATCACAGGTAGATCAGCGCGGTAAAAGGTATGTTGGCCGGCACGCTGCGTCGACACCATACCGGCCTGCTTAAGCCGATTCAGATGAAAGCTCAGCGCATTGGGTGCCAGATCCACGGCCCGCCCCAATGTTCCGGCTGCAGCACCATCTGGCCCATAAGCCATCAATTCGCGAAATACCGCAAGTCGCGTTGGGTGTGCGAGTGCGTTCAGCACTTCACTCGCAGCATGGTTATCAAATTTCATGGGGCGTCTATCGGTCATGGGTTTGTTTCTGTCTCGTCTTTGGTTGCCAGCAAGACCTCGACACTACCTCTTAGATTTCAATATTTCAACGAATGTTGAAATATTGAGAGCAACGTCATCTATTGCTCTGATCTGAGTACACATGAGCGGATGCTGGAAGTTCAGGTCGCTTTTAAGCGAGGGTGTCTTTCTTTATCAGGGCTTATCTGGGTCTGCATCCGGTATCAAAAAGCGCCAGAGCGATGACCTGTGCACTGAAAAGCCGCTTATAGGTATGGATGCGTAGTGAAGAGAGGATGCTCAATTGTGACGTGTTGGATGTCCAGTTCTTTCTGCAGGTTGCTGGCATTATTCAGTACCAGATTCTGGGTTGCCGAATTACCGCTGCTAACCTGGAAAACAACTTTGGCATCCGCCGTTTCGGCAGCATTGGCGATACCGGCTCCCACGAACCGACGACTTGCTCTGTTGTTAATTGATTTTTGCATTTCAGATTCTTTGTGCGCAACGCAAAACGGATGGTACCAAGACATTTCGAGGCCGGTTTTAACCGGACGATCTCGCGATCACTTCTGACCCATCCGGTTCCGATATGTCTCAAGATCGTCCCGCAGTGGTTCCAGATCATAGCCGGCTGCGCTGGCTTTGCTGAGTAGGTCCGTGACTGGATAGTGAGCCGCCTTGGCATAGGCCCACAAGTGGATGGCGCGTTTACCGGTGCGACAATAGCCGAGAACCGGGTCCGTGGATGATTGCAAAGCGCTGGCAAAAGCTTCGATATCCTCGGGGGCGTACTTTCCCGGTTCGACTGGAATTTCGTGCCACGTCATCCCCAGCGACTCTGCCTTGTTTTTCAGGGTTTCGGTATCAGGCTGGTCGTCCGTTTCATTTCGAGGTCGGCCGGCAATAATCGTGCGAAAGCCCGCGTTTGCCAGTTGTTCAATATCGTCAATACCAGGTTGCGCCGTTACACTAAAGTGATCGTCAAGTTGTTTGATATCCATAGAATATTTCCTTTAATTTTGTGTGGTAAGCCACGGTAAAAGGGGGATATAAGAATTAGCCATCGATCATTATCGCCGGGATATGACCGAAGCCGGACTTAGCAATCAATGCCGAATGCTGAGTCATTGGGCAACAATCCATGCTTACAAGCGTCACTGTTGCTTTCCGCATGCCAGATTCACAGGCACTGCAACATCCATCAGTTTGGGATCGGGCAAATTCAGATTATTCATAATCTGGGGTACTCGGCTTCCGATTTGCCTGCCAGGCGTGGGTTGTAATGCTTCTCCTCGTAGATGGAGGAGCTCAGCATTCCTTTGTAGTCATGCGCCGGATACACCAACGTATCGTCAGGTAAGCGGAACAGCTTGTTGACAATAGAATCGTAGCTCTTGCGCGGATCGCCGCCCTGAAAATCAGTCCGGCCACTACCGCGAATCAATAACACATCGCCGGTAAATACCGCCTGCTGGTCGCCCTGATTCCAGTAAAAACTAAAGGATTCATCAGTGTGGCCCGGGGTGTATAGGGCTTCCAACCGTATGCCGTCAATATCAATTCGATCACCTTCCGATACATGCTCCGATACGCATTCCGCGTTGGTAAATTCACCCATAATGGTGACGCATTTGGTGGCGTCACGCAGATCGCCAAGGGCAGTGACGTGGTCAGCATGAGTGTGGGTATCGATCGCCCGGACAAGCTTGAGGTCAAGTTGGTCAATTAATCCAAGATAGGCCGCCGTAGACTCTTTTACGGGGTCGATGATCATTGCTTCCCGACCCCGGCCGGACGCAATGAGATAGGTATAGGTGCTGGATGTTTTGTCGAAGAACTGGCGGAACAACATAAAATTCAACCTTGCGCAAGATACAAAGCGATATAAGCACGTAACTAAAGGTAATAACAGTCAAGGTAACTGTCAACCTTCAAAGGAGTGCAATATGATGTCTAGCCCGAACCGCTCGCAGAGCGATGTGAGTGCTACGACGCATCAACTGACACATGAAGCGTCGCTCAACGTATTAGCTACGGACTTGCCGACTTTGCGGCAGAATTCCATTTGAGGTCGATTCGTCAGCCATATGGCACTGGCTTTTGGTTGGTGATGCCAGTTCCGTATACGCGCTTGCAAGGGCTGTATTGCTTTTTAATCCGGTAAAAGACGAGTGTTTTCAAGTCCATCCTGGAGCGATGTAATTAACGGGCATTCAACATTCCCACGCTGCGCGCAGCATTCCTGCACTAACCCGTCCAGCGCACGCTCGATGCGCTGCAGGCTTGAAATTTTCTGCCGCACACTGGTTAACTTCTGCTCTCCCAATACCCGTGCTTCGTCGCAATGGGTTCCGTCCTGCAGCGTCAACAATCCTCCAATTTCATCCAGACTGAATCCCAGCCATTGGGCGGTGCGGATGAAATGAAGGCGCGCGAGGGCCTGTTCGTCGTAATGACGAATGCTGCCATAGGGCTTTTCAGGTTCTGCCATCAAACCCCTGCGCAGGTAATAGCGGATGGTTTCCACCCCCATACCGGCGGCCTTGGCCAGTACACCGATGGTCATTGAGCATTGTTTTTTAGACATAGGGCTTGATTCCGTAGCTGACTACGGGAGTAACCTTATCGCAGTCACCCATGCCATGAAAGGAGCCACTGTAATGTCAGAGTCCAAATCCGGTCGCGGTTCTCTGTTTGCAGGGGGCGTCGCAGCCATTCTGGCATCCGCCTGCTGCCTCGGTCCCCTGGTGTTAATCACGTTGGGCATTTCCGGCGCCTGGATCGGCAACCTGGCCGCCCTGGAACCCTACCGTCCATGGTTCATCGGTGCTGCGCTGGTGGCGATGGTCTTTGCCTGGCGTCAGATATACCGGCCTGCGGAGGCCTGCCAGCCAGGCGAGGTCTGCGCCATACCGCAAGTGCGCACGGCTTATAAGGTCGTTTTCTGGATCGTCGCGCTGCTCATTCTAACCGCGTTGGCGTTCCCCTTTGTCTTACCCTTATTTTACTGAGAGGCAATACACCATGAAAAAATCACTGATCGCCACTGCGTTGTTCCTGCTATTCAGTGTGCCCGCCCTGGCGGCGCAACAAACGGTCACCTTGTCGGTTCCCGGCATGACCTGCTCGGCCTGCCCAATCACCGTCAAAGTTGCTATCAACCGGGTCGAGGGAGTGAGCGCTGTCGATGTCCGTTATGAAGAACGTGATGCTACGGTCACCTTCGACGATGCGAAAACCTCCGTTGAGGCACTGACTCAAGCCACGACTAACGCAGGCTATCCGTCCACGCTGAAACAAAGCCGGGCGACACAGGAGTAACCATGCACAACCCCAAAACCCTGTTGCGGGTGAGTGTTATTGGCACCGTGCTGGTTGCGCTTTGCTGCTTTACGCCGATATTGGTAATTTTGCTTGGGACGGTAGGCCTGGCTGCGCTGACCGGTTATCTCGACTACGTGCTGTTGCCCGCGCTCGCCTTTTTTATTGGCCTGACCTGCTATGCCGTATGGCGCAAGAGGAAACACGACGCCTGCTGCGATAGCCCATCGACTAAGGAGTAACGTTTATGAGTGACAACAACGTGCACATTGCAGTGATTGGCAGCGGCGGTAGTGCCATGGCCGCCGCCCTGAAGGCGACTGAACGCGGTGCCAGAGTGACATTGATCGAGCGCGGCACCATCGGCGGAACCTGCGTCAACATTGGCTGTGTGCCCTCCAAAATCATGATCCGGGCAGCCCACATCGCTTATTTGCGCCGCAAAAGTCCATTTGATGAAGGCATCACGGCGACCGAACCCATGATCGACCGGCCCCTGTTGCTGGCCCAACAGCAGGCCCGTGTTGATGAACTGCGGCACGCCAAGTATGAAGGGATCCTGGCAGACAACCTTGATATCACTGTCGTGCAGGGTGAGGCTCGTTTTATGGATGCCCGTACGCTGCTGGTCAAGGGTGCTGACGGCAAGGAACACGAGATCGGCTTTGACCGTGCGTTCATTGGTACCGGTGCGCGGCCAACCATTCCCCCGATTCCGGGCCTGTCCGATACGCCGTACTGGACCTCCACCACTGCGCTTGCCAGTGACACCCTTCCGGATCGACTGATTGTCATAGGGGCTTCGGTAGTGGCGGTGGAACTGGCCCAGGCGTTTGCCCGGCTGGGCAGCGAGGTGACGATTCTGGCGCGCAGCCGGCTATTATCTCGTGAAGACCCGGCTGTTGGAGAAGCCATTCAAACAGCGTTCCAGGCTGAGCGTATAAGCGTCCTGAATGACACGCAGGCGAGCCAGGTCAGCTATACCAATGATGAGTTCATTGTCGCCTCGAATGCCGGGGAGCTGCGGGCCGATCGACTTCTGGTGGCGGTGGGTCGCACCCCGAACACTGAGATGCTGAACCTGGATGCGATCGACGTAGAGACCGATCACGGCGCCGTCATCGTGAACGAGCAACTCCAGACTCGGGTGCCGGGCATTTACGCCGCTGGCGACTGTACCAACCAGCCCCAGTTTGTTTATGTAGCAGCCGCCGGAGGCAGCCGGGCTGCGGTGAATATGACCGGTGGCGATGCACGGCTGGATCTCAGCGCCATGCCGGCGGTGGTCTTTACCGATCCCCAGGTGGCTACTGTCGGCCTGACAGCAGCCGAGGCCATCAGGCGGGGCTTCAAAGTGGACACCCGTTCGCTCAATCTGGAAAACGTGCCACGGGCGCTGGTGAATTTCGAGACTGGCGGTTTTATTAAGATGGTGGCCGAGCGTGATTCAGGACGGTTGCTTGGGGTCCAGGCGGTCGCCGGCGAGGCGGGCGAATTGATCCAGACGGCGGTGATGACATTGCGGGCGCGCATGACCGTGCAAGAGATCGGCGACGAGCTGTTTCCCTATCTCACTATGGTGGAGGGGCTGAAGCTCTGTGCCCAGACCTTTACCAAAGATGTCAGCAAGCTGTCCTGTTGTGCCGCCTGACAGAGGGGAATGCACCTTGACCTGGGAGCAGGTGCAAGGTTTTAGACTGGTACGACCCAAACGAGGACATTGTCATGGTCAAAAAACTTACCCTGCTGCTATCGGCTCTGATATTCAGCATGGCTGTGCTGGCGGCCGATAATCACTATGTTCTGGGGGTGGATGGTCTGGCTTGCCCGTTCTGTGCCTACGGTATCGAAAAACGCTTGAACAAGATTGAGGGTGTCACTGACGTGCAGGTCGATGTTGGCGAAAGCGTGGTGCGAGTGGCCCTGCAAGAGGGCAAGACACTCACCGACGAGCGGGCGCGTCAGGCAGTTGATGAGGCGGGTTTTACGCTCAGATCCTACTCGCAAGCCGAGGGCGAAACAGGTGATGGCAATGAACAGTAGCCGTCGGCCAGCTAGCTTGATGGCGCTGGTTGGCAGTTTGCAGCTTATGGGCGGAACCATGGCGCAAGCCGCACCCAACACCTTCAATACCGCCCTGCCGGTGGCCCAGGGCCAAAGTATCTGGCGTGAGCAGCTTGTATTGCGGGAGCGCTCCGACGACGGCCCCATGGATCGCGAAGTCTCGGTACAGGCCTTGGGCAGCGTACTGGGTTATGGCGTCACTTCAAAGCTCGCCGTATTCGGCATGGTCCCCTACTTCTTCAATAAAGATCTGGACGTTACTATGCCGATCCGGCCCATGGGCCGGATCGAGCGTGACAACAGCGGCTTTGGCGACCTGTCGCTGTTTGGTCGCTACACGCTTTACAAGAAAGATTTCACCGGCAGCACCTTCCGCGTAGCACCGGTGTTCGGCCTCACCGCCCCCACCGGCGACCATAACGACAGCGATCGCTTTGGCGAGCTGCCACGACCGCTGCAAGTCGGCGATGGCGCATGGGACGGCTTCGGTGGTGTGGTAACCACTTATCAGAGCCTGCAGTACCAGTTGGATGGGCAGTTGCTTTACCGTGAAAACGGGCGTCACGACGGTTTCGCACGAGGCGACGAGACGCGCTTCGACGCCTCGCTGCAATACCGGATCTGGCCGCGAAGTATGAAGGGTGTCTCCGGCACGCCGGCCTTCGTCTACGCTCTGCTGGAATCCAATCTCGTCCATCGTGAGCGCGATGAGTTGGGCAGCGGTACTGATGCCGATTCTGGCGGCACTCAGTGGCTGCTGGCGCCGGGGTTGCAATACGTAACCCGGCGCTGGATCGTCGAAGGCACGGTACAGCTGCCCGTCGCGGAAGATCCCCATGGTGACGCCATCGAGGATGATTACATTGTGCGTGTTGGGTTCCGTCGCAACTTTTAAAGTTCGAGAGATACCATGAAAAAAATCGGTCAATGGCTTGGTTACAGTGTCCTCGGTATCGCGGCCATACTGGCCCTGCTCGCCTGGGTAGGCGGGGCAATCAACCGGAATCAGGAGCCGCCGTACTCTCTGGCTCAGAGTTGGGGTGAAAAAGGCAGCGGGCCGGGGCAGCTTAATGACCCCACCGGCATTGCCGTAACGGACACCGAAGTCTTCGTATCCGATGCACGCAACGGGCGAATCCAGGTCTTTGACCACGAGGGAAGTTTCAAACGGGAATTCGGTACCACCGGCGATGGCATCGGCGAGCTCGGGCGGTCGATGAACCTGACCATCCACGACGAAAAGCTCTACGTTCCCGAGTACATGAACGACCGGATTCAGGTGTTCAGCCTGGCGGGCCAGCCCCTTGAAATAATCGGTAGCCCCGGTGAAGGCCCCGGGCAGTTCAATGCCCCGGGAGGTGTGGCTGTTGCCGACAATGGCGACCTGTTCGTAACGGACTTCTACAATCAGCGCGTGCAGCACTTGAGGGCGGATGGTTCCTTCGTCAAGCAGTGGGGAACAACCGGCGAGACGGCAAAAGGCGCCGGTGAATTCACTTATCCCACCGATGTGGCTCTTGCCGATGACGGAACTCTCTACGTGGCAGATGGTTATGGTAATCGTGTCCAGGTCTTCGATGCCGGAGGCGACTTTCTGCGCAAGTGGGGTGGACCCTTTGCCCTGGGTCTCTACGGGCCATTCAAAGGCTGGTTCACCGCCGCAACATCCATTGCCATGGGCCCTGAAGGCAATGTCTTTGTGGCTGACTTCTATAACGACCGTATCCAGAAGTTCACGGCGCAAGGGGACTATCTCACCGCATTCGGCAGCGCACCGGATAACCCCGGCCATACGGGAATGGCCGTCGCCATTGAGAGTGACGGAACCGTGTGGGCCGTGAACTTTGCCGACAACCAGGTCGAGAAATGGGAACCCGTGAGGTAGGCTGGTAAGAGCGGTAGAAGGCTATTGGTAAACAGCAGAATGAAGGTCAGCAGAGCTTTCGAATGTTTCATAGCCGGTTCCTTACTGTTGGTGAGGTTTTCCGAAGTGCCAGTACATCCACACTGACACTGGTCTGTGGCAGATGTTACAGAGTCCCTTTTGGTAACATTTACCCTGTTTCCGTGTCCTGATCATCAGGATACGGGCGGAGGGTACTCATGTTTGCAGTTGTGATAGCACTGGCCATTGCTGCGGTGATTGGCTACACCGCCCAGGTAACCGGTCTCTGCATGGTCCGTGGCGTCAGCGACTGGGTCAGAGGCAGACGTTTGCGGCTGACCGCCATCCTTATGGCCGGGTTCTGGATCTATCTGTTTACCCCTCTGATTGAGTATCATGATCCCCAAATCCCCAGATAGAGCCCCGCTAGCGCCTCAAGGGCCTCTGAGTCCCTCTTTCACGTCTTATTGCTGGCCAGCACAGCGGATATGGCAGAGAGGTTTAGTCAAAAACCGTTCCTCGGCGCATATTCAGTGCCTATTTGGCCATTTTGGACGGACCTATCCTGTATAAGCCGTCATTCCTGTTCGGTATTGGGTTAAATGGGCGGCGGCTCAAACTCCTTCAGTGCAAGTAGCACCTGTTCTAACAGTGTTCGATTGTTTTCTTTC
>NZ_KB889899.1 GCF_000372805.1 Marinobacter gelidimuriae | reverse complement strand
TCCGGCCTGGCAAAAACCACTATGGCCAAGTCGGTGCTCGACGCTGGCTGGTCCACACTAAAAACCCTGTTGTCATACAAATGCGAGAGCGCAGGCGGGATTTTTCTGGAAGTTGATGAACGGTACACCACCCAGACTTGCTCGTGTTGTGGCTCTTTGAGCCCCAACAGTCCGAAAGGTAGAGCAGGCCTTGGAATAAGAGAATGGACCTGTGAGTGCGGTGTCACTCACAACCGCGATTCCAATGCGGGCAGGAACATTCTCGCGCTTGGGCATAAGCGTCTAGAGGTAGGAATCCCCTTCCAAAAAGCCGGTTAGGCGTTTGGTGGGGGAGGATGTCAATCCTTGGTTATCGGTGCGCTCGACATCGCCATTGACGTCTGGAAGCGCCGCGGCGTACAGATTCTTACAGCGACTCGACATGGCGTGCTGGGCTCATCACACCTAGCGGCCGTAACAGCCTCTCAGTTGCACCCTGCAAATCGCGATGAAGCCTCGCTATCAATCAATGATTGCGGATTGGTGATCGGGGATCAGTTGATTGCATCGCGGACGTTAAAGGACTGGTCCATCACCAACGGGCAAACCTACATCATTACCAGTATCGATACCGACAGGAAAACGGTTCGCCTGGATTCCTTGAGCAAGCCTATTCCCTGGCGTTTGGTGCAATTCTTTCAATTCACACACTCGTTAACCGTTCACCGGCATCAAATGATTGGCGACCCCCGGTCAGTAGCAATCATTGTTCTGGATAACCGTTCAGACTTTCTAATGACCCGGGAATGGCTTTATACCGCGTTGTCCTTCGCCACGGAACGCTGCCTTATTGTTGGTTACAGACCGGCTCTGGAGCAGTGCCTGTCCTCATCTGCCCGGTCTGGCCGCGACTGCGCGTTATTGCCTTACCTCCAAAGTATTTAGAGCCGCTTCGATGAGCCCGCACCGCCTCGGCGATGCGGGCAAACACGGCTCGGTCATTCCTCGCCGTTTAATCATTCAACTGTTGCCATCGACCCACGCTTTCATCCGGTTAATGGTTCGCGCCTGGTCTTTTACAACCACATCTTCCTCTGCCTGATTCTGAGGGGCAGCCGGTGTTGGCGTTTCGCGGCTTGGATATTCGAATCCCTTAATAATGGCATGAGCCGTTTCCTGGCCTACTTTTCGAGCTAACTCCGGACTGACACCCAGCGCCTCTTCCATGCGTGCCGTACGTTCGGCAGAAGCCGCCGCCAAGGCCGCTTCCGTTGGATGGATGGTTCGGTTGGCGCGATCTGCCAGTTGTCTGGGGTCAATGAGCCAGGGGGAGGAGGCGACCAGTGAGCTGGAGGCCATCTGGTCCTCTCTCGCTTCGATTCTGGGCGACTTGGCCGATCCGGGTGCCCAGGCAAGGGGGGTGGCTTCAGGGGGCTCTGTGCTGCCAATGACGTCCATAGCTGCCTGTTCATCATCGATGGACGTCATAGCCTGGTTAACTTCAGATGCATCGACCTGACCGAACCCGTTGGATTCCTCTGGTGGAGCCAGTGTGCTCAGTGTACTTTGCGCTTCACGAGCGGAGTTCTGCTTGGTGTGAGGTTGGTCGTGAGTTTTTTCAGCAAATCGCGGGGCGCTGTCCATGGGGGAACGGTCGCCGGTGTCGGTATCGTTGAGCGCAGAAGTGAGTTCTTCGTCGCGATACTGGACCAGGAGTTGAAACAGCAACCCCTCACGATCCATCGAGCTTAGATCCGGGTGCTTGCGAGTTAATGCCCGTAGCGCCGGTAGCGCTTTATCAAGGCCCAGGGCGGGCATGGATGAGGTCTCCGGAATATCCGGAATGACCCCCTCATCAACGTCCACGCTAAAGCCCTCGCGCACCGCTTTTCTGAGACTTTCGATGATAGGGCTGTCCGGCTGTAGCAGTGTCTTGCCGTATCCGCGCTCAGGCAGATGGACATCGAGCAGGCGAGTGACCGGGTAATCGCTGATAATCGATTTTTCATCAAGCCCATGGTAAAACATCGTTACCGGCACAATCCGATCTCGCCAGAAAATGATGCCTTCACCCTCGACGGCCGCACGCGTATCCCGCACATCCACCCGGGCTTTTTTTTCCAAGTTGGCGGATTTGTTGTCACGGTAGCTCGACGTCAGGCTGCCATCGTCCTTTGCATAGGACGATGCGGCCGCGGCCATGCCTTCGCCAGCTATTTCCTGGATCAGTTCTTTCGTGGCACCCAGACCTTCAGACGCCATTATGATCTTTATCTTGGTGTTTTCGGCAATCTGCTCGGCTTCGTCGGCGTCCTCTCGCTTCATCCCCGCGTAATCTTGGCCGCTCACAGTAATGGCCACAAAAAGCCCTCGAGCTTGAGCTAAAACCGCCCCGTACCCGGGTGTCATCATAAAAGCGAATTCGTCGTTGATAATGCCAAAGGGCACGGAGGCGGTAATTGGCAGGCTGTCCAGTACGTCTTCCTTGCGGCCTTCGATATCCGGCGGAATGCCTGTCGAAATGGCGTTCTTTTGTGCCGCCAGCACGATTTTTGACAGGTTCTTCATTTCGTCCGGTGCTTTTTCCAGGGCCGGTATCATCACGACACAGATGCGTCTCCGGAGAATAAGGTCGAGGAAATTTATCTCCCCCCTGCCCACCATGTAAATGTCGCCATAGGTATCCGACAAGCTGGCCAGGGCCCGCGTGAAGTACGCCTGGGCAAAACCAAATTGGCGAGTCACTTCCTGTGGCTGCTGGTCGGTCGGTTTTCCCTGCTTGTCCACCGGATTTTCTGTATAACCCGACAGGGAGGACAGATACGCCCGGAGTGCTTCGCGAGACGCGGGGGAGACGGGTTTGGCGCGCTTGAGTTTCTGAACTTCCTCGAATTCTAGCGCCTTACGAATGACGCCCGGGTTGATTTTGAGGTCAGCTTTATCGCGCAAGTCAACCAGCCCCGGAATAACAGCAGAAATCAGGCCGATGGCACGTTCAGAGAACAGCTTGTTTTCGCCGCCACTTGGTGGCATCAAGGAGACGATAATCTGGGTAACGGATTCGGCTGACCCGTAAGTGAACAGGTTGACATTGTTTCCCCGCCTTACAGCCGGATCCGGTTTCCCGCTTACGTTACCTTTGATGTAGTTCAGGCTTCGGTAATCGTCTTCCCGGCCAAAGAAGCGAGCGAGGGTGAATATCTGCCAGCCCAGTTTTGGTGCCGCTTTCGCATCGGAATACATGATCCCCGATCCCACGGAGAGATAGTTAGCAACCTTACTAACTAGCGTCTCGGTTTTCCCGGATCCAGTGCTGCCCAGTATCATTTCGTGGGTCAGAAGATGGGCAAACGCACCCCACAATTCATAGGGTTTCTTCGAAAATCGCAGGTTACCAAACAGGAACTCTCCCCTGGACGTGTGGTTCCCGTGCCGTCCCGGTTTTGGGTCTGAGGGATCTTCACGATTGGCCTCCTTTGGTAAAAGCAGGGGTAGTGCCTGTTCTTTTCGGAAGGCGTGTCCGGTCGCCCAATAGATGATCGGCACCGCAACAAGCATGAAAAACGTTGGCGATATCAGAGCGATCGGTAGCAGCAACAGTGACAGCACAATGGAGGCCGTTGGTGACTCCCCGAAAAACGCGGAAAGACGCTCTCCGGGGGTTCGGATGTCACGGTGAAGCCTGTCCGAACCAATTTCCCTATCAGGGGTCAGGCCGCGCATTTTCTGAGGTTGAGCGGCCATGTTATTCCCCAAGCCAGGAAGGTAGTGTGTACTGCTTCTCTTCGGAGTCGGCTGTCGGGGTTGCCGGGCGGGGGACCTCTTTATCCGTCAAGCCGGATAGCGTCAGGCCGGAGGCGTAATCCGTCTGTGTATGGCAGACCGATGCCGTTTGCGCCTGGCCCGGTGCAATCAGGGTCGCCTTTGGGAATCCGCTAAAACCAGTGTGTTCAGGGGTGTCATTTGCGATGGCAGCGCCGCTGAATCCAAGCAGCGCGGTTACTGCAGGCACGGTAAGATATCGTCTCATGACTTTCCTTGCTGTTTCTTCGGCGCGGGTGGGTCAAACAGATCGACTCCCCGCGTGGGCGAATATTCATCATCGTTGCCTGCCTCAAGTGCCTTGAGCTCGGCAATATCCGAGGCCAATCCTTCGTCTGAGCCGATCCACTCATCAGAGAACAGCATTTCCTTGAGCGCGTCTGTGCCTCCTTCGATGCAAGGGTGCGTGACCGCATGGCCTTTTACGTTCTCAACCATGTAGTGACTCCACGGGCCAAGAGCCTCGGAATACGGTCGATCGCCACCGAGACTGCACAGAGACAGGTACAAGGTTCGGTTTACGGGTTTCAGCCACAGGAAATTGGGCGTTGTAAAAATGCCCTTTTTCCAGCAACACTCCAAAAGCCCCATAAAAAATGTGGTGGTAAAAGCGTGCTTTTTGCGGACTTGTTTTACCACCGGGTGCTCAAGGTTGCGTTTAATGATGGCATTAACCCCCTTGGCATTAATGGTGGGGTTGTGCTGGTTTTTGGCGTCCAGACGCCGGAAGCTTTTTGCCAGCCGCAGGGCCAGTGTACCGGCAGGACCCAGACCTTCCGCGTTTGCCGTCAGCAAGATGGCCAGCACGCATTTTTCAAACACATCCAGATTCTTAACATTAAACAGGGAGCCGGTCTGATCGCGTAGGCGCTGATCGGCCGCCTGAATGTCCAGCCGGCACTGCTGTGGTGGCGGTAGAACCCGGCGTCGTTCCTCTACCGACCATCGCATTTTTTTCTCCGTCCAGCCTTTGATCGGGCGGGGCTTATGCGTCTGGCTTTTACCTTTTAATCGCATGGCTTCAAGCGCGGCCTGACCCACGCTGCGCTTATGAACCACAAGCAGCTGGTTGAGCAGCGCGAAATCGATCGGCGCGTGATTTATGGCCAACGGTCCCTCATATAGAGGTATTTTAAGGAGGTCTTCATGCTGAATGGAGGCGATAGCCGCGTAATCGTTGACGCGGGACGCTTTCAGGTCGTACAGGTCGAACCGGCGCGTAAATCGGTTAATGATGAAATGCTGTCGCAGACTGAACAGCCTCCACACGATCAGTGGTGCGAAAATCAGCGTCAGGGAATGCGTCATTGCCCTGATCATCAGTTTGGCGGTTTCCCACCCATACGGAGCGGGATCCAGCCCGATCAAGGTATGGCTCCAGTTGCCCAGATTGCGGGCTATAGCATCCGGATATAGGAACGGAACGAATTGAACTGCCTTGGACAGCCAGCCGACCGACCAAAACAAACCTGTGAGAATTACTTCCTGCTGGTGCCGCCAGGTCATCCAGGCGGCCAGAAACAGAACACCGATGATGACAAAAAACATGATCATGTTTTCCATCATCTGATCGCGTTCGCCTTGTCCTTGTCCGCTATTCGCCGCCATGGTTGCGGGTCCCGTATTGTTTGACCAATTCTCGGTATGCCTTCATTAACTTGTTGGTGTATACAGTGATATGAGGCTCGTTTTTCGAGTGGTAGCGAGCGATAGCCCGAAAATACCCCTCCGGGTTGCTGGCGGTTTGATTTTCGGTGACGTTCCGGACGTGCCAGGCGGCAACGCCAAGATTGATGCAGTCATTGTTTTGAATCATCGCCTCGGTCAGTCCGAACTGGGCGAGTGTTTCCAGGTGAATGGTGTTGATCTGCATGAGTCCCAGGTCCCATGAATCATCGGTATTTTCGGAACGAATCCCCGCTTGGCCCCCTTCAACGCGGGCAATCACAGACAGTATCAAGGGGTGGACAGCGTACCGGTCGGTGACCCGGTTCAAGCACGCCCGATCTAGCGGTGTCACCTTCTCTAGTGATTCGATGACCGTTGGCGGTGTGTCGTCCGGTACAATGGGAGGGGGTAAATCAAACATGACTTCGCAAGTGCCTCTGCCGTAAACAGGATTGCGATAGTATATAGCCGTGTAGGTTGAAGCATTCGAGCGATGTTCCAAATCCCCGGGAGCGAAACCTCAGCCCGTCTCCGCGAGAATCCCCTTGCCATAGGCACAGGGAGGCTTAGGAAGGGGAGGGTGACTCCACGGATGACATGGCCGCATCCTGATGCGCATTCAGAGACACAGAAAAGGCCTGTTCCAGTGATCGGTAGCCGGACAGAAAATCTCGCTCTACCGAAGACACCGGGAACCCCTTGGACTTCCAGAAACGCCGCTCATCGGTCATGGCTTCCTTTACTTGCTGCACCACGGCACAGGCATTGGCATTCCATGCGCCAGCAAGCAACTCGCCAGCGCGCAGTAGCAAGTTGCGCCGCAGCATCTCGACTTCCGGTTCCTCCATCGATTCCACGGCCGCCTCGCTGGAAAGTGTTGTTTGAGTCGTCTCCCACATGAGCTGACCCATCCGTTCAATGACGCGATTTTCGGCGGGCTGAAAAAAATCAAATCGCTGATGCGCTGATAGAACGGGAGCCAGTGCCTGCATCATCGATAGCGAGCGGCGGTACTCTAGCGAGCCACCGGATGTGGTGTCCTGGGTTTCCCGCCAAATTCCATCTATTTCCAGGGTGCCCGCCAAGACCTCAGACCAGTCTACTTTAAAGGCATTTTGGCCGCTGTGCCGATAGTGCTCGCTGATCACCGTGGCCACCGAACCTGTAATAGATTCCAGTACAATCCGGTCGTCGCTGCCCCCTAGCCGATCATTCAGGGCAATCGTCTGGTCACCGATACGTTCAATCATCGCTTTGGCCGCTTTTTCGATGGCTTCCGGGTCGCCAACTGAGTCTACGGTCACCGAACCTGCCAGGGCTTTGCTGACGATTCGCAGGGTGGATAGAGAGCCATACGCCGCCTGTCGAGCCGCCGCCTGGCTCGCGTTCTGTTCGTGAAGCTGGGCCCGGGCTTGCTCAAACACGTTAAAACTCATGATTGTGACTCCTGCATATCGGGATCAGGTTGGGAATCCATATCGGTGTAACCGAACGTACTTTGACGATCGAGGGCTTTTTCTCGCAGTTCGCTCAATCGTACATGCAGGGCTGGCGGCGCTATAACGCTATTATTGATATCCAGTCGAGCCAGAAGCTCCAGTACGGGTGTCAAATCCAGTTCGCTTTTTTCAGTGATACCGGCGAGATTCTGTTGGTGTGTCATCGACAGATTGTGGGCGGATTCCAGGGCGGCATCCAGCATAAGAAACGTAACGGAGGCCGGGATCGTCGCAACCGGACTGACGCCTGTGCTGGCAAAAAGCAGCCCTTCATCGTCACTGTGGTTATAAAGCATCGGTCTCTGTACGTTTTGTGCAATGTCGCTCTGGATGTTTTTAACATCGGCGTCAACGCACTGTTCCCCATTTTCGGCGCCAGCGCGATGCTCCAATGTCTCGATCGCCAGCGTGTCCATAAGGTCGGACTCAAAGTGAAGCTCCGATTGCTTGTAAATCGTGTTGGTCAGGTAATCCACCATGACCGGCAGGAGCGCGTCACGTTTAAGCCCTGCTGCAATAGGCATGGAGGCGTCCTGCAGGCCAATGCTCCGGATGCCCCGTTGCTCGGCCCGGTAAATCAGAACCTGCTCGATGGCATCCAGAAGCTCATCGGTTGGGGGTGCCGGAAAACCCTCCGGGAATGGCAGTCGTTGTTCAGTTTCATAGTCTTCGGGCTTGATTGTCATCATTAAGCTGGCACTCCCCAAGGAATCGATGTCTATATCTTAAAGAAAGTTGGGCCCGATGCTTCAGGCCATGTTGCAACTATCAGGCTATTTTTGTGTCCAGATACTCATACTCATCCTCATCGTCCTCAAAATCTTCATCGAGCTTGAGCAAGCCTGTTTGGGTCCGGTCATTCAATAGCTCCGACAGTTTCCCGTGCTTTTCCGCGTCTGCTGTCTCGCGGGCAAAGTGAGCCAGACCTGCGTGCTCTCCCGTGGCTTCATGAATGGCCTCGGCGAATTGCGCCAATGGCTCAGGATCAAGGGTTTTGTCGTCGTCGATTTCATCACCCAGTTCTTCGCTTAGACGCTGATACGTCTCCCGCACTTCTTTGATTTCATCTTCGTAGGCAAACGGTTTGCCCAGATCTTCCTCCAGACGCCGAAGGTTGCTCTTGCTGGATTCCAGAGCCTCAGTGGTTTTATCGATGCCGTTATCCCGACCAAGCTTGTGCGCATAGCGCACAAGCACCCGGGCGGCGTCGTAAAAGGCGTCCCTTTTCTTGTCATCTTCCAGCAGATCGTCCTGTGAGTTGTCGATTTTGTAGAGCGGATCGGTACGGCCATCAAGGCGTTCCACGATCAGGGTGGGCTCGCTGCTCATGCGGCTCATCTTGATCGTCAGGCCACCGAGGGTGCCAATGTTGCTCGTGCGGAAGGCTTTGGCTTCACCGGCCAGTGTTTTTAGGGCGTGCGCCAGATTCGGCAGGCCACCGGTGACGGCCATGGGGCCTTCACAGAGTCCCGGTACCGGGCCATCGAGTACCAGTGCCAGCGGCGTGTTTGCCTCAACCAAAGCCTTTTCCTGGTGTTTGATTTCAAGGAATTCATCAATGCTCTGCACTTTGCGCTGTTGCTGGTCGATCCGCGCACCCAGGTCCGCCTGTTGGTCAATATGCGAGTCCTGCATCCGTTTGAGCTTGTCCAGCCGGACTCGTGCATCCATGAATACGCGAATGGCCGGATTTCCCGTTGTGACTGCGAGGATGTCTTCAAATCCTGGCTCAGTCTCCTCGTCGATTTCCCGCGCACAATCCTCCGGCGAGCGCATCGCCTGGGTGATCATTTTCAGCTTGCGGTTGAGGGTTTCCCACATGAACAGATCGAAGCTGTCCTCCGCGGTCAAGGTGTCGTTATACGCTTTGTCGAACGAGTTGCCCTGTCGCTCCATGCGGCCGAGGCGCTGCTCCACATCTGCAGGCTTCCAGGGTGGGTCCATCTGCTCCATGCCCACAAGACGTTCCTGAACATTGGTACCGATCCCCATCTTCTGAGTAGAGCCGAACAAGAACCGGACCTCGCCACTGCGCACCCGGGCAAACAGATCCTCCTTGTCCGCGTCCGTTTTCGCGTGATGGATAAAACCGATCTCGCTCTCCGGAATGTCCCGGTTGATCAGTTTTTGCTTCATATCGTCGTAGATGTTGAAGATGCCTTTGCCCGTGGGGCTGGAGAAGTCACAGAAAATCATCTGTGCTGCCTTCTCATTGTCAAACTGTTGGTACCGCTGCATCAGGCGATCGACCGCAAGGTTTACCTTGGAGTTGGGGTCATCCGGAAATTTCGGATGGATCAGTCGCGGGTCCAGCGACGCTTTGCGACCATCGGTGGCGATGGTCAGCAGGATATCCATGTTCGGCATCTCCACCGCATCCGGGTCGATGTCACCGGTCGCCTCATCGATCACCGTTTTATCGTTCGCTTTGTATAACGTTTTCCGGATCTCGGCCCCAATCAGTTCCGCCGCTGACGATGCCCCGTCCTCCTTTTTGGAGCGAACCGTCCGTGCCCGGGCCTCGATGTACTTCATAAAGCCCTTCATAAAGGCCGACTGAGGCGAGACAATCTGGCTGTGTTCAATATCCGGGCTCGGCAGATTCAGGTCTTCGCGTGACTTGAAGTCGATGAAGGTGCGAACCATCTTCACCAGTTCAGGAATGTTCTTGAACCGCGATAGCCGCGACTTCATCTGATAGCTGCCACCTTCCGGCTTGATCTCCATGCCGTGCTTAACTTCGCCGAACAGCCCCATCCAGTCGTTGAAATTGGCAATGCCCATTTCCGCCAGCAGGTCAGGGCGCAACATCCGCGTGAAGGTATAGAGTTCGGTGACGGAATTAGAAATCGGCGTGCCGGTGGCCATCATTACGCCGTAAGGGCCGCCGTGGATTTCATTCAGGTATTGTGTGCGAATCAGCATGTTCATGGCACGATTGGAGCTGGCATTGGAGATGCCGGGAATCTGCTGACTGCAATCGACCATCAGGTTCTTGAAGAGATGCGCTTCGTCGATGCCGATGAAATCGACGCCAATTTCACCCATATTAAGAATGTTTTCCTTATTATTGTTGATGTTTTCCATCGTGCGCTCAAGCCGCTCTTCCAGGCGCTTGATGGCTTTCTCGATTTCTTTGGGGCGCATCTGCTTTTCAGAATTGTCCAGAGCGCCACGAAGTTTTCCGAGCTCCATATCAATGATACGGGCCTCGAATTCCTGCGGCACCGTGATTTTCTCGAACACGCTGTGCGTACAGATCACCAGGTCCCAGTCGCCCATTGCGCACTTGGCCACAAACGCGGCCCGGTTCGATGCGCGGCCATCGGCGGCGGTCATCACCAGGATCTTGCCGTTGGGGTAGATGTCATGGCTGTCATTGGCGAACTGTTCAAGCATGTGGTTCGGAACCACGATCATCGGCTTTGACCATCGCCCCATCTGCTTGCCGCGTATGGCACTGGCAATTAATTCCAGTGTTTTGCCGGCGCCGACGCAGTGGGCGCTCATGGAGTTCTTGCCCGATACCGCCCGCCAAGCGAAGTCCACCTGGTGTTTGCGAGGCACGTACACGTCGGACATGCCCGGGAAGACCATGTGTGATCCGTCCGGGTTGTACAATACAGTCGTATTGAACTTTTCGTTATAGAGGTCGGTTAAGCGTTGCGCCCGCTTCGGGTCCTTGAAGATCCAGCGATCAAACGCATCCACGATTTCATCGTACTTGCCCTGGGCTTTCAGCGTTTCCTGGGCATTGATGACATAACGCGGGGGCACGCTTCCGGATACCCGATCCTGAACCTTCGGGATGGTGTTGGTGAACGCGTTGGCCAGCAACTCCAGGGCGTCCCTGCGCGGTGTACCGAACCGACTTTGGGTGACGTGATCCTGCTCCGATGAAATCCGGGCCATGGAGGGCTTGCCCTGACTGGCGCTGGGCTCAAGCCGCCAATACCGCTGGTGTTCGTCGAACTTCGCCTGGACACCCAGGGTGCCGTGGATTTGCAGCCCCAAGCCTTCTTCAATGAACTGGTTGACCACATCTTCGGGCAACCAGAAGGCGTCGAGAGCCACCTTGATCTGCGAAGGCTTCAGGGGGTTGGGGAGTGAGGCTTCGAGGGCATCGAGGTTGCGCTGGAAACGGTTGTCGGACTCGACGATGGCTTGAACCACATCGATTTTCGGGCGCAGATTGCCGGACAGATACACCGATCGCTCAACCAGATTATCCGTCCTCGGATCGATGAACGTCAGGCCTTTCTCGACCAGTTGTTTGCGCAGTGCTTCTTGAGTCAAACCGTCTTCATGGTCTGTAAGCAGGTCCGCCATGTAGCTTTCAGAGACGATACCGGTGTACGCCAGCGAGAGCGCCAGAGCGTCTTCCATAGACTTGGCCGTCGCCGGCGCTTCGGTGATCGGTTGTACCGTGCGTCCGTGAACAATGTCCGGCCGCATGATAATGCCATCCTCGGACACCATATCGAGCACATTGACCTTGCGCGAGCGCGGATCGCCGCGCAGCAGGTCGCGGATTTTCTTGGGCAGGGGGCCTTTGCCCTGCTCCAGATTCTCCCAGCCATCGATGAGATCGCGAACCACCGCTCGCTTTAGATCCAGAGACTCGTCGTCCGCCTCGCGGGAGGTTTCGGCATCGAGCAAGTCAGACACCGAGAGCATCACTTCCGTGGCGGCCAGAGCTCGTTTGACCAACGCCTTGGTTTTGGGCATCGGCGCCAACTCACGGCGAACCTCGCCGTTATCCTGAAACACCTGTTGGTACAGTTGCTCGTTCTCGATGGACAGCGACCCCGGTAGCTGGTCAAGGCTTGCGTGGTCCTTGTTTTCCGTGCGCTGCATTTTGCGCAGGGTTTCGGCATCCAGGGTCACCGGCTTATCGACCGGTACATTCTTCGGTAGACTCTCAAGGGCTTTGGTCAATGTCTGGCGTTGTTCTTCAATGCTGCCACCGCCCAGCAGTCGTAATTCCGCGCCATGGAGGCCGGTGGTGACCGCAAGATCACCCAACAGGTTTTCCGGGTGCGCCAGATACACCTGGTTTATCTTCATGCCCGGTACCGGTTCCCCGGGTTGATATTCCTCGTTGCCATGAATAATCGGCGAGCCGCTGCTAAGGGGCGCTTCGATTTTCCCGGTCGACAAGATATCCAGGGGCGTATAATTCGGTGTGAAGTTGCCCTTTTTCTGAAGCACCACCAGGTCGGTGACGACTTCGGTACCGGTGGATTGCTTGAAGGTGCCGGTGGGCAAACGGTAGGCGCCAGCCACGTGTGCCCGGTCCATGATCTGTTGGCGCACCGACTGACCCGTGCCATCGAGTACATACGAGGACGTCACGAACGCAATCACACCACCGGGGCGCACCTTATCCAGTGCTTTGAGGAAAAAGGTGTTGTGGATAGAGTGTTTGCGGGAGGGGTGTTCCGGATCAAAGACGTTGTAATCCCCAAACGGAATGTTGGAGATGGCCATGTCGAAGAACTGATCCGGGAACGTGGCTTTCTCAAGCCCGGCGTTGATCACGTGGGCGTCGGGATGGACGGCCTGTGCGATGCTGGCGGTGATGGGGTCGAGTTCGACCGCCGTAAACTTGCCGACTTTCCCGACCAGCGATTCCGGCATGAAGGATTTGAAGTTTAGCGTGCCGGATGAGGGTTCCAGTACCCGGTTCATGGGTACATTCATACGCGCCAGCGCTTCCCAGGTCGGGCCGATGATTCCCGAGTGGGTGAAGTGGGCGTTCAGGATCGTGCTTCTCAGGGAATTGTATTCTTTCGCGCTGAGAGTTTCGTTGCGCATCATATCGCTGAGCGCATCCAAACCGTTGCGAACGAACTCCGGAAGAGAATACGACGAAAACATTTTGGAATGGATACCGCCAAAACCGGAATACTTGGCCAGTTCCCGACGATCTTCGGGGGAGGGGGTGTCTCCGGCCGCCTCAAGCTGGCGCAACCGGAGAATGGCATTGATGTTGTCCTTCAGGCGCTGGACAGGCCCGCGGCTTTCAAGTTTAGGGTCGCCAACGTATCGTTCAGTTGAATCAGCGATGTCAGCGGTCTGCTGCTGCGCAAAGCGCTCCCAATCATTGGGCTGATCACCTCCACGGCCTCCATTTCGATCTGCCGGTTCGCCTGCGCCCTGCGGGTCACTGACAACCGATTCCAGTCCGGCATCTGGCGCTGGCGGATTGCCTGCTCCATCCTCTGCTGCCAGTGATTCATTGCGCCCTCGGTCAGAGCCAGCAGGATGATCAGTGGCGCCAGTTGCAGTCGGCTCGGCTGTTCCGGGTCCTGGGCCAGCGCCATCAGATACGCCGGCTGGCTCTGAACGATTTCGTTCACCGCGCCCTTGAACAGCGGGTTCGTCCGCCAGCGCTGGTGAAAGGCCGCCAGCAACGACTCCAGAAACTCCACTTGTTCGGTCAGTGGCCGTTTGCTCGCCGGTGCCGTCAGTGGCTTCGGTGTCAGTGTTGCTTGTTGCGCCGACGTCCGTCCCTGTTCCTTCTGATCCAGCGCCCACGCCTGTTCCGCTGCCGCCTGACCCTGATGAATCTTCTCCAGCATGAACTGGCGCGCCCGGCTGATCCCCGGCTGATCCAGTTCCGCCTTCAGGATCGCTGCGCTGGGCACCGTCGCCCCCAGGCTCAGAGACCCCGGGTTCGCCCCCGTGTCCCAGAGAATCTGAAACTGTGCCGCCAGGTCCTCGATCGCCATTTCCGACAGATACTCCAGAATCTCGGTCACCGCCTCGCGTTCCGTCAGCGCCATTGTCTGTGTCTGTGTTTCCAGTGCCGCCAGAATCCGGTTGGTCTGACCCTCGTTCACCGTTGCTGTGATCATCGTCTTGACCCTCGTGTGATTGACCTGACTCTACTGTATCAGCGTTTGATGGCGCAGAGGGGGCCGGTGCTGGCGCCTCCGGTAAGGACAAGCCGAGGTCTGTCCACAATTTTTTGGTGTTTTCAGCCGCTTCGGCGGGCAGTCCGACATTTTGGAGCTGATGGCCGGCGGTGAGTTTCAGAATTTGCGCGTTGACGCTCGCCGGCTGATCGCGCATCAGTTGCGTATAGCGCAGCGACAGCATTTGCAGGGCACCGCCATTCCTGTTGTCCAGTGACCGGATCAACGCTGACTGTTCCTGGCCCTCATGCCGCACGGTCATTGCTTGCCAATCGTTGCGTTTGTCCGCATCCAAGGTGTGCTCATACAGCGCCCGGATTTTACGTTCCAGCGATAGAACCGTGGCCGGGGCGTCCAACGCTTCATCCACGCTGCGATAGTCCAGCCCACGCCGGTCTGGGTCCACTGACACTTTCATACCCGCGCGAGTGGGTACCATGCCCACCGCTTCCTCCAACCGGGCGCCGCCGCGCGTGATGCTGCGCACGCCGTTGGCGTCCTCATACACGGCTTCACCATTAAGGTTCGCACCGATCTCGCGAAACCCGGTTTGTTGTACGTTGTCCAGTCCAGTCTTGACGCCCGACACCTCATCATGGGAGTCCGGCTCATTTTGTTGTACGTTGTCCACCTCAGTCTCCGGCACTCCGCCAGCCTGGCCACTATCAATATCCCGCTCAAGTTGTGCCAAACGCTCACGAAACCCGGTATCGATAACAGAACCCAGAGCACTTAAACGCTCTTTCAGGGTGTCCCGAAGGGTAATCCGGTCATCCAGGCTTTCAGGGTCCTGGGCAACCAGCGCTTGCAGATCATTCTGGCTGTCGGTAATCCACTGATTCAGGGTGTCCATTTCCCAGTGGCCCAGGTTATCCAGCCAATAAGGGAGATTGTCTCGATCCAGGGCATCTTGCAGGGTAGCCACACGCTCGTGGAGCGGGGTCAACTGATCAGTGCGCTGGTGCTCCAGAAATTGATTATGGGCCTCTTTAACCCATTGTTCGGCCTTCTGGTTCGTCACGGTCTCTGGTACCGGTTGCCAGACCGGTGTGTGACCTCGCACATAGGCGACCAGATTGCCTTCCTTGTGGTCGAACCTCAGACCGTCTGGCGTTGCCTTGTTCAAAGCTTCGATGTTCATTGGGCTGTCCGGGCGCACAGTTTCGTTGGCTTTAACGTCTTTTGCAGCTTCCCGGATCGCTTCGATTTGCTGCATCTGTGCCAGCGTGACCTGGATTTCCTGGCCTTGAGGAAACATTTTCTGGAGAAACTGTTTCATCGCAGCCGGGTTTTGTATCATCTGGCCGGTCAACACATTGATCTGGCCACGCAAGACCCGTCCACGAAACGTTCTCTGGCCCACCTTGTCAGTGATGCCCTGAAACTTCTGTTGCAGAAGCTGTGCACGCTTGCCGGATTTCTCAGTCGGCTCATTCAGGTCTGCCGGACGAATCAGCAATGCTTGGTTACCGGATTTATCCACCGACAACTGAGCCATCAGGTGATAGGCAGACAGATCCATCCAGGCAAGGGTTGAAGAGCTCATGAAGCGTGCACCTTTGTCATAATTTGGATATTCAAAACGCAAAAAACCCCTGACCCGGTAAGGTCAGGGGGAAGGCCACTCTTAATTGCCCTGTGCGGCCAGCTGTTCCTCCAGATCATCGACGTCAAAATCATCGATCATGTCCTCTCGGAGCAGATCATCCGGGTCCATAGTGCTGTCGATGTCATCCTGCATCGGTGGTTCTTCGTCCACCGGAGCAGGGGTGGGCGGCTCGGCTGCCTGATTTTGGTTAGCCGGGGCAGGTTGTTGCGCGGGGGCACCGTCAGCGGGGTAGTACGGGTTCGAGGTAACGGTCAAACCGGCATCCGGGCTGGCAACAACACCGGGTACCGATCCCAGGGTTTCCAGGGAAGCCGTCTTGGCGTCATCCGATTGCGGGATCTGATAGGAGATGACCGACAGCTTGTATTCCGGGCGTTTGACCGGCGAATACTGCTGATCTTCCTGTTCCGTTTTTTTCGGGATGGCGAAAAAGCGAGCGGTTTCACGAACCATGGATTGAACACGCGGGTTGGCCAGTGCCTCACCGGAACGGGGATCCTTAGTCAAACCTACGAGATCCAGTTGATAGCCAGACAGGAACTCCACGTCTTGAGTAACACCGGCTTTCTGGGCCCTGTCATTGGCGGCCAGAAACTCTTTCAAACCGTAGTTGTCGCGCGTGGCTTCCAGGATTTCCTGCTTGGGCATCAGCGAATAGCTCTTATCAGCGTTCTGGCGCAGGGTCTGCAGGACCACTTCAGTCTGGTTTTCGTTGCCTTCGGCGCGCATCAGCAACATCGGCTTAGTGCGCTCTGGCGCTTTCTGGACAGCTTGTTCAATGATTTTGGACAACGTTTCCTTGAAGTCCTTGGTACCGAAGGTCACCGGGGACGGTTGAGTGTCTTCCGGAATAACGTGTGCGCGACCGCGGGAAAGGGTTTTGTTGTTTAGCTCAAACTCGGCCACGTCACCGTTTTTGTCGCGTTCCGCAATCACCTTTGTCCAGGCTTTCATGTAACCGATTTCGGAGGACTTCTGATCACGGCCAACGCGAGGACCCTCCGTTTTGGTGACCCGTTGCATGTGTCGGGCTACATAATTGCCATCTCCGCGCACAATAAACTGATCCAGACGAATAAGGCCGCCTACTTGGGTGTTCATCATTGCGCTGGGGTTCGCGAAATCGTTAATACCCATGGATTTCCCGGACGGATCCAGTGTGTTGACACGCACCTGTTTCGGGACACCGGATTCGTCAGCGTTCAACATATCCAGACCAACGATGGCGCTCTTGCGGGAATCCTTTGGATCGATCTCGTAAGACTGAACCTTAATAATGGTGGTCTGAGGGCGGCGAGCCGTCTGTTTGGCTTTCTTCATATCCTTAAAAATATCCATCGTGTTCTTCCTCGTTCGCTTCGTGACATCGTGTGTATGAACTACGGTAGCGTGTGCGATAGTGCAGGGCAATCGGTGATCAATCAGGCCCGAGGTGCGATGTTTACTTTTTTCAACCTCGTTATTAACTGGCAATCCGTATCTCACTGTTTCGTTTACGGTTATTGATTATTTTGGTTGTCCGGGGTTTTGGAGCTTACGGTTTCTATGGTTTCTTTTGGACGACGACCCTCACTGGGGCTGGCGGACGAGACGGGAACCAAAGGCTGGACAACGTACAACAATTAATTTAGAGGGCGGTTCTTGATGGACAACGTACAAGATAATCGGGGGGGTGCTGACGGTCTGGACTTTAACCGGCCCTCCCTGGTGCACCTGCCGGACGAGGGGGCCGCCTTTGCGGCGCGGATGGAGTTCGCAATGATGTATGCCCGAATGACCACGCCCAGGCTGCGTCAACGCATGATGGAGGACTATGGGATACGGCTGTCAAAATCCACCATGAGCAAGATCCTCAACGGCAAAACCAAGCGCACGCGGTTCTTCATGGAGATGGCGGACGTATTAGGGGTCAATCCTCGCTGGCTGGCCACCGGGAAAGAAAGCATGGTCGACACGACCGGGCGACTGTCCTCAAAGGATCAGGCATTGAAAGATGTAAAACGGCTGGTAAAGCAATACCTGGTACCACCCAAGCGATCGGATCTTATACGAATGCACGACAAACTGACCGATGCTGTTTCACGCAACCGCCTGAGTCGTGACAACACTGCTCTTCTTGAACAGATGCTATCAACCGTGCTTGGTGACCAGGAAGGGGCTATTAGGGGTGGTGGTGTGCCAACGTCCAATGATTGAACGGTGGTTCGGTGATGGTTTTGCGGGCATGTGCCTATTCGTCCTAAAGGGCGAACGGCGCCCCCAGCCTACCTTCGGTACGCCGGGCGGGTGGTCATCAGATTGCCGACAACAGGGCCTCGGGTGCCGCGTCGTTCGCAGAGCGCTGGCCGGCTAAGGCGGCGGGTGAAAACTGGCTGGCGGATGGCCTGGCTGTGTCGATGGGCGGCTCGGTAACGCCCGCTTGGATCAATGCCTTTTTCAAACCGGTACTCATCGAATGAGCCGGTTTCCCAGCGTTTCGAGATCGCCGCAATTCGCTGTCTTCACATCCCGCAAGAAATACCGCCGTCTCAGGCTCGCTCATCCACTCGGTGACCGCCTCCATGAACATTCTTTCGCTTTCAGTTAGCCTTGTCATGCCTTTTCCTTAGTCCGCGTAACGACGCTACCTGCAATGTCTTCTTGCCTCCTCCTTTTACTTGAGGCATCGAAGCTGAAGTCTTTGAACCTACGTTCATTCTTTGACTATAGCCGGTAGTTACCTTGTTGACACGATCCTATAGGTGGCAGGGTACCAAAAAATCTCTGAAATACACGAAAAACCGCCCAAGGCTCTTTTTGTAACCAAGGACGGTTCGGCGTTATGTTTTTTCGTTTAAGCGGTTAGCGTTTTTTGCCAGTATGGCGGGTAGTAGTCGCCGGTAGTTTCCTCCGACAGGGCCAGGTAATAATCCAGACGACTGTTGTACACCGTAACCTCAACGTCATGCCAGGCCGTTACTGTCTGTCCGCGCAGGTCTTTGCTGACCGATCCGAGCTTAATCACACCTTGCCGGCGAATGGCATCTGCTATTTCTGTCAGCGCCTCACGACTCAGGAGGTTGTGGGCAATTGGGATTTCCAGGCTATCGCACTCACCAAAACCAAACTCAAGAAACCTGTCCTGAGTAGAGTGGTCGGCTTCATTGAGGATGAATACGCCATCAACGAGCGTTGATGCACAGAAACCGTGTTCATTTAGGGACTCCGACATCCACCGTACCGCCTGGATGGTTCCCGTCTCGTCGCGCGTGGTTCCCATGACGACATCATTAAGAATCATGTTTAGTTTTGCCTCTGCTCTGGTTAGCGTGACTTTTGTTCTTAGATTTATGGTAACTATTCAGCTCATATCTGCCACGATCATTAAAATTGAGTCTCATCGGTATCCATAAACGCAGGGCTTTTCCCCTGAAAGAGTAAAGCCAGCGCCTCTGTGGCTGACATCCCTTGCTTACGGCACGTTGACAGGTAACTGCGAACGCGACAAAAGATCTTCGCCCCCGCCATGGATCGAAAACAACCGGATATTTTCTGCTGCACTTTCGTCATGCGCAGGTCATTCGCCCCCTGATTGTTGGTGAAGGGGACGTACTCGACATCCATAAAACGCAGAACGTCGTGCTCAAAGTTGCGCAACCTTTCCAGCAAGTTTCGGGCTTTTGATCGTTTTAGCCTGCCTCGTTTTCCTTCCTCTCGCTGGCTCCTATCGGGAGGTGGACATTCGATATCTGCCTCTTCGAGACGTTGTCGATAGCGCTGTCGCCACCGTTCAGCGTCAGTGGCTGGCAAGCGGCCACCGGCATCCGCTACCGTTTTGTTGATATCGATCAGCAGTGCTTTCATCGACTTGGCCCAGTGTTGATCGTCCTGCTCCCATGTGTTGGCGCCGGTGAAGATCCGCTGTTATTTGCCGCAGTTTAAAAATGGCGATAAAACGACGTTTATTGCCATTTTTCAATAGCCGTTGAGTTGGATGCCTTAGTCCTTAGAAGTCCATGCCGGCATTAGACTGCTCGCTTTTTTCCTTTTGTTCGTTGGCAATATGTCTGTACATTCCGGTAATATCTTTGCCGTAACTTTCCCAGATAGCGGTTTGTAACGTGTCGAGCGCTTCGTGAACACATGCCGCTTCTTCTGTTGTCCAATGGGTGGTGATTTTCAGCACTTTCATTTTGTCTTTCCTCTTTTAACTTTTCCCCGTGCTAATGCCTGCTCTTGTGCTTCTTTCATGCGATAAGAGTCTCCTTCAATCGCTATCACTTCGCTGTGATGCACCAAGCGGTCGATTAGCGATACCACGCAGGCTGCATTCGGGAACACGTCATTCCATTCGCTAAACGGCCGATTCGTTGTGATGAGGGTCGCGTTTTTCTCATAACGGCGGTTGATGATTTCAAACAGTAAGTCGGCATGGCAATTGCTGTAGGACAGGTAGCCCACTTCATCGATGATGAGTAACGTCGTCTTGCTGTAATGAGCTAATCGTCGTCGAAGTGCGTTATCACCATCTTGCGCCGCTAAATCGTTAAGCATGTTGGCGGCAGAAGTGAATAGAACGGTGTGTCCTTGCATAACCGCCTGATAGCCTACGTTCTGCGCGATGGTCGATTTGCCCACACCGTTACTGCCAATGAGGATGATGTTGCTTGGGTCCTGAATGAAGTCGAGCTGCATGACACGGTGCACTGCTTGTTGGTCTATTTTTGCTGGCCATTGCCAGTCGAATTCGGTTAATGATTTAAACCGACCGAGTTTGGCACTGCTTAATCTGCGCTCAAGTGAGCGCTGTTTACGCTCGCTTATTTCCCACGCTAATAGTTCTGCCAGCCAGGGTGTTTGCTCGGGCGTTAATTCATTCCAGTGGCTGAGCAAGCCATGCAGTTTAAGGGCAGATGCCTGGGCTTTAAGGGTCTCATGTTCATTCATCGTCATCATCTCCTTGCATTTCTACCGTGCTCAGCGCGTCATAATGAGTCAGGTTGGCGGGTTTGACGCAGTATTGCTTCACTTTATTGGGCACGCTCACCGCAATGGGTGGCGGTTGTTGACGCCTTTCTCTGCGGTATTCTAGGATCTGTGCGACGCCTTCTACATAAGGTGCGTTTTTCTCGATGGCTTCGCCCATGGCCTGATGCAATTCAGTGGCGCCATAATCATCCAGTCATTGGTTTAAGCGATTCACGGCGCCTTTCAGCGCATGGCCTCGGTCAATGATGTGCTGCAGTAACGGCTGTGCATGGGAGGATATTTGGCACAGCCTATCTTGTGCGCGATGTTGTTTGGCGTTCGTTTTCATCAGCCATAAAGCGTTCACGTGCGCTTCGTTTTCTATTTGTTCGCCTTTGCTAAAACTGCGTAAATGAGTCGCGATAACATTCGTGCCATTAATAATACGCACCTCTTTTAGGCAGGCGTTCACGGTTAAGGATGTTTGTACGTGCTGATGAGGCACCGAGTAATCATTGCTATCAAACCGGACGTAAGGTGTTTTTTGTGCGCGCACCACCACATGCTCACGCGTATCGAAGGGGTTGTCTGGCAGTGCCAATAAGCTAGGTTGCTCTTGCAAGAAGGCCTCTCCTACGCTGAGTTGAGGGTCTTCAGGGCAGCGCCTCTCTGCGCTTGTGCCTTTACACCACTCATCCGCTTGCGCATTTAAATCTTCAAGCGATGAGTAATGACGACCGGCAAAAAAGTTATCGCGGATATAGCGAATGGCTCTTTCCACTCGCCCCTTCTCATTGCCTCTGGCCGGCGCAGCGGCCCGAGGCTCGAAGTGATAATGGCTGGATAAATCGAGCAGCGCAGGGTGGAATCGAATAGCGCTGCCATTGCGCTCAAGCACCGCCGTTTTCATGTTGTCTAAAAGGCAGACCTTGGGCACGCCGTTAAATGCCTCGAACGCCGCCACTTGCCCGCGTAAAAAACGGGCTGTTTGCTGATTGACATAAAACTGTAAAAATATCTGCCTTGACCAACTCAACACCATCACATACGCCATTAATGCGCGCTTTGCCTGGCCGATTTGTATGTGCCCGAAGTGCCCCCAATCGACCTGTGCTTGCTCCCCGGGTAAGCTCTTTAAGCGTAAATACGCTTCGGGCTGCTTACGGGGCCTAAGCTCGCTAATACGGTGGCGAAACTGACTGGGCCCGCCAGGATAACCGCGCTGCTTCGCCATTTCATACAAGCGCACGGCGGTGAGTGTGGGGTAAGTCTCCAAGGTTTGAATGATGAAGGGCAAATAGGGCGTCAGAATAGACGTGCGTTCAGTGCGTTCTACTTTAGGCAAGCCCGCTTGGGACAGCACTCTGTCAACCACGCTATGGTGAATACCTAATTGCGTGGCAATGGTGCCGGTGCGCCATTTCTCCACAAAGTGATAGCGCAATATCTTTGCTTCCATGTCTTTATTTATGGTCATTAATCCTGCCTTATTCACTAAGCGTCGGATCTAAATGCTGCCGTAAGATGGTTTAACACCTCAGTCGTTCTTTAAAGATCGTCCCGCGTAAAAAATCATGTCGTAAAAAGGGACTACAGACCTCACCACAATGATGGCAGACCATAAAGGTGCTGTGTTTTAGCGGCGGGATCACCCTTTTACGACTTTTTCGTTGCGCATTGAGTACATCATTAAGGGTGATTATCTGGGAAGACTGATGCGTTACTTTGTGCTTTTTTTGTTGACGAAATCGCTGTTGACGCTCGGCATTTTTGAAGCACCCAACGCGACTTTCTTGATACTTTTTTGAGGCACGAGCAAGGGATACTCGACGGGCTTTTTCAGAACACCCATCCGTGCAATAACGATGACCGCGATCACAACGAGAACAAATAATGACTTGTGCATGGCAAAGGAGGCAGTGATATAGGCGACTTGAAGTTTGCATCGACAGCTAAAGGTCTCCCTCTGTCAGCCTAGATGTCAAGTTGGCGATTTCGCCTAAATTCATATCAGATTGGGCGGTATGAGAGCAGTCATGCCACGTTATTCCGAGGAACGTAAAGCGGCCGTGTTGAAGAAGTTGTTGCCTCCGCAGAATCGCAGTGTGGTGCAGGTAGCCGCAGAGGAAGGCATAGCCGATGTGACCCTGTATAGTTGGTTGAAACAGTGTCGACAACAAGGAGTGCCTGTGCCGGGTTATCGTAATGCTGGAGACGATGGGTCTCCAGATGCCAAGTTGGCCGTCGTGATCGAAACGGCGTCTATGTCCGAAGCTGAACTGAGCGCGTATTGCCGCCAGAAAGGTCTTTATTCCGAGCAGGTGCAGCGCTGGAAAGAGGCCTGCCTTCACGGTACCGGTCTGCAAGAAGGGCAAGAGAAAGCCGCTCAGAAACAGCAACGTGATGCCCGTAAAACCATCAAGAAGTTGAAGGCGGAAGTTCGCCGTAAAGATCGGGTTCTGGCAGAAACGACCTCGTTGTTGGTGCTGTCAAAAAAGCTCGAAGCCTTGTACGGAGAGGACCCGGACAGCGAGGACAGTTAACATCGCTGACCGAACGCACAAGGCTTTTAAACGACTATGACGAAGCTGTCGCCAGTGGCGCAGCCCGGTACAAGGCGGCCGACTTGATGGAGCTAAGCCAGCGCACGTTGAAGCGCTGGCGACAGGCTAACGGCGCTGTGGCGGAAGATCAACGTCCGCAAGCGGAGCGCGTTGTGCAGCCACACCAGCTCACTCACGCTGAAGAAACGGCCATTCTGGATACCTGCAATGAGCGGGAGCATCAGAGCTTGCCACCGTCTCAGATCGTGCCTCGACTGGCCGATAAAGGTCTTTACCTGGCGTCTGAGTCCTCGTTTTACCGAGTGCTCAAAAAACACCAGCAATTGAATCGTCGGGGCCGCATGAAGCCGCCGCGCAAGGTCCCTGTGCCCACCAGCTTTACGGCCACAGGCCCGAACCAGGTCTGGAGCTGGGACATCCGTTATTGTCCTTTAGAGGTGCACGGTCAGCACTGGTATCTGTACTTGATCATGGACATCTACAGCCGCAAAATCGTGGCTTGGGAAATCCACGAAGCAGAGTCCGGCGAGCTTGCCAAAAAGCTCATTGATCGAGCTCTGTTGCGCGAGAGATGTTGGCAAAACCCACCGGTGCTGCATTCAGATAACGGCGTGCCGATGACGTCTTACACACTGAAAGCGCGGCTGGCAGAACTGGGTATGTTGATGTCGCACAGCCGACCCAGGGTGAGCAACGATAACCCGTACTCAGAGTCGTTGTTCAAGACGCTGAAGTACTGCCCGAAGTGGCCCGCCAAAGGCTTTGAATCACTAACGGCGGTGCGCAAATGGATGCTGTTGTTTGAGCAGGCCTACAACGAGGAACACCTGCACAGCGGCATCAACTTCGTGACGCCCGCACAACGGCACCAAGGTGTTGATGCAGAGTTGTTAGCCAAGCGTGAAGCGGTTTATGAACGAGCAAAGAGTCTAAACCCCAGGCGTTGGTCTGGAGACACTCGAAACTGGAAAGTCACCGGAGCCGTGTCGCTCAACCCTGGAAAACTGCAGGAAATTGAGCGCAATAAACAGGCTGCTTAAACGCAGCTATTTGGACAACTGGGCTGCAAATCACCGAGGTCGATGAGGGCTGGATTTGATCCCAAAGTGTGTAACAATCATTGGGTCGTGCGCCTGCACGATTTTGAGGGGTATGGCGTCAGTTAGGACTG
>NZ_KB889898.1 GCF_000372805.1 Marinobacter gelidimuriae | reverse complement strand
ATTTCGAGCAAGCTTGTCATATCGGGTGGCAACGGCACGATAGTGCTTGAGTCTGGCAAACGCATTCTCGACCAGGTGTCTGAGCTTATACAAATGCCAGTCGAGTCCCTTGTTGCCCTTGATCGAATTTTTCTTTCTGGGAATAATAACGCTCATTCCGAGGGCTTCTCCCTTGTCACGTATTATCTGGCTGTCGTAGCCTTTATCCGCTATCAGCACCTGCGCAGCGTCAATTTTTTCGATGAGTGAAGCCGCTCAGCACCTCAGGGTCATTGTTACTGCTAGTTGATGATGACGATGCACTCCACAAAAGGCATGAAAGCGAGATTTTTCCTTCGGACAGCATCGATCTCGTTTTCTGGAAAAGTTTGCTTGAGGGATGCAAGACACTTATAGCGTGAACAGAAATTTAAAGGGCCTGGACGGGCGCCTGGAATTTTTGTTTCGCATTGCCGCACGTGAAAAGTGCAAGAGCCCAATCACTCTGAGCTCCTGCACTTTACCAAAACTCTAGTTTGAGAGCGGTTTGCGCCTCCATAAGTAGAACAAGACCGGAATCACCAATAGCGCCAAAATAACGGCAGTGAGCATGCCTCCCACCATAGGCGCTGCAATTCGACCCATCACCTCAGAACCTGTTCCAGTGCCAACCATAATGGGAATCAAGCCACCGATGATGGCGGCCGCGGTCATCATCACCGGCCGCACTCGCATACCGGCACCGTGAAGCACCGCATGACGGAGCGTTTCCCGCCTGGGCGTCAAGCCTTTCTGTTCGCAGGTTGCAAGCATTGTCTGATAGGACTGGTTGAGGTACACCAGCATGATGACTCCAATCTCCACCGCTACGCCCGCCAAAGCAATGAAACCAACGCCAACGGCGACGGAGAAGTTATAACCCAACAGATACATCAGCCAAACGGCCCCGATCATTGCGAACGGAAGCGTGCCCATGATGATGCCAACCTCCGTAAAGTTCCTGAAGTTCAGAAACAGCAGGATGATGATAATCGCCAGTGTCAACGGGACCACGTAGGTCAGTTTTTCTTTAACACGGAGCATGTATTCATACTGGCCCGACCAGGCGATGGAGTAACCCACTGGCAGGTCTAATTCGGCCTGCACAACCGCCATCGCCTGTTCAACGTACGTGCCCACGTCTACGTCCTCGATATCCACAAAGGTCCAACCGTTAAGACGAGCGTTCTCACTTTTGATCGCCGGCGGCCCATCTTCTATCCGGATATCGGCGACATCAGCCAGCGCAATCCTCTGGCCCGTGGTCGTCACGATGGGAAGCTGTTCCAGTTTTTCGGGAGAATCCCGGTAGTCTTCCGGATAACGAAGGTTAATGGGGTAACGCTCAAGGCCTTCGATGGTTTCGGAGACATTGATTCCACCGATTGCGGTGGCAATCACTTGCTGTACGTCCGCGATATTCAGCCCATACCGCGCAGCGCGTTCGCGATTGATATCCACCTTGATATATCGACCACCTGCTACTCGTTCTGAATAAACCGACGCCGTGCCGGGTACGTCTGCCAGAATTTCCTCCAGGCGTTTTCCAACACCCTGGATGGTTTTAAGATCCGGGCCCGCTATTTTTATGCCTACGGGTGTTTTGATACCCGTTGCCAGCATGTTGATGCGGGTCATGATCGGCATTACCCAAGCATTGGTGACACCAGGAAATTGAATCAGTGTGTCGAGTTCCTGTTTGAGCTTGTCTGTGGTCATGCCCTCGCGCCATTGATCGCGGGGTTTGAGCTGAATGAAGGTTTCAATCATCGTTAAAGGTGCTGGATCGGTGGCCGTATCCGCGCGCCCTACTTTGCCGAACACAGTTTTCACTTCCGGCATCGTCGCAATCAATTTGTCCGTCTGCTGAAGTAACTGACGGGCTTTGCCGATTGAGATTCCAGGATAGGTCGTTGGCATGTACATCAAGTCCCCTTCGTCCAGCGGGGGTATAAATTCACTACCAATTTTTGTTGCAGGCCATAGGCCGACAGCCAACGCCAGTATGGCAGCCAGCACGGTCGACAGGGGAAACCTGAGCACCAGCTTCAAGACCGGCATATAGGCACCGACCAACACCCGGTTGAGGGGATTCTTATGCTCGGGCAACACTTTACCCCGAATAAAGTAGCCCATCAGTACCGGAACCAGCGTCACAGCAAGAAACGCACTGGCCGCCATGGCGTAGGTTTTGGTGAACGCCAGTGGCGCAAACATTCGCCCTTCCTGCGCCTCAAGCGCAAACACGGGCACGAAACTGACCGTAATGATCAACAGCGAGAAAAACAGCGCGGGGCCGACTTCAGAGGCAGACCTGGCAACTATCTCCCATCGGTTCTCGGGTGTGAGTGGCGTTCGCTCCATATGCTTGTGCATGTTCTCTATCATAACGATGGCCCCATCGATCATGGCGCCGATAGCAATGGCGATACCGCCGAGAGACATAATGTTGGCGTTGATGCCTTGCCAGTACATGACGGTAAACGCCATCAGAATGCCTACAGGCAAGCTGACAATCGCCACCAACGAAGAGCGGACGTGAAACAGAAAGACGATACACACCAGGCCGACGACCAGAAATTCTTCCAGCAGCTTAAAAAAGAGATTGTCGACGGCGCGCTCAATCAGGCCCGAGCGGTCGTAAACCGTGACCACTTCAACACCATCGGGCAGGCTCGATTGCAGTTCGACCAGCTTGGCCTTGACGCCATTGATCGTTTCCTGGGCATTTTCACCAAAGCGCATCACCACGATGCCACCAACGGTCTCCCCTTCTCCGTTAAGTTCGGCAACACCGCGTCTCATCTGTGGCCCCACATCTACACTGGCCACATCTTTGAGCAGAATCGGTGTGCCGTTTACATCCAGACCCAGCGGAATCACCATCAGGTCTTCCCGGGATTCAATGTAGCCGGAGGTACGCACCATGTATTCCGCTTCAGCCATTTCGATGACCGAGGCCCCGACTTCCTGATTACCCTGCTGAATCGCTGTTTGGATAAGGGACAGGGGAATTCCCAGGGCGCGGAGCTTTTCCGGGCTGACCTTGACCTGATATTGCTTCACCATGCCGCCGAGAGCAGCCACCTCCGATACCCCGGGCACCGTTTGTAATTCGTACTTCAGAAACCAGTCCTGCAGGCTGCGCAACTGACTCAGGTCGTTTTGCCCTGTGCGATCAACCAATGCATAAAGATAAACCCAGCCGACACCGGTGGCGTCCGGCCCTAATTGCGGCCTCGCTGAATCTGGCAGGTTGGGTGCCACTTGCGACAGGTACTCCAGAACTCTGGAACGCGCCCAGTACATATCGGTATCTTCGTCGAAAATCACGTAAACGTAAGAGTCCCCAAAAAACGAATAGCCACGCACAGTTTCCGCACCGGGAACCGACAGCATGGCGGTCGTCAGGGGATAGGTGACCTGGTCTTCTACCACTTGCGGCGCTTGTCCGGGAAAGCTGGTTTTAATGATCACTTGCACATCGGACAGATCCGGAAGCGCATCGACCGGGGTTTTACTGAGTGAGTAGAGGCCCAACCCTGATATTAATAGGCTCGCCAGCAACACCAAAAAGCGGTTTCGGATGGACCAATGAATAATGGATGTAATCATCAGTTGGCTCCCTCACGATCCATAGTCTCGTGGTCCATCTCGCCGTGATCCATCGTGCCGGCCGGCATGTCCGACATGCGTTGAAAATCCGAGGTCTTACTGGATTCGGAATCAATCAGGAACTGGGCCGATGTGACCACCGTATCGCCCGATACGACACCTCCGAGAATCTCGGCGTACTGATCGCCCATCCGTCCAACATCCACATTGACGGATTTGAATGCCCCGCCATCCAATGCCAGCACCAGTCGATCGCTATGACCCGTTCGAATAACCGATTCGCGAGGCACCAGCAGTTGCCGCTCTGCCCTTGCCCCCTGAATGTTTAACGCTACAAACATGCCCGGCAGCAAGGTGCCGTCGGCGTTGTCAAAGCGCATTCTCACCCGGGCCGTACGAGTCTTGGAATTCACTTCCGGGTACACATAATCCACCTCGCCCGTCCATTGACGTCCGGGCATGTAGTCCAGCGTCATCACCACGCGACTTTTGGATGCAACGGTCGCCAACTGACGTTCAAATACTTCGCCAATAACCCACACCTCATCCAGTGCCGCAATGGAGAGGACTCGATCTCCCGGCTTGATAAACATACCTTCGCGAACATTGAGGTTGTCGATAACACCCGAGGTGGGCGCATACACCGTTAACGCACGCCGCACTTCCCGGGTTTTCGTAAGCTGTCGTATCACGCTTGCCGGCACATTGAGGGCCGCGAGCCGTTCCTTGGCGGCATTGACCAAACGCTCATTACCCCGATTTAACGCCAGGATTAATTCCTCCTGGGCGTTGACCAATGTGGGTGAGTAAAGTGTGTACAGAGGCTTGCCCTTCTCGACCGGTTCGCCCTCCGCCTTCACATAGAGCTTCTCGATCCAACCCTCAACCCGAGGATGGACATGAGCCATATCGTCTTCGCTGTATTGAACGTACCCCACCGTCGTTATGTCATTCGGCAGCCGCCCCTGGGTAACCGGGCCCGTCCTCACACCCAGGTTGTTAACCACACTCGGCGAAATACGAACCGTGCCTGGCGCGTCCTTACCCGATCCGCTTTGTGCATAGACGGGAACCAGGTCCATCCCCATGGGTGATTTACCCGGCTTGTCACTCTTGAAATTGGGGTCCATGGGCGCTACCCAATGCGAGGGTTCCTTACTGACACTGCTCGTGGCCTCGGCCACCGAATCCTTTGAAGTGTCGGGGGCAAACCAATAGGTTGCTGCCGCTCCGACCACGCCACCTAACAACAAAAAGCCCAATGGGCGCATAACATTTGCCATGAGTGTTAATCCTGGGAATTTTTCAGTGAAAAGGAGAGAGATCCAGAGGTACCAGCCGTGAGATAACGAAAGGTTGCCAGATTCTTGGCTCGTTCAGCGGTCATCTGTATAAAATCAACGTGTGCGTTGAGCTCCGCGATACGCGCACGGACGGCTTCGGCAAAATCGCCGTCATCGTTGTTATAAGCTGAGAGTGCCGCATTGGCCTGCCCCCCCATTTGTGGAAGCAACGTCTGCCGGTAAAGCATGATGCGGTCATCGAGACGTTCAATTCGGGCGGCCGCCGCACGGGCTTCGGCTCTAATTCGCCGAACCTGCAGCATCCGGTCAGACTTTGCAGCTTCCCTACGCGCGATTGACGCGCTCACGGTGCGATCCTGGCGATTGCCGGTAAAGATAGGCAGGTCAAACCCAATCCCGATGGAAAAGAGATCCGCCCGATCCTGCCCGTTCGGGGCTTGATCCCGATACCCATACTGCGCGAAGACTGTCCATTCGGGCTTGTAAGCCTGACGAGCCAGCTCAATATCGAGTGACCGAGCATCAATCAGTTGATCCGTGGCGCGGATTGAAGGATGGGCGATCACGGAGTTGTCGTTGGTATCAGACGGTGTATCCGTGAGCCTGGCTAACAGATTTGAGGGGATTCGCTCGCTTACCCGCAAACGAAATATGTCAGTACCTACCCACTCTCCCAACTCTTCCTGGGCTGTTTCCAACTGGGAATGCAGCACCGTTAAGCGATCATCAAGACGGGTCAACTCCAGAGACGCACGAATGATATCCTGCTGCCGTGAATTCACCGTAGCTGAGGTGTATCCGGCTTCAGCAACGTCCGCCAGCTGCTCAAAAAGGCCCCGATTGTTGTCAATTATTCGAATACTCTCTTGCGCTTTCCAAAGCTCAAGCCACAGGTAGGTTACCGATCTAACCACCAACTCCTGTCGATTCTCCCGCTGAAACGACTGGGATTCCGCGAGCTCTTTCTTTCTATCGCGGGCGAGAGACCGACTGTCACCACGAGGAAATCGCTGGCTGAGGCCAATAGTGGCTTGTGTCATGCCCTCCTGGCCGGTATCGAAGGTATCGGTGGGAAGGTTTGCGGCGCCCAACGTCATGCGTGGATCCGGTAAGGCCCCTGCTGCAACGGATTCATCAAGAAGCGCCCGTTGCAGATAAATGCTTTGGGCTGACCAAGGATCGCCTCGAATGGCAATATCAATGGCGTCTTCAAGGGCAAGTGTCGGTTCCGCAGAAATACCAAGACTCGTTAGAAGCAAGGCACCTATTACCGCTGCTTTATATACACGAACAAAGTCATTCACGTTCTATTCTCCACTGAATCAGTACATAGCGAAGAATTATAAAAGCGCTATCTGAACTCAGGCTGAAATTTCAAAACATATTGTGTGATTTTGATCTGAGTCAACCGCTTTTAATCAGCGATAGAACAGCCATCCTCACCTGGATAGTCTGCCGGGACCATGCCCACCGTATACCCGTGGAGGCGACCAAAGCCACCTGACTGGAGACTCATGAAGGTAAGGTCGTGAAAGGCTTTGGCGCGCAAGGCGATGGAATCTACGCTGAACCAGTGGCCTAGCTACTGTGAGCGAAGCGATTTTCAAATCGGCAATACCCTGGCCGAGTATGCAATCCGCCCGTTTAGGCTTGGTTGAAATCGCCAAATTCAACGGGCTGGATCCGTTGACTGATATCTAACGTGAACTTGAGTATATTGCCGAGACAGACACACTAGAAAACTCCGGTTCCCCGCAAGATAGGTCATCCTCAAACACGTCCTACCGCTGACCGAATATTGGGCTTCGCGCTATTTTGCACGCTTACCGCCGGTAAACCGTCGAATCAGGTTCGCTTACGCTATGTCCATCTCGTTTCCTATGGCGTTCTTCAGACCCCGCCGTTGGCCAGCGACGCCCTTGCAAGTCGGATTGTCTTCCCTTCGGTCGGGGTGACGCCACCGTCTCTCAGGTGGCCGGGTTTTCCGGCTTCGCCAGGCAAACAAAAAAGGGCAGAAAAATCTGCCCTTGAAAAATGATTAACTCTTTAGCTCACTATAAATGCTAACAGGGTAGATTGAACCCAAACTGAATCATCAGGTTCGGGCTAAATGCGAGCAAGATCGAGGATCATGCAGGATCAAAACGCATACTGGAACCGCGCACGAACCTCATCTCCACTTTTGCCGTTGGCTTCTTCGCCATCCATATAGCTCAAACCGAGTCGAACATTCTTATTGGCGTAGTAGTTGACGCCCAGCGTCGTCTGCTCGCCGTCGGTTGTGGCCAGCCCGACGTCACTGTATTTTCCATCACCCTCTTCAAAACGGGCGATCACCTCCCAGGCACCTTTGGGCGACGAAGGCTTTATGCGCTTAAACACACCCGCTTTGTATGGGCGACTTTCCCCAGTAATGACCCAGCCGAGTTGCACGTAGTAGCCATCGATATCAAGCTGGCCTTCCTCGGAATCGAAGTATTCGGCCTGAGCATGGAAAGGGCCCATACGACCAGCCAATTCCAGATTATAGATATCGACCTCGTCAGCCTGAACATCGGCATCACGCGAGGAATAACCCGCACCAAGATGAACAACGGCCTCATTCGTTAGAATAGGCGCAAACGAACCCCGGGCCGTTATCGCCGTACTATTGAAGTCATTGCTGCCGTCACCATCCGCTTCAAAATAACCGACACCGTAGGTCCAGTTACTCCCTTTCCCACTTAACTGAATACCGCCACTGCGCCCGGGAGCATAACGCTCAGTCATGGCAGAACGCTCAAGCGCAGAAATGTCTTTCGAACTTGTTAGCGCTTCCAGGCCGAAAGGCTCTTTTTGCTTACCAATGGTTACGCTTGCAACTGAGCCAAATCCGAGATATCGAATGTAAAGGTCTTCGACGTCACCGCCGTCGGCACCATCACTCTCCGCTACGTTAAACTGAGTCTTGTAGGCCCAGTCGCCATAATGTCCTTTGACGTATAAGCGCGCACGCCGCACATCAAAATCCTTCGTATCAACGCCGTTATCATCTGACTGCGTGGCGTCGTAATCCCATTGAATACGGCCACCAAGTTGAAAGGATGCCGCATCATCAGATGTTTTGACCTCAATACCACTCTCGGTATTGATCACCAGGTCTTCCCCGTCAGTCGTGACGGTACCCGCCTGCGCAACAGAAACAGCAGAAATTGCCAACGCCAAGCTCAAATATTTCTTACTCATAGTTTTCTCTTACCTTGTCAGTTCGCTTGTGTGTTTTAAGGAGCCGATCTAAGTGTATTTGACTAACATTGCGAAAATGTTACAGAAGGCTAATGACATCACGCAATCATAGGCTTCAGGGTTTAACGTGTGGTCAAAGATGGATGCGAACAGGAGGGATAGCTACCTGACTAAAAGCCTCAAGATAGCCCGCGATTCCGGTATCGGGATTTTTTTGCACCATGTTGAAGCGTTTGCGTTTGCTTTTTTACTATAACTATTTGAAATATAGAAGAAATATATTCTGGCATAACGCTTGCTTTGATAGTTCGGTACTCACAAACCGACATCAAAGGTATATAAAATGAAAAAGCATATTCTGGCAACAACCGGAAAATTTGGCCTTGGCTTATCCGTAGCATTCCTGATGGCACCATCACTCGTAAGCGCGGAAGTGAGCACTAACGTCAGTGTCGTTAGCAATTATCTTTTCCGTGCGGTAACGCAAACTGACGGTGCGACGGCTGTTCAAGGCGGTCTTGATTACGGCCACGAATCCGGCTTTTACGCCGGAGCCTGGGGTTCCAATGTGGATTTTGGTGATGGCACGAGCTACGAGCTTGATCTCTACGCGGGGTATTCAGGAACAGTCGAAGCTTTAGGGTATGATTTCGGCTATGTATATTATGCCTATCCGGACGCACCTGATGATATTGACTTTGGTGAGGTATATGGTGAATTGAGCTATGGCCTGATATCGGCAGGTCTGGCATACACCACGAATAGTGACGTGAGTGGAAACGGCTTGTTTGTAGAGGGAGATATATACTATTACGCTTCGCTGGATGTTCCACTTGAAGATGACTACAGTTTTGGGCTGGTGGTAGGGTTTTATGATTTCAAGGATGATAAAGAAGCGTCTGTGGGTAAGGCGAGTTACGGGCATGTCTCTGGTAATGTGACGAAAGACGCAGGTGACTTCGGTACCTTCAGCGTCAACCTTGAATATGCCGACATTGATGCCAGTGACGCACTTGGCTCGACAAATTCAGACGACCCAAAGTTTTGGCTGGGCTGGTCTAAAAGCTTTTAAGGCACTGCGTCTTTTTCAGCTTCAGCATAGGTCGGAGACGTCTTTCGCTCATGTTTTATAGCTTGAAAAGAATAATTTTCGGAAATAACTGGAATTTTCGGGCTGTAATGTCGATTTCCAATTAAATTCAGCTTAGATTCAGTTTGATCTGGTACTAATAAAGCTGTGCCTTTGATGACTTCATTGTTGTCAAAGGTACTGTTGTTAGCTCAGGTTATTAGGGGCCCCGTATTGGGAGCCCTTTTTTTTGGTTCTTCGAAAGTGATCCTGACCCCGTTTCAGTACATTTTCTTCCAACATCTTACGTTGCTATTCGTTTAACGGGGGAAAAGTGCATCTACCTGCAGTCCTCCCAGGGAGGCTTCAAGAAGTTCAATTCGCCCTCCGTAACCATCCATAATTTCCTTAACGATACTTAGCCCCAATCCATAACCATCAACCTGTTCATCCAGTCGGATCCAGCGCTCCAGCAATCGTTCTCGATCTTCCTCTTGTATGCCTGGGCCGTCATCGCTGACCTTTAGAATCAGGCCTTCAGTCGATTCACTCAACCTGAGATCAACAACGGATGATGACCATTTGCCTGCATTTTCCAATAAATTTCCTACAACTTCACTGAAGTCCTGTTCATCCACCGGCCAGCGGAGTTGAACATCGAGCGTTGTGGCGAATCTGAACTGCTTTTGCGGGAACATTCGGCTGACCAGGTCCAACAAGTCCTGAGCCAGAACAACGACCTGTGTGCTGCGACTTACTTGGGGGCCTGACACATCCCCGCGTCTCATTTGTGAGTCGAGCGTTTTATGCAATGACTTCAACTGTGTCGCCATGTAGATACGGTCATCTCCGCTAATGCGTGATGAGTCGGTTTCGAGGATGGCCAACACAGAGGCAAGCGGCGTTTTAATGCTGTGTGAAAGGTTGGCCGTGATCCTGCGGGAGCGTTCAAGACGGCTATCCAGAATCTGGAGCAAACGATTAAACTCTGTCACCAGTCCGGAAAACTCCTGCGGCACAGCGTCATGCAATCGAGTGCGCCTGCCTGAATGCAGATCAGCAAGCTCATTACGAACTCGGGACACCGGGGATAGGGCAAAATGGACTGCTAAAAAAATCAAACCGCAGAGGACAATCAAAAGCAAAACAGATAGTACGGCGATTGATATATGAACTCGCTCCCATCCTGCGAGTTGGGGTATGTGTGTTTCCGCTACAACCAGCACTACTGGTTGGCCGTCTACCAGGAAAGTACGCCGGTAGCCTATCAGGGATTGTTGACGCGACTTCATATAGACAACCCCAGGCGTCTCCTCAGAAAGCAGCGGAGTCATGACGTCTTTGTTAATTCCGGCAGAAAAAAACTGCTGCTGCCCTACCTTAAACGCAAACGCATGCTGAAAAATAAGCTCAAGTTGCTCAACGTCCTTTACCGCTCTGGCAATATCCGGGTAAGACTGGGTTAACAGATTTTGTAGCTGAATGGATTCCTGCGCAAGCTTGTCCTCTCTCAGGTCACGTGACAACTGCTCTAACAGCACCCCGTGCCCTAGCCAGACCGCCAGCATGACAAAAAAGCTCAGAGGCATGAGCCAGACTAGCAATCCCAACCGGATGGAGCGTCGAAACAATCAATATCCCCTTATGAAGGTCGGTCAGTGCGGTCATATGGGCCTGAAGTCAACGCGCTGATGCTGCGCCCTAGCAATCAGAATGATGAGTCAACTCAGTGCTAGAATGACAATCCCGCGACTGCTTGCCCGAAACATTTGTACTTTGGAAGGCGCGCTTCGATGTACTATCAGCCGCACAAAAAGGTAGCATACTATAGCAAATAGCTTTGATGCCTATTCATTCGCATGGGGAGAGCAATGAGATTACTTCTTGTAGAAGATGAAGCGATTTTTGCTGAAAAACTGGTCGAGTGGCTTGAGCGAGCGGGCTATGCCGTCGACCACGCTACTACGTCAAACGCAGCGGACGCATTATTTAAATCTGAGGTCTACCGAGTGGTTGTTCTTGATATAGGCCTGCCAGGCATGAACGGCCTGAGTCTGCTTCGTCAGTGGCGCCGGGAAAATCGTTGCGAGCCGGTGTTGCTGTTAACTGCCCGCTCAAAATGGATGGAACGGGTGGAGGGTCTCAGGGCCGGGGCTGACGACTACCTGCCAAAACCCTTCCATTTCGAAGAACTTCTTGCCCGGCTTGAGGTCATTGTTCGCAGATCTGAGGGGCGGGTATCTTCGCAGCTCTCCGCTCGCGGTTATGTTCTTAAAGATGAGAGCCGTTCGCTGGAGTGCCCTGACGGCGTGGTTTACACACTGACAGCAACAGAGTTTCGTTTGCTGCGCTGTTTAATCTCCCGACCTGGACGGGTGTTCTCCATCGCCGAGCTGATTGATGAGCTTTACAATATTGATCGCAGTCCAACTCAGAACGTGGTCCAGGTCTATGTAACGCGTTTGAGAAAAATGGTTGGTAAGGACTGTATCCGCTCTCTTCGCGGGCAGGGTTACTATTTCGTCAAATCAGAGTGATGCACCGCTAAGCCCCCCTTATCTAACTCCTTGGTGTGTTTCCGGCCACCCACTCTGCCCAGCTCTCAACCCCGCCCGTTAATTTCCAACAATTCAAGCTGTGTTAAACATCATGGGTTAGCCTGTCGTTCGTATAAATTCAGAAGCACGACGTGCGTGCTGACGTTAACGAATGCAGGCAAAAATTCATGAGAAGCCCTACAAATAATTACCTACCAGTCGCCGCGTTTTGTCTTGCGGCGGTATTCCCTGGCGTGAGCCATGCCGGGCAAGGCGTTTCCCTGAAAGCCTATACGGCTCAACAAACGTCGATGTCACTCACTCTGACGCTTAATGACGCACTCTCAACCGCCTTCGCAAAGAACCCCTTGCTTGCAGGTCAAAAAGCGCGCGTCGGCATGTTTGAAGGGGATATGCAACATTCCCGACGCCTTGTGCCCGCCAATCCGGAAATGGAACTCAGTGGTGCTCGCCGTTCAAATGGCTCCGAGCGCTCGACGGATTACGGAATCCGTCTCTCCCAGGAATTCTGGACCGCGAACAAGGGCGACTTGAGTCAGCAGGTTGCTCGTGGACAACTGTCATCTGCCGAGCTTGAACTTGATTTCCTCAAGCGCGCAGTCAGTGCCAGGGTGCGGGCGGCGTTTTTCGACGTCCTGCTGGCCAGGGAGTCTCTTGAGACGGCGGGGCGAACCGTCGATCTCATGTCCAGAACCAGTGATTTGATGCGCGTTTCGGTTGATCAGGGTAAACGAACACGGCTTGAGTTGAATACCGCGATTATTGGCGTCGCGAGGGCGAAAAGCCAAGAAGCCGCGGCGCAAAGACAGCTGGAGGAGTCCAGGCTGGCCTTGAGTGAAGTTCTCGGCATAGACCCTCAGGAATCCATACGTGTGAAGGGCAATATCTCCCTGAACTTTGAAAATCTGCCGCTGGAAAGTCAACTGATAGAGCTTGCCCTGGCGCGACGGAGTGACCTGCAGGCGGCCATGGCGTTGGTTAACTCGGCGGAATCAAGCCTTGATTTGGCGCAAAGCCAGAAAATACCCAACTTGAAGGTATTCGGCTTCTATGGCCGTGAAGAAGGCAGCGACATTATTGGTGGTGGTGTCTCAGTGCCCCTGCCGACCCTGCACCGGTTTGGTGGCGAAGCGAAGCGTGCCAGCGCAGAGCTTGAAGCTGCCCAGATTCGGGAACCCTCCCCTCGCACCGGAATAATCGAACCAGGGGCGTAGTTGGGTACCATGACTTCATTAAAAAGTTCGCGGCTGACAGGTTCTTTGTGCATAGATCTCTCTCAGAAAAGCAGTTAAGCCTATAAAAACAGTAGAGTTGCCGTCGTGGGCAAGTACGTAGGTGTGCGGATCGAGGGCTTATGATACGCCACTCAGGGCATAAGAACATCGTTCCCACCTGGAAGTCTCAATATCGAGAAATGCGAATTTAGTTTGCTTCAGATCACGATTTTTAAATGCCATGAACCAATGTTAATCCCCAAAAGAATGTGCAGATACCTGTATCGAAACAAAAAGCTTTCCTAGACCTTGGTCAAAGCAAGGTGCCAATTTATTTGATTTGTCATGCAATGGTAACTATCTTGGTCGTGGGTCCTACAAAAATAATTGTTTAATGTGTGGAGATAACAACAATGCAAAGCAACAAACTAAGAATGGCAATTCGTTCAACGGCCGCAGTGGCAGTATCGGGGGGTCGCCGGGCAAGCTCAGATGCCGGAGGATCAATGAAAATAATACAAGAACGCATTAGTCAAGGGTTAGGGTTCCTGGGAGTGCTGGTTGCTGTGAGCGGAGCTCCTGCGGCCATGGCTTTAGAGGTTCCCACAGCGTCGGGCGTGAAGTTGGATATATTTACCCAAGGTAAGTTTCAGCCGACTTACTTTTCGAACTTCGATTTGGACAGCAGTGTTGATGATGACGCTACCGGGACATCCGCAGGCGGGGTTCAGGTCGGCGATGAGCATGTCAGGGCGGAAGTCAGGCTTGGCGTCATGGCATCCGGTAAAAACTGGACCGGGAAGCTGCTCCTTGAAAATGACTTTGCACTAGACGCCAATTCCGTTGACCGTGCATATCGTGGACAAAGGTTTGGTCTGGAGCAGGCCTTCTTTACCTACACCTTTGACCCGGCCTTCACCCTTCAGGGCGGCTGGACCTTCAAGAATCTTGATTTGGCCTCCGGTGGCCTACTGTATGGTGACGATCATCCTTTGTTTGGCGCCACTGGTAAGACATCGTTGGGTAACTACGACGTTTACTGGATGCCAATCAACGATGGGTTGATCTCAAAATCATTCGATCCTGATGGATCATCAGTGAATGCAGCCAATGGTAAGCTGGACTGGAATGTTTATGCGTCGAAATTTGACATCGACCTTGGAAATGGTAGCCGTGTTTCGCCCATTCTGACCTACAGTGACAATCAGCAGCAAGACGCCAAGGCAACGTATTTTGGTGTCGAGTACATCGGGAACATTGGCGCTGTGAAAGTCCGTGCCGAAGTACTGGGTGTTACGGGGAGCATCGATGGCGGGTCTTCCACGCTTGAGAATGAAACAGTGGTCAATAATTCTGGCAATGACATCAGTGCGTACGCTGCTTTTGCGAGTTTCGAATACCCGGTTAGTGACGCGTTCAACCCCTTCATTGCACTCCGGGTGGCCAGTGGTGATGACGATCCAACCGATAATGACGTTGAGGGTTGGGTGGGGATAACCGATATCGGTCGATACTCGCCTTTAATCGGTATTGACGGTCAATTCCTTGGCTGGGGGCCAGGCTCTAACGCAGCTCTCAGTTCAGGTCTCTTTGGCCTGGCCCTCGATCGAGCAGGTCCTGGAGGAGCGGGTTACGGCGGCATTGAGAACAAAGGTACTGGTAACAACCCGGGGCAGATCATGCTTTCATTCGGCAGTTCCGGCAACCTTTCGTCAATCTCACCGAAACTATCCTACCAGGCGCAGGTTTTTCCGATGTGGTACCAGCAGACTGGAGGGCTTGAAACGCTCAGCACTGCCAGTGGGTCCGTGGACAGTTTCGCAGGCACGGAGTTGGATTTGGCGGTAAAGTACCAGGCTAATGAGTATTTTGCTCCACGACTGGTACTTTCCAGCTTCCTGCCGGGTAAGGGTGTTGAAGACGCGACCGGTGTAAATGATGCAGCGTATGTTGCGATGCTTGAGCTCAACTGGAACTACTAAAAGCTAGAGAAGTATAGTCTATTTACTGAAAAATTATTGAGGCCTTCCACTGCGGGGGCCTCAATTCGCTTTTTAAGGGGCATATTGTGAAACGAGTTCTTGTGTTCGTTGCCTTCTTGCTCACGCTGCCGAATGCCTTCGCCGAGAGCTATAATCTACCTCTGGATTCACTGTCGGAATGGACTGGAAAAAAGACTATTAATGTCGTTTCGAATGTCCCTGATCTGGATAAGGATACAGAATTCCTGGCGTTGTTAGGACGCCTTAGTGTTAAGGGGTTTGATGTTAATTTCGATCATTCCGGGTTTTCCGATGAGGGGCTTGTTCTGGAAGTCCTTGAAGTGCAGGATAAACTCGCGATCTCCATAAAATCCGTCGATTCCCAAAGATACTTGTTTTCAACCTTAGTTGATCAGGCTGGCCACGCGACTCCATTCACCGATACCAGTACCTTTCCACAAAGGATTCTGCCCCTGCCGTTAGATTTTAAGCCAAAGAGGGTTGCGGCGCTGTCTATGTCAGCGCGCGAGGACGGTCGACTGGTTTTTCTTTCTGATGCAAAGCTGGTGTTAGGTTCACTTAAGGCCGATAACATACACATAATCGATGAACTGCAGTCGAACATCAAAGACTCGAAAGCGATTTACCTTTCTATTGGCCAGGCAGACTCAGATCCGAACCTGGAAGTTGCGGTAGTTTGGGGGCAGGATCGGGATATCTCGGGTAAGGGTCAATACACGAAGATCTACTCTCAACTTTTCGAGATCTCTGAGAAGGGTCTGGGAGAGGAATCTGAACGGAAAGAAGATGTTGCCATACGATTTATTGATGACGAGCTGTATGCTCAGCGATATGAATTGCTAAATGGAGACATTGGAAAACTAATGGCTGCCTCCCTGAAAAAAGGAAGAATCAGCGTTGGTGAAGAGGTTTCATCGCTCCCTGCTGATCGAGAGATCTTTTCAATCTTCCCCGTCGGCGACTCTGAGTGGATAAATGTTGCTGAAAGTTATCTTGAATTACAGACCCCGGGTCGGGATTCCGTCGCCAGGCTCGAATTAGGGAAAGTTTCTTCGCCCAAGGTCGCCAAACGATTAATGGACAGGAAAATCATTAGCTCTCCCGATTACGCGTATTCCGTCAACGAACAATACCTTTCCATTCCTCGGCAAGTTCTTGTTGAGGGCGGCAAAATCATAACGTTTATGAGAAAACGCAGGCCGGCTTTTGTGGGGTTATCATCGGCTTCAGGCTCGGATATAATCGTCAGCGCTAGTTGGGAGAGCAATTCACCGAGCACCGGGTTTTCGGTTACCCCAATTCGTGAAATTGATTCTTTTTTGATTGATTTTTCCCACGTGAAAATTGGAGATAAATCGGCTTTGGTAGTTTTGACTAATGAAGAAAATAGCAGCCAGGGAGCAAGCCACATATACATATATTAGTTATTTTTCTCTCAAAGTAATTACTAATGGGCTCAAAAGTAAGCGAACATTATTTATAATGTGAGATGTCTTCTCAAAGCTTATCGGAGTTCATCTCTCTCATGCGCCAGACAGCTCAGGGAGATTGTTTACCGGTAACTCCGCCGTTTACAAAAATTGCCCGAACTATTGCGATCATTTTTCGGGCATCCTGAACTGGCCCATATATCTGATTAATGTTCGCTTACTTTGTTTCGGATTAGTAGCGGGGCGCGACTTGCCAGATTGTTACCTGATGATATCTAGGGATGCATTTTGGTCGCCTGTCAAGAGGCACCGATTTTCACTCTTTGATTAATCAGGCGGTGGTGATGTTGACATCAATTCGGCACCTGATCCGTTGTTCGAAGTGCCTTCTGGATCGTCAAGGGACAGTAATATCCATACTTTGCCAAGGTTTTCAGCCATGCCGGCGATAAGTCCTTGTAACCGATACGGTAGTGTTGATTCGATAAAACGCTCCCCATCGAAGGTAAGTGAGCCGAGGCTGTTTGTATTTGAATTTGACGTGATTGGGGAATAAGAGCTACTGATGCTTTCTTGGCGCGGAAAGATCAGGAATCGTCCCTGGCCCCCGGAAGTGTTTACAAGGACAGGGGAAGGTTCGATATTCACCCGAATGACCGGGCTGAAGGCTTGGCTCGGGTAGAGGTCATAGGTCAGTGCAGATAGCCCAGTACCCACATTTCGTTCGGATCTGTGGACGATTTTGTCAGCGGCATTTCGAACGACGAGCTTTTGGTCGTTAATTGCAATGAACTCAAATTCATCGTCTCCGGTAAAATCCGTTATCAGTGAGCCTACGACCCGGAAAGATCGGGGAAAGTGTAACCTTGGCTCATGTTGTTTCAGTGAAGTATCACTTTGCAATGAGAATTCACGTATTGGCTGTCCATAAAAATCCTCTCGGTCAAACGGCTGTCCAAATAGTGACTCCGGTGTTTTATCGCCGTTAAGGTCAAAGGCTCCGTAAATATAGGGTAAGCCCACGCTAAGTTCAGTAATCTGATTGTTTTCCAGTTGTAGCAACATTCCCTCAACATCCTGTCCGTCCCAGGTCGTTAACGCCAGGACGGGATGTTTGCTATTTTTTGGTTGCCACCATCTTACCGCCAAAAGCTTGTTGCGGTGAGGTACGGAGAATCTGACAATCTCCTGGGTCATGGCGCCGACGCTGGAGCTGACGATGATTTCGTCCTGTGTTCCCGAAGCGATCAACAATTCCTTGTCCCGAATTAAAATGTCGCCGGATATCGGTTGCAATGGAAGGGAGGCGACCCGCTCCGGGTAGGGCAAGAACGGTAAGCCCCGCCCCAGGTAAGGCGTGGCCGGATTGTCAGGTACATGCTTTTCATTACGACTGCCGTCAACGGGGTAAGAGGCAACCGGCCAGTCTGGCGCATAATCCACTGTTAACTTGGACCCGGCAAGGTTGAACACCAGCCCCCTGAAGCTTTCAGGCGCTTTGGAGCGGGCACCGGAAAGATAACCGAGCCATTCAATGTGCTGTAATTTGTCTCTTAGCTGTGAAAATATAGCTCGGCCTTGCTCACTGGGGTCAACAAAATAAGCGGATAGCCCCGTGAAGCGTCTGACAGATTCGCCAGCACTTGGGGAGATACCTCGAATCACCTTGGCATAAGAATATTGATCCGCGGCTCGAGTTATGCCGAGAACTGAGCTTACAGAGGGCTCTAACACAACCTCCTTTCCTGTGCTCGGATGGATAATCGTTGAAGGCTCCCCCATAACTGAAAACAGATCGCCAACTCTAACGCCCTGGGACGTTCCGAGGTCGATAAAGATATTGTTTTTTTCGTTGGCAGGTCCTGGGATGACAATACCTGTTTTCGCATCAAAATCTTCGGTTATCTTGTTTGTGACAGCCATTTCTGCAGAGACTGAGGTGCAAAGAAAGATAAAAATCACGATAGGCAAAAATTTTCTATTCATGGCTGCTTTTTCTTTAGGTGTTCGTCCGGGAGAAGAAAACATTGTGCTTTACGCTGTAACGGAAAACGGGAACGCCAGTTTATAGGCGTCCCCGTTTAGTGTTGCGGTTATATCGAAATCGCAGTTCCGAAAATTAAAACTTGTATCGAATTCTACCCGCAACATGGATGATATCTTCGTCTGCATTACCATCCTGAATGGAAGCTTCCTCAAACGCATCCATGGCATCACCCGCAACCAGGTAGGCTGCTTCTACAGCTATTTCCAGGGAGTTGTAGGGTTTGTAACTCAAGCGCCCCCCAAACTCAAACCCGAGTGACTTGTCCTGACTGCCGTCTCCGAGGGTGACGTCGTCAGCAAGGGAATTGTATATTGCCATTCCGCTCACTGTGACCTGACTGGATAACTTGTGATCGAGCTGCAGTTTGTTCATCAGATAACCCTTATCCAGCAGGTAAGGTGTTTCTGCAAAGTAGTCGCTGTCCGTAAAGTTTTCCTGAAAGATCATGCTTTCATTCATATCGACGTCTGTTGCGATAAATGCATCGAACTTGTCGTCGGCAGAATTGTCGTCACCGGAAGAGTACCAGAGAGTATAAGTTAGCGTTGTTGCGCCAAAATCAAGGCCCATGTCACCGCGCAAGAAATAGGCGCCCAAGTCATAGCTATCAATGGGGTTGGTCGCACCTGATAGAGGGGTGAAGTTTACCCCCTCGATCGTCCCGGTCTGATAGATCGCGGTTCCGTTAATGAACAGGTTACCACTTGTTGTGGGCGTGCTGTACTTAAAGGTTCCGCCAACGTTGGCTATGTCATACTTGGAATTGTCTGCGATTTTCTTGATTTCGTAGTCTACGCTGTCAATGATTCCTACGGCGCCCTCTGAAATCTGATCGTTGATCTGGTAAAGTACGAAACCGCCGACCTTAAGATTTGAGCTCAAATTGCCATCGATGTTAATGGCAAAGTTGTCTGCACCATCAAACCCATCGTCAGCGGGGGAGTCTTCGTTGACTTCGTTGTCTTCGTTGGAAGAGTCGCCACGCCCCCACAAGAGTTGGTAGTCCCATGACGCATTCATTGGGCCTGCGAACATGACCGCTGTCGCTGTTTCCTGCCACAAGTGCTTTTCAACACTGATAGGTTGTAAGCCTACCTTGATCCGCTGATCAAGATCGGAGGGCACGCCGAGATCAACGTAGGCCCAACGGGTTTGAACATTGGTGCCATCGCCGGAGAAATCACCGCCAGCACCTTCACCGTATTTCAGACCACCAATTTCAGTTGCATAAACGCCGCGAACTTCATTGTTGTCGGTGGCAGCTTCGAACCAGAAGCGATATTTCAGTTCACCGTAATTCTCGGTTTCACCGTCGTCTTTAAGTCTTTTGCGTTTTCCGGTGCTCCCTGCTCCGTCAAACCAGTCTCGCTGATTGCTATAGGCCTGGAATCGATTGTTCATATCGCCATGAAAATCAAACTTGGCGGCGTGAACTGATACGCTATAACCCATTGCAGCGTTTGCGATAAGGATAGCCGAGCACAGTTTTGCTTTATAGCAGTTAGCCACTTTCAGTACTCCCGATAAGTTGATACGCGCAGGTCAGATTATTGCTCCGCACACATTATTTTTGTAGGACCCACGACCATGTTAGTTACGAACTCGTTACATATCAAATATTTTCGTTTAATAATTCGACGAATGTCTAAGGGCAAGCGTTAATTCCAAGACGTCCTGCCACCCCAGTGAATTTCTCCCTACTCTGTAAGCAGGAGAACATCGGCTATGCCAGTTTCTGTAGTTGGCGCAAGCGCTTGTCCGATGGGCACGGTGACCCGGCTGGCTCCGGTGGGGCGGGTTTCCTGGATCTGTCGTCGCTGATGGGCGCTTCGCCGTCTTCCGGCTCGGGCTGGAACATTGCTGAGCCTCGGCAACGGAGAAGGTCAGCTGATCCGTGGCGGTTGTGAATCCTATGCAGTTAGCGATGGCACTATTATCGCTGATTTTGGAGAGTTATTCAGAGGTTCCTTAGTAGTGTGCATTAAGTGATAATGATCGTCATTACTATTTAATAGGTCAACCTTATCCTCTAGATACGGTTACGACGTGGACAGGGATACACGTTTGCAGTGTCGATCGCCTCAAGCAGGAGCGAGATAGCGACGCCAAGCAAGAAGACGGACTTCGGACGGCCCTGACTTTAATGGCATCATCTTGCTTCCGTAGAAGGTTTCCGGGTTCTAAGGTGTTCACAGCTAGACTAATGTAATATCAATCGTTATCATTCGCGCTCTTATTTTTGCGGAGCCAGATCACCATGAACCCTCTCACCACGGATTTCAGCGGAGCGGCCATAAATCCCCTGCAGCAACTGACCGAGATGGGCGGCCCCGTCATGTGGGTACTGTTGGGACTGGCGGTTCTTGGCCTGGTGGCGTTCTTCTATCTGGTCATCACCGGTGCGCTCTTCGCACCTCGCCTGACTTCACGCTTGCGAAAAACCCTCAACCAGTGGCAACAGCAACCGTCACAGCACTGTGTTGAATCGCTGAACGACGTCTCGGGCTGGCTTGCCCGATGCAACCCGTTGCTACAGATGATTCGCGTGGCGATGACCACCAAGCTTGAGTGCCGCGGTGGAACAGACGTGCGTGAAGAACTGGCACGCCAATCCCAGCACGCGCTGCAGCCATTCGAGGCACCCTTGAAGGTCATCGAAGTGATTGCCGCACTGGCGCCGTTGCTAGGCCTGCTGGGCACGGTAATGGGAATGATGTCTGCCTTTAGCGCCATGTCGGTGGCAGAAGGTCAGGCCAATGCTTCGCAACTGAGCGGCGGTATCTACGAAGCGCTGACCACCACCGCAGCGGGGCTGGTTGTCGCGATTCCTTTTGCGGCTATTGCCGCCTGGGCGGAATTCCGCCTGCGTCAGCTGAACCTGATGATCAATGACACCCTGGTGCGGGTGATTACCACGCCCATTGAGGTTCGCGAAACCCGGGCTCGATCAACAGAGAAGCCAACGCCCACGGTGACTGCAGAGCCCCGGGCGACTCAACGCGACGCCGCCTATGCAACTGGTTGAACCCCGCCCGGCCCGGCCGCTACCGATTCGCTTGACGCCGCTGATTGATGTGGTGTTTATCCTGTTGGTGTTCTTCATGCTGACCACCCGGCTGCTGCCCGTGGAGCATCTGTTGCTGGACAACGCCACCACGCCAACGGGGTCAGCCACCGGCGCGTCAATCTCGGAAATAACACTCTACGGTGATGGCACGCTGGGCTGGCGTGGGCAGCGCCTGCAAGTCTCCGCAATGGTCGGCACGCTTACTGAAAAAGGGGTTAACAAAGTGAACCTGAAGGCAATGGGAGAGGCCTCGCTGGCGAGTTTCACGTTCAGCCTGAGTACTTTGAAAGGCGCCGGTGTTGAGGTTCACTGGAGGCGCGCAACCGCGTCATCAAATCGTGAGGGGCAGTGAATCGTGAGATTTTTAGGCAATGCTCAATCGACGACGTTGACCGTTCCGATTGCCGGTAGCGAAAAAACACTGATGTCCCGGGTGGAGGACAACCTGTTGCCGCTGATCAATCTGGTGTTCCTGTTGCTGATGTTTTTTATCGCGGTAGGCCAGATGAGCTCCACATCCCTGCCCGACCTGCCGGACTCCAGGGCTCAGCAGGCGCCCAAACAGCCCCGGGCGGATCTGGTCGTCAAAAGTTCCGGTGACTGGTTTGTTGATGGCCAGTCAATTACCGAAGCCCAATTACTGGATTTTCTGCCCGTACCCAATAACGAAACGCCTTTGCGCATTGGGGCCAACCGCTCCATGACAATGGCCGCTATGGAAAAACTGTTTCAGCGATTGGAAAGCGGTGGCTACAAGGACATTGTCTTACTGGTCCAGCCCGGCTCATGAGTACACGGGCGCACCTCTTTATTCTGTTGGCAGCGATCAGCCTGACCGGAACGATACTGCTTACCGCACTATCCACGGCACTATCCACGGCACAACCGCTGATCACGATCCCCGAGGGTAAGGACCCAGCCAATCAGACGCGCTCGATTCGCATTACACTGGCCGATCAGGCACCCGAATCGGAATCGGCTGCGCAACCAGTAGGCGAACCGGCTCCAAGGCCGGAACCGAAACAACAGCCCGATCCGACGCCCAAAAAAAAGCCTGCACCCAAACCAGAAACAAAACTCGCCCCCAAGCCAGAGCCGAAGCCGAAGCCGAAGCCAGAAAGCGAGGCAACTACGACGGATAAAGCCAGTAAATCGGTTGCACAAACCAGCGCCAGAACAGCTGAAGAAGCGACTGCTCCCGAACCTGAAAAAGCCGCAACGCCAGCCCAGACCACAAGAACGCAGCTACGGGCGGGGGCATCGCAGAAGACGGACAACTACCTTTCAAAACTGGTACGCCACCTTAGCGCCTACCGGGACTATCCGCGTCGTGCCCGGCGACTGGGCCTGCAGGGAACGCCCGTCGTGGTGTTCGAGTTTGATCGGGCGGGTCGACTCCTGAGCTATCGCCTGTTAAAAGGCTCATCCCACCGCATACTGGATGACGCAGCGCTGAATATGCTGAAACAGGCGTCGCCGTTTCCGCCAGTACCGGATGACATGACCGGCGAGACCTTCCGCTTCCAGTTGCCGGTCGCGTTCCAACTCCGTTAAACACACCGTAAGAGATTGGCATGTACGCGAAAAGCCAACAGATGAGAATTTTTGCTTGTTGTTCATGGTTATCATTTGTATAGTTGCTTTTCTGATCTTAACCCGTTGTAACAGGAGAGCAACATGTCTACGCCTTTTTCCCGAAACCTGCTCGCACTGGCGGTCCTTTCCGCCTCTGTGCCGGCCATTGCCCAAGAAACGAGCCTGAACGAACTGGTCATCATCGGCGATGATGCATCCGCATCCGCCCTGCCCGGTTCCGCCCATGTGGTTACCAGCGAAGACCTGGAAACCATGAAGTACACGGACATTCACAAAGCCGTGCGAGAGGTGCCAGGGGTTTACGTGAAGGAAGAGGATGGCTATGGCCTGCGCCCGAACATCGGCATTCGTGGCTCAGGCTCCGGCCGCTCTTCCAAGATCACACTGATGGAAGATAACGTGATGATCGCTCCGGCACCCTATTCGGCGCCAGCGGCCTACTACTTTCCAACGTTCGGCAGAATGAACGGAATCGAGGTTCTGAAAGGGCCAGACCTGCTGCGTTACGGCCCCTATACGGTGGGTGGAGCCATTAACCTGCGTTCAACACCCATTCCCTCATCGGAAGCTGGTCACGTAACGACCGAAATCTCGGAAAATGCAGGCAAACGCATTCACAGCTGGTACGGCAACAGCACCGACAACGCCGGATTCTTGATCGAAACCTTCCAGGACGAAACCAACGGCTTCAAAGAACTGCAGCAATCCAGCCGTGATACCGGTTTCGAAAAGCAGGACTACGTTGCCAAGGCGCGCTTTAATTCCGACGCCTCCGCTGACGTTTATCACCAGCTCGATCTGAAATTCCAGTACAGTGAGGAACTGAGCAACGCAACCTACCTTGGACTAACCGACGACGACTTCAGACGTGACCCGAACAAGCGTTATTTCCTGTCCCAGCTCGACAACATGGACAACCGCCACAAGGGCTACTCCGCAAGGCATCTGGTGGAACTGACTGAAGACCTGTCACTGACCACCACGCTCTACCGCAACGAGTTCAAGCGCAACTGGTACAAAGGCAACTTCAACAACCTGATCGAAGCCGCCAACAATGGCGACCAGACGGCCTACAACCAGCTTCAGGGTACCGAACCCTTTGGCCCGTTCACGCTGACCAACGGCGCACGGGAATACCTGTCCCAGGGTATCGAAATGAAAGCCGACTATGGCCTCACACTGGCGGGTATGCGCCACGACATTACCATTGGTGCCCGCGTGCACGAGGATGAAGCGGATCGCTTCCAGCCCAAGGATCGCTATGAGCAGGTCATCAACAACGGCCGCCCGGCCTTCGAGTTTGTTGAACAAATCACACCCACCGGCGGTGACAACCGCATCGACGAGGCCGAGGCCTTCAACCTGTTCTTCGCGGACCGGATCGCCATCAACCCCGACCTGACCGTAACCGCCCTGCTGCGCTATGAGGATATTGAAACCTCGCAGACCCGCTGGAGCACCTCGGAGCGCACGTCGGCCAGTGAAACAGAAACTGCCAGCAACGACACCAGCGAAGTGCTGCCCGGCCTTGGCGCAACCTACCGCCTGAGCCCGACGGTTACCCTGATCGGTGGCGTGCACCGCGGCATGGCGCCCGCCGGCTCCGGCGGCACTAACGTGGAGCCGGAGTTGAGCACCAACTTCGAGGCTGGCGCACGATATAACGATGGTGGCTTGCGTGCCGAAGCCATCGTGTTCTACAGCGATTATNAAAATACCGTNAGAAACTGCTCCATCGCCAANCCCTGCAGCGNCGGCAATCAGNTCATTGATTCCGGGACAGTCAGCGAAGGAGAATCGAAGATTCAGGGCNTCGAGTTGCTGGCAGCCTCTGAGCTCACGCTCGCCAACGGTCTGACTGCGCCGGTGCAGGCCACNTGGACCTACACCAATGCCGAAGTCACCAAAGACAGCGACGATGGAAGCGTGCGCAAGGGCGACAACNTGGCAGACTTGCCNGAAAATGTCGNATCTGTGCGTGCAGGCCTGCGCGATGGCANCCTCTGGGATGCCTACGTCAATNTCTCGTATGTTGACGAAACCTGCATNGACAACANCTGTGACCGCTCAGGCANTGATAACACCTTCCGTNAAACCGACGACTACACCGTGGTGGACCTCTCCAGCAGCTACGCCCTGAACTCATCCACCCGGGTCTATGCCAAGNTCGATAACGTCCTNGATGACCAGGAAATCGTTTCCCGCAGCCCCCATGGCGCCAGACCCAACCTGCCTCGCACGGCCTATGTGGGTATCAGCNTCGATTTCTGATGTCTCAAGGTGACAAATTCCGTCCTCNGGCGGGTTAANTCAGCAATCCGTCGACCCGGTCATTGACCGGGTCTTTTTTTAAACCGTTAAGCACTTCTTTCTTTGACGTCATCTTTTGGCTTCCTGCATTCAATCGCCGCCTCGCCATTGAG
>NZ_KB889897.1 GCF_000372805.1 Marinobacter gelidimuriae | reverse complement strand
GGCCGGCACGCCAATGTCAGGTTGCTGATCCGGTTCGAGCCACCGTTGGCTTTTGGGTCGATATGCTCAATTTGAAGAGGGGTGTCTTTGTCGGTGCAGTAAGCGCATTCGCGCCCCCACTTCTCCAGAAGGTATTCGCGGACCTCGTAGCCGAGCAAGGTGCCCTGCTGATATTCGACACCGCTGACTTCCGGGTTTTCCATCTTCTGCGTGTCGAATCGAACCAGTTCCTGGCTGATAAATTCAACCGGCACCAAAGACCGAAGCCGATTCACCAAGCTTTTCGTGGTATCCACCCGGTGTTGCAGGCTCGGGGCCAGCCAGCCCCTGGGCTTGGTTCGATTGTTAAATCGGGGTGCCCTGTACCGCAGCTGGTTGCGACGCCGGCGGCGAAACGCCCGACGTTGCTCCAGAGACTTGCTGATNTGGCGACCGCGATGAGCCAACTCCATTAACGCCAGAACGTGTTGCTTCTGGCNGCTTTCTCGAACCACTGCAATCCCGGTGGTCTTGCTGCCGGGATCGATCTTGATCCGGACCGGCTGAGTATTTCCGCCAACCCGGCTTTTCAACCGGATCGTAAACGGATACGCACGCACCACCACCGCTTGACCACGGTCGAGTAGAAGCCGCGCACGCCTTTCGGTGCACGGCATAAGGGGGTGTTTGCGTCTATCCAGTACGAAGACCGACATCGTTTTCCTTTCAATGAATGCCCTTACGGGCCTAGTAACGGAGGCCGAAGCCTCTCTCCCCTCGGGAATGTCTATCACCGGCTCCCGCTTGCGCGGCGACCGGAACCTTCGGCGCTTTACCTTTCGCCAGCGTGATCCCAGTCTTTCAGAGCGCCGAACTGAGGAAGCATTCGGCGATGAGTCTTAGCGACCTGTGATAAACGTAGCGGGTTGGTGTCCGCTCTCCCTGGTCAACCTGGCTTGCAGGGTATTCTCTACAAGCTTCGTCCTTCAGGGCGGGGTAGTTGACTTATCCTGTATTTATTCCGCCAGTTGGCAGATTTCCTTCAGTTCGCCACAGTATGGCGGGAGCGCTGGCGTTTGTCAGCTGTTGCCGGGTTTCGCCGGTTGCCCGGCCAGCCAGCGTGACGGATTATCGGGCTTGCCGTTGTGGCGTATTTCAAAATACAGCGCTGTTTTGTCGGTGCCGCCGGTCTGGCCGGCCTGAGCAATGGCCTCGCCGGCATCTACCCAGTCTCCGGTTGTGGTGTAAAGGCTGCTGGCATGGCCATATAGGGTCATATAACCATCGCCGTGGTCAATAATGGTTAGCAGTCCAAAGCCACGCAACCAATTGGCAAATACAACGCGACCGTGATGAATAGCCCGCACTTCTGCACTTGTGTCGGTGTGCATTAGCAGGCCGTTACGGCGTAGTTTGCCTTCGGCATAGGTTTCGCCAAAGCTGCTGACCACGGTTCCAGCAGCGGGCCAGGGCATTTTTTTGCGCAGTTTCGCAAACGGTTGGTTGGCATTTGGCGCAGGTATGCTGGTGATGGCCTGTTGCACTTCCTTCAGCAGGGCCTCCAGGCGCTTTTGATCGGCGGCCAGTCCGTCGCGCTCACTGCGACGCTGGCCGATGTCTGCGTTCAGGCTTGCCAGAGTCTGTTCGCGCTGCTTGCGGGTTTGCGCCAGTTTTTGCTGGCGTTGCTCTACATCGGCCTTGGTGGCGGCCAGTCTGGCGCGGGTATTCTGCATTTGCGTGCGGGTTTGGTTCAGCTCTGCCAGGCTGGCCTGAAAAGCCTGTACCTGGCCGACTGTGTAATTGCCCAGGTATTCGTAATAGGTGAGGGTGCGGGCAATATTGTTGGGGTCGGTTTCGTTGAGCAGCACTTTCAGGGCGCTGGCGTCGCCTTCCATCCAGGCCTGGCGCAGCAGCTTCTTCAGCTGTTCGCGTTGGCCGTTGAGGATGAGGGTTAACTGCTGTTGCCGGGTTTCCAGTTCTGCCAGCTGTGTTTGCTGGCTGGCGGCCTGCTGCTTTAGGTTGCGGGCTTCTCGGGTCAGGTCGCTGATGCTGCGCTCCAGACCGGTCAGCTGTTGTTGCAGTTGCGAGCGGTCTTTTTCCGCTTTGGTCAGCCACTGGTTAATGGCGCCAATCTGCTTTTTCAGCTTTTCAATCTGGGCCGGAGTTACCTGTTGAGAAGTTGCTTGCTGCGCGGCTACCGGACCTGCGTTGGCAAGAGCCAGCACCAGTAGCAAGGGTAGCAGCACAGGTAAAACCAGTAGCGCGCGTAACATGGCAACCTGCCCGTTTACAGTCAACCGATCTCAGCCAGGCTGTGGCCTGTCATTTCGGTGGGTTGAGCCACGCCCATCAGCGCTAGCAGCGTGGGCGCCACATCGCTCAGGGCGCCACCGTCGTTCAACATTATCTGTTTTGGGCCGGTGTATACCAGGGGCACAGGGCCAATGGTGTGGGCGGTGTGTACCTGGCCGGATACCGGGTCTTGCATCTGCTCGCAGTTGCCGTGGTCAGCGGTTATCAGGCCTTCGCCACCCACTTCCGCAAGCGCTTCTACAACGCGCTTTACGCAGGCGTCCAGGCATTCGGCCGCTTTGATGGCAGCGTCCAGCTTGCCCGTGTGGCCAACCATGTCGCCGTTGGCGTAGTTACAGATCACCAGGTCGTATTTGCCGCTTTTAATGGCTTCAATCAGTTTGTCTGTCACTTCCGGAGCGCTCATTTCCGGCTTCAGGTCATAGGTGGCAACGTCTGGGGACGGCACCAGAATGCGGTCTTCTCCGGTAAATGGCTCTTCGCGGCCGCCGTTGAAAAAGAAAGTAACGTGGGCGTATTTTTCGGTTTCTGAAATCCGCAGCTGGGTTTTGCCAGCGTTGGCCAGGTATTCGCCCAAGCTATTCACCAGCTGCGCCGGCGGATAGGCGCAGCTGGCTTTTATGTCGGCGGCGTATTCGGTAAGCATTACAAAGTCAGCCAGATGGGGCACTTTTTTGCGTTTGAAACCGTCAAAATCAGCGTCAACAAAGGTGCGCGTCAGCTCGCGGGCACGGTCTGCGCGAAAGTTCATAAACAACACGGCGTCGCCATCGTTAATGGTGGCGGTGGTATCACCTTCGGCCTGAATGCGGGTTGGTTTTACAAATTCGTCATTTTCATCGCGTTCGTAAGCCTGCTCCAGAGCGGTTACCGCGTCTTCGCAAGCGTACTCAGCTTCACCCAAAGCCATTGCATTGTAGGCTGTTTCTACGCGGTTCCAGCGGTTGTCGCGGTCCATGGCGAAGTAGCGCCCGGTCACGCTTGCAATGCGGGCAACGCCAAGTGTGGCAAGGCTGGCCGCGGCTTTTTCCAGCGACGCTTTGGCGCTGCGCGGGGGCATGTCGCGGCCATCCAGAATGGCGTGCAGGTAAACGGCTTTAGCGCCGCGGGCTGCAGCCAATTCTGCTGCGGCAAGAATGTGGTTTTCATGGCTGTGAACGCCACCTGGCGACAGCAAACCAATCAGGTGAACGGCTTTACCCTGGCTTACAGCGGCGTCTATGGCTTTGCACAGGGCCGGGTTTTTCTGGAAACCACCGTCTTTCAGGTCTTTGTCGATGCGGGTCAGGTTCTGGTATACCACGCGACCGGCGCCAAGATTCATGTGACCTACTTCGGAATTGCCCATTTGTCCGCTGGGCAAGCCTACAAACATTCCGGAGGTGTTAATCAGCGTTTTCGGGTTGTTTTGCCACAAACTATCCCAGAACGGTGTATTGGCGTTGCTGATGGCGTTGTCTTCGGCCGGGTCGCGGTGGCCCCAGCCGTCAAGAATGATGAGTGCTGTTGGCGTGCGAGTCGCTGTCATGACGTGCTCCGGTTATTGGCAGTGCGTTGTTGTTGATATGAATGGGATTGAAGATTCTAACCGCTTTCATTTGCCCATGCCACGCCGGTTACCTTCTGCGCAGGGCTGCGGGTGTGTATAATCTTGCCAAATTATTTTGCAGGGTGTTTTCATGGATCGCTTGTTTGAATTTGTTGTTAACCATTACATTCTGGTGTCGGTATTCGTTGCCTTGCTGCTGGCGCTGCTGGCGCTGGAAACCCGCCGCGGTGGTGCCAAAATTTCCGCCCAAGGCGCTGTGAGCCTGATTAACCGGGACGAAGCGGTGGTGGTGGATATCCGTGATCGCAAAGAATTTAATGAAGGGCGCATCACGGGCTCGATGAATATTCCATTGAGCGCTTTGAAAAGTCGCAGCAGTGAGCTGTCCAAGCACAAAGAAAAGCAGCTGATTGTGGTCGACAAGATGGGGCAGCATTCTGCTATGGCGGTCAAACAGCTTAATACTGACGGTTTTGCCAATGTGGTTCGCCTGAGCGGCGGAATTGCCGACTGGAAAGCCAGCAATTTGCCGCTGGTAAAGAAATAACGAAGGGTTGTGTTGCCGCCCAGCGCCGCAGCACGTCGCTTAATTCACGGGCAACCTGGCCCAGATTGATAATAAAGGATTGAACATGGCTGAGAATTCGCAAGCTGCAGCAGGCAATGAAAACCAGAACCAACCACAATTCGCCATGCAGCGCATTTACGTAAAAGATCTTTCTTTCGAATCCCCCAGCGCCCCGACGGTGTTTCAGGAGCAGTGGAAGCCGCAGGTCAATCTTGATCTGAACACAGGGCACAGCAAAGTCAGCGATAATCAGTACGAAGTTGTGCTGTCGCTGACGGTAACGGCAAAAATCGAAGAGAAAGTCGCCTACATTGTTGAGATCCAACAAGCTGGCGTTTTTCTGGTAAACGGTGTGGAGCCTCAGCAACTGGGCCACATGTTGGGTGCCTACTGCCCGACTATTCTGTTCCCTTACGCCCGCGAAGCCATTGATAACCTGGTAAGTCGTGGCAGCTTTCCGGCACTGATGCTGGCGCCGGTTAACTTCGACGCGATTTATGCCCAGGCGCTTCAGCGCAAGCAAGAAGAAGCGACGGCTGCAGAAGCCACCAGTGAGCCCAAAACTCACTGACTTTCTGGGCGGGCAAGAAAAACCCGGCTTACGAGCCGGGTTTTTTATTCAGAACCGCAAAATGCGAGCTGTCGCCAAGCTTCATAAACCACCAGTGCAGCGGTATTCGACAGATTCAGGCTGCGGCTGTGAGCGCACATGGGCACTCTCAGGCGGTGGCCATCGGGTAGGGCATCGCGAACCGGTGCGGGCAAGCCGCGGGTTTCCGGCCCGAACATCAGATAGTCACCTTCCTGGTAACTGACCTCATGATAGTAATGACTGCCTTTCGTTGTCAGCCCAAACAGCCGTTGCGGCTGCTCGGAATGTAAAAACGCCGGATAACTTTTGTGTACTTTTACACTGGCGTATTCGCTGTAATCCAGCCCGGCCCGCCGCATCCGTTTGTCTTCGAGGGTAAACCCCAGTGGTTCAATCAGGTGCAGTTTACAACCGGTGTTGGCGCAGAGCCGGATAATGTTCCCGGTATTTGGAGGAATTTCCGGCTCGTACAGCACGACATTCAGCATATTAGATTAGCGTTCCGTTTAACATCTTGAGCTAGCGCTCAACCGCCAGCGCCACACCCATGCCGCCGCCGATGCACAGTGTCGCCAAGCCTTTTTTGGCATCTTGACGCACCATTTCGTGCAGTAGGCTGACCAGAATACGGCAGCCGGAAGCGCCGATCGGGTGGCCCATCGCAATAGCGCCGCCGTTTACGTTAACCTTGGCTAGGTCCCAGCCCATATCGCGGTTGACCGAAATAGCTTGGGCCGCGAAGGCTTCGTTAGCTTCAATCAGGTCCAGATCGCTAACGTCCCAGCCCGCCAGTTTCAGGCAGCGTTTGCTGGCAGGAATCGGGCCGGTGCCCATAACAGAGGGGTCTACGCCAGCACTGGACTGGGCTTTGATGGTGGCGAGTACGGTCAAGCCCAGTTCTTTGGCTTTTTCAGCGCTGCACACCATAACGGCGGCTGCGCCATCGTTGATGGTCGAGGAGTTAGCGGCCGTTACTGTGCCGTCCTTTTTGAACGCAGGGCGCAACTTAGACAGGCCTTCGGCTGTAGTGCCATCGCGCGGGCCTTCGTCTTTGGCGACAATAATCGGGTCGCCTTTACGCTGGGGAATCGAAACCGGCACGATTTCGTTGTCAAAGCGACCGGCTTTTTGCGCTGCTACGGCTTTTTGCTCCGACGCAGCTGCGAATTGATCTTGCTCTTCACGGCTAATACCGTATTTTTCAACGATATTTTCGGTGGTTATGCCCATGTGATAGTCGTTGAAAGCGTCCCACAGACCGTCATTGACCATGGTGTCTACCAACGCCCAGTTGCCCATACGCTGACCATTACGACTGTTGGGGAGAACGTGGGGCGCCTGGCTCATGCTTTCCTGGCCACCGGCAATGACGATTTCTGCGTCGCCGTTGCGGATAGACTGCACCGCCATGTGCACGGCTTTCAGGCCGGAACCGCAAACCTTATTGATGGTCATAGCCGGCACAGTCGCCGGCAGCCCGGCGTTAATAGATGCCTGGCGCGCTGGATTCTGGCCGCAGCCCGCGGTAAGTACCTGGCCCATAACAACTTCGCTGACCTGATCACCGGCAACGCCGGTTTCTTCCATCAGCGCTTTAATGACAGCCGTTCCAAGCTGGTCAGCGCGCAGGGTTGATAATCCCCCACCAAAACCGCCGACCGCCGTCCGCTTGGCGGCAACAATGACAACATCACGCATGAGCATTCTCCATTTTTAGCATGCGGGCGGCAGATTTGCCGCGCCTGAGTCAAACTATCCACAGTGTAGCCGTTTGATTGGCGAGCACCAACCGCTGACTGCGTGACAGGTTCAGCGCTTGTTTATGACGCTGTGGACGGCCTCCAGCCGGCACTGGTTCATAGCCTGGCCCAGTTCCGGCCCGCTGTAACCCTGGGCCAGTAAGGTTTTGGCTTGTACACCCGCAGCCGCCTGTAACGATTCTGCCAGCTGTTGCAGCCCGATCTGTTGTAAAGGCAGGTCGAGGCCGTTTTGAAGGGGCAAGGTAACGCGTAACAATTGCAGCGCTTGTTGCAGGCGTTCTGGCCGGCGCCAGGCGTCTGCGGCGTTAAGGGCTTCCAACAGCTGCTCGGCCAGTTCGTTTTCGCTGTCGGTAATGTTCATGCAGGATGAGCAGCGCAAGGTGCAGGCCAGGGTGGCAAGCTCCTGGCAGACTTTTGGCGCCTTTAATAAAGTCGCCCGATTGTTGGCTTGTGCGCTGGAAAGCGGCAGTAACAACGCTGCAATTCGCTGCGCTGTGTTGGCGTCGGGTAAATTCTGATGCAATTGCTGCAGGGCGTTAAGGGCCTGCTGGCGTACTGGCTGCGCTGCAAATTCCGGCAGGAGTTCAATCAGGGCGCCACAACTGTGTAGCACCTCAAAAAACGTCACTGGAGAAGTCTCGTGTAAGGCGCGCTGAAGCTCTTGCCATACCCGTTCAGGCACCAGGTGGCCCACTTCGCCGGCGTCAGTCATGGCCTGCATCAATTGCAAGGTGTGGGGGTGAACAGCAAAACCCTGGGGCACAAAGCGGGCGGCAAAACGTGCGGTGCGCAGAATGCGCAGAGGATCTTCAGCGAAGGCTTCGGAAACGTGGCGCAACAGACGGTCTTGAAGATCCTGCTGGCCGCCGAAAGGGTCAATAATCTCGCCGCCTTCGGCCTGCGCCATGGCATTAACAGTCAAATCGCGGCGTTTCAGGTCTTCTTCGAGGGTTACGTCAGGTGCGCTGTACACCGTGAACCCGTGGTAGCCACGGCCGTGCTTTCGCTCGGTGCGGGCCAGCGCATACTCCTCGTGGGTATGCGGATGCAGGAACACCGGGAAATCAGCGCCCACCTGGCGAAAGCCTTGTGCCAGCATGGCTTCGGGCGTAGCGCCCACCACCACCCAGTCGCGGTCTTTAACTGGCAGGCCCAGCAGTTGATCGCGCACTGCGCCGCCAACCAGGTAGATGTCCATAAATGTGCCCATAATAGCGAGAAGTTGTGGCGCAGATTAAGTCAGAAACCGCTGCGACACAAGCCGCTGCCGGTTATGCTAGCGCGGCGGTTTTTTGCCGTTTACGCTGGGTATATTTAGGCGCCTGCGTAAAAACGGCGGTGCGACGGTGAACGACTTTGTGCTGCAGAACGACGATTTTCGAGCCTACGTTGACAGCTATTTGCGCGGTATGAAAACCGTATCTGTGAACGAACACAGTGACGGCGCAGTGGAAACGGTCGTCGAATTGAAACTGGAGCCACGCTTTCGACAGTGCGTTGCCAGTGTGCCCGACACCCAGGTTGCCCGTTATTGCTCGTTACCCTTGCCCCGCGAACAATGGAATGTTGGCCCCGGCAGCGCCAAGGGTTTTGCTTCCGCCGGTTTTGAACAAACCGATTATGGTAAGGCGGTCGCGCAGGTATACCGCAGTGCACAGCACTTTGAGGCCCTGGACGCAACACCCGAGCTGACTGAAACCGGGGTTAACATCACACTCAACAATGTTCACCCTGAGTTCGCCTCCGGCAAGCTGTCGGCCCATGGTGGCCAAACCAATATCCAGCAGGACGATATTGCCGTGGTGTGGTAGCTCGTCGTGTGCGTTATCGTTTGCCAAAGAAAAGGCCCGCACATGCGGGCCTTTTCTGATGTGTCTGGGCTAAAACAGTAATAGGTTATGCGGCCTCCTTAGAGGCGATATCGCGGATTTTGCTGATCATCGAACGCAGACCGTTTCCGCGAGTCGGAGAGATATGGCGGAATAAATCAAGGCGTTCAAACAGCTCGTCGATGTCGATGGCCAGAAGTTCACGGGGTTCGTGATTGTTCAGCGCCACCAGGATGATCGCCGCTAGCCCACGCACAATAATGGCATCAGAATCGATCAGCAGAAACAGCTTGCCGTCGGCTTCGTAGTGGTGAATCAGCCACACCTGGCTCTGGCAGCCGTGCACGTAATTCTTTTCGTTGCGTTCGGAATCTGGAAACGGTGGTAGCTGTTTGCCCAGGTCGATAATGAACGCGTAGCGATCTTCCCAGTCGTCCAGAAGCTCGAAGGCGTCAAACACGTCTTCCATTGTGGTGCTGGTACCCAGCGGATTTTTCGTGAAATTGATTGCGCTGGTGGTCATTACAACATCCCCAGTTCAAGTTTGGCTTCGTCGGTCAGCATGTCGCTGTTCCAGGGCGGGTCAAAGGTCAGGTCTACCGTGACTTTATCAACGTTGGGCACGTATTCCAATTTGGCTTTCACATCTTCGGCAATCACCGGGCCCATGCCACAACCCGCGGCGGTAAGAGTCATGGTGATGTAAATGTGATTGCCGTGCTTTGGTTCTTGCTCGATGGAGCAGCTATAGATCAGCCCCAGCTCTACCACGTTGACCGGAATCTCCGGGTCATAACAGTTACGCAGAGCTTCCCACATCTGATTTTCGTTTACTGTGCCGTCTTCCGGAGTATCAAAATTACTGACCAGTGGCTGTTTGCCCAAGGCGTCGGCGTCGTGGCCTTCAATGCGCGCCAAATTGCCATTAACCGCCACTGTAAAGGTTCCGCCCAGTGACTGGGTAATAGTGACGAAGGTATCCGAAGGAATCATGATTTCCGTTCCGGAGGGAACCAGGCGGGCTTCCACTTCGCGTTTGGTCAGTACAACTTCCCGTTCTTGCATCTGTTACTCCGTCATACCACTGTAAAGCTTTCGCCGCAGCCACATTCTGCGGTGGCGTTGGGGTTGCGAAACTCAAAGGTGGAGTTCACGCCTTCGGTAACAAAATCAATTTCAATACCGTTCACCAGTGGCATGTGTTCGTCTTTTACAAACAGGTCTACGCCGTCGATATGAAATATCCGGTCATCGCTGCCGGACTCTTCCACCCACTGGGTTTCGTACTTAAAGCCGGAACATCCGCTCTTTTTGATGGCAAGACGAATGCCTAGCGCTTCGGGCTTTTTGTCCAACTGCCTGCGCACGTGTTTAATCGCACTGGGGGTCATGGTGACCGCAATCGTTGGGGTGAATACTTGGGCTGTCATAATGTCACCTCCATCAGGTAAACAAACGCTGTATTTTTTGCAGGGCAGCGAACAACTGCTCTACTTCTTCCAGAGTATTGTAGAACGCAAACGAGGCTCGCGCTGTACCGGGAAGCCCGTAATACTCCATCAGCGGCATGGCACAATGGTGGCCGGCACGAATGGCAATGCCCTGCTGGTCGAGCAGAGTACCAATATCACTCGGGTGCAGACCGTCAATTTTAAAGGATATCAACGGCACTTTATGGCGCGCTGTGCCAATCACGGTCATACTCGGCACGCTGGTTACCAACTCGTTGGCGCGCTGGAGTAGGGCGTTTTCGGCCGCTTCCATTGCGTCGCGATCCAGGGTAGCCAAATAATCAATAGCGGCGCCCAGGCCCACGGCTTCGGCAATGGCCGGAGTGCCGGCTTCAAACTTGTAAGGCAAGGTGTTGTAGGTGGTGCCGGCAAAGCTCACCCGTTCAATCATCTCGCCGCCGCCTTGCCAGGGTGGCATAGCTTCCAGCAACTCGGCTTTGCCATAGAGCACACCAATGCCGGTGGGGCCAAACAGCTTGTGGGCCGAAAACACGTAAAAATCGCAATCCAGCGCCTGCACATCGGGCTGGAAGTGGGGCACGGCCTGGGCGCCGTCGACTAAGGTAATCACGCCCTGTGCTTTGGCTTTGGCCACCATGTCGGCCACCGGATTCACGGTGCCTAACGCATTGGATACGTGGGCGATGGCCAGAACGCGGGTGCGCTCACTCAACAGTGAGTGAAACGAGTCCATGTCCAGCTCGCCTTCCGGCGTTACATCAATCGGCAGTACCTTGGCGCCGGTGCGCTCTGCCAGCATCTGCCAGGGCACGATGTTGGCGTGGTGCTCCATCTGGCTCAGCAAAATTTCGTCGCCCGGTTTAAGCAGCGGAGCCAGGCCGTTGGCCACAAGGTTGATGGCTTCGGTGGCGCCGCGGGTCCAGATAATTTCCCGTGCGCTGGGCGCATTTAAAAATTGCTGGACCTTCTTGCGCGCGCCTTCAAAGGCGGTAGTGGCGCGATCAGCCAGGGTGTGGGCACCACGGTGAACGTTGGAGTGCATTTCCCGATAGTAGCTGTCCATGGCCTGCAACACCGCCTCCGGGCGTTGTGATGAAGCGCCGTTGTCCAGATAGACCAGCGGTTTGCCGTTTACCTGTTGCGACAGTATGGGAAAATCCCGGCGTATCGCGTGTACGTCAAACAGCGGTTGGGTGGTTTTGGCCACGGACAAAGTGCTCATAACCGGTTATACCTCTTGGAATGCCTGGTCGAAGAACTGGTTCAGACCGGTGTTGGCGGTGTCACGCACCTGCTCCACCGGAATCTGCGCCACCAGTTCATTGATAAACGCCATGGTCAGCAGAACTTTTGCATCACGGGGGCTAAGGCCACGGGACACCAGATAAAATATGGATTCGTTATCAAGCTGGCCGATGGTCGCGCCGTGGGCGCACTTTACGTCGTCGGCGTAAATTTCCAGTTCTGGCTTGGTGTCAATTTCCGCACCGTTGGTAAGCAGCAGATTTTTGTTGCTCATGTTGGCGTTGGATTTTTGCGCATCCTGATGGATGTGTATACGGCCGTTAAAAATAGCGTGGGATTTGTCTGCTGCAATGTTGCGATAGCTTTCTTCGCTGTTGCAGTGGGCCGCAATGTGTTCGATGGTGGTGTGATTGTCGTAATGCTGGGTACCCTGGGTAACCACCACGCCATTGAGTTTGCACTCGGCACCTTCGCCTTCAAGGCGCACATGCAGGTCGTGACGGCGCAAGGTGCCACCAAAGCCAACGCTGTGGCTTGCAAAACGCGAGTTGCGCTGCTGGCGCACACCGGTGGTGCCCATGTGCTGCACATTCTGACCTTCGGTATTCAGGCGCACACTGGTGATATTGGCGCCATCGCCCAAGCTGAACTCGGTGGCGGTGTTGACCATCACCGGGCTTTCGCCGCTGGAAACATAGTCTTCCACCAGGGTGAGCTGGCTGTTGCTGCCTGCGGCTACTAAAATACAAGGAAAGGCAGATCCGCTGTGGCTGGCGCTGGTGTGGTGAATCACAAGCAGCGGTTGGTTCAGCACGGTGCCTGGCTGCAGCTGTATCAGCAGGCCGTCTTCAAAGCGCGCAGCGTTCAGCAACGACAGGTTGATCGAACCGTGTTTTGCTGGCTGATCGCTGATGGATTTGCCAAGCAGGTCGGCGGCAAGCTCGGCGTCATCGCCGTTCAAATCACTGAAGCGCTGTATGCTAAGGCCTTCCAGCGCTGGGTAGTTGCTGGCTTCGGGGCGCACAACGCCGTTCACTAATACCACAGTGTAACCCTGAATGTCGGCTTCGGCGCCGGCACTGGCGTTCAGTGGCAAAGAGCTGGCCATTTCATCGGTCAGTTTCAGATGCTTGGCCGAGTACTTCCAGTTTTCAGTTTTTCGCGTGGGCAGCAGCAAATCCGTCAGAGCGCTGGCTCTGTTAGCGCGTAGCGCCAGCAGTGGCTCGGGCAGAGCTTGACCCGCCGATTGCAGAAAGGCGCTGGAAAGCGTAGATGCAGATTTCATGTCGCGACCTCCCGATTAGTGGCTGGCAGTTGTGTTATCTTTAACGCCGAGCCAGCCGTAGCCTTTCGCTTCTAGTTCCAGGGCCAGTTCGCGGCCGCCTGATTTGATGATTTTACCATCGACCAATACGTGTACGTAATCTGGAACTATGTGGTCCAGCAGGCGCTGATAATGGGTAATCATCAGAATGGCGCGATCGGGTGCACGTAAGGCGTTCACGCCGTCGGAAACCACTTTCAGGGCGTCTATATCCAGGCCGGAGTCAGTTTCGTCAAGAATGGCGAGCTTTGGCTGCAGCAGCAACGCCTGCATGATTTCGTTACGCTTCTTTTCGCCGCCAGAGAAGCCTTCGTTCACGCCGCGTTTGAGAAACGCGGGGTCCAGGTCGACCTGTTTGGAGACCTCTTTAGCCAGCTTCATGAATTCAGCGGCGTTCATGTCGTCTTTGCCCTGGTGCTTGCGCATGGCGTTGACGGCGGTGCGCAGGAATTGCAGGTTGCTGACGCCGGGAATTTCAACCGGGTATTGGAACGCCAGAAAAACGCCTTCGCGGGCACGCGCTTCGGTGGGCAGTTCAAGCAGGTTGTCGCCGTTGAGGGTAACGTCGCCTTCGGTGACTTCAAATGTTTCATTGCCTGCCAACACCTGCGACAGGGTACTTTTGCCGGAGCCGTTGGGGCCCATGATGGCGTGAACTTCGCCGGCTTTTATTTCCAGGTTGATGCCTTTGAGAATCTGTTTGCCTTCAACGGAGGCGTGCAGGTTTTTGATGCTCAGCATGTGTGATTTCTCTCTTTTAAGCTTTTGAATTCGTTTTAATCAAATTTTGGGCTTCTATAAAGCTTAACCAACCGAGCCTTCCAGGCTGACTTCCAGCAGTTTGCCGGCTTCTACCGCAAACTCCATCGGCAGCTCTTTGAAGACTTCTTTACAGAAGCCGTTAACGATCATGGATACGGCCTGTTCCGGGTTGATACCGCGCTGGCGGCACAGGAACATCTGTTCGTCGCTGACTTTTGAGGTGGTTGCCTCGTGTTCCACGATGGCCGACTTATTCTTACTTTCTATGTACGGGAAGGTGTGGGCGCCGCAGCGGTCACCAATCAATAGGGAGTCGCACTGGGTAAAGTTTCGTGCGCCTTCTGCTCCCGGGTTGAACTTGATCAGGCCGCGGTAGCTGTTTGAGCTGCGACCGGCAGAGATACCCTTGGAAATCACCGTGCTTCGGGTGTTTTTGCCCAGGTGAATCATTTTTGTGCCGGTGTCGGCTTGCTGATAGTTGTGGGTTAGCGCAACTGAGTAAAATTCACCTACGCTGTTGTCGCCACGCAGTATGCAGCTGGGGTACTTCCAGGTGACGGCTGAGCCGGTTTCGACCTGGGTCCAGGATACTTTGGAGTTGTCACCGATGCAGGCGGCGCGTTTGGTGACAAAGTTGTAGATGCCGCCTTTGCCATTTTCATCGCCCGGGTACCAGTTCTGTACCGTGGAGTATTTGATCTGGGCATCTTTTAGTAGCACCAGTTCGACGACTGCAGCGTGCAGCTGATTTTCATCGCGCATGGGCGCGGTACAGCCTTCCAGATAGCTGACGTAACTGCCTTCGTCGGCGATAATCAGGGTACGTTCGAACTGGCCGGTGTTGGCTGCGTTGATGCGGAAATAGGTCGACAATTCCATCGGGCAGCGCACACCTTTGGGGATGTACACAAAGGAGCCGTCGGAGAATACCGCGGAATTCAGCGCGGCGAAGTAGTTGTCAGCGGCGGGAACCACGCTGCCCAGATACTTTTCCACCAGTTCTGGATATTTCTGAACCGCTTCTGAAATCGGGCAGAAGATAACACCGGCTTTTTCCAGTGGCTCTTTGAAGGTGGTGACGACAGAGACAGAGTCGAAGACTGCATCTACTGCAACGCCCGCCAGTTTGGCACGTTCGTGCAGCGGAATGCCCAGTTTTTCGTAGGTGCGCAGCAGCTCAGGATCGACTTCGTCGAGGCTCTGGGGCATATCTTCCGGGCGTTTGGGCGCGGAGTAATAGGAAATCTCGTTGTATTTTACCTTTGGGTAATCAACGTGAGCCCAGTCAGGCTCTTCCATTTCGAGCCAGCGACGATAGGCTTTCAGGCGCCACTCCAGCATGAATTCGGGTTCTTGCTTGAGTTCAGAAAGACGGCGAATGACGTCTTCATTGAGGCCCGGCTCAAAGGTGTCTGACTCAATCTCGGTCACGAACCCGTGTTCGTAATCCCGTTTGATGAGTTCTCTTACCTCTTTGTCTGTGGTCGCCATGATCGTCGCTCCGTGTTCTTTTATCGTGGGCTGTGACGCCCTTTAATTTGCCAGCAATCGCAGAGGTTGCTGGGCTGATCTGTTGCTTGTTGACACTGATTGTACAATACCAGAGTAATTTAGTCAGGTATTAAATCGAGGAAGCCGCATTAAACTGCAAACTACTTTTAAAGCGGTTTGCGCGTCTGGGTTATGGTCAGTAAGCGTTATTATACGTGCAGTTTAGCTTTGTGTGCCATTCGGTAGGATGCGTGTCAGGTAGCTGTGAACAAGCTGCGCCGGAGCGTTTGGAGGCACAGGAATACGTACAATGTGGCCGCTGCCGGGGGCGCAATCCACGGCGCCGCCGTTCAGATTTTCCATAGCAGGCAGGGTGAATCGCAGGTTGCCGCTGGGGGTGACCAGTTCCAGCGGGTCACCGATGGAGAATTTGTTTTTTACGGTGATGGTAAGCCACTGGTCGTTGGCGTCGGCGATGGCGCCCACCACCTGCTGGCTGCCGAGATAGGATGAACCCCGCTCGTAGCTCTGATATTCCTGGGGCAGGTGGCGGCGCAGGAACCCTTCGGTGTAACCGCGGTTCGATAGAGCTTCGAGCTCGTCCATCAGGCTCATGTCAAAAGGCTTGCCTTGCACAGCTTCGTCAATGGCCCGGCGGTAGGCCTGGGTAGTGCGTGCTACGTAGTAGGTGCTTTTGGTGCGGCCTTCAATTTTCAGTGAGTGCACGCCCATTTCGCACAGGGCGGCTACGTGCTGCACCGCGCGCAGGTCGCGGGAATTCATGATGTAGGTGCCGTGTTCGTCCTCATAAGCGGGAATTAAGCTGCCGGGACGGTTGGGTTCTTCCAGCAGAATTTCCTTGGGTTCTATCTCCCTGGGTTCAGCTTCCTGCACAGGACTGTCAGAAGAGCGGGCGATCAGGTCGCCGGTCTGATCGTGGCTGTGTGCCACCGGTTTGTAGTTCCAACGACAGGCGTTGGTGCAGGCGCCCTGGTTGGCATCGCGGTGGTTCATATAGCCCGACAGCAGGCAGCGGCCGGAGTAAGCCATGCACAGAGCGCCGTGTACAAACACTTCCAGTTCCATCTGCGGCACCCGCTCGCGGATCTCGCGAATTTCGTTCAGTGCCAGTTCCCGTGACAGAATTACCCGGCTGATGCCCTGGCTGCGCCAGAATTCTACTGTTGCCCAGTTTACCGCGTTGGCCTGAACAGACAGGTGTATGGGCTGGTCTGGCCACTGCTTTTTTACCAGCATGATTAAACCCGGGTCGGACATGATAAGCGCATCGGGTTGTTGCTCCAGTACCGGCGCCAGATCTTTCAGATAGGAGCGAACCTTGTCATTGTGGGGTGCAATGTTAGAGACCAGATAGAACTGCTTGCCCAAATTGTGAGCGCGCTCGATACCAGCGCCCAGGGCGGCTGCGTTCTTGAAACTGTTGTTGCGAACCCGCAGGGAATAGCGGGGCTGGCCGGCATAAACCGCATCGGCGCCATAGGCAAAGGCGGTTTCAAGGTGCTCGGGGGTGCCGGCAGGCGCAAGCAGTTCCGGGGTATTCATAACGGGCTCCGGGATGAGTATGTTGAGGATAGGGCGCTTATCAAGAGTCGCGAGCGCGCTATTGTGCCCGAGCCAATCGGAATGTCAGTTGACCTCGCTCAAGGGTATTATGGATTAATTTCAGCTAACATCTGTACGCTGAATGCTTTGATGGTTTATCTTTCACCACCGAATTTTTTAAAAGATGACAATAAATTCTGAGTCGGGAGGGGTTTCATGGCTGTAAACGGGCAGCAGCAGGCTGCGCGGGCATCTCTGAGTATCCGCGTGCGTGTTTTAATTGACGGCCAGCTGGCCAGAGGAAAGGTAGGTGTAGAGGTGGTGGCGTCACAGCTGCACATGAGCCGCTATACCTTGCACAAAAAGCTGCGAGCGGAAGGGCTAACTTTCGCGCGTATATTGGAGGACGTTCGCCGCAAGCAGGCGCTGGCTTACATGCAGGATAAAACCAAGCCGCTGGTAGAAATTGCCGAACAGCTTGGGTTTTCAGAACTGAGTGCATTCAGTCGGGCGTTCAAGCGCTGGATGGGCTCGTCGCCGGCTGAATACCGCTCGGTCAGGTTTTCCTGAATCGAGCTTAGAACTTTTTAAACACCAGGCTGCCGTTGGTGCCGCCAAAGCCGAAACTGTTGCTCATCACATATTCCAGGTTCTGGTTTTCGCGCACTTCGCGCACGACCGGGTAACCTTCTGCGCCTTCATCCAGATTTTCGATGTTGGCTGATGGGCAAATGAAGTTTTCACGTTGCATGATCAGGCTGTAAATGGCTTCGTGCACGCCTGCCGCGCCCAGAGCGTGGCCGCTCAGTGCTTTGGTAGAACTCAGCGGCGGAATGCGGTCACCGAAGGCCTGCTTGATAGCTTTCAGCTCGGTGATGTCGCCGGCCGGTGTGCTGGTGCCGTGGGTGTTGATGTAGCTGATTTCGCCGTCGATGTTTTTCATCGCCTGCTGCATGCAGCGTACTGCACCCTCGCCGCTGGGGGCGACCATATCGGCGCCATCAGAGGTTGCGCCAAAGCCGACGATTTCCGCCAGAATGTTGGCGCCGCGGGCTTGTGCGTGTTCCAGAGCTTCCAGCACCAGGGTGCCGCCGCCGCCAGAAATCACGAAACCGTCACGGTTAGCATCGTAGGTGCGCGACGCTTTCTCCGGGGTGTCGTTGTACTTGGTGGACAGCGCGCCCATGGCGTCGAACAACATGCTCAGGCTCCAGTGGATGTCGTCGCCACCGCCCGCCAGCATGACGTCCTGGCGGCCCATAGCAATCAAGTCTGCAGCGTGGCCAACCGCGTGGGTACTGGTAGCACAGGCCGACGTAATGCCGTAGTTAACACCGGTGATGCCGAACGCCGTGGAAATGCTGGCATTGATAGAGCTGCCCATGGTGCGTGGCACCCGGTAAGGACCCACCCGGCGAATGCCTTTTGTACGATGGGTGTCGATGGCGTCCATCAGCTCCACGGTAGATGCGCCGCCGGTGCCGAAAATGGCGCCGGTGGTGTTGGCGCGGATCTGCTCGTCGGTCAGGCCAGACTGGGCCAGGGCTTCTACCGTAGACAGGTGGGTGTAGCCGGAAGCCGGGCACATAAAGCGCCACAGTTTGCGGTCAATCAATTCTGGAAGATTCAGGTTGATCTGACCGCAAATCTGGCTACGTAGGCCGTTATCGCGGGCTTCTTCGCTGAAGCCGATACCGGACTTCACGTCCCGCAGTGATTTGGTTACAGCCTTTATGTCGGTTCCAAGGCTGGACACAATGCCCATCCCGGTGATTACAACGCGACGCATGTCAGTCACTCCTAAAAATTGTCGGTGGAGGTGAACAGGCCTACCCGTAGGTCTTTGGCCGTATAAATTTCCTTACCGTCCACTTTCATGCGGCCATCGGCGATAGCCATGGTTAGCTTGCGCTTTATAAGACGTTTGAAATCAAGATGGTAAGTGACTTTTTTGGCATTAGGAAGAACCTGGCCAAAGAATTTCACGTCACCGGAACCCAGCGCGCGACCTTTGCCCTGGCCACCGGTCCATGCCAGGTAGAAACCGAGCAGCTGCCACATGGCGTCAAGGCCCAGGCAGCCCGGCATAACCGGATCGCTGTCGAAGTGCACCTTGAAGAACCACAGGTCCGGGTTGATATCCAGCTCTGCGGTCAGGCCGCCTTTGCCGTAAAGCCCGCCTTCGCTCCCAATGTGGGTGATGCGGTCGAACATCAGCATTTCATCAATGGGCAGGCGCATGCCAGCGCCCTTGAACAATTCACCGTGACCGCAGTCGATCAGGTCTTGTTTGCTAAACGTGTTGGAATCCATAGTGCCGATGTCTCTTTCACAAGATGATTTTCCGTAACTCTAGCTCGAAATTCGCCTGATGCTATTGACCATTAGTGGATAATTACAAAATTTGCGCAATGTTTACCCGATTTTACCGTCTGGCCGTGGGCTAGCCAACATGTGGGCGTAGCGCCACAGAAAGACACCAAAGGCGATCAACCATAGCAGAGTGCTGACGCCAATACCGGCGTGCCAGCCCAGAATATTGAAGGCAGTCAGCACCCGTGCCACCGCGGCCAGCTGGATCAATACAAAGGCGGTTACCATGCCCCGTGGCAGCACCAGCGGCCGGCCGGTGTGGCCCAGGGTTACCCGTGCTATAACCCCAAATATCAGGCAGCCAATGGCGCCAGCGCCCGCAGCGTGGGCCCAGGCGTTTGAAGGCCAGCCGGCCAGCAAGTGCCCGGCCAGAAGAGCTAGCGCCACCGGCACCCATAGAATTGACAGGTGTAAAACCCACAACAGCGGTTCTTTACGGGTCAGCCAACCTTTCCAGTGGTACAGCCGCACCAGCATAATGCCAGCAGCAACGATGGCCATCACGCCAGCAAGGGTGCGCCAGCCGCTCACCAGCGTTGCCAGCAGCACAATCATCGCAAATACGCTGGCCATATCCAGTTTGGCTGAATTTTTCACCAGCGTAGGGCTCAGTCCCTGGCGGCCCAGATAACCGCTGGTGAAGGCCGGCGTGATACGCCCGCCAACAATGCTGATCAGGGCCAGGCCCATCAGCAGCGCACCGTAGCTGTAAACCGGATCAAGTCGGGTAACGAAGCCGATTTGCATCAGCCATAAAAGGCCCAGTACCACCAATATCATCAGTTGGCGTTTCTGCCGCGCGTGCCAGACACGCCAGCCCGCATCGAGCATCACTAACGGCAGAAAGGCCAGGTTCACACCCTGAACCAGCCAAACCGGAAGATCACCGCCAAATGCCAGCAATAGCCGACCAGCAAGCCATACGCCCCATAATAGAACCAGGCGCAGACCATGAATTCGATCGGTCTGGGTCCAGGTGCACACGGCCGTTAGCAGAAAGCCCGCAATAGCGGCGGTCAGGAACCCGAACAGCATTTCGTGCTGGTGCCATAGCACCCCGGGCAAGGCTAGTGGCAGTTGTAGGGTGCCTGTTGCCTGGAGCACCCATACCGGCAACACAACAACAACCAGCAGGGCCATAGACAGGAAGAAAATGCGAAAAGGGTAACCGAACAACTGACCGATACTGGCGCCGTCGGCGGATGGTGTCGGAATCGCCATGAGGATCTCCGTTAATAGTGGTATTTTATGTATATGTTAAAGGAAGGCCAGTTCAAATGACATACCCGGATGGGAGTAGTGTGCGTACAATAACGGTTTTATCGCCGTGCCTTTGCCCTTGGATTTGGGCCGAGAAAGACTATTTTGCGCGGTTTATAATCAACTTCATTGAAATCAAGGAACCCCGCCCGTGTACATGACTTTAAAAAGCATTCACATGCTCACCGCGTATCTGACGGTGACGCTTTTCGCACTGCGCCTGCTGATGGATGCCGTGGGCCGCCCTGGTTGGCGGCAAACGCCTTTGCGCTGGATTCCCCACGCTAACGACACGGTGCTGCTGGTCAGCGCTATCAGCCTGGTGTTTGTAACACCGTGGATGCCGTTAGTCCACGGTTGGTTAACAGCCAAAATAATTCTGTTGGTGGGTTATATCGTAGCCGGTCTGTTTGCCCTTAAGGTCAGTGTCGATAAGCGCGCACGCATCGTGGCAGCGGTGCTTGCCCTGTTGCAGATAGCCGCAATATTCCACCTGGCGACTGCCAAGCCGGTACTGTTCTCCTAATGCTCTACGGTTTTTAACCGCTGTTGAGTAACTCCGGAAGGTCGGTGGATTCTGCCGCGTTGGCCCACTCTTTGCTTTCGGCATTGCGAATGGCCAGGTGCATGCGCAGCAAGGTGAACAGTGTCAGAGCAAACAGCAGCATGAAACTGGTTTGCCAGATGCCGGTTATATCACTGATGGCGGCGAATGCCAGTAGCATCGGGGCGGCAAGAATGGCTCCGGCCATCGTGAGTGTGGCGGCTGCTGTGTTTACTTTGTGGGGATAGTACTGGGAGTAGTACTGAGAATAGTACCGGGGTATTTGGCTAAACAATGCCGCTTGGCCAAGAGCAAGAAATAATCCCAATGCGATCATCAGCATGGAAAAAAGTGGCAGGCCGAGGCTTAGGGTAAAGAGAATCTCGCGGTCGATGCCATGCACCTGATAATGGGTGGGCGGGTAGCTGAGTATGAACGTCACAATCAATATGCCGGTCAGACTGTGGTACATCATTCGCCGCGCGCCGAATCGCCGTGCCAGCTTTATGGCGGGGGCATGAAATAGCGCGGCGGGTATTATCCAAAGCAAGCCGGTAAGCGCTGCGTGAGCAACATCAAGCTGATACAGCTCCGCCAGATAATGCGGCAGCCACAACGAAAGAACAATAAAACTGGCAGACACGCCGCTGTAAGACACTGCAAAACGCCACATCAGACGGCTTTGCTGAGCGCAAGGTGTTCCGGCATGGTGCGTAACCGTTGTCGTGCCTATGGCATTCGCGGGCATTGCCCGCCGGCCAGCGTTTATTCCGAACGCCAAGCGTAACCCGGAGCCTGCCAAAACAGCCAGTGCCAACACCAGGCTGAGGGTGTTTGCCTGCAGGTGTAATTGGTTTTCCAATACTAATCCGCTGATCCCGCAAAGCAGCAGCGCAAAGGCACCCAAAAGGGTTGCCAATGTTTTTGGTGCGAACTCCGGCTCAAGCGGCATTTTCAGCGCTTGATGATGGGATTGAAAGCGGTTGTTTTGCACGCCGCGGTCTCATTTAAACAAATTTTTACCATTTGCAGATGTTACCAAAACCATGAATTTTCGGGCCGGGGCATCAGGGGTACCTCCTGCTGGGGAGCGATGGGGTAGGCTTTTGCGTGGCAACAGGTGCAGGGGGGATAGAGTCTTGATTTCTCTGGTGGGGTAGGCGCCATTAACGTTGATACACGTCAATTATAAGCGCTGTTAAGTGTGGGCTAATGCACTCATAGACCACCGCAACGCCTGTAACGGTGCCGATGAATTCGCCGGGAAACTCCCTATGAAAATAATGATCGCCTACGATGGTTCGCGCAACGCCAAACTGGCACTGGCACAAACCATCACCATGTTTCACGAGCTCAAACCTACCCTCAGCCTGGTTGCCGTGGCCGAGAACCCGCGGGATATAACCGCAAGCAACGAGGACTTGTTTCAGGAAGAGCTGGCCAGTTTAAAAAAGGCCCTGCAAGACGCTTTGGAAATGTGCATCAAGGAAGGCATCAGCGCCGACTCCCTGTTACTGGAAGGAGATGCACGCAAGATGTTGCTCTACGCAGCCGAAAATAAAGTGCAGCCAAACATGTTGGTGATTGCTCGCCACAGTGAAGAGCCCGACGGCGGTTTTATCGCCCGTTCACTGACTTATTTCGTGGATGAGCTGGATTACATGACATTCGGTAAGGTCAGTTCGTTTCTGGCGCGCCGGGTGCAATGCCCATTGCTTATTCTGCCTAGCTGCTGATGGCCGCTGGTGCCCTGGCAACTGACAGAACTGTAAGAACTAAAAGCCCCCGGAGGCTTAAATGAAAGTCGCAGCTATATTCGGTTTTAAAAATCCAGAGATCAAAGCGCTGCACCTGACCTGGATTGCGTTCTTTATCACATTTTACGTGTGGTTCAACATGGCGCCGTTGGCGTCGAGCATGCTGAAAAGCGTGAACTGGCTGACCGCCGATGACTTGCGCCTGTTTGCCATCTGTAACGTGGCGTTAACCATACCCGCACGAATTATTGTGGGTATGGCACTGGACCGCTTCGGCCCCCGCCGGGTGTTTTCGATTTTGATGGTGCTGATGTCGATACCGGCGCTGACCTTCGCCTTCGGCAATACCATGACCCAGCTGCTAGTCAGCCGTTTGGTGCTCAGTTCTATCGGTGCCAGCTTCGTGGTGGGTATTCACATGACCGCCATGTGGTTCAAGCCCCGCGATATCGGCTTTGCCGAGGGCTTCTACGCCGGTTGGGGCAACTTTGGCTCGGCCGCTGCCGCGCTGACGCTGCCGACCATAGCCCTGCAAATGTACGGTGGTGATGATGGCTGGCGCTGGGCCATTGCCCAGAGTGCCATCGTGATGGCGCTGTATGGCGTGTACTACTGGTTTGCGGTTACCGATGGCCCGGTGGGAACCGTACATCGCAAGCCGCGTAAATCGAGTGCGATGGAAGTCAGTACCTGGGGCGACATGGTCAAACTGATTCTGTGGACCATTCCGTTGATTGGTGTGTTGGCTATTCTGGTGTGGCGTATTCAGAACATGGGTTACCTGAGCGTGACCGGTGCGGTAGTGGCCTATGTGGTGATCTGCGCCATCGTTTGCTATCAGATTGTGCAGATTCTGCGGGTTAACGTTCCTATCCTGAAAAAGGGCGTACCGGAAGACGACAAGTACCCGTTTAACAGCGTCGCCGCATTGAACAGCACCTATTTTGCCAACTTTGGTGCGGAACTTGCAGTGGTGTCCATGCTGCCGATGTTCTTTGAGGAAACCTGGGGCCTGGGCGCTGCCACTGCCGGATTGGCGGCTGCCTCTTTCGCCGTTGTGAACCTGGTTGCCCGGCCTATGGGTGGCATGGTGTCGGACCGCATGGGTAACCGCCGTTTTGTAATGCTGAGTTATATGTTTGGTATTGCGGTGGGCTTTGTGCTGATGGGCATGCTGAATTCTAGCTGGCCGCTGGTTATTGCCGTGGTTGTTACCGTGTTTACCTCGTTCTTTGTGCAGGGTGCAGAAGGCGCTACCTTCGGCATTCTCCCGTCCATAAAGCGCCGCCTGACCGGGCAGATTTCCGGTATGGCCGGAGCTTACGGCAACGTAGGTGCGGTGGTTTATCTGACGATCTTCACCTTTGTGACCCCCTCCCAGTTCTTCTACATTATCGCCGCTGGTGCGTTTGTAAGCTGGGTCCTGTGCTTTATGTGGCTGAAAGAGCCGGAATCGGGTTTCGCCGATGAATACGCAGTGTCGTCAGTGGACTTGCAGATCGAGGAAGAGGATCGAGTGCGCAAGGCTCCTCTTAGCTGAGACAGCCTGGCGCAAAGAAAAACCCCGCTGGGAGCGATTTCAGCGGGGTTTTTTTGGGGATAAGGGGCAAGGGTAGGGGACAGATTTGAAATCTGTCCCCGGTTTCCGTCTAAGATCTGTCCCCAGCCTTCAAGCCCCAGGCTGAAAAGTGCGGGTTGGCAAAGTTTGGCTTGCCGTACACCATGGGCTTGTTGTCCAGGGTAATCAGTCGGCCACCGGCTGCACGCAGCACAGCGTCACCGGCAGCAATGTCCCATTCCATAGTGGGCCCCAGTCGCGGATACACATCCGCTTCACCGGCGGCCAGCAGGCACAGCTTTAGTGAAGAGCCCGCACTGGTCTGGCTGGCCACCCTGGCACCGGCTAAAAAGCGCGCCAGAGCGGCCTCGTCGCCATGGGAGCGGCTGGCGACAACGGTTAACCCGGCCGCTGGCACCGGGCGGCACTGAATGGCCTTGCGCTCGCCGTTTTCCTCTATAAAAGCACCTAGCCCGCGGCCACCGGCGAACAGCCGCTTCAGAGCCGGCGCCAGAACCACGCCCAGTACCGGCACGCCGTTCTCAATCAGCGCAATGTTAACGGTGAACTCGCCGTTGCGGTTGATGAATTCTTTTGTGCCGTCCAGGGGGTCTACCAGCCAGAAGCGGTCGCCGGTTTTTGGTGTATTGCCGGCGGCAGCCTGCTCTTCCGCGACAATAGGAATTCTTCTGTCCAGTGCCTGCAGCGCCGGCAAAATGAGAGCTTCGGCCAGCTCGTCGGCTTCTGTTACTGGCGATGCATCGCTCTTCGTACGCACGTCAATATCGCCGGCGTAAATGCTCATTATGGCGTCGCCTGCTTGGTGCACGATGGGTAGAAGCTTTTCAAGCAAGGATGCGTAAGCGTCGTTCTTCATTGGTGTTTCGCCCGTTAAATTAAGTGATAATTTTAAGTTAACGATCTTTAAATATCGCCGTTTCACTGAGCGGTACGCGGGAAGTTCGCGTGTTATTTGCCTTGATTTCCGGATCCTCATAACCAAAACAGATACCAAACACCACGCCGATGTTTTCCGCCAGTCCGAATGCATCACGAACCAGGTCAGGATGGGATCGCAAACTACCCATAGCACAGGAACTGATGCCTTGTGCAGTCATTGCCAGCATCAGGGTTTGGGCATAAATGCCGACATCGACTGCGATGGTGGCACCAAAAGAGCGATCCATGCAAAGAAAGGCTACATGTGGCGCATCAAAGAACTCGAAGTTGCGCAGAGCCGCTCGGCTGCGACCGACTTTGTCGTCGCGGGCAATTTCCATTTCTCCGTACAGTGCTGCGGCGCAGTCAACTTGCCTGCCGCGATAAACGCCCTCAAATTTGCTGACGTAGCTAAAATCAGGTTCAGAGGGTGCCCCCGCCATTGCGCGACCGATAAACTGATCTCGCAATGAGTTACGTAGATCGCCCGAAGCAACCACGACATACCACGGTTGAGTGTTGCAGTTTGACGGTGCTTGCTGTGCCTGTTCGAACACGTTGCGCATGGTTTCTTCAGGAACCGTTTTTGGCAAAAAACCACGGACGGAGCGCCGCTGAAAAATTGCATCTACCAGAGACATCGCAGGCTTGCTGATTGCATTCATAGGAAGTTCCGAAATAATGAGTACGCGGTGTTGTTTTTTAGCCGTTTTAATTTTTTTATAACGTCGGTGTTTATGAACATCACGTCCAGACACAGTCAGAACGTGATGTTGAGCTCATGATTGAGCGGATCAGAAGAACACGTTTGGAAGCCAGGTAGCGATTTTCGGAAAGACCATAATGATGCCAATGGCTATGATTTCGATGATTACGAACGGAACGACGGAGGTGTAGATGTCCTTCATGGTAATGCCTGGCGGTACGACACCTTTCAGATAGAACAGGTTAAATCCGAAGGGCGGAGTCTTATAGCCGATTTCCATGTTGATCACGAACAATATGCCGAACCAGATCGGATCGAAGCCAAGGGATTTCACGATGGGCATGAACACCGGCAGAGTGATCAGCATGATGCCAACCGGGTCGAGCACCATGGCCAGGAAGAATATAATCACCATCATTGCAATGATGATGCCCCACGGACCGCCGGGAATGTGCTGCATCATGCCTTCTATCAGATCTTGAGCTCCCATGCTTTGGTATGCCGCGCTAAACGCGTGAGCGGCAAATAGGATCCACATGATCATGCCCGTAAGCTTGAAGGTACGGATAGCGGCTTCCTGCAGGATACTCCACTTAAACTGGCGATAGACGGCCGCCGAAATCAGCGAACCAAGAACACCCATGGCGGCTGCTTCCGTTGGCGTGGTAATGCCACCGATTATGGAACCTAAAACCATGAAAACAACGCCAATGGGCAGCAGCACGGCTCTTAATGCACGGAGCTTCTCAGGCCAGGTGCCACGTTCTTCTGGAGGCAGGGCCGGTGCCAGGTGCGGCTGGAGGGTAGAGCGCACGAGGATGTAAGTAACGGTCATTACCATCAGCAGAACGCCAGGCATGATGCCGGCAGCAAACATCTGGCCTACGGATACCCCGGTAATCAGCGCGTAGATAATCATCAGAATGCTGGGTGGTATCAGAATGCCCCAACCACCACCTGTATTGATGACACCCAGCGCCATTTTTCGATCATAGCCCCGTTCCAGCATGGAAGGCAGTGCGATGGTTCCCATTGCAACCACTGCTGCGCCACTGATGCCGACCATGGCCGCAAATACGGCGCAAATAACCAAAGTTCCTATAGCCAGGCCGCCGCGAAGGCCACCAAACCACAGCTGCATCATCCGATACAAATCCTTTGCGACACCGGTTCGCTCCAGCACCATGGCCATGAAAACAAACAGGGGTATGGCAACCAGGGTAAAGCTGCCCATGGTGCCCAAGATCTGCGTGGCCACCATATAGAAGGAATCGAATCCCCAGGTAAAATAAAGAAAGATCACAGAAACGCCACCGAGGACAAAAGCCAGCGGCAAACCCAGTAGCAATAAGAACAGCAGCGAACCAAAAAACAGCAGGGTCAGGACTTCAATACTCACGACTGCTCTCCTTCAGAAGCGCTGTGATCCGGGCGGTAGTAATCCAGGTTGAATGCAATGGCAATGTCTTCAAGGAGTTTTGCCAAGCCCTGCAGTACCAGCAGTCCTGTTCCGACAGGAATGGCAAGCTTGACCGGCCAGACCGGCGGGTTCCAGGCAGAGTAAGAAGTCTCCCAGCCGGCTATGGATTCGCTGGCCATATCAATACCAAACCACAGCAGGGCAAGAGTAAAAATGAAAAATATCAATGAGGTGACGATGTCCATAAACGCCCGCTTGCGAGGCGATAGCTGCGAGTGCAGAAGATCGACATTGACGTGGCCCCGATGAGCCATGATGTAGCCTCCGGACATCACCGCATAAACGCCGAACAGCATTTGAGTAAGCTCGTTGGTCCAGACTGTGGGTGCGTCAAGCAGATAACGGAAGCCCACTTCCAGCAGCAGGAACGCGAACATGGCAAAAACGAGCAGGGCTATCCAGCGCCCGACAAAATCATTAAGACGGGTAACCCCTCTTATGAATGCGGTCAGCACACTCATTGCATTCTCCAGGAGGATGTTGGGTTTTTCAGGGATAAAAAAGCCGGACGTCAAAGACTCCGGCCTGTATCACTTATTTAAACTCGCGGATCAGAGGTAGCCGAGCTCGGCCAGGTAGCCTTTCAGCATGTCCAGCGCCTTTTTGGCGTTGGGGCTACGCTCGCCTTCCTCGTCCCACATTGCCTGTGCGGCCTTTACCAGCTTGTCCTGAACTTCATCTGGCAGAACGTTCACCTGTACACCCTGTTCGGCGATGACCTTGGCCAGAGTTATGCGCTCCTTATAAAGGTACTCGTTGGTACGGATCCAGAATTGCTCGTCGAGCGCATCCTTGACGATCTTCTGCATGTCTTCCGGCAACTTGTTCAGCGCCTTCATGCTGACAATGATGACGTCAGTTCCCGCGATGTTCAGGGCCGGTTGAACGTGGTACTTGGCCACTTCATACAGGGCCATGCTGGCGGCACCCTGAGCTGCACCCCAATGGGCACCGTCAACGATGCCGGAGTCCAGTGCCGAGTAAAGCTCGCTGCCTGGAATATAAGACGCTGCAGCACCCGCTTCGGTCAGGAACCTTTGCAGAACACCGGAGGAGCGAATCTTCAGGCTGGTGAAATCTTCCCAGTTTTTGATGGGCTTTTTGACCACCATCTCGGTGGGATAAACCTTGTCGGTCGCCCAGTAAACGTCGTGCTCTGCCGCTTCGTCACGCAACATCTGCTCAAAGCCCATGCCCTGATGGAAGTATGCAGCTTCCCATACGTTACGGAATGCAAAGGGCAGGCCGGAGGCAATGCCAGCAAGGGAAACTTTGTCTTGAGCGTAGGCTGGAGAAATTGTGCCCATTTCCAGGATGCCGCGACTTACGGCGTTGAACGTGTCTTGGGCCTTGAAGAGCGCGCCGGCTTCATAAAGCTTAAGTTTCAGGCGCCCATCGGTGCGCTCGTCCAAAATTCGCTGAAGCCGGACCAGGCTATCTGTGTAAGAGCTGCTGGCACCTGGCCAGTGTGACTGCACTTTCCACGTAAACGTTTCTTGGGCCGCGGCAGGTGTGGCGGCAAGAGCGGCTGATAAACCAAGAGTAATGGCTGAAGCGTAAGTGGTTATGGTCTTACGTGTTTTGGCAAAGAGATTCATGACGGTGCCTCGTTCGTTGTTGTAATGGTACTTCTCTTCATTTCGCTCTGCAGAACTTACGGTTGCATGGCGAATTAACTGTACATGAAATCTATCACAAAAGCGGGCTTTTGCAATAGGATGTTCGATGTCAAAATAACAGAACATTCGTGAGGAAACAGTCCAATGATTGAAAGCCATCAGTTACAAGGTCTTGTACATCTCGTTATCAACCGTCCCGGGAAAAGAAATGCTCTCACCCGATCCATGTATCAGCAGCTCACTGACGCCATTACAAGCGCCAATCTTGATGAGACAGTAAACGCCATCGTTATCTCAGGAGCGGGAAACGTATTTACCGCTGGCAATGATCTGGACGATTTTCGCGCTCGCGCTACGGATGATCAGCCGAAGCCCTCGGCTGGGCTGGCATTTATTGAGGCGCTGATGAACTGTGACACGCCGGTCATAGCTGCGGTGGAAGGCATGGCAATCGGTATCGGCACGACTCTGTTGTTACACGTGGATGTCGTGGTGGCTGCAGAAAGTGCGAAATTCAAGACGGCGTTTGTGGATCTCGGGCTGGTGCCGGAGGCCGCTTCTACGGTCACCATGCCCCTGCATTTGGGTACTCGCAAAGCCACGGATCTCCTGCTCCTGGGTGAGGTGATCAGTGGCAGTGATGCCAGGGAATGTGGGCTGGTAAGCCGGATTGTGGATGATGGGCAGGCGTTGTCCGCAGCGTTGGCGCTTGCAGAGAGCTTGGCAAACAAACCCCGTGAAGCCCTGCGGGCCAGCAAGCGATTGATCCGCGCTCCCTGGCGTGAGCAGATAGAACAGGCGCTGGAGCGGGAGCGTAAGGTGTTTTCCGAGCGGCTTCGGTCGGAGGATTGCCGGGCCGCTCTGGACAAGCTGACCCGCCGCTGATCGGGATCAACGCGCGATCTTTTCCCAATAAGGTTCGCGCAGCTCCCGCTTCAGAACTTTGCCTATGGTGGAGCGGGGGAGCTCCTCGCGAAGCTCGATAGCGGAGATACGCTGGCTTTTGCCCAGCTGGCCGTTAGCCCATTCGAGTATCGTAAGCCTGGAATCCTGGTGCCCGGGTTTGAGAACCACCAGGCCCAGAGGCGTTTCACCCCAATGTTCGCTGGGAATGCCAATAATCGCTGCATCGTCCACAGCAGGGTGTGCCAGCAGCGCCTTCTCAAGATCGACCGCGTAAATGTTGAATCCACCAGAAATAATCATGTCCTTGCGACGATCGAGAATATGGATAAATCCGTCCTCGTCGATTCGCCCCATATCTCCGCTGCGATAAAACACGTCGCCCTCAGGGCTTTCCCACAGTATTTCTCGGGTCTGTTCAGGCCGGTTCACGTAGCCTCGCATCATCGAAATGGCGCGGCCCACCAGTTCGCCGGTTTCGCCTCTCGGAAGTTCACGACCATCTTCGTCGATCACGCGCACTTCCGCACCTTCTGTTGGTATGCCTACCGAGCTCCATTTGTTTGGGTGCGCGGCACAGTCGAGACTGGTAGAGATGCCGCCCTCTGTGAGGCCGTAAACCTCCCGTATGTTGCCTGGCCAGCGTGCCATGGCATCGGCTATCACGTCTGGTCTAAGGGGTGCGCTGGTGCAGAGTTTTAGCTTGAAGCTGGAGAGATCAAAGCGGTCAAATTCCGCGTCAGCCAGAATCCTCTGGTACTGCACTGGTACCAGCATGGCGTGGGTCACACGGTGTGTTTCGGCCAGCTCCAGAAACCGCCGGGCGTCGAACTTTGCCATGATTACCAGCGTGCCACCGTGGAACAGCGTGGGTAACACCGAGACCAGTGTGGTGTTGGAGTACAGCGGCGTTGAGACCAGGTTAATGGCATTGCAGTCCAGCCCATAAAGGCTCATGCGTTCCATCTGCCGCTGGCGGAATCGGTAATCGTGGAGAATGCCCTTCGGAGTGCCGGTGGTGCCGGAGCTGTAGATGATGTTAAAGGCGTCATCCAGCGATACGTCCGCTGGGCGGGCCCTGACTGAGGCATCGCCAAGCCAGTCTCTCAGAGTCTGGCCAATCCCTTCGCCGTCTTCATCCAGGGCAACAATACGGTCGTCCGGTAACCCCTGCAGCCCGGGCTGGAAGCTGTGAAGGAGGTCCCCATTTTTCTGCGACACAAACAGGAACTTTGCACGGCAATCGGACAGCATAAGACTCAGCGTTTCGGCGCTGGCCATACCTGAAAGCGGCACCATGCAGCCGCCGGCAGTAAGCACACCAAGATACAGAGCGACATAGTCAGCGCTGTTCTCCGACAGAGCTGCAACTGAGTCGCCCGGCTCAAGCCCCGCATCTCGCAGGCGGTTGGCGATCCGGTTAGTCTGATCCAGCAGGTCTCTCCAGCTCACCGTACCCTGTTTACTGATCAATGCCGGGTGGTCCGCACGGGTGATTGTAAACCTCTGTATCCGGTGGCCAATGGCCTCCATGGGTTCGTTCGGGGTCATGGGTGCGTACACCGGCATTTCGCTCAGGTTATTTTTCATTTTTGTGCCTTATGCTGCTATTGTGTTTTGACTAGTGAAATTTACTTCCGATTATATTGACTCAAAAGTAGAAGGCGTGACAAATTAATGCGAAAGCAAAACCGTTAGTGCTAATAAAACCCGCAATAATAAAACCAGAGACACAAGGAGCAGCGGAATGGGGCGTTTTGATGGCCAGGTGGCTATTGTTACCGGAGTAGGCAGCGGTATAGGTCGAGCAACCGCCTTGCGACTGGCGCGTGAGGGTGCCCAGGTAGTTATGGCTGATACTTCGGAGGCGGGTCTGGTTGAAACCGGGAATCTGATGCCCGAGGGCGCTGAGCACCTCCGCCGCCTTGTCAACGTTGCCGATGAGGCTCAGATCAAAGATTTGGTGAGCGACGCTATAAGCGCTTTTGGGAAAATCGACATCTTGTGCAACATCGCTGGCATTGCCAGTACAGGGAACGGCTATCCACCGGTAACCGAAAACGAGCGAGACGAGTGGGACACGGTGTTGGCGGTTAATCTGGTTGGCACCATGCTGCTCATCAAGCATGTCGCGCCGCACATGCAAGTTCGCAAACTCGGTTCCATTGTCAATACAGCCTCGGTTGCTGGTCTCCGCTCGGGCGCAGGAGGCAATGCCTATAGCGCCTCGAAGGCTGGAGTGATCAACCTTACCATGACCGCTGCGTGTGATCTTGGCGATCACAATATCCGGGTGAACGCTGTCTGCCCGGGCCTGGTTGAGACCGGTATGACACGAGTGGTGTTTGATTACGCCCGCGCCCATGAAAAAGCCCACAAGCTAGGCGGTCGCTGCGAACTGCGCCGCTACGGCGAGCCGGAAGAGATCGCAGCGGCTATTCTGTTTTTTGCCAGTGACGATGCCAGCTATATCACCGGTCAGGCGCTGCCTGTGGATGGCGGCAATACCGCGTCTTTGAATCTGCCAGGAATGAAGGTGTAATGAGCAAGCAAGAATCCCCTTATGTTGATGGCACATGCGTCGATGGTACAGAGCTGCCGGGCTTTCATAACCTGCTCGGCTACCGTCAGGCTCACTGGGAGGAAAATGAAGCGGTCATTGAGCTGAAGCTGCAGCCAAGGCATCTCAACCTTGGTGGTGTCATTCACGGCGGCGTGCTGACGTCGCTGCTTGATATTGCTATGGCCCAGGCCGGCACACACTGTGCCTTTCCGGGGCGGATGCGTAGAGCCATAACTTTGTCTTTGACCACGACGTTCACCGGCCAATGCTCCGGTGGCACCATTCGTGTGACGGGGCGCAAGCGGGCCGGTGGTGCGCGAATTTTTAACAGCACCGGCGAAGTTCATGACGATAAAGGCAATCTGCTTGCCATCGCCGAAGGCACGTTCCGAATCCGGTCTGGCAGTGACAAGCCGGAAGGCGTCCCTATCTGATTTTCGATGCATAAAACAAAAACCTGATTGGCTGCGAAGGCCGGTCAACGATTCAACAGTAAAGAGGAAGTCGACATGTTCAAGTTGTCTGACAAAGCAAAAAAACTGCAAGCGCAGTTAAACGAGTTCATGGATGCGCACATTTATCCTAACGAATCCATGCACCACCAACAGATTGAAAAGGCAGAAAATCGCTGGGCGCCGGTACCCATTACAGAAGAGCTTAAGGCGAAGGCAAAAGCCGAGGGACTCTGGAACCTGTTCCTGCCGGAAAGCAATTTGGGAGCCGGCCTGATCAACTTTGAGTACGCCCACCTTTGCGAAATCATGGGCCGTTCTGAAATGGCCCCGGAAGTGTTCAACTGCTCCGCGCCGGATACCGGCAACATGGAAACCATCGCTCGATACGGTAACCAAGAGCAGCAGGATCAGTGGTTGAAGCCTTTGCTGGCAGGCGAGATACGCTCCTGCTTTTCCATGACAGAACCGGATGTGGCGTCCTCTGATGCCACCAACATTGCCTGCGAGATTCGTCGTGAGGGCGATGAGTATGTGATTAACGGCAAAAAATGGTGGTCCTCCGGTGCCATGACCACCACCTGTAAAATTGCCATCGTAATGGGCAAGACCGATCCTACCGCGCCCAAGCATCAGCAGCAGTCGATGATTCTGGTGCCATTAGATGCGCCCGGTGTGAAATTAGTCCGCTCATTGACCGTGTTTGGTTACGACCACGCGCCCCACGGCCACGCGGAGATTCATTACGAAAACGTACGGGTTCCCGTTAGCAGCATTCTGTTGGGTGAGGGACGTGGTTTTGAAATCGCGCAGGGTCGTCTCGGGCCAGGCCGCATTCACCATTGCATGCGGACCATTGGCGTTGCGGAACGTGCGCTGGAGTTGATGTGTAAGCGTGCCAACGAGCGCGAGGCATTCGGCAAGCCGTTATCCAGCTTTGATTCTATTCGCAAGGACATCGCCCGCAGCCGAATCGAGATTGAACAGGCGCGGCTGTTAACTCTGAAAGCGGCGTACATGATGGATACCGTTGGTAATAAGGTAGCCCGTCAAGAAATCGCCATGATAAAGGTGATTGCTCCGAGCATGGCGCTGAAGGTGCTTGACCGTGCCATACAAGTGCACGGTGGAGCCGGCGTAAGTCAGGACACCTTCCTTGCGTCAGCCTGGGCCAAAGTACGGACGTTGCGGTTGGCGGATGGCCCGGATGAGGTGCATCTGGATTCCGTCGCCAAGATTGAACTGCGTCAGTATCGCTAATTAGGGCTAAGCCACGGGTGGACGCACTTTCCGCCCGCACCCAATCTTTGAGTATAAGGACCGAGTTATGAACAACCCACTTTTTGATATGACCGGTAAGGTGGCCCTGATCACGGGTTCCACTAAAGGCATTGGCCTGTCAATCGCCGAAGAAATGGCCCGTCTGGGCGCGAAAGTTGTTATCTCCAGCCGCAAGGTCGACGCCTGCGAGCAGGTGGCGAATGAACTGAAAGCCAAAGGCTATGAAGCCATCGCCATACCCTGCCACGTCGGCAAAAAAGACGACCTGCAGAACCTGGTGAACAAAACCAACGAAGCCTGGGGCAGCATCGACGTGCTCGTATGCAACGCCGCCACTAACCCCGTCTATGGCCCCACCTCCGAAATGACCGACGAGGCCTGGGATAAGATCATGGACACCAACGTTAAAGGCACCTTCTGGCTAACCAACATGGTGCTGCCGCAGATGGCAGAGAAAGGCGAGGGCGCCGTTGTATTGCTCTCCAGCATTGCCGGAATCCGCGGTAACACCACCATCGGTACCTACGGTGTATCCAAAGCAGCAGAAGCCGCACTGGCCCGAAACCTGGCCGTGGAATGGGGCCCAAAAGGTATCCGCGTCAACAGCATCGCCCCCGGCCTGATCAAAACCGACTTTGCCCGCACACTCTGGGAAGATCCGGTACGCGTGAAACGCGCAGAAGACAAAACCCCACTAAGAAGAATCGGCGACCCGGTCGACATCGCCGGCCTGGCCGTATTCCTGTCAACCAAAGCCAGCGCCTACATAACCGGCCAAACCATAGTAGCCGATGGTGGCGAAACCATCTGTTGAAGCACCCCCTCCCACAGACCGCCGCGCCCAACACAAGGCCGCCACCAAAAATGAAGGCAACAGAAAAATGAGCATAACCCCAGAGCTGGTAGACGCTCTCCCAGCCCACAAATTCGACGAAGCCAAGCTCCTGTCCTGGCTCCAGAAAGCCATGCCGGGTTTTGGTAGCCGCCTTGAGGTAAAACAGTTCCAGGGCGGCCAATCCAACCCCACATTCCTGCTGGATACCGACAGTGGTCGCTACGTTCTGCGTAAAAAACCACCCGGAAAAACCCTGCCTTCCGCTCATATGGTCGAGCGTGAATACAAGGTCATCCGTGCGCTCTCAGACAACACCTCCTTGCCCGTGCCCAAAGCCCGGGTGCTGTGCGAAGACAGCGACATTATTGGTACACCCTTTTACGTGATGGACTTTCTGGAAGGCCGCATCGTCAGCCACTCAGCCTTGCGAGCGCTGGATCGCAAAGAAAGATTGCCTGCCCACCACTCCGCCATCGACACCTTGGCAGAGCTGCATTCTGTTGATGTGAATGCAGTAGGCCTGGGGGACTACGGTCGCCCGGAGGGCTACGTGGCACGCCAGGTTTCGCGCTGGAGTAAACAGTACCTGGCGGCCAAAACCGACGAAATGCCTGCCATGGACAAGCTTATGGCATGGCTGCCCGAAAACCTGCCTTCGACCGATGAGTGTGCTATTGCCCACGGTGACTACCGCTTCGGCAACCTGATGCTGGCGCCGGACAAGCCCGAGGTGATCGCCATTCTGGATTGGGAGCTTTCTACGCTTGGGCACCCGCTGGCGGATCTGGCCTATTATTGTCTGCCATATTACCTGCCATCGGACATGCCGGGCATGCGCGGACTGCAGGGAGAAGACCTTGAAGCACTGGGCATCCCGGATGAGCAAGAAACCATTGCTCGTTACTGCGCCAAAACAGGCCGTGAAGGCATTACCGACTGGCACGTGTATCTCGCCTTTTCTCTATTTCGGCTAGCCTCTATCGTTCAGGGTGTCTACAAGCGCGCGCTGGATGGTAATGCCGCCAATGCCAATGCCCTGGAAGTGGGTAAGCGCGCCAGCTTGCTGGCCGAAACTGGCTGGAAAATCGCCAGTGCAGGAGAGCAGACATGACAGCACCCATCGTTCGGCGCATCCTCATTACCAACGACGACGGCATTAACGCCCCGGGGCTGGCGCGGCTGGAAAAGATTGCCCGTAACCTGGCGGAAGAAGTTTGGGTTGTTGCTCCTGAGCATGACCGCAGCGGTGCGGGCCAGAGCATCTCCATACATGATCCGTTACGTGTCTACGAAACCGGGGAAAAGCGCTATGCGGTTTCTGGTACTCCGGCCGACTGCGTGCTTTTCTCTCTCGCCCACTGGTTTAATGAAACGCCTCCGGATCTTGTGTTGTCTGGTGTCAATTGCGGTGCCAATATCAGCGATTCTGTGCAGTATTCGGGCACGGTTGGGGCGGTACTCAGCGCGCAGCACATGAACATTGCCGCTATTGCCTTGAGCCAGGCTTTTTTGTCGAGGGACGGTATTCAATGGGCGCCCGTCGAGCGTTTTGGTGAAGTAATAATACGCAGGTTGTGGCAACCGGGTGAAACACGGGCCTGGAACGTGAATTTCCCAGCGTGCGAAGTGGGGGAAATTAACTCTGCTCGCTGGTGTAAACAATCGAGCGGTTCTATTCAGCAAGCCAGCCTGCAGGCAGGCAGGGACGCCCGAAGCCTGCCTTATTGGTGGCTGGGATTTGATCGCAGTTCCAAGCACATCATAGCACCGGATTCCGATGTGGCCGTGCTGAGAGACAGGGCGATTGCCATTGCACCCTTGCGACACGAAGGTCCCCTGCCCGGGGATACCAAAGAATTTGATCTGTTCGCGATGTTGGCAGACTGATTTACACCTGGAGAGAACAATAATTATGTTCACACGCCACTATGCGGTCTGGCCGAAAGAGTTGCCCAAGACCATGACTCTGCCGAAAACCAGTGTTTTTACCAATCTGGAAATATCGGCCCTGCGCTATCCCGACCACACAGCCATCATTTTCTACGATGCATTCATCACATACCGTCAGCTGCTGGCGGAAGTAGAAGCTATAGCAGGCTACCTGCAGGCGCAGGGTGTGAGAAAGGGTGATCGGGTGTTGCTGTATATGCAGAACTCGCCGCAGTATGTGATCTCCTACTACGCGATTCTGCGGGCGGATGCCGTGGTGATTCCGATAAACCCGATGAACCGGGCCGCAGAGCTGGAACACTACATTGCGGATACGGGCTCGGCGGTATGCCTGGCGGGCCAGGAACTGGCTGAATACATTACGCCGCTGTTGGGAAACACCGATCTGGAACAGATCGTGGTGGCTTCCTACAACACCTACATCAAGCCTGATACCGACCTGGATCTGCCTGCAGAAGTCGCAAGCCCGGCCTGGTCAGGCGATGCTCCGGGCGTAGTGAGCTGGGAAAGCGCTATGGCGGCAGGCCTTAGCCCTCAAGAACACACCGCAGGCCCGGAAGACCTGGCAGTGATCCCCTATAGTTCGGGTACAACCGGCGCCCCAAAAGGCTGTATGCACACGCATCGCTCGGTGATGGCAACGGCGGTACACCGTGTGTTCTGGAATCTGAGCACTTCCGACAGCGTGCAGCTGGCCACCCTGCCATTTTTCCATGTGACCGGCATGACCGGCTCCATGAACGGGCCTATTTTCGCTGGCTCCACATCGGTGATTATGACGCGCTGGGATCGCACCACCGCATCAAGGCTCATTGAACGCTACAAGGTCACTGGCTGGACTAACATCGTTACTATGGCAGTGGACTTTCTCTCCAATCCGGATATAGGCAAATACGACTTCTCCAGCCTCAACATGATTGGTGGCGGAGGTGCCGCCATGCCCGGCGCCGTTGCGGAAAAGCTGAAAAGGCTGACGGGGCTCGACTACATTGAGGGCTATGGCTTGTCAGAAACCATGGCTGCAACCCACATCAATCCCAACGCGAAACCCAAAGCCCAGTGTTTGGGTATCCCCGTGTTTGATGTGGACAGCCGGATTATTGATGTTGATACCCTGGAAGAGAAAGGGCCGGGTGAAACCGGTGAGATCGTTTCCTGTGGCCCGCAGGTAACCATCGGCTACTGGAACCGGCCGGCGGAAACCGATGCGGCGTTCGTCGAAATTGATGGCAAGCGTTTCTTCCGCACCGGCGATCTCGCGTATTACGACGAAGAGGGTTACTTCTTCATGGTCGATCGCCTTAAGCGAATGATCAACGCATCCGGATTCAAAGTATGGCCTTCGGAAGTTGAGGGCATGATGTACCGACACCCTGCCATTCATGAGCTGTGTATTATCTCGGCCCCGGATCCCAAACGTGGTGAGACGGTGAAGGCCTGTATCGTGCTCACACCTGAAGCGGAAGGCAACACCAGCGTTGAGGACATTACGGGTTGGTGCAAGGAACAGATGGCGGCCTATAAAGTACCCGCCATTGTTGAATTTGTGAGTGTCTTGCCAAAGTCCCCCTCGGGCAAGTTGATGTGGCGAGCGCTTCAGGAAGAAGAATGGAAAGGAAGGGAGTGATCATGAATAATAAACCCAGTATTCTGATTGTGGGTGCCGGAGCTATTGGTAGCTTCTATGGTGCCATTCTAAAGAAAGCTGGTTGTTCCGTGAGCACCGTGTTGCGCTCAGACTATGACGCGGTCAGAGTCCAGGGTATTCGCATCACAAGCCCGCTCGGAGACCTGTCCTACGAGCCGGATCATGTCTACCGTGATGGTGACTTGCCTGAAGAAACGCCAGACTTTTTGATTCTGTGCGTGAAAGTTCTGCCCGGTGTGGATCGGGTTGCACTGGTTGCGCCCTGGATGGGGGAGAAGACCTGTCTGGTACTGATCGAAAACGGTCTGGATATCGAAAAAGAGCTGGCCGATGCCTATCCGCAGAGCTCTCTTATAAGCTGCTTGGCCTTCATTGCCGCAAGTCGCACAGAATCCGGTGTCGTTGAGCACAAAGCCTACGGCAAGTTAGTGATGGGGCGTTATCCGGACGGTGTTGATGAGAGCTGCCGCGTTTTGTCTCAACTGTTTATAGAGGGCGGTATCAAGATTGATTTGACTGAGCGTGTTGTAGGCGAGCGCTGGCGCAAATGCCTCTGGAATACTCCATTCAACCCATTGTCTGTTGTTGCCAACGGTGCGGATACCCGAACCATTCTGGATACTACGGGCGGCGAAGAGCTGATCCGGGCCATGATGCGCGAGGTGATGGCAGTGGCTGCGGCAGAAGGGTATCCAATGGATGAGGGGTTGATCGATCAGAACATTGAGGGCACCCGCAAAATGCCTGCCTACAAAAACAGCATGGCGCTGGATTATCTGAATGATCGCCCCATTGAACGGGAGGCCGTCTTGGGCAACGTGGTAGCGATAGCCAAGCGCCGGGGCATCGCAGTACCTCACCTGAATACCGTATTGGTTACTCTAAAGATGCGCGCAGCGCTGGAAGGGCGGGAATAGTGTTTAGAGGGTATTTAGAAGGTTTTTAGAGACTATTCAGGGTCCGCTTTCCGGGCCCTGAATAAAACAGTCTTGTTCAGATCACGTACATAGCGAGGTTTTCTGCTACACAGGCCGGTTTGTCCTGGCCCTTTATTTCTACCGTGGTTTTGTAAGTCGCCAAGATTCTTTTGTCGTCCACCGGTGTAACATCCACCAGTTCGACTTTCGTGCGGATATCCGAACCCACCGGCACTGCCGCTGGAAACCGCAGTTTGTTCAGCCCGTAATTGATAGTGGCCTTGGTGCCCGTTACCCGCAGAGCCTGAGGGTTGAGCCGGGAGATCAGGGACACTGTCAAATATCCATGGGCGACCGGGCATTTCCAGGGCGACTCGCATTTTGCCCGCTCTACGTCCACGTGAATCCACTGGTGATCGCCCGTGGCATCAGCAAACGCTCCGATCATGTTCTGGGTGATGGTAAGCCAGGGGCTGTAGCAACAAAGGCTCCCTTTATGGTCTGCCAGCTCATCAAATTGTATTTCCACCATAGTGAGCCCTTCTTATACCGCGTAACCGGGGTTTTTGCTATCGAGAAGCCGCAGCAGCGCCGGCCAGGTAAGCGCCGCTGCGCTACCTAGGGTTTTTGACTGTTCTGCAGTTGTTCGGATAGCTTGCTCGGAGGGCATATACACCGGGCCGCAACTCTGTGCTTTAACCTGTATCTCGCAGGCTTTCATCAAGAAGTACAGGTACGTGAAGGTTTCCGGTACGTCTTTGCCAGCGGTCAGAACACCGTGATTGCTTACTCATTAAGGAGTTTAGCTTGCCTGTAAAAGAAACGCATAGCGTTCCAGGTGGAAGTCATCATCACCGAGCTGGTGGTTGATCATGATCAAACGCTTGGCGTAATGGGCAAAATTGTATTCCCATGTCATGCCAATACCACCATGGGATTGTATGCCTTGTTCTGAAATGAACTGCCCACTGCGGCCAATGACATTTTTAGCAGCGGACAAAACGCGACGGCGCTCATTGCTTTGTTCTTCGTCTGCCACGCTGGCAGCCAGAATAGACATCGATCGGGCTTGCTCAAGTTCGGACATCATGTCGACCATGCGATGCTGTAGCACCTGAAACTTACCAATGGGGACGCCAAACTGTTTACGCTGTTTGAGGTAATCGAGGGTAAGCTCGTTGGCCACGTCCATAACACCGACTGCTTCTGCACATAATGCCGCAATTGCGCGACCTGCCTGGTACTCTATTATTTCGCTGGCGCCGCCTTCTTCGCCCAGCAGGGCGTTAGCGCCCACTTGAACATTGCGCAGCGTAATATCACAGCCTTTCGAACCGTCAATGGTCGGGTAAACACGGCGCTCAATGCCTGCCGTATCTGGATTTAAAGCAAACAGGCTGATGCCGTTAGCATCGCGGGCGTCGCCCGAGGTGCGAGCGGATACCACAATGAGCTCAGCACAGTGCCCGCCAATCACAACGGCCTTGTGTCCATTAAGCACAAAACCGCCATCTTTTTTCTCAGCGCGGGTTTGTACATCGTTCAGGTCGTAAAAACTTTGAGGCTCTTGTAATGCGACTGCCGCTTGCAATTCGCCGCTGGCAATACCGCTTAACCAAGCTTCTTTCTGGCTATCATTTCCGGCCTGGTTAATGAGGCCGCCGCCAAAAACAACCGATTGCAGGTATGGCTCAAGGCACAGGCCACGGCCCAGTTCGGTCATAACCGACTGTATTTCTACCCCGCCACCGCCGAAGCCGCCGAGCTCCTCGGGAAATGAAACCGCTGTTAATCCCAGGTCACTGAGTTGCTTCCAAAAATCCACGCTGAAGCCAGCTTCGGTTTCACTGAATGTCAGGCGCTTTTCAAAACTGTACTCACCGCGCACCAGGCGGGCTACGGTGTCCTGTAGCATCTGCTGCTCTTCATTGAGTTGAAAATCCATGGTCGCCTCCTTAAAGCCCGAGAATCATTTTCGACACGATATTTTTCTGGATCTCGTTGGATCCGCCGAAAATCGAGAGCTTACGGTTGTTAAAGTACTGCGCCGACAGTGGCGCAGCATTCTCGTCTGACAAGAACTCGCCTTCATAATCAAGGTTCAGCTCTTCTTCCACAAGGGGAATGGCATAAGGCCCAATGGCTCTGCGTGCAAGGTCGTTTATAGCCTGACGAATTTCTGTGCCCTTTACTTTCAGCATGGAACTTTCCGCACCGGGCATACCGCCGCCCTCAACCGCAGCAATAATGCGCAAGTTGCTGATGGTCGCCGCAGTCAGGTCAATTTCAACCTTGGCAATACGCTGGCTGAACGATGTGTCTTCAATCAGCGGGTGGCCATTTTTGATGCAACGCGATGCCAGGTGCTTCAAGTGAGACAACGCGGCTTTGGATAAGCCGATGCCGGCCAGGCCGGTGCGCTCATACGTCAGCAGGAACTTGGCGTAAGTCCAGCCTTTGTCTTCCTCTCCTACCCGATTTTCAACCGGCACTTTCACGTCTTGAAAGAAGACTTCGTTCACTTCGTGCTCGCCGTCAAGGGTAATGATCGGGCGCACGGTGATACCTGGCGTGTTCATGTCGATCAGCAGGAAGGAAATGCCTTCCTGTGCCTTCACCTCGGTATTGGTGCGCACCAGGCAAAAAATCATGTTGGCGTACTGGCCAAGCGTGGTCCAGGTTTTCTGGCCGTTCACAACGTAGTGGTCGCCTTCGCGCACTGCGCGGGTTTTCAGCGAGGCCAGGTCAGAGCCGGCGCCGGGCTCGGAATAGCCCTGGCACCACCAGTCTTCTCCGCTAAGGATGCGCGGCAGGTAAGTCTGCTTCTGCTCTTCGTTGCCAAACTTGATAATAACGGGCGCCACCATGTTCACGCCGAACGGAACAGAGCGGGGCACACCGTAGTGGCAGGATTCTTCATCCCAGATATGCTTTTGAACCGGTGTCCATTTCACACCGCCGTACTCTTCTGGCCAGTGCGTGGCGTACCAACCTTGTTTGCAGAGAATCTGCTGCCAGCGCTGGTGATCTTCTTTAGTCAGGTGACGGAAACCCTTCACTTTGGCGGCAATGTCTGCCGGTAGCGCCTGGTCCAGAAAAGCCCGGACGTCATCCCGGAAGGCGAGCTCCTCCGGCGTGTAGTTAATGTTCATGGGACAACCTCTCTGTTCGTTCTAGCGAAAACGCATACCGCATAGCAGAATAGGGTAAGAGTGAATGATCTGCCCTTTTCTGTCAATTCCTTGTAATTTGGTTAAATCACTCGTTTTTACGACGTTTGGCAGAATTTAGTTTTATAAGGTTGTTGTATTGAGTGACATTGCCTATATTCGTTCTACGGAAACTAATGTTGCAATGCGTAATGTAAAAAATATCAATACCGCAGTGCGAAATTACAGTTGCCGTTAATTAACAATCACAACGCGAGGTCTTCAGTGATAAAAACAACAATTTTCACAAAACGTCTGCTCATCGGTGTTTTGAGTACTGCCCCATTTTTTGCCCACAGCGCCGAGAACATTGACCTGCCCGGTACATTGGCCATGACGGCCTACGGTACCGGCTCTGCCGGTTACACCCAGATGGTGTCCATCGGCAACCTGCTGCAAAACGAATACGGTACCTCGGTGCGCATTTTGCCCGGTGAAAATGATGTATCCCGCATGACGCCGTTGCGGATGGGTCGGGTTCCTCTTTGCGCCTGCGGTATTTCCAGTTATTACGGTTTTGAAGGCGTATTTCTGTTTGCCGACCCGCAGTGGGGCCCTCAGTCTATTCGCCTGATAAGCACCTCTACGGCCAATTTTGGCCTGGGCGTCGCGGTTGCTGGTGATATCAATGTAAAAACGCCAGCGGATTTGAAAGGCAAGCGGGTGGCTTACATCCGTGGTGATGACGCGCTTAATGTTGGCACCGAAGCCTTTTTGGCTTTTGGAGGCCTGACTTGGGATGACGTTGAACGGGTCGAATTTCCGGGCTACGGTCGTTCTTTTGAGGGCATTGTGGCCAACCAGGCTGACGCCGCGTTTACCATGAGCGTGGCGCCGCCAGCGCAGCAAATGGCCGCCAGTCCAAGGGGTATCGTGTGGCCGGAGCTGGACCCAGCAGATAAAGAAGGCTGGCAACGGCTTCAGGCCGTGGCGCCGTATTTTCAGCCCCACAAAGTGACGTCTGCCGCCGGTGAGAACTATGGCAAGGACAGCCCGTGGATCGGCGCCACCTACCCGTATCCCATATTGGTCGGCGGTGAGAGCCTGGACGATAAAACCGCCAGAAATCTGGTCCGTGTGCTGATCGAGGACCACGATAAGTACAAAGACGCTGCTCCTGGCAATGCTGGTTACTCGCTAGAAAATCAGAACATGCAGTGGGTGATTCCTTATCACGATGCAGTTATTGAGTATTACAAGGAAATCGGGCATTGGACCGGTGCCATGCAGGCGCACCAGGATGGATTGGTCAAACGCCAGAAGCTCCTGAAAACCACGTGGGAAAGCTTTATGGACGCCAATCCACCGGAAGACAGGGACGCGTTTCGTAGCGGCTGGATGGAAGCCCGAGCCAAAGCGCTTGAAGCAGAAGGAATGAAGTCGGTTTTCCGTTAAGACCTGATCCATTACTCCGGCGTATTGTGAGTGTCTCGATAAACAATACGCCGGCGGTTTCCGTTTTCTATCATTATTGCGCCGGAATCTACGATCCTATGAGCTTGCCTCAGAAACAGCCCGTTAGTACGGGCGAAATATCCGGTATCCGCCAGTTGTCGGGCTTTTGGCTATGGGTGCCCCGAGTGGCGACTCTGGCGCTGACACTGCTGGCAATTGATTACCTGTTTAATCTTGGTCTGTTCACTGCGGTGACGTCGGTGGAAAGCCAGTTCTTCTATACCGTGGTAGCACTGATGCTGCCGCTGGTTTTTGTGCTTTGGCCAGCCTTTGGCAAAGCGTCGCGTACAAAAGTGCCTTGGTACGACGTGGCGCTGTTTTTGTTTGCGGTCGCGGTATGCGGCTTTTTCGTGTTTAACGCGGAACAGATTCTCGACCGGGGCTGGGAGTACGACGCGCCAGACTACGCCGTGGTAATGAGTTTCCTTTTTTGGGGCGTAGTGCTCGAGGCGGCGCGACGGGCCGGCGGTTGGCCGATCGGTCTTATTGTCGCGGTTGCAGGTCTTTATCCGATTTTCGCCGATGTCATGCCGGGGCCAGTTCAGGGTTTTCCGTCATCACCTTCCCAAACGGCCATTTACCATGCCATGAGCCGTGAGAGCGTCATGGGCATTCCGCTACAGGCGTTCGCCAATCTGGTGATCGGCTTTTTGTTGTTCGGCGTTGCGCTACAACAAACCGGCGGTGGCAAGTTTTTTATCAATCTGGCGTTTGCCCTGCTCGGTCATGTGCGGGGTGGCCCGGCCAAGGTTGCGGTATTCTCCAGCGGCCTGATGGGGTCTATGAGCGGCAGCGTGATCACCAACGTGCTGACCACCGGTGTACTGTCTATCCCGGCTATGCGGCGGGTGGGTTTTGGGCGGTCTTACGCCGCCGGTGTTGAAGCTTGTGCGTCTACAGGTGGCGTACTGATGCCGCCGGTGATGGGCGCGACGGCGTTTATTATGGCCAGCTTTCTGAATATTTCTTACGGCACGATTGCGCTGGCGGCAGCGGTTCCGTCATTCCTGTATTTCATGGGTCTGTTTATTCAAATTGACGCTTACGCTGCGCGCCACGAACTCAAAGGTTTGCCAGCGAATGAGCTGCCTTCCCTGCGCCAGACCTTAAAAGAAGGCTGGTACTTCATCTTTGTCTTTGCGCTGCTGATCTGGCTGTTGTTTTTCCTGCGGCGGGAAGCGATTGCGCCTTTCTACGCCACGGCGTTGCTGCTGGTGATCAATCAGGTGTTGCCATACCAACGTTGGGGCTGGGAGGATGTGAAAGGCTTTTTCTCCAGCGCCGGTAAGTTGTTTGCGGAACTGATTGCCATTCTGGCGGGCGTGGGCCTGTTGGTGGGAGCGCTGTCGGTAACCGGCATGTCTGGCACCATCGCCAATGATCTGATTTTCCTGGCCGGTGGCAATACCCTCGTACTGCTATTTATGGGGGCAGCGACCAGTTTTATCCTGGGCATCGGAATGACCGTCACGGCGGCCTATATTTTCCTGGCAGTGGCCCTGGCTCCGGCGTTGATTAACGGCGGTGGTATGGACCCGTTGGCGGTGCACCTGTTCATCCTGTATTGGGGCATGCTGAGCTTCATCACACCACCGGTGGCACTGGGTGCCTTTGCTGCTGCCACGGTGGCGGGTGCTCGGCCAATGGAAACCGGCTTTCAGGCCATGAAGCTGGGTAGCGTGATTTACTTTATTCCGTTCCTGTTCGTGTTGAACCCGGCGTTGATACTCCAGGGCTCCTGGGATGAAATCCTGGTGGTGCTGCCTCAGGCCATTGTAGGTGTGGCGCTGATTGCGGGCGGTATGCAGGGTTACCTGCTGGGCATTGGCAACCTTTCGCTTTATCGGGTGCTTCAGTGGCCTATCCGTCTGTCGTTGATTGCCGGCGGTATGTTATTGGCGATCCCCGGGGGCGGCCCGATACCCTTCACCAATCTGGAGTTGACGCTGATCAGTGCGGTGCTGATTGTGCCAGCTCTTGCGCTTGTGTGGTGGTCTAACCGGGTCGAGACAGTGGGGGTATAAAGGAAGCTTCTATATCGGGCGGATATAAAAAAGGCAGGGCCATGGAGCCCTGCCTTTTTTTGTTTCATCGTAAACGTCGGTGTTAACCGAAAGCGGCAATGCCGGTCTGTCCGCGGCCTAGAATCAGGGCGTGGATATCGTGAGTACCTTCATAAGTATTGACCGCTTCCAGATTCATCACGTGGCGGATGACATGGTATTCGTCTGAAATACCGTTGCCTCCGTGCATGTCACGGGCGACCCGCGCTATGTCCAATGACTTGCCGCAGTTGTTGCGCTTCAGCAGGGAAATTGCATCCGGAGACGCTTCACCTACGTCCATCAGGCGGCCAAGTTGCAACGCACCTTGCAGGCCAAGGGCAATGTCGGTCTGCATGTCTACCAGCTTTTTCTGGATAAGCTGGTTCGCGGCTAATGGCTTACCAAACTGCTTGCGCTCCAGGGTGTAATTGCGGGCCGCATGCCAGCAAAATTCCGCTGCGCCGAGAGAGCCCCAACTGATGCCATAGCGAGCTTTGTTGAGACAACTGAACGGACCTTTCAGGCCTTCTACGTCCAGTTTGTTCTCGTCAGGGCAGAACGCATCGTCCATAAAGATGGAGCCGGTTTCGGACGCACGTAAGGAAAACTTGCCTTCAATTTTTGGGGTATCCAGACCTTTGGCGCCGCGCTCCAATACAAAGCCGGTGACCTTACCGTCAAGTTTGGCCCAAATCACGAAGACATCCGCAATGGGGGAGTTGGTAATCCAGGTTTTGGAGCCGCTGACCAGATAGCCGCCATCAACTTTCTTGGCGCGGGTTTCCATGCCGCCAGGGTCAGAGCCGTGGTCGGGCTCGGTCAAACCGAAACAGCCAACCAGTTCACCGGAGGCCAGTTTTGGCAGCACACGCTTTTTCAGTGCTTCTTGGCCAAATGAGTAAATCGGGTGCATAACCAGCGAGGACTGAACGCTCAGAGCCGAGCGGTAGGCGGAATCCACACGCTCCACTTCCCGGGCAATCAGGCCATAACACACATGGTTCAGGCCAGCGCCGCCGTATTCTTCCGGTAAGGTAGCGCCGAGCATGCCCAGCTCTCCCATATCAGTGAATATGGAACGGTCGAATTTTTCGTGTCGGTTGGCCTCAATGATCCCGGGCATCAGGCGTTGGTCACAGAAACTGCGGATGCTGTCCCGAACCTGACGTTCGGTTTCATCCAGTTGCTTGTCAAACTGCAGCAGGTCATCCCACGGTGCGGAAGCCATGTTGTTTCTCCTCATTGAAAATCAGTTGTTAACTCGTTCAATCACAGCTGCAATGCCTTGGCCAACGCCAATGCACAGGCTGATAAGGGCGTAGCGCCCGCCGCTGCATTCCAGCTGACGGGTGGCGGTAAGTGCAATCCTTGCGCCGGATGCGCCAAGCGGGTGGCCAATTGCAATGGCCCCTCCGTTCGGGTTCAGCCGGGAGTCAGTGGGGTCTATACCCAGTTTAGTAGTACAACCGAGAACCTGGGCTGCAAACGCCTCATTAATCTCGATGACATCCATATCGTTAAGCGTCAGGCCAGCGCGAGCCAGGGCTTTTTCGCAGGCCAGAACTGGGCCCAGACCCATTACCCGTGGCGAAACACCTGCAATGGCGGCCGACACAATGCGGGCGCGGGGCTTTATTCCAGCGCGTTCGCCGGCTTCCCGGGAGCCGATGATCAGGGCAGCTGCACCGTCGTTAATGCCGGAAGCATTGCCCGCCGTCACTACGCCGCCTTCAACTAAGGGGCGGAGTCCTGCGAGCACCTCGGCGTTTGACTGGGGGCGTGGGTGTTCGTCTTCGCGGACTGTAAACGGGGGTTTTTTGCGGCCATTAGGCACATCAATACTCAGGATCTCGTCTTTATAGAAACCTGTGCGGCGGGCCTCTTCATAACGAGCCTGGCTCTGGGCAGCAAACTGATCTGTCAGCTCGCGGCTCAGGCCAAGATCGCGAGCAATGTTATTGGCGGTTTCAGGCATGGTGTCCGCGCCGAAAGCGCTTTCAATAAGCGGGTTCGGGAAACGTGCGCCAATGGTGCTGTCGAAGGCACGTAAATCCCTGCTGAAAGGAGTCTCTCCCTTGGCGATCACAAAAGGGGCGCGGCTCATGCTCTCGGTGCCGCCGGCCACAAACAATTCACCTTCGCCGCAGCGAACCGCCCGGGCAGCGTCTATGATGGCCGCCAGTCCGGAGCCACAAAGCCGGTTAATGGTCAGTCCGCCTGTCTCGACTGGAAGGCCTGCCAGCAGTCCAGCGTGACGTGCCACGTTGCGCGCATCTTCGCCCGCTTGGTTGGTACAGCCTGCAATGACGTCTTCATAGGCTTCCGGGGCGAACGCATTGCGCTCAACCAGTGCCCGGATAACGCTTGCCAGCAAGTCATCGGGCCGGACCCGGGAAAGAGAGCCCGCATGGCGGCCAAAAGCAGTTCTGAGACCATCGTAGATAAATGCACTCATCGTTCTTCCTCTGTGACATGCCAAGGTTCTCGGGTTAACCTTCGGCCCCGAGGGTAAAAGATCCCGGTCTGTCTTGTCATTTGTGCTAATATAGTTTCATCAAGCGAAACTGTGTTTTGTATTGGACTCGAAAAGACTAATCGGGGTGTGTGTGAAATGCAAGCAGAGACCGTCTCTGCTTGCGTGACTCTAACAAGGACAAAGCAGGTATGAGTGCTGCAGATCGCTGGCTATTGCCTTTGGCGGTTTTGATTGAGCTGATTGCTATATGCATGTCCAGCACTCAGCTCAGTGCAATCTCGGGCGTGTTATTTATTTTCTGTTTTCTGTGGGCGGGCGATCATCTTCAGACGTATGCCCGCACTCTGATGCTGGTTTCTCTGGCCGTCGCTGCGTGGTTTTCTGTCCGTGGCGAACTGGGCACGGACCGGTTGATCAAAGCTTCTGCTGATGCTGCATTTTATGCCGCATTTCTGGGAAGCCTTGGGATGATGCAGTGTCTGGTCAGGCGCTTTGAGGTGCTGCGTCGGATTCACGATGTCCTATTGGGTGGTCGTGCAGTCTGGCTGTATCCGAAGTATGCCCTGGTTAGCTGTAGCATAGCCTCTGTACTGAGCTTCGGCATGATGAACCTGCTGTGTGGCAGTCTTTCAGAGACTCTGCGAGAGCGTGGAATTTCCGGCGAGTCCCGCTTGCAGTGGCTGCGCAGTGTTCTGATCAGTACGCTTCGCGGTTTCGCTCTTGTTCCTCTGGTGGCGCCAACCAGTGTCGCCGTAGCCATACTGACCCGGGAGCTGCCCCAGTTAAGCTGGTCTATGCTTTTGCCCTACGGCCTTGCGGCGTCAGTGGTTCTGGTTGTGGTTGGCTGGATGCTGGAGCAGCATCGATTTCGGCAGGTCAGTAGCGAGCGTGTGGCCCTGGAACAGTGGCCGTCGGGTTCTTTGCAGCTGCTTGGGTTGGTCTTAGTTGTCTTTGTCGTAATGGCTGTTATCGTCGCCTTGACCGACTTCAAAGTGTCGGTTGCCGCCATGATGGCCGTGCCATCTGTTACTCTTCTTTATACGATGTGGCAGGAACGATCGTTCGGGGTGGTGCTCAAGGAGAGCGTGACTCAGGTTTCAGCCATGAATAATGAAATGGCAATTTTTGCCGCATCGGCGATTCTGGGGGTGTCCATTTCCAGCGTTATTCCAGAGGATGCCTTAAGTGGTCTTGCAACCTCCGCTGGTGGAATGTGGGTACTCGCTGTAGTCGGTATGCTGAGTCTGCCGCTGCTGTCAGCCATTGGGATTATCCCGATTACGGTGCTTAGCGTTCAAGCGGGTCTTCTGCCGCAGCTCATTGCGGAAGGCATGGATCCGCTTCTGATATCTGTAGCTATGGTTATCGGCTTTTCCTTGGCGATGATGCTTTCGCCGTTCGGGCCGGCTGTCATGCTGCTGTCGCGCTTTGGTCAGGTGTCGCGCTGGGTAGTGGCATTTCGCTGGAATGGCGTTTTTGTCTTAATAGTAGTGCCCCTATTGCTGGCGCTTCTGGCTTTAGAGATCGTCGTCTTGCCAGCAATTCTGTGAGGGAAGCTTTCGAGCGTTGCTTACCCTGTCAGGTAGAACGACATACCAATTATTCTTCATAGCTGGCAATTTCCCGAGTTTATGATGCTGCGTGAAAGGCAAGTGTTTCATTTCTGATGCGAGTTTTGATCTGAGTTTGTGGTACTTGCATTCATCAACGTTTAAAATGTCTTACACATTATATATATAGAATTTATAGCTCGGAAAACTGCAGCTAGTGACGTTGTTGGGGGACGCCAGATTATGTCAAAAGAAAAAGCTGCGTTACCGGAGCACATAGCTGCTTCCGGTGGCGACGGACCGGTGAAGCCGGAGAAAGATCGTAAGTTCGTCGAGGCGCTGTCTCGGGGTCTGGACGTGTTGCGTGCTTTTAGCTAAGGCTCTGTGATTCTTGGCAATCAGGATATTGCACGTCTTACAGGCCTGCCTAAGCCAACGATATCCCGCATGACTTACACTCTGACCCAACTGGGATATCTTAGCTACAATACTCAGCTGGAAAAATATCAGCTCAGTTCCGGTGTACTGGCGCTGGGTTATGCTTATGTATCCAATTTGAAGGTCCGTCAGTTAGCCAGACCTTACCTGGACGAGTTTGCGCGTCAGACTAATATGTCGGTTGGACTTACTTGCCGTGATCGTTTGCACATGATTTATGTCGAAAACCGGTTACCTCCTGAAGCGTCTTTACTGCGTATGGATATTGGCCTCAAGCTACCGATGGCAACAACCTCTGCTGGTCGCGCGTACTATTGTGCCATATCGGATAAAGGGCGCAAGGTTGTTGAAGATGCCATGGAAGTAAAGTACGGCGACGATTCCTGGCCCCAGAAAAAGGAAGGGTTAGACCGTGCCATGGAGGATTATAAAAAGTATGGCTTCTGCCTTTCCATCGGCGAATGGGATCGCAATATTAACTCTGCAGGTGTGCCTGTTCACTTGCAGGATGGCACGATCATGGCATTGACCTGTGCAGCGCCTTCTTATTTAGTACCCGCCGAAAGACTTCGAGAATCCATTGCTCGCCAACTGGCAATGCTGGCAAGCGATATTGAGTCTTTGGGCGTTTAGGCTCGTCCCGAGAAGCTGCAATAGCCAGCTTCATTGGCATTTCATTGAAACCGCAGGATTTGTTCTGCGGTTTTTTTGTCCAATTTTAAATGGTGGTTGAAACCCGGAGAAAATGCGTATTAAATCGGAGTTGCGTTTCGCTTGTTAAAATTAAATTCCATATAAATTGATGGAGGGTGTATGTCTGAGGTCGTAACTTACAGTCGTGAAGGCAATATTGGCGTTATTACAGTGAACTATCCGCCAGTTAATGCCCTCAGCCATGCGGTGCGCTCAGGCTTGATCGCCGCGCTGGAGCAAGGCCAGGAAGACTCCGAAGCCAAGGTGCTTTTGCTGGTGTGTGAAGGCCGTACCTTTATTGCGGGTGCAGACATCCGTGAGTTTGGCAAGCCCATGCAGAAACCGGGGTTGCCCGCAGTAGTCGAACAATTTGAAAACAGTGACAAGCCTCTTGTTGCAGCGATCCATGGCACGGCGCTGGGTGGCGGGCTGGAAATGGCTCTTGGTTGTCATTATCGGGTTGCACTAAACAGTGCCAAAGTTGGCCTGCCAGAGGTAAAGCTTGGCCTGTTACCAGGTGCCGGCGGTACTCAGCGCTTGCCTCGCCTGACCGGAGCGCAAATAGCGCTGGAAATGATTACCTCAGGTGAGTTTGTTGGTGCTAAAGACGCTTTTGCGTTTGGCATCGTAGATGCCGTTGACGACGGTAATGACGTGAAAGCTGCAGGCCTTGTCTACGCACAGCAGATTGCCGATGAGGGTAAGCCGGTACGCCGGGTTCGTGATTTGACGGACAAGATCGCGGCCGATAAAGGCAGCGACGTGTTTGAGCAGTTCCGTGCGGTGTTGCAAAAGAAAGCTCGTGGTCAGTTTTCTCCGTTCAAGTGTGTAGATGCCATTGAAACGGCGTTTAACTTGCCTTTCGCTGACGGCATGAAGCGCGAGCGTGAGTTGTTTATGGAGTGCATGGACTCTCCCCAGCGCGATGGTCTGATTCATTCGTTCTTTGCCGAACGTGAAGTTTCCAAAGTAAAAGGTCTGTCGAAGGATACGCCGGTACGCGATGTGAACAGCGTCGGTGTCATCGGCGCGGGTACCATGGGCGGTGGTATTGCCATGAACTTTGCCAACGTCGGTATCCCCGTCACCATCGTGGAGATGAAGCAGGCAGCCTTGGACAAGGGGCTGGGCATTATTCGTAAGAACTACGAAAACTCTGCGAAAAAGGGGCGCATCACTCAGCAGCAGGTCGAAGACCGGATAGCGCTGATCACCGGCAGTCTGAGCTATGACGATTTTAAAAGCGTGGATCTGGTGATTGAGGCTGTGTTTGAAAACATGGCGGTCAAAAAAGAGATCTTCGCAAAACTGGACGGTGTCTGTAAGCCCGGGGCCATTCTGGCCTCCAACACCTCTACTCTGGACATTGACGAAATCGCGTCCGCGACTAAGCGTCCGGAAGATGTTGTGGGTATGCACTTTTTCAGTCCGGCCAACGTGATGAGATTGCTGGAGAACGTTCGCGGCAGTAAAACCTCTGATGAGGTGAAAGCCACGGTGATGGCGGTCGCCAAGAAGATAAAGAAGGTGGGTGTGCTGGTTGGCAATTGCCACGGCTTTGTTGGCAACCGCATGCTGCACAGGCGTGGTGCTGAAGCCATGACTCTGGTCAATGAAGGCGCTACACCGCAACAGGTAGACAAGGTGCTGACGGATCTGGGCTATCCCATGGGGCAGTTTGCGATGTCTGATCTGGCGGGTATCGATGTGGGTTATCGGATCCGCGAAGAACGCCGCAATGCCGGTGAACAGGTAGCGCCTAGCTGGATGGATAAGCTTGCCGAGCAGAATCGCCTTGGTCAGAAAACGATGGCGGGTGTTTACAAGTATGAGGAGGGCAGCCGCAAGCCTGTTCCGGATCCTGAGGTGGAGCGGATCATTGAGGATTTCCGCAAGGAGCAGGGCATCAGGTCCCGGAAGATTACTGACCAGGAAATTCTTGAACGCTGCATGTATGTCATGGTGAATGAGGCAGCCAAGATTCTGAATGAGGGTGTTGCTGACAGGTCTCTGGACATTGATGTGGTCTGGATTTACGGCTATGGCTTCCCGGCTTATCGTGGTGGCCCGATGTTCTGGGCGGATCAGGTGGGTCTGGATGTGATTCTGGCTGCTGTGGAGAAGTATCACGGTGATGTGGGTGGAGAGCAGTGGAAACCTGCTGATTTGCTGAAGCAGTTGGTTGCTGATGGGAAGAAGTTCGGCGACTTGTAAGGCCGTTATTGGCTGGCCTCTTTTGCCTGATGCATAGGGGGCTGGCCCGATATGGGTCGCTTTTTCTTCTGGAAAAAACAACTCGCTTTGCTCAGACATCTTTTTTGGCAGAAAAGACCACCCGCACCAAGCCGGCTTAGCTACTGTATTTTCTTTCTTGCCATATTGCGGTGAGGGGTAAGTACTCCATCTTTATTTCGAGGCAATTTTTATGTCAGACGCCGTTATTGTATCTACCGCACGAACCGGTCTTGGGAAGTCTTACCGGGGCGCTTTGAATAACACCCACAGTGTGGATCTTGCCGGGCATGTGATCAAACACGCTGTTGCGCGTGCGGGTATTGATCCCGCTATCGTTGAGGATGTGATTCTCGGCGCAAGCTTTCAAGAAGGCGCACAGGGCAGGAATATGGCTCGTCTAGCGGCTATTCGTGGCGGTTTGCCGGTGACGACTGCAGGGTTGTCGATCAACCGTTTTTGCAGCTCTGGCCTTCAGTCTATTGCTATTGCGGCGCAGCGTGTGGTTTCGGAGAAGGTGCCGGCGATGGTGGCTGGTGGTGTGGAGTCTATTTCTTTGGTTCAGAACGATAAGTTCAACAGCTTTCATGCGACCAACGAATGGCTGATGAAGCATAAGCCTGAGCTGTACATGGCGATGATTGAAACGGCGGATATCGTAGCCCAGCGCTATAACGTGAGTCGTGAGTCTCAGGACGAATACGCTCTGATCTCCCAGCAGCGTACGGCTGCCGCGCAGGAAGCAGGCAGGTTTGACGATGAGATCGTGCCGTTCGACGCGACGATGCTGGTGAAGGACAAGGAAACCGGCGAAGTGAGTAAGAAAGACGTCACTCTCACGCGCGACGAGTGCAACCGCCCGAGCACGACGCTTGAAGCGCTTCAGGGTTTGAATGCGGTGCGTGGTGAGGGCAATTTTGTCACGGCAGGTAATGCCAGCCAGTTGTCTGACGGTGCGTCTGTGTGCACGGTGATGAACAGCACCTATGCCGAGAAAAATAATATCGAGCCTATGGGTATTTTCCGTGGTTTTGCAGTAGCAGGGTGTGAGCCGGACGAGATGGGTATTGGCCCGGTGTTTGCCATTCCGCGTCTGCTGGAGCGTAACGGCCTGACCATGGATGACATCGACCTTTGGGAGCTTAACGAAGCATTCGCGTCCCAGGTTGTGTACTGCCGTGATCGTTTAGGCATTCCGATGGAAAAACTGAATGTTAACGGTGGCTCTATTTCTATCGGTCACCCTTACGGTGTCACTGGTTCTCGTCTTGCCGGCCACGCCTTGATTGAAGGTAAACGTCGCGGCGCCAAATACGTTGTGGTGACCATGTGCATTGGTGGGGGCCAGGGTGCTGCAGGTTTGTTTGAAGTGGTTTGACGGCAAACAGCGCCCGATAGCTAACCGTCAAAACAATAAGCATTACGAGGGTGTCAAAACGTGCAGCAAAAGATCATCAACCCACAGGACTTGGCGTTCCAGCTCTACGAACTTCATAACGTAGAGCAGTTTCTAGTCTTTGCTCGCTATTCTGATCACAGCCGTGAAACCCTTCAGGCCGCGCTTGAGCTGGCATTAAAGGTTGCCGTAGAGGAGTTTGCTCCCCATGCGCGCCTGGTTGACGAGGAAGAGCCGCGCTTTGAAAACGGCCGGGTGAAGATGCGCCCGGAAGTGAAAAAAGCGTTGGGCGTGTTGAGAGACACCGGGTTGATGGCGGCTGGCCAGGATTACCAACGTGGTGGCATGCAGCTGCCGGCGGCCGTGGCTCAGATGTGTGTGGGGTTGCTGAAAGGCGCTAACGTTGGCACTCAAGGCTATGCCGGCCTGACAATTGCTGCGGCTAATCTGATTATGGTGCAGGGCTCGCGGGAACAGCAGGCCTGTTTCGCTGAGCCGATGATGGCCGGTCGGTTCTTTGGGACTATGTGCCTGACAGAACCTCAAGCGGGCTCTTCTCTCGGAGACCTGTGCACCCGCGCGGAGCCTCAGCCGGACGGAACCTATCGCCTGTTTGGCAACAAGATCTACATCTCCGGTGGCGACCACGAATTAAGCGAGAACATCATTCACATGGTGCTCGCTCGTTTGCCGGGCGCGCCCTTGGGTGTTAAGGGCATTTCCCTGTTTCTGGTGCCGAAAATTCTGGTTAATGAAGACGGCAGCCTCGGTGAGCGGAATGACGTTGCGCTGGCGGGTCTGATTCACAAGATGGGGTACCGGGGCACCACCTCCACCATGCTCAACTTTGGTGAAAAGGACGGTGCGGTCGGCTACCTGGTGGGCGAGGCCAACAACGGCCTGGCGGCTATGTTCCATATGATGAATGAGGCCCGCATTGGTGTTGGCTTAGGCTCTGTCATGCTCGGCTACACCGGTTATCTGCACGCGTTGGAATATGCTCGAGAGCGTCGTCAGGGCAGGCCCATCGGGGAAAAAGACCCGAGCGCACCGCAGGTGCCATTGATTCGCCACCCGGATATCCGCCGCATGCTGCTGGCTCAGAAAGCTTACGTGGAAGGCGGGCTGGCCTTATGCCTGCAGGGTGCGATGCTGGTGGATGAGAAAAAATTAGCCGCCACCGATGATCAGCGTAACCTGGCTGCAGGCCTGCTCGACTTACTGACTCCGGTGATCAAGTCCTGGCCTTCGCGCTATTGCCTGGAGGCCAACAGCCTGGCGATTCAGGTACACGGTGGTTATGGCTACACCCGGGAATACCCTGTGGAACAATTTTACCGGGATAACCGCCTGAACCCAATCCACGAAGGGACCCACGGTATTCAGGGCATTGATCTGTTAGGCAGGAAGGTTTCCATGGCTGGCGGCCGGTTTTATAAGGAACTGATGGCGCGCCTCGAAGCAACCATTGCTGCAGCCTGCCAGGAATCGCGGCTTGCAGAATCTGCTGATCGTCTTGAACAGGCGATGAAAGCAATAACGGAAGCCACAGACGTTATCAACGGCGAGAAAACCAATGGCGACAAAGAGAAGGCTCTGGCGAATGCCACGCTTTATCTCGATGCCTTTGGCCAAGTTGTGGTTGGTTGGCTCTGGCTTCGACAAGGGCTCACAGCCATTGCCGGGTTGGCTGGCCAAGGTGAGCAAACGGCTGCGTTTTGCGAAGGTAAAATTAAAACCTGCGAGGACTTCGCCCGCTACGAACTACCCGGTGTATTGAGTGCCGCAGAACTGCTGAAAGCGGTTGATACAACTGCGCTGGAGATTCTTGAAGATCAGTTCTAGATACCTGAACGGGATAATGGGAAAAAGCAGAAACTGTGGTCTGCCGGTCAAGATAGGTCGAAAAAAGCTGCCGGTAGAGTGAGCATCGGACCGGAGTTTAAATCCACTCTAACGACAAAAGAGGAAACCCGCTATGAAGACCCGAATCACTGAATTGTTTGGTATTCGCTACCCCATCATCCAGGGTGGTATGCACCATGTAGGTTATGCCGAGCTGGCCTCGGCTGTCTCCAATGCCGGTGGCCTGGGTATGATTACCGGATTGACGCAGCCTACGCCGGAAGATTTAGCGCGGGAGATTGCTCGCTGTCATCAGATGACGGATATGCCTTTTGGCGTAAACCTGACCTTTCTACCCTCATTTAACGCTCCTCCTTATCTGGAGTATATCGACGCTATTATTCAAGGTGGTGTAACGGCCGTTGAAACAGCAGGGCGTAGTCCAGAACAGTATATGCCTCAGCTTAAGGCTGCCGGGATTAAGGTTATCCACAAATGCACCTCTGTGCGGCATTCACTGAAAGCAGAAAAAATTGGCTGTGATGCTGTCAGTGTCGATGGTTTTGAATGCGGCGGGCATCCTGGAGAGGACGATATACCGAACTTTATCCTGCTACCCCGGGCAGCCGACGAACTGACCATTCCGTTTGTCGCTTCAGGCGGCATGGCCGACGGGCGAAGCCTGGTAGCTGCGATGGCTTTGGGGGCTGAAGGCATGAATATGGGCACCCGCTTTTTGGCGACCAAAGAAGCCCCAATTCACGATAACGTCAAGCGAGCGATTGTTGAAGCTGATGAGCTTCAAACCCGCCTGATTATGCGTAATCTGCGCAATACGGAAAGGGTCATGAACAATGCCGCTGTGCAGGAAATTGAGCGGATTGAAAAAGAAAAGGGCGAGTCTGAAACCATTGATGATATCCGTCATTTGGTGACCGGAGCCAAAGGTCGCTTGGTTCTTCAGGAGGGCCGGATGGATGAGGCGGCCTGGAGCTGCGGTATGGTTGCTGGACTGATTCACGATGTTCCGAGCTGTGATGAGCTGATTCAACGCATCATAGCAGAAACAGAGTCGATCGTGCGCCAGCGGCTAACCCGGTTCCTGGACAATTGAATGTGAGTGACTTGGAGAAATCGGCCTGATATCCCCGAAGACGGAGTTTTAACTCTGTAGAGTAAAGAAGTTTGCCCCCAGTCTAGGAAGTCTGCCTTATCGTTAAATAAGCGTTTCGACCTGTGGGGGCAACATCTGTTTTCGCTAAAAACAATCACATTTAAGGATTCTTGATATAAGCGTCCTTGCGCAAGTAGAACCACCAGTTCACCACCAGGCAAAGGGTATAGAACACCGCGAAGCCGTACATGGCGTACTCTGGGGTACCAGCCTGAATCTGCTGACCCAATAGCTTGGGCGCAATGAAGGCACCGTAGGCGGCGATCGCGCTGGTCCAACCCAGTACCGGGCCTTTCTGCTGCTGGTCGAAAATGTAGCCGATGCTGCGGAAGGTAGAGCCGTTGCCGATGCCGCTGGAGGCGAAGATCACCACGAACAGAATCATAAAGATCGCGAACAGGCTGTTGGGATCGGTGGAGTTGTAGGCCAGCATCATCACGTAACCGGTGGCCACGGATGCAATCACCATAATCACCGAGATGATCTGGGTAACAATGGAACCTCCGACCTTGTCGGAAATCCAGCCGCCCACCGGGCGAATTAACGCGCCTACCAGCGGGCCAATCCACGCCCAGGTAAGTGCACTTGGTGCATCAGGATTCACAATGCGAGTAACGGTGCCGTCTGCGGCCACATCCATCATATTGCCGAAGATGACGCTGATAGACAGGGGCAATGCGGCAGAAAAGCCGATGAAGGTGCCAAAAGTCAGGATGTACAGAACGGTCATTGACCATGTGTGCTTGTTACTGAAAATCGCGAACTGATTTTTGATGCTGGGCTTGATATCGCCCGGGATCAGTCGCAGCAGCACAACGGTCAGCACAATGGTCAGCGGCAGTGCCAGCCACATATTCATTACGCTCAACGCCCATACGCCCGCCACGGAGGTGGCCAAACCTACGCCATACAGGCCCAGAATTTTGCCAAAGGCAGACAGTGGCGAGCCCGGGTTTGGGGTAACCACCTTCAGGTTGTTCATGCCAAACCAGCCCAAAAACGCCAGCGGAACCAGAAACACCAGCCAGATAAAGCCGGCGTTCTGAATCCAGGTATCGGTGCCGGCCTCAATGCGGCCAATCAGCGTGCCGCTAGGGTTCTGCAGCGCCAAAGGGTCGCCGGCCAAGGCGCCAAAAATGCCCACGGTCATGACCAGCGGAATCACCACCTGCATGGTGGTTACACCAAAGTTACCCAGGCCGGCGTTCATGCCCAGGCCGTAGCCCTGCTTGCTTTTGGGATAGAAGGTACTGATGTTGCTCATCGAGCAGGCGAAGTTACCGCCGCCAATACCGGATAGCAGCGCCAATGCCTGAAACACAATGAACGGCGTATCCGGGTTCATCAGTGCAAGCCCGGTGCCGGCCGCCGGAATCATCAGCAGCGCGGTGGTCAGAAACACCGTGTTTCGGCCACCGGCAATCTTGATCATGAACGAGGCCGGAATGCGCAGTGTCGCGCCGGCCAGGCCGGCGATGGCCGTCAGGGTGAAGAGCTGGTCGATGGTAAAGGGGAAACCCAGGTTTTTCATCTGGGTGGTGATCATGCCCCACATCAGCCACACCGCAAAACCCATTATCAAGCTGGGGATAGAGATCCACAGGTTGCGCGAAGCAACGCTCTTGCCAGTCTGTTCCCAGAAGGTTTCGTTTTCGACATCCCAGTGTTCAATGTCGCCGTTGAGTTTGCCCATAATCGTGCTCCTTATGATACCCGGCCTGACGGCGCGCAAAAGCGCTAGCAGGTTACTTGGCACTATTGTGCAGAGAGCGGTGGGTAGTCAGACTTGAGAAAAATCAAGGATGAGGATCGGTATTCCGAGGGGTGTTTTCAAGAGACTTTTCAAGCCTGTTGGTGACCATTTTAGTGCATATAAATCATAGACTTGAAAGAGTAATACCTAGCGTTAGGTAGTTGCTGGGTCACGCTGGCGCAGTAGAGGTAGCCACTCGTTGCCGGGCCATTTTGCCCAGTCGCAGCAGTTCAAACGCCATCAGCAGCCATACTCCGGCCCACAAAGCAGCCGACCACCACAGTATCTGTGGATGACTGAAGGGTTCGGTACCAGCCGCAAAACGCAGTAAGGTGGCTGCGGCGATAGCAATAGCCAATGGCACTGTGCGGTTCGCTGGCGGCAATTGGCGACAGGCGCGCTGCCAGGCCAATTTCAGCATTACGCTGCCAGCCAGTGTGCCCAGCGCGCCAATGGTAATCAGGTGTAGGCGGGCGCTCATCGGGCGCCCGCTCAATAGCGCAATACCGGAGAGCAGGCCGCCGACCACCAACCAGCTGTAACCAACTGCGAACACCATCAGATCGGGCCGTTCCAGGCAGCGCCAGAGCTTCCAGCGTGCGAGCCTGACGGCGGTGATCAGGGCCGCTGCAACCAACAAGGCCCCGGCCGCGTGCCACAGCGGAGGTATCAGGGAAAAAGGCAAGGCTGCGGCCAACAGAATAATTAACGTGCCTTCCACCCGCGGTTGCAGGCGAGCACTCAAGGCAACGCCTTTTTTATCCAGTGTGTTGGCCACCGACGGCGCCAATATGCGACCGCCCATAAACGTCATCAGCAATAGCAGGCCAATAATGGCCGCGTGCATGATGCGAAATGGGCCAACCTCCGCTATTTCACTTTGCCAGATAGCGGTGCGGCTCAGGCCGAATGCAACCGCCATGATTGCCAGCGTGCCGATCAGTGGCCCTACCATTTTGTTGCGCCATTTTTTGGCGGCACGAAACCGCGGCAGCACCACCGCAGCCAGAGCCAGGGCAAACGCCGGGCTGAGTGTATTGGCTAACAGAGTACCTGGCATAAACCACCAACTGATTCTTGCCGCCAGCCACAAGGCAAACAACAGATACAGGCGCTCCGACGATTGCGGCCCCAAGGTGTAGCCGGCAATCAATGCCAGGGCAAAGCCAAAAATCATTTCGTGGCCATGGCCGGTATTCAGAAGCCCCGCAGGCCAGCCACCGCCGCCCAGCACCGCCCATACCGATAGCGGCACCGCGGCAGCGGCCAGAAGCGCTGCGGCAGGAAAAAACAGCCAGAAAGCCTGGGGGCGAAGGGTTGGCATTGGAACATCCACAAAGTATTTGGGAGCAAGTGCTAAGGTTACTAAAATTGAGCCGTTGTAGTCGAACTATCCGCCAAGTTGCTACTAGTCAGTAGGATAGGCGCAATGTTGCAGCCTCACTCTCCGCGGCTGATAATTCACGTTCTAACTTTTCAGGTATTCAACCATGTCTGCATTTAACGCGGTTTTTCTTGATGTTACATCTCTGAACCAGAACGATCTTGACCTGGAGCCTTTGCGCGCTGTGTTTTCAAAGCTTGAGTGTTACGAGCACACATCTTCCGCCGAAATCGTTCCGCGCCTGCAGGGCGCGCAAGTCGCGATTGTGAATAAAGTGGTTCTCAGTGCCGATGTGTTGAAGGCTTGCCCGGGTCTGAAACTGATTCTGGTGGCGGCCACGGGTTTGAATAATGTGGATTTGCAAGCCGCAGAAGAAGCCGGCGTTACGGTGTGTAATTGCCAGGGCTATGGCACCGCCACCGTTGCCCAGCACACCCTGATGTTGCTGCTGGCGATGGCGACACGCCTGCCGGACTATCAGAGCGCAGTTCGAGAGGGGCGTTGGCAAACGTCTACCCATTTCTGCTTTCTGGATTTTCCGATTGTGGAGCTGGATGGAAAAACCCTGGGTGTTCTGGGCAGCGGTGAGATTGGCAGCGCGGTCGCGCGCCTGGGCGAAGCTTTGGGTATGCGGGTGATTGCCGCCAATCTACCCGGCCGTCCGCCAAAAGCAGGACGGGTAAGCCTGGATGAGTTACTGCAGCAGGCCGATGCCATTACGCTGCATTGCCCGTTGAATGAAAACACCCGGCACCTGATCGGCGAGGCAGAGCTGGCGAAGATGAAGCCCCACGCATTCATTGTGAACACCGCCCGCGGCGGTTTGATTGACGAGCAGGCCTTGGCTGCCGCGCTGCGCCGGGGCCACCTGGGTGGAGCGGCAACGGATGTGCTGGTCCAAGAGCCCCCGGTGGATGGCAACGTGTTACTGGCGCAGGATATTCCACGGCTGATTGTGACACCGCACACTGCCTGGGGTAGCCAGGAGGCGCGGCAGCGGATCGTGGGTCAGGTGGCAGAAAATGCGTCAGCGTTTCGTTCCGGGAAGCCTGTGCGGCAGGTGGTTTAAGGGTTTATCGGTAATTATAGAAACGGGTGTCAGAGTAGGCGACTTGATCTAGGTCATCTCAGTGCCTTGCTGACAGCCGGTATACGGGTCTACATATATCTCAGATGCATCATACTTTGATGCGGTCACACGGAGATATCCCATGAACCTGACCATGCTTTTGCAGTTACCCTTTCACGGCAATGGCGCCTGGCATGAACTGCAGTGCCGTCAGCTATCCATTCCACTGTTGGCTTGGGCCTTGGTGCTGCCTTTATCCCTGTTGCCACCGGTGCTGCTGTATTACGCCGGCAGCCACTACGACGAACATTTTATGGCCGGCTTTGCCGGTAAAGAATGGCGCTTCATCACCACTATCCTGTTTCTTGCCGAGCTGCTGACCTTTTTCGTAATGGGCTGGCTGATTCATTCTGTCGTCGCCGGTAAAGACACGGCTATCAATTACGCAGACGCGTATCTGATCGCAGCCATTGCGCCTGTGCCCCTTTGGCTGTCTTCCCTGGCTTTACTGGTGCCGTCTCTGGCATTCAACGTGGTGGTCGTATTTATCGCGATGGGATTATCGTGCACGTTGATCTACCACGGGTTGAACGCACTGAGTAACCGTCCGGATACAGACGTCGAAGCCATGTCGGCTGCCTATACGGTGATGGCAGCGTCGTTTTTGGCTTGGGCGTTGTTGATGGTTATGGTGTGGGCTTTCTGATTGAACCAGCCGCGGTGATGTGCTCTAGCTGTTTTTACGGTGACCTGACGCCGCGCTTTTCAGGCGCGAGAAGGTAGCGGGTACAACCCCGAGCCAGGCAGCCAACTGGTTGTCTGGCACCCGTTTTGTGAGCTCCGGGTACTCTTCCTGCATCAGCGCATAGCGCTCGATTGCGGGCATGGTGTGTTTTCGAAACTCGCGCATACTGGTTAATTCGGCCAGTTCTTCTGTCAGTGCCAGCGCAAATTTGGGCCATTGGCCCTCACCGTGACTTTGCACTTCCGAGCGGAATGCGGCGAAATCTGCCACCCATGCGGTGACGGGAATACTGCTGTTCAGGCATAAGGTATTTCGCACGGTGCGGCTGCGACCGAACACCGGCCAAATAATATCGCCCTCCGAGAAAAAGTGATGAATGGCTACCTTGCCGCTCGCGGTTTCGCGAAACATACGCACCACGCCATGCTGAATCAGGTAAACATTGGCCCAAGGGCGGTTGTGTTTTTCCATCACAGTTTCAGCATCGATTCTGCGCACGGTGAATAAGCGGGCCAAATCACTCAGAAGCAGGCTTTCTGGCGCCGTCTTATTGTCACTCAGGCGGATACCAAAAACCCGGCTCAAGCTGTTAAGCAAAATCGTTTCAGGGGGCGAGTGCGGCAGCTTAGCCATATCCGGATGTTGCTCCGACAACAGACAAGGCGATGAGGACACATCAGGCCGAAAAATACTGTTCATGGCGTTGCCTCCTCCTCATTGATGTAATTACTCAAATAGCCTAACAGAAAACGTGTATTCAAAATGACTCTGATCATTAACGTTCGGTGATGCCATTTTGCTATTAATAATGATGTCTTAAATACGTAAAAATCCGCTAATAGTTCAGCTATGCATTGCTTTTCCGAGCTGTCTTGAGGTGCATGCGGTGCTAGACTTGCGCGCTTTACGAATCGGGATGAAACTTTCATGGCAGCGGCGTTGGCGCTTTTCTTCAAATTGACACCGCTCTACGTCACAGTGGTGCTGGGCTGGCTGGCCGGGCGCTATTTACAAGCCAGTGGCCGTCACATTGCCGGCATCATGTTGTATATCGTAACGCCATCTATCGTGTTTTCCGGCGTGATGGCGGCACCCTTGGCCCCCGAAATCATTTTGTTACCGTTTCTGGTGTTTGGTTTTTGCAGTTTTCTGGGCATTACCCACCAGGCATTGGCCCGGCGCTGGATTGGCGACAGCAGCGCCGCGATTATGCCGTTGTGTGTGGGCAGCCCCAACGCCGGCTATTTTGGCGTGCCGGTGGCCCTGCTGTTATTCGGCGAGGAAGGGCTGGCAATCTATATTGTGTGCATGCTGGGTACATCGCTGTACGAAAGCTCGGTTGGCTTTTATCTGGCGGCCCGCGGCCGTTACAGCGTGCCCGACGCGCTCAAACGGGTGGCGCGGTTGCCGTCTATGTATGCTTTTGCGCTGGCGGTAACGCTGAATCTGTCGGACGTTGGAATCCCGCAGGTGTTCGAACCGCTGTTTGATAATTTACGCGGCACCTACAGTATTTTGGGGATGATGATTATCGGCATGAGCATATCCAGCTTTCGCGGGCTGGCGGGCAATCTGCGCTTCACCGCTCTGGCCTTTTTCGGTAAGTTTGTATCCTGGCCGTTGCTGGCCAGTGCATTCTGGTGGCTGGATGTGACCCATATGGGCGTCTATTCAGATGCCGTGCATAAAGCCATTTTTCTGATTTCCATCACTCCGATTGCGGCCAATACGGTGGTAATCGCCACCATGCTGGACACATCGGTAAAACAGGCCGCCGGCACAGTGCTGTTGTCTACGGTAGTGGCCCTGGTAACCATTCCGCTAATGGTGGCGCTGGCGTTTTAGGCGTTGACGTCAACGTTTACGTTACTGACGCCGCCGCCATCAATGTCAACCTCGTTGGGGCAGCGGCTGTGGTTGCGTTCCCATTGAATGGTAACGTGAGCAATATTGAAATCCTGCGTCAGCATGCGGTTGGCTTGTTGGATGATATCGTCATCGTCGAGACTGTCGGGTTTTACCAGGTGCACAGTCAGCGCGTTTTCGGTGGTGCTTAAAGCCCATATGTGCAGATGGTGCGCAGACTCTACGCCGGGTAATTGGCTGAGCGCGTTTGCCACGTCGGCAGGGTTTATAGTCCGCGGAACGGCGTCTATGGCCAGACTGATAGAATCCTTCAGCAGTTGCCAGGTGCCAATGAAGATCACCGCGGCAATCACCAGGCTGACCACCGGGTCAATCCAGTTTGCGCCGGTCGCCATAATCAGCACGCCCGCAACCACCACGCCTACAGATACCACGGTATCTGCTGCCATGTGCAAAAACGCGGCACGTATATTCAGGTCGCCTTTCTGGCCCTTCAGAAACAGCAGCATGGTCACGCCGTTAATCAGCACGCCAATGCCCGCCACAACGATGACGGTCATGCCAGCCACTTCGGCCGGGTCGCCAAAGCGGCGTATGGCCTCCCAGGCTATACCGCCCACTGCAGCAATCAGAAACAGGGCGTTGAACAGGGCCGCCAGAATGGTGGTTTTCTTCAAACCATAGGTGTTGCGTTCGGTTGTTTTACGCCCGGCCAGCCAACTGGCGATCCAGGCCATGAGCAAACCCAGCACGTCACTCAGGTTGTGCCCGGCGTCCGCCAGCAAGGCCAGTGACCCCGACAGCACGCCAAATACCACCTCGATAATCACAAACCCCAGATTCAGCGCAACGGCTATGGCGAAGGCGCGATTGTGAGTGTTGAAATGGTCGGCGTGGCTGTGGCCATGACTGTGGCTGTGCGCATGATTGTGATTGTGCATGAAGTAGCTCTGTCGGTTGTGGGTAAGCCGATTGACGTGAGGTTATGGCAACACAGGTCCAGAGCCCTCAGGGGCAAGCAGCACTGGAGCTTTACACCTACTAGTCTATGGTAGGGTAGCTAGCAAAGCTTTGCACACGCCATAAGGAGAAACATCGTGCTAAACCGGCTGCAGCGCCTGCTGGGATTGCAGACCATTCCGGGGGTGTTCTTTACCTCGGCGGGTATTGCCGTGTTGTTTGTGGCTTTGGCTATTCCTTTTGATGAGGCGGTGGCCGGTTTCTTTGGCGGCCTGACGGCCTGGGTTGCGCGCAATCTGGGTTGGTTTTACATCGCCACCGTCAGTTTTTTGCTGGTGTTTCTGCTGGGTCTGGCGTTTAGCCGCTTCGGCTCGATTCGGCTAGGTGCAGACGACTCGCGGCCGGATTACTCCAATCTGACCTGGTTTACCATGCTGTTTGCCGCCGGTATCGGCACCATTTTGATGTTCTGGGGCGTGGCCGAGCCGGTGTCGCATTTTGCCAACCCGCCATTTTCGGATGTGCTCCCCGGCAGTGACCGTGCCGCCCGCGATGCGATGACCCTATCTTTGTACCACTTCGGGCTTCACACCTGGACGATTTTCGCCATGCCCGGTCTCGCCATCGCCTATTTTGCTTACCGCCATCACTTACCCATGCGCATCAGCAGTCTGTTCTATCCGGTTTTAGGTGATCGAATAAATGGACCTTTGGGCTGGGCAGTGGATGTAATTGCGGTGCTGGGCACTTTGTTCGGGGTAGCGACGTCGCTAGGCCTGGGTACGTTGCAGTTGAACAGCGGTTTGAATTATTTGTTGGGCGTGCCGGTATCCGGTTCTGTGCAGGTGATGTTAATTGCGATTATCGCCAGTATTGCCGCGGTGTCGGTGGCCTTGGGGCTGGATAAGGGTGTACGTCGCCTGTCGCAGCTGAATATCATACTGGCGGGTGTTCTGGTTGCGTTTGTGGCGCTAGTCGGCCCAACGGTGTTTATCGCCGAAGGCATGGTGCAAGGGGTAGGTGACTATTTAGACGCTTTGCCATGGCTGGCGTTCTGGACCCAAACCTTCAGTGAAACCGACTGGCAGCGCAAGTGGACTCTGTTTTACTGGGCCTGGACCATTTCCTGGGCGCCCTATGTGGGCATCTTTATTGCGCGAATTTCCCGCGGCCGCACCATCCGCGAATTTATTGCGGGTGTGTTGCTCGCCCCCACGGTGTTCACCCTGGTGTGGTTTGGGGTGTTTGGTTTGTCGGCCATCCACGTAGAGATGAACGGCCAGGTCGCGTTGGCTGCGCAGGTTGAGCAAAACCCTGCCGTGGCTATTTTTGCCTTTTTGCAGGCGCTGCCCCTTGCGCAGTTTTCATCATCGCTGAGCATCATCATCATCGTGATTTTTTTCACCACCTCGTCAGATTCCGCGTCGCTGGTGATTGACATGCTGACCCGCCGTGACGATCAGCCATCACTGGTGCGCCAGCGCATATTCTGGGCTGCAGCCCAAGGCGTGGTGGCAGCAAGCCTACTGCTGGCCGGGGGGTTAGATGCGTTGCAGAATGTGATTACGGCGCTGGGATTGCCGTTCTGCATTTTGCTGATTTTTATGGCGGTGTCGCTGTTCAGAGCGTTGCGCGCAGACAGCCGCGGTTATTCGGTTGATAAACTGGTGCAAGGCCGTGCCTACGACACAGTGTCATCTACCAAAGACGTTAAACAGGAGCATCACGATGTTTCATAAAATATTGTTGGCGATTGACACCGAAGACGACGACGAAGCCAAACGCACTCTGGCTGAAGGCGTTCGCTTGCTGGCTGAGGGCGGCGAGCTGCACCTGGCCAGCGTTTTCAGCCCGGGCGGGTCAGGCTTCTTTCCCCACGTGAGTGACGATACACCGGAAGACCGCGAGAAGGTGGTGCGGGACAAGTTGAACCTGCTGGCGCGTAAATATCTGCCGATGAACCAGGCAGCGCACTTACATGTGATGTGCGGCACACCCTCGGAAAAGCTGGTGGCCCTGGCGGCACAGGCTGAGGTTGATTTGTTGCTATTGGTATCTCGCGGCCCGGGGGGACTCTGGCCGCTGCGCCGGGCGACGGTGGAATACGTTACCGTGAATGCGCCCTGCGCAGTGCTGGTCATGCCGTTTGTAGCTGTGGCGGAAAGCGCCGGGGCCAACAATACCCCGTCTGGCAATGAAGAGGCTGAAGAAAACCGCTGAGCCTGTGTTTCAGAGCGCTTTTGGGGCCTGTTTCAGGCGCAGCTTCAGGACCGGCGCTCCTGGGCCAGGGCGCTAATGTCGTCACGAATCTGCGCCGCGGTCAGGTCGGGCCTTAGCAACAGCCGCGCCTTACCACGAGTATCGAATACATACACACCGGCGCTGTGAGACACATTATAGTTGTTGTTCTCATCCGGCTCGTCGTAACCGAAGGTGGTGCGATAGCGCTTTACCAGCTGTCGTAGCTGGGGTTCGCTGCCGGTCATGCCGGCAATCCGGTCACCGTAGAAACGGGTGTAGGCGGCAATCTGTTCAGGTGTGTCCCGGTTGGGGTCTACGCTGACAAACATTATGGTCACCCGTTCACGCTCGTTTTCCGGTAGCTTGCCTACGGCTTGGGATAGCCGTGCCAGCGTGGTGGGGCAAATGTCCGGGCAATGGGTGAAGCCAAAAAACACCAATCGCACCTGGCCGTCAGAGTCGCTGGCGTTGACAGCCTCGCCCTGGGTGTTTATAAGCTCGAATTCCAAAGGCGGCATTAAACCGCTGATGTCTTTGCCATGCCATTCACGGTCGCTCTGATCACAGCCCACCAGCGCAAAGGTAGCGAGCAATAGCGCGATTAGAGCGGCGGTTCTTGTGCCTGAAATAAAAGTCGGCATAACGGTGCGTTCCTCTCAGGTGTTCATGTGCCCGGATGGTTGGGCCAGCGCTGCGGCCTGTTTTGGGTAACGGCCATCTTCGTACATGGCCCGCCGTAAAATAATCAGAATACCCAGCACGCTCATCATCGCCGGCGGAATCCAGGTCAGCAAGCCGCCAAGTAGCTGGTCGGTCTCTGGCGCCAGCGGCCAAGCGCGGCCGCACACCTCGTAAACGTCGTACACCATGTCCCGTGAAAACACGATCCAGGCGCCTAGCAGCATTTGCGGAACCGCCACCAACGCCAGCAGCAGCATTCGTTTGCCGTAGCCCAGAGCGTTGGTTATGTAAGGGGAACGGGGATCGAGTATCAGCCACCAGAACAGCAGGCCATCTAACAGCATGCTCCAGTTCATGACCCAGTACAGCTGGCGGCTTAGCATGGCGTCGAAGTGAATGCTGGGCGACAGCCAGAAATAAACCAGGCCCACGAACAACACTGGCGCTACGACCGGATGTTGTAAAACGCGGTAGCTCAGCCGCACGGGCGCTAGCCACGGCAGCGCGCTGCGGGGGATTTTTCGGCCCCAGAAACGCATTACCGGTAACGGGTTAGACAGGGCGATCAGAAACGGGCCCAGGTGGTGCAGAATCAGATGCTGGCCCCGATGTACAAAAAACATGTATTGGGAATAGTAGTCGAAAGCGGTTTGCATCACCGCGTAACACAACATCACGCCGACCACGAAGGTGACAATGCGCCCGGGGCCAGGACGTTCGCTATCGGGCATGCGCAGAAGCGCCACGCCATAAAGCGCCAACACTAGCGCATAACTGGCGATGGTCAGGGGTGAAAAATCGTAAGGCAGCAGGGCTTTGACGCCGTTCATAAGTGCTACTCGAAATGGATCTGTTGCAAGCGCTGGCGCGAATTCGTTGTTTTCCTAGGTAGATTGTTGATCGCCGTTGTTTTTAATTCAAGTAGGCAGCCTACCTAACCTTAGGTATCACCAAAAATAGGTTGTGAAGAGCGGGCTTTTAAACCAATATTCAACATGAATTTTATAAATTGCGCCAGCCGCCAAGGATTTCTGCAGATGACGTTTTACCACCCTGTAGGTAGTGAAATTGAACTCTTCCACGCCGCCGCGAATAACGGCCTGCCGGTTCTGATCAAAGGTCCGACAGGCTGCGGCAAAACCCGCTTTGTTCGTTACATGGCCGAACAACTGAACCGACCGATTTATACCGTTGCCTGCCACGACGATCTGACGGCAGCTGACTTGGTTGGGCGGCACCTGATCGGCCCGCAAGGCACCTACTGGCAAGACGGGCCCTTGACCCGCGCGGTTCGTGAAGGCGGCATTTGTTACCTGGATGAAGTAGTAGAAGCGCGCAAAGACACCACGGTTGTACTGCATCCGCTGGCGGATGACCGCCGCGAGCTGCCGATTGAGCGCACCGGTGAGCTGCTGACGGCAGCACCGGGCTTTATGCTGGTGGTTTCCTACAACCCGGGTTATCAAAGTCTGCTGAAAGGCATGAAACCAAGCACCCGCCAACGATTTGTATCGCTGCGGTTTGATTACCCTTCGGCGGAGATAGAGCAAGCCATCGTGATGGAAGAATCCGGTTGCGACCGCGATCTTGCAAAGCAATTGGTTCGTTTGGCAACAGCGCTGCGCAACCTGAAAGACCACGATCTGGAAGAAGCCGCATCCACGCGGTTGCTGATTCACACAGCTCTGCTGATACGCGCAGGTTTGCCAACAGCGGTAGCTTGTCGCGCGGGCATGATCGAGCCGCTTTCAGACGACGAAGCAACAGTCAGTTCATTGATGGAGGTGGTATATGCAGTATTCGGGCGCCCAGACGAAACCCGCTAGCGGAGCGGTTGTACCGGTTATCTGGTACTTGCTGAATTTATTGGCAATGCCGGTTATCGGGTTTGTGATCTTGCTCTGGATGTATGTCGGAAGTTCCGGGGTTAACGAACTGCGCCGTGCTCACACGCGAGCTGCTCTTTATATGTCACTGATTGGTTTTATTTTGATCAGTTCGGGCGTTGCTATCGGCTGGATGTTCTTCGCCGATGTAGGGCATTTCGGAACCTTTGCCCTGGTGTGGGCCATCGCCTTGCATACTGGCTTTGTGCTCTGGGGAATGATTTCATTGGCGCAAGCCATGTCTGATAAGAGGCCTTTGTTTCCGGCTCGGTGGCTCTGACTCAGGAGCTGGAGGCGTCAGGGAAGGTGGCTGGGTCGAGACTGCGGGCGACGGCAAAACCGATGAGCATGATTCCGAATACCGCCAGCTCGGCGAAAATGAATAGCCATACGGCGATATCGCCGGGAAGCTGGTGTGGACGGGGCTCCGGCTCAAGAGTCAGGTCTGTCATATCACTGTGTCAGTTTCAGGTAGAGTTTGGGGAGCTGCAACGGCAGCTGTGCCGGGTCACGAATCACCACATAATTATTGCTACCGAAAACGTAAGGTAAGTACTCGCTAGCCTCGTCATCAATGGTGACACAAAACGGCGTCAGGCCAGCTTTAATGGCTTCCTGCACCGCCATGCGCGTGTCTTCAACGCCGTAGCGGCCTTCATAGATATCCAGGTCATTCGGTTTGCCATCGGTCAGCAGCAGCAGGACTTTTTGTTGTTCGTGGCGCGCCTCCAGCAATTTGGTGGCTTGGCGAATGGCGGCGCCCATGCGGGTATAAAAACCCGGTTCCAGCGCCTGAATCCGGCCCCGAATGGTGCTGGTATAGGCTTCATCAAAACCCTTCAGGTGATGGAAGCGCACGTGGTCACGCCGTCGTGATGAAAATGCAAACAGGGCGAAGGGGTCGCGGCTGGCCTGTAGGGCTTCGCTGAGCAGTTGCAGGCCGTCCCGGGCAATGTCGATGACTCGCTGATGGTTGTTTATATAGGTCTCGGTTGAGAGCGACACATCCGCCAGCACCAGGCAGGCAAGGTCGCGCTGGCTTTGTTGGCAGCGGCGAAACAGCTTCTGATCAATCGCCCCCTGGCCGCGCCGGTTCTGAACCTCCCGTTCCAGGCAGGCGTCCAGATCCAGCTCGTCTCCGTCCAGTTGCCTTTTTTGCCACTGCTTGAGGGGCTTTAGCGCGCTGAACTGGCGCTGCAGACGTTTGGCGGGTCGGCGCAGTGCTTCCGGAAGCTCCGCGGGCTCAGCGTCTTTTGCCAGCATAGGTTGCACGCAGCAGAAGGCTTCCCGGTAGCTCTGGCTGCGCCAGTCCCACTCCGGCAAATGAATACCCGGGCCAAGGCGCAGGTCGTCGTGTTCTTCCGAGGGCAGATCCAGGTCAAACTTGATAGACGACGACGTCTCCTTGCGGTCATTGGACACGGAGATCATGTCCATATCGTCTGCAACTGCCTCGGCATCTTCCTCTTTGGTGTCGTCCCCTGCTCGGTCAACCGGAATGAAGTCGGTCCAGGAAAACAGACTTTCCAGGCGGAAAATCATCAGCCCCTGATCGCGGTCGAAGGCTTCCACGCGCTCTGCCTGGCGGCGCTTGTTTTTCTTGGTCAGCCCCCCGGGGCTGGATTGAGTGTCCTCATCGCCGGTTACCGGTCCGTTAGCTTTTCCTTGTTCCAGAGCCGGGTATAACCAAAGAATGACCGGCCAGGGATCAGTTCCAGCGGAGGGCAGGGCAGGAACACTGCCCGGATGGATAAGCGCCTGGCGGATCGCCTGTTCACGGATGGCTTCCCCGGCCGAGAGGCCTTCTGGATCGGGACGCCAGCGCAGAACCTGTTGCACCAGGCGCTGGTAAACACGTTCCAGCCCCGGCCAACGCGCGATCACATCCTGAACCAGCGCCTGATTGCCGGTAAACCAGTCACAATCAGCCGGAGCCGGGTTAGCTGCGAGTGCGGCCAGCCATATATAGAGTTCCCGGTTCAGGCGTTTGGAAGGGAATTTAGCCACTTTTTCGGGCAGGCGCAGATTTTGTTCATCCCGCCAGGCCAGCTCAAATTTACGGTGTGTTCCGGCGATTTTGTGCAAAAACCGTCGGCGCAGTCGAAAGTGCCTGGGTTCTGCCGTCACCAGGCTGAGCGCCGGATCACCGCCGAAGGCGCGGAACACAATGCCGAGGCTGCGGGCTTCGTCTTTTAGATAAACGGCGTGCTCGGGGAATTCCCCCAGAGCCTGGCGGGTAATGTATTCGTGCCACTTGTAGCCGACCCACTCTTCCATCGTAAGTTTCTCTTATCTCAGACGCTGTTAAGCCCGCTGTCTGGCGGGTTTGCTGTCAAGCTGGTGGCTGGGAATCAGAACAGTCTGCCGGCTGGGCTCGCCCGGTTGCCAGTGCAACAGGCTGCCTTCTGGGTTGTTTTTTTGCACCTCACGGCAGGCGCTCACGCATTGCAGGCACTGGGTGCAGGAAAACTTTGCGCGTTTATGGCTGCGAGTAGGCAGGCGCATAGGGCAAGCCTCGTCGCAGGCTTTTGTGCAGTCGCGGCAGGCCTCGGCGCGGCTGGTGTCAAAGGTCACTAGCTGCCCGCGGCCATGGGCCATCCAGGCAATACTCTGTACGACGCCGAACACGCAACCGTATTTGCAAAAAAGATGGCGGGCAAACAGAAAGTCCAGCGTGAAAGCCGTGGTTGCTGCGGCGAGAAAAATGCTCGGGTAAAACGCCAGGTTGCCAGTGATCAAGTCCGTATATAACGGAATGGGTGGCAATAGGTAAGAAAGCAGAGCGAGGGCCCAAGAAAAACCAATCAGACCGCAAACTAGTGACAAGCCCGCCCAGTGTATGACCTTGCCGCGGCGGCCTTTTTTAAGGGCTTCCCAGAGTGTCGGGCGGCCGGTAATACGTGTCATCAATTGGTTGATGGTTTCCACTACAGAGAAATGCGGGCACAGCCAGCCGCAGTATATTCGTCCCCACTTCCAGGCAACCCAGAGTACAAGGGGAACCAGCACCAGAATGGGAAGAATGAACCACAGCAGTATCTGGCTGGCGACGTCCACAGGAGAACTTTGCACCACCCAGTCGAGATTCAGATTGAACGAGAGCGGAAAACCAAGTAATACAAACCGGGTCTCCGTCAGGTCATAGCGAAAGATATTCAGCACCGGTGCCAGCAGGAATAACCCGAAGAAAGCAGCACGGGTGATCAGCCGCTTGTCCTGAAGTGTGTCTTTGGGATTCGCTTGCTGCACGGTCACAATTGCGTTCCGGATAAGCAGGGCCGGAAACGTGTTCCGGCCCTATGGATTTACCCTATGGGTTTCAGGGTGGCGGGCTTACGCGTCCTGAAGTGCGGGGCCACGAACTTCGTCGTCAAAGGATGCCTGTCCCTTGATAAAGAAGCTGCAGAAGTACACCACCAAACCGCCTGAAAAGAAGCAGCCAGCGATCAGGCGCGCCCAGTAAAACACCGCGATCTTGTCCTGGGTGGCCATAAACGACAGTGCTTCACCGCTTTCTGGCATACGTTGCAGCCAGATTTGCAGGATGCCTGCACCCGTCAGGAACAGGGTGATGAACACCATGGAGATGGTCATCAACCAGAACCCCCACATTTCCACCACCTGGGCCTTGTTGCTGTTGCCGTAAGGCCGGCCCCGCATGATCGGCATGGCGTAGGAAATGATGGTGAGCACGATCATCACATAGGCGCCGTAGAACGCCATATGGCCATGGGCCGCCGTGATCTGACTGCCGTGGGTGTAGTAGTTTACCGGTGCCAGCGTATGCAGAAAGCCCCACACGCCTGCGCCCAGAAAAGCCATCACAGCAGTACCCATAGCCCACAGAGTCGCGGCCTTATTGGGGTGATTACGTTTGCGCCGATTGATCATAGTGAAGGCAAACAACACCATCATAAAGAACGGCAGGGGTTCCAGTGCCCCAAACACAGAGCCCAGCCACAACCAATACTCGGGTGGTCCGATCCAGAAGAAGTGGTGACCGGTGCCGATGATGCCGGTAATCAGCGCCATGGCAATGATGACGTACAGCCACTTCTCGATGACTTCGCGATCTACGCCGGTGATTTTAATCAGCACGAAGGCCAGGATGGCGCCCATGATCAGTTCCCATACGCCTTCAACCCACAGGTGTATGACGAACCACCAGTAATACTTGTCGGTGGTCAGATTTTCGGGGTTGTAGAAGGAGAACATCCAGAGCACGGTCAGGCCGATCAGGCCGGTGATCAGTATAATATTGACCACGGTTTTGCGGCCTTTGAGGGCGGTCATCAGGATATTGAACAAAAACCCGATGAACACCAGGGCCAGGCCTATTTTGGTAATCGTGGGTTGTTCCAGAAACTCCCGGCCCATAGTGGGCCACAGTTTGTTCATGGTGACTTCCGCCAGCGTGGCGTAATCCACAAACAGGTAACCCAGAATGGTCAGTGTGCCGGCAACCGCAAACACCCAGAACAGAATCCACGCAAGCAGCGGGCTGTATAGCTCGGTTTGCGCTTCTTCCGGTACCAGATAATAGGTTGCGCCCATAAAACCGAACAACAGCCAGACGATCAACAGGTTGGTGTGAACCATCCGGGCAACGTTGAAGGGTATTTCCGGGAACAGAAAATCACCCACCACGTATTGCAGGCCCAGAATCAGGCCGAACACGATTTGGCCGGCAAACAGAATCAAGGCAAAGATGAAGTAGGGCATGGCGACCCGTTGAGACTCGTATTTCATGTTTTCTCCCTTAGCCTTCGATGTTGGGTGGCCAGCCGTTATCGTCGATCTTGGACGTCCACTCGAGGAACGATGCGAGATCTTCGATTTCCTGGTCGGTCAGGTTGAATTGCGGCATTTGCCTGCGACCGGGCACGTTTGTGGGCATGGCGTTCATCCAGGCGTTCATGTACGCCTTGAACACGTCGCTGTTGCCGGCGCCGCGGCGGTCGAATACGTTGGCAAGCTCTGGTGCAAAATAAGCACCTTCACCCATAATGGAGTGGCAGCCGACGCAGTTGTTGTTTTCCCAAATGTGTTTGCCATTAACAACCTGCTTGGTGAGCTGGTCCCGGTTATCCCGCTCGGGCATCGCCCGCGATTGAGTGTCAAAAGTCAGAATCAGAAACAGCAGGATGAAGAAAGTGCTTCCCCCCAGATAGATGTTTCTGGCCATGCTTTTGGTAAAGCGTTCGGCCATTGGAATGCTCCCTTGGTTGATTTGAAATACCTGACGAGCTCACTAACGAGTCAATAAGGTGTATCAGTAATGAATATTATCGGTCGTTGTGGGGTTTTATGCCAGCAGGCAGGGGAGTTACCTCTAAAGAGGTATGCGGCAGGATTGATGGGTTTTTCGGTTAGCGGAACACCGTCTTTACTTCGGTGCCAACGGGGCTTTTGGCCTCAGAAATATCCATTCGAGCATGGCGCACAACGCTGATGCCGGCCGATATCGCCAGGGTGCCCATAATGGCGGCAACACTTAGGTCCGGCCAGGCGCTTCCCGTTCCGAACACGCCCAGAGCGGCTGCCATCACAGCCAGGTTGCCGATGGCGTCATTCCGGCTGCATAGCCAGACCGAGCGCATATCAGAGTCGCCATCCCGAAACCGAAAAAGCACAAATGTAACGCCTACGTTGGCAATCAGAGCCAGCAGCCCAATGGTGCCCATGGTAAACGGTTCGGGGGTAACGCCCTGTTCCATCACCCAAAGCGCACGGGCCCACACCACAATGCCGAACATCACCATGGTAATACCTTTCACCATGGCCGCGCGCCCGCGCCAGAGCATGCCGAGGGACAGAACGGAAAGTGACAGAATGTAGTTGGCGCTATCGCCAAAGAAGTCGATGGCGTCCGCCATCAGGGAAACGGAGCCAGATTGCAAACTGGCAGCACCTTCCACAAAAAACATGGCCAGATTAACCCAAAGGGCAATCCACAGTGCGCGACGAAAACCCGGAGCCGGGGATTTTAGTACTGGACCAGAGCAACCGCACGCCATAAACACCTCCTTTTATCAGGTAGGTGTGTATTAGAAACCCTGTAGTTACTACAGGGTCAATGTCCGGCAAGCTGTTTGGGCAAATTTTTAGTGGTTACCCGGTTTGTGGGTTCCGGGCACGTGATTGGGCTGGTCTGTGTTGTTGCCAGACAGGTCGCCCAGCTCTGAACTCAGGCCCCCCATAATGCCGCACTGCTCAACGGTGCCTGTCTTTGAGCAGGCCTGTTGCAGTTGCTGCAGAGCCGTTTCAAGATTCGCGAGTTCATTCAACCGGTCGCGCACGTGGCTCAAATGTCGGGCCAGAAGGGCGTCAACTTCATGGCAGTCTGCTTCGGGATTTTCGGACAGCCGAATTAACTCGCGGATTTCGTCCTGAGTCATATCAAGGTTACGACAGCGCTTGATGAACAAAAGACGGTTCAAGTGTGCGTTACGATAAACACGGTAACCGCTGGCGTCTCGATCCGGCTTTAGCAGCAAACCGATTTTTTCATAGTAGCGAATCGTTTCGACGGGAACGGATGCGTGCCCGGATACCTCACCAATTTTCATCGCATCGGGTTTCCTGACAGGGTGATTGTCCCAAAAGGAGTAGACAATATACGCAACAAGCGCAACAGCTGTGTTAGATCTGCCTTGATATACTGTTGCCTGGTTCACAGATGATTCGAATCAAGATGGCTGCGCTGAAACACGGTTACGATGCCGGTTTACAGCCTGCTCCATATTCAAGGCGCCCAGAGTTTTTAATTATGGCTTCCACAACCGCAGTTCCGTCTTCTGACACCATTATTCTGCCCGAGTTTACCTGGGATGACGCGCTGATTCGCCGCTACGATCTGAGCGGCCCGCGCTATACCTCTTACCCTACGGCGGTGGAATTCAATCAGACGTATCCGATTAACGATATGGTGCAGGCGGCCGCACGCAGCAAGGCCACCGGCCGACCGCTGTCGTTGTACACCCACATCCCGTTTTGTGCGCATCTGTGCTACTACTGCGCGTGCAACAAAGTGATCACCAAAAAGCGTAATAATGCCCAGCCTTATGTGCAACGCCTGCTGAAAGAAGCGGCCATGCAAGCCGAATTGTTCGGTGCAGACCGGCCGGTGAAACAGTTGCACCTGGGCGGCGGAACGCCAACGTTCCTGCCCCGCGATGTGATGCGCGAATTGATGCACGGCTACGGCGAACTGTTCAATCTGCAAACCGATGGCAGCCACGACTACAGTATTGAAATCGACCCGCGGGAAGTTGACCAAGACACCTTGTCCACCCTGTGGGAGTTGGGCTTTAACCGCATCAGCCTGGGCGTGCAGGATGTAAATCCCCAGGTGCAAAAAGCGGTCAACCGCATACAGCCTAAGGAAATGACCCGCGGGGTGTTGGATGAAGCGCGCCGCCTGGGCTTTGGTTCCATTAACCTGGACCTGATTTACGGACTGCCGTATCAGACCCCGGACAGCTTTGCGGCAACACTGGAAGAAGTGATCGACATGTCGCCAGACCGGCTGTCGGTGTTCAGTTACGCCCATCTGCCAGAGCGGTTCTACCCGCAAACACGGCTCAAGGGTGACACCATGCCCACGCCGCAGCAAAAGCTGAGCATTTTGCACAACACCATTAATAGACTGCTGGATGCCGGCTATGAATACATCGGTATGGACCACTTTGCCAAGCCGGATGACAGCCTGGCGCTAGCCCAGCGCGCCGGTCGCCTGCATCGCAATTTCCAGGGTTACACCACCCACTCGGATTGCGATCTGGTGTCGCTGGGTGTGTCGGCCATCGGCCAGACCGATGACGCATACTTCCAGAACAACCACGACCTGCCATCCTGGGAGGCCGCGATAGATTCAGGCCAGCTGGCGATCACCAAAGGCGTGAACCTGACCCGTGACGACCGTCTGCGGCGCTGGGTAATAGGCCAGCTGATCTGCCAGTTCCGTCTGGACCGTCAGCAATTTGCCGCCGAATGGAACGAAGACTTTGACCAGTATTTTGCCGATGAGCTGGCGCGCCTGAAGTCGATGATAGCCGACGAGTTGATTGCAGATAACGGCCGCGTGCTTCAGGTGCAGCCCGCCGGACGGCTGCTGATTCGTGCTATTTGCCAGATTTTTGATGCCTATCGCAAAGAAGGCGCCACTCAGCGGTTTTCGCGTATTATCTGATGTCTATCGGGGCAATTCTGCTCTGATAGGCCTGTTCTGATTCCCGCTAAAGCAATCTGGAACATTCTAGTTTCGTAATAGTACGCAGAGTATCTAGTCAGAAGTATTCGCTGAACCCCTGACAAAGGTCAATGCACTGCAGATTGCACGGCGTATGGTTTCGTAACTCTATGTATGGAAGACGTTTATGGAACTTGTATGTCCGGCTGGCAGCTTGCCGGCGCTTAAAGCAGCGGTGGATAACGGCGCCAACGCGGTTTACCTTGGCTTTAAAGACAGCACCAATGCTCGCCAGTTTAAAGGTTTGAATTTTAACGACAAACGCGCAGCAGAGGGTATTGAGTATGCCCACAAAAACGGCGCGCGGGTGTTCTGTGCAATCAACACATTTCCTCAGCCTCAGGGCTGGAAAACCTGGACTGCCGCGGTAGACCGAGCCGCAACGCTGGGCATAGACGCGATGATACTGGCAGACATGGGATTGTTGGATTATGCCGCCAGTCGCTACCCCCAAATAGACAGACATTTGTCTGTGCAGGGGTCAGCCACCAGCTACGAAGCTTTACGCTTTTATAAAGACAACTTTGGCATTCGCCGTGCGGTGTTGCCGCGGGTGCTATCGCTGGACCAGATTCGCGGCCTGGCGAAGCACAGCCCGGTAGAGCTTGAAGTATTCGCCTTTGGCAGCCTGTGTATTATGGCCGAAGGCCGCTGTTACTTGTCTTCTTATATCACCGATGAATCTCCTAACACCCGCGGTGCCTGCTCGCCGGCCAAAGCCGTGCGCTGGCAGGAAACTTCCCAGGGATTGGAATCGCGGCTTAATGGCATCTTGATTGACCGCTACGGCAAGGGCGAATCCGCTGGTTACCCAACCCTGTGCAAAGGACGCTTTGAAGTAGAAGGCAGCGTTTACCATGCCATAGAAGAACCGGTCAGCCTGAACACCATAGACCTGCTGCCGCAGTTGCAGGAACTGGGCATCAGCGCGGTGAAAATTGAAGGCCGCCAGCGCAGTCCTGCTTATATCGCCGACGTGGCCCGCACCTGGCGCCAGGCTCTGGACAGGCTTGAAAATAGCGCCGCTGAATTTGCGGTAGACCCGGCCTGGAATGCCACCCTGGCAGGTTTGTCAGAAGGCGGACTGACCACCATCGGCGCCTATCACCGCAAATGGAAATAAGGTGAAATATTCTATGCTCAAACTCTCATTAGGCCCTGTACTTTGGTTTTGGTCACGGCAAACTGTGTTTGATTTCTACGCCAACGCTGCGGAATGGCCGGTAGATACGGTGTACCTGGGTGAAACCGTATGCGCCCGCCGCCGCGAACTGAAACTCGCCGACTGGCTAGAAATCGCGGGCGTGCTGAAAGACGCCGGCAAGCAGGTGGTGTTGTCCACCCAAACCCTGATTGAATCCGAAGCTGATCTGCGCCTGCTGCGCCGCATTTGCAGCCAACAGGATTACCTGATTGAAGCCAATGACCAGAGCGCGCTTCAGCTGGCCAGCAACAACAATCTGCCCTTCGTAACGGGGCCGGGCCTGAACATTTACAACGTTGCGACGCTGAAGGTGCTCGCAAAGCGGGGCTTGAAGGGATGGAGCCTGCCCGTGGAGCTGGGCCGTGAAACTCTGATCGAGCTGATTGCAGAGTTAAAAGCCGAAGGCCTGGATCTGCCGGCAGAAGTGTTTGCCTGGGGTTTTTTACCTTTGGCCTGGTCGTCGCGCTGCTTTACCGCACGCTATTACAACCTGCCAAAAGACAACTGTGAATTTCGCTGCCTGCAGCATCCGGATGGTTTGGAACTGCGGTCCCGTGAAGCCCAGGAGCTGTTTCGCCTGAACGGCACATCGACCTTGTCTGGCGCCCGTTATGATTTGTTGCGAGAGCTTCCGGATATGGTCGCCATGGGTGTTGATACCGTGCGTTTGAGTCCGGAACACCAAGGTATGGCCGAGGTGGTGCAGCGTTTTGATCAGGTACGTCGGGGTGAAATACCCTATAGCGATCCATTAACCGTGAGGGAAGCGCCGCCGTGCAACGGCTACTGGTATGGTCAACCGGGTATGGATCAGCGGGCTTAGCCGCTGACGCCGATGCTCCACTCAAGGCTGTCCAGCAGGTTTTTCAGTGCCAGGCCCAGTTCAGTGTCACCCTCAATCACAATGCGGCGCTGGAAAAACAGCTGGTCTGGATCCTGACCCTGTTCGGCCAGAGTTTTGAAAGCGCTCAGAGAACCCCGAATGGTAGCCTCACCTGGGCCGTCTACAATGCGCAGCCTGCCCGCCCAGAACCCAAAGGTGACACCGGGCTGACCGCCATTCAGTTCCAGGCGAATTCTGCGCCCTTCAAAATCATCAAACTCGCCGTCGGTAATGGCCTCGGCAAACAAGCCATTCAGCGGCGCTTCGATGATCAACTGCTTCAACACCAGCGGAATTCGATGATCAATAGCGGCCAATAACGGAGAAGGCGAGGGCAGATACTCGTCCAGCAGCGCCAGCGAATTGGTCATTAACGGATTGGCGGTTAATTTCTGACTTACGGCCTGCATGCGTGACATGCCTGGCAGCGTATGAAATGCGGGTAGCGAAAGACGCGGCAAAAAAGTGGGCACGTGCAGGGCCATGAGTGTCTCCGTTGGTGATCAAACACGCCGCTAAGGGCGCGTCTGGAAACACCTACATTAACCAAGGCTGGCTCGTGCCGCGTTGATATAGCTCAGCTCTTGTGCAGACCCTCTTCCACCGCCCACACCGCGACTTCCACCCGCGAGCGTAAATTGAGCTTTTTCAGCAAGTGTTTTACGTGCACTTTTACGGTGCCGTCGCTGATGTCCAGCTTGCGGCCGATCATCTTATTAGACAGGCCTTCAGCGATGAGCTTCAGAATGTCTTTTTCCCTCGGAGTCAGGCTATCGAAGTCTGGCCGTGAAGGTTGTTGTTGTTTGTTGTTGCGCAGAGCTTCAGCTAGCAAGGAGGTAAGGCGTTCGCTAATAACGAGTTTGCCTACGGCTGCCTGGTGCAGCTGGTTAATCATATCCTCCGGTTCCATATCCTTTAGAAGATAGCCGTCGGCACCGGCGCGCAATGCTTCAACCACGTCGTCTTGCTGGTCTGACACCGTGAACATAATAATGCGCGAGCTGATGTTGTGGGCCCTTAACTGGCGCAAGGCTTCAATACCGCTCACATCCGGCATGTTCAAATCCATCAGGATTAGGTCTGGCTCCAGTTCCAGGGCAATGCGCACACCGTCTGTCGCGTTGCTGGCCTCGCCTGCTATCTCAAGATCTGGTTCCATTTCGATCAGTTGCTTGATGCCCTTGCGCAATAAAGGGTGATCATCTATCAACAATATGCTTGCAGGTGTATCAGACATGGCTCTCTCTTTATGGGGGTAAACCGTCAATTGGAATCCGCGGTTTGCGGATTATTGGCCGGTTTAACCGGGATTAGATTCCTGGCGTGGGGAATAAAATGCAAGCTTACTTCCACTCCTCCTTGCGGATGATTAGCGACCGTTAGCTGGCCGCCCAGTGAGCGGGCGCGGTCTTGCATAATGATCATGCCGTAATGGTTCTCTGGCTGACCTGAATCGGGTAGCCCGCGACCGTTGTCACGGATTTTAGCCTTAACCTGCGGAGACTCGAAACTGACGTCGACCCACACCGCTTCGGCTTTGCTGTGCTTTACCGCGTTGGCCAGCGCTTCGCGCACAACTTGAAGCGTGTGAATTTCTTCGTTCGGCGAAAGCGTTTGTGCGGGCAACTTGTACTCCAGATGAACGGGTTTGGCCATGCGTTCAGCAAATTCGTGCACGGTCTGGCGTAGTGCAGCGCCAAGGTCTGGTGTGTCCAGTTTCAAACGGAAGGTTGCTAACAGTTCCCGCAACTGACGATAGGCACTGCTTAGCCCCGTGCTTAGTTCGTCTAATACCGCGTCGTACCCCGTTTTTTGTGGGCCGTCCATGTTCATTCTGCGCAATCGAGTAACCTGGATTTTAAGGTATGACAAAGACTGGGCCAAAGAGTCATGAAGTTCGCGGGCAATAACGGTACGTTCTTCGGCCAGCGTGCGCTGCTGTTCCTCGGTAATTTGCCGTTCCAGAAATATGGCCGTGGCCAGCTGGTCGCTTAGAGTTTCCAACAGCCGTCGTGAGGTTTTGGACAAATCCTGTGAGGCCGGGTACCAGACTTCCAGAGTGCCCAGCAGTTGGCCAGGGGTGCGAATGGGTAGCAGCAAACGGCGGCCGTCATTGCCGGGCATTGGCAGCTCGTCGTGTTCCTCTTCGGTCACCAGGCAGGCGTTACAGCTGTGATCGCGGCAGTAAAATGGGCGTACTGTGGTGGCAGTGGTGACGGCTTGAATCGGCTCTGCAGAGGCTTTGTCGTGCAGGTACAGATTGATAGGGCCTATGCCGAGCATCTGCTCCAGCTGCTTCAACATGGGCACTGCACCATCGCACAAGCTGTGATTCGCAAACAGAGTGCGGCTGGACGAATGCAGTAATTCGAGCGCAGCGTGGCTTTTCTCCAGCTCTTCGGTTTTGGCTTTGACCTTGTTTTCGAGTTCGTAGTAGGTAAGCGCCAATTCGCTGGTCATTTGGTCAAACGCGGCCCCTAGCTGCGCCAGTTCATCAGAGCCGCTCAGCCCGGCCCTGTGGGAGAAATCCTGCTTGCTGACGGACTCTGCAATGGTGACCAGTTTTCGTAGCGGCCGCAGAACGCGGTTTTTCAAGTCCAGAAACAGCGCCAACACAATCAGAATAGCGAACACCAAGCTGATCACCTGCATCAGGTGAAGCAGACTGATACGGGCTTCGGTACGGTTTTCAAGCATAGACACCAGCACATCGACATTGTCTACGTAGCTTTGGGTGGTGTTAATCATAGAGCCGGTTAGCGAGTTTCCGGGCTGGTGTTGTGCCAGCATGGGGCCAACGCTGGAGTTCCACTGGTTGACTACGTCGCGGTAGCGTTGCGCCAGCGGGTGATCGGTTGTAAGTGGTAATGACTGGATAATATCAGCATGGACCAGGCGCTGATCGTAGCGGCTTATCATCTGGTTCAGGGCCTGGCGCGTATTGGCGGTATTCTGGTCTTCCAGTCGCGCTACCTGCGCCAGCAACTGAAACGCGCCCATACGCAAGGTGCCAGCCAGGTTAATGGCGGTGGCGTTACCGGCAATGCTTTGTGACACCCCCAAGGTGACCCCCATACTGACAATGGCGGTGAGTACCACCGCACTAACGGCGATTGCAATCCGGTTAACGAGTGAGCTTTTGGAGGTCATAGGGTATTTGTTAGGTGGCGAGTGGGTATCGATGAATGCCATCTACCTCTTTACGGATAGACAGCTACCCACGAGGTTATTAAGCCATCATAGTCTTTGACCGCCAGACAGGCAAAGTAAGACACTCAAAGGCACGTCTGCCAACAGGATAAAGCCATGAGTGTGGGGCCAGGGCCGTCCGAAATCCGAGCTTTACAGCTATCGGCCGACAGCACCGAACCGGATGACGAACGGGGCGAAGAGCGCTATGCATCGCTGTTGATAGTGTTACCACTAGCGCTGGCTGGATTCATTATTGCGGCCGCCTGCTGGACTCTATTTGCAGTGGTTGGCGTGACTCTGCGCAGCGATTTTCAGCTGAGCGAACTTCAGTTTGGCTTGTTGCTGGCAATGCCGATGGCGGTGAGCGCATTGCTAGCGGTCCCGGCAGGACTATTTGCGGGCATGTGGGGAACCAGAAAAGTCATGTTGTGGTGCCTCACAGGCCTGGCGTTAAGTATGGCGCTGGTGTTCTTTGCCGATAGTTTTGCTGGTTATATTCTCGCCGCTGGTGGTTTGGGCCTGGCCGGTGGTTTCTACAGTGCGGGCCTGCAATTTGTAACCATTCATTGCCGACCGCAACGGCTGGGGCTGGTGTTGGGTGTGTTTGGTGCGGGTATTACCGGCGCCGGTTTCAATTATTACCTGGTGCCGCTTCTGCACCGGGCCTACTCCTGGCAAGGCGTTCCTCTGGCTTATGTCATTGTGCTGCTGTTGATATTGGCACTGTTTCTGATGCTCACCGAACCCGACGACCAAACCGCATCCTTTGCGAGCAATGCCGCGGCCTGGCGCAAATGCTGTGCGCCAGGGGTTTGGCCTTTGTGTGGTTATTTTTCCGTTATTGCCGGTAGTTTTTTCGCACTGGCCTTGTGGTTGCCGGATTACCTGTCAGCCCGCTCGGGCCTGCCGGTAGGCTTGGGTGCGCATCAGGCCTTGTGGTTTGTAGTGCCGGGCGCTCTGGCACAAATTACCGGCGGTGCGCTGGCCGATCGTTTGGGTAGCAGTAGAGTGGTTATACGGGCTTTATTGTTGGCGCTGGCGGCGCTATTTGTGCTGTCGTACCCACCGATGACGCTCTCGGTTCAGGGTGTGGGGCGCTCTTACCATCTAGAGCTTTTTCTGCCGCGGGTGTGGGAAGGAGGAGTGATGATCGTGTTGGGAGCCGCGCTCGGCGCTGCAATGGGCGCGCTGCAACGGATGATTATTTTGGAAAGTCGTGAAACGGCTGCTGTCATGGCGGGAGTTTTACTGCTGGGTGCGTTCGCTGTGGCGTTCGTTTTACCCATTGTATTCGCCGCCATCAACGCCTGGCTGAATGTGCGCTCTGCCGTATTCATGTTGTTATTCGTGATGCTGGCGGTCTGTGTTTTATTGTTTGCCCGACAAAGCCGGCGACGTGAGCACCGGATACTCTCGTCTGCAAAGCCTAGGGCAGTCTGAGTGCCGTCTACCCCCCCTGGTGGTAGGGGCTGGTTAAGAGGTAGTAACCACGCTGCTTTCAGCATTAGGTTGTCACACAATAGTCTCAAATCGTTAACGCGATCCGGCAAACGGAGAGAGAGACCATGAGTCATTTGATCGACAAGCTGAGCTACTTCAGCAAAAAGCGTGAATCCTTTTCTGGCGACCACGGTGAAACCCATACCGAAAACCGTGACTGGGAAGACAGCTATCGCCAGCGCTGGCAGCACGACAAAGTTGTGCGTTCCACCCACGGCGTAAACTGCACCGGCTCTTGCAGCTGGAAAATCTACGTTAAAAACGGTCTGGTCACCTGGGAAACCCAGCAAACCGATTACCCCCGTACCCGCCCGGATCTGCCGAACCACGAGCCCCGTGGTTGCCCTCGTGGCGCGAGCTATTCCTGGTACATGTACAGCGCTAACCGCCTGAAATATCCGCTGATGCGTAAGCATCTGATGCAGCTCTGGCGCGCCGCCCGCATTCAGTTCAACGACCCGGTCGACGCCTGGGCTTCCATTGTCGAAGACCCGAAGAAAACCGCAGAGTACAAACCCCGCCGCGGTATGGGCGGTTTTGTGCGTTCAGACTGGAACGAAGTCAACGAACTGATTGGTGCGGCTAACGTTTACACCGCCAAAAAGCATGGCCCGGATCGCATCATTGGCTTCTCGCCCATCCCCGCAATGTCCATGATTTCTTACGCGGCCGGTAGCCGTTATCTGTCGCTGATTGGCGGCGTGAACCTGAGCTTCTACGACTGGTACTGCGACTTGCCGCCGGCTTCTCCGCAGGTTTGGGGTGAACAGACCGACGTTCCTGAATCTGCAGACTGGTACAACTCCAGCTACATCATTGCCTGGGGCTCCAACGTTCCACAAACCCGTACTCCGGATGCCCACTTCTTTACCGAAGTGCGTTACAAAGGCACCAAAACCGTTGCCATTACCCCGGATTACGCGGAAGTTGCCAAGTTGTCTGATGAGTGGCTGAACCCCAAGCAGGGCACGGATGCGGCTCTTGGCATGGCCATGGGCCACGTAATTCTGAAAGAGTTCCACATTGACAACCCCAGCCCTTACTTCACCGATTACGTGCGCCGTTACTCGGACATGCCGTACCTGGTGAAGCTCGACAAAATGGAAGATGGCCGCTACGTACCGGGCCGGTTCCTGCGCGCCAGCGATCTGGTGGGTGGGCTGGGTGAGGAAAACAACCCGGAATGGAAAACCATAGCTATTGATGAAACCACTAACCAGCTGACCGCGCCTAACGGCTCTGTCGGTTATCGCTGGGGCGAAAAGGGCAAGTGGAACCTGAAGCAGACTGCCAAAACTGAAGACGTGAATCTGCAATTGTCGATGGTGGAAAAGCACGACGAAATTGTAGATGTTGCCTTCCCGTACTTTGGCGGCATCAAGCACGAACACTTCAAATCCGTTGAAATCAGCGACACCCTGACCCACAAACTGGGCAGCCGTAAAATTGAACTGGCAGACGGCGAAGAAGCTTTAGTCGTCACCGTGTACGACCTGATGATCGCCAACTACGGCATCAGCCGTGGCCTGGGTGAAGACGACGGCGCTACCGACTACGACCAGATCAAGCCGTACACACCTGCCTGGCAGGAAAAGATCACCGGCGTACCCGCCCACAAAGTGACCCGCATTGCCCGTGAATTCGCCGAGACTGCCCACAAAACCAACGGCCGTTCCATGATCATCGTCGGTGCCGGTATGAATCACTGGTACCACATGGACATGAACTACCGTGCGCTGATCAATATGCTGATCATGTGCGGTTGTGTCGGCCAGAGCGGTGGCGGTTGGGCCCACTATGTAGGCCAGGAAAAACTGCGCCCACAGACCGGCTGGCAGCCGCTGGCGTTTGGCCTGGATTGGCAGCGCCCGCCACGCCAGATGAACGGTACATCCTTCTTCTACGCCCACTCTGGCCAGTGGCGCTACGAGAAACTGGATGTGAGCGAAATCTTGTCGCCGCTGGCGGACAAGTCCAAATTCGGTGGCAGCCTGATCGACTACAACGTACGCGCCGAGCGTATGGGGTGGTTGCCGTCTGCGCCGCAGTTCAACCGTAACCCGCTGGGCATTGCCGCCGAAGCGGAAAGCGCCGGTATGGACGTGCCAGCGTACGTGACTCAGTCCTTGAAGGACGGCTCACTGGCGTTTGCCTCGGAAGATCCGGAAGCCCCGGAAAACCACCCGCGCAATATGTTCATCTGGCGTTCCAACCTGTTGGGTTCTTCCGGCAAGGGCCACGAGTACATGCTGAAGTACCTGCTGGGTACGACGAGTGGTTTGCAGGGCAAAGACCTGGGTCACGATGGCGGCGTCAAACCGCAGGAAGTGAAATGGCACGACGAAGCGCCGCAAGGCAAGCTGGACCTGCTGGTGACGCTGGACTTCCGCATGTCCACCACCTGCCTGTATTCCGACATCGTTCTACCTACCGCCACCTGGTATGAAAAAGACGATCTGAATACCTCAGACATGCACCCGTTCATTCACCCACTGACTGCGGCTACGGATCCGGCGTGGGAATCCCGCAGTGATTGGGAAATCTACAAAGGCATTGCCAAGGCGTTCTCCAAGGCGTCTGAAGGCCACCTGGGTATCGAGAAAGACGTGGTTACGGTGCCGTTGTTGCACGACGCGCCCGCCGAGCTGGGCCAGCCGTTTGATGTAAAAGACTGGAAGCGCGGTGAGTGCGAGTTAATTCCGGGCAAAACTGCGCCTAACTTCATGACCGTTGAGCGGGATTACCCGAACACTTACGCGCGCTTTACGTCCCTTGGCCCCCTGTTGGACAAGCTGGGTAACGGTGGCAAAGGCATCAACTGGAACACCGAAAAAGAAGTGGCGTTCCTGGGTGAGCTGAACCACAAGCACCTTGACGGCGCCAATACGGGTCGGCCGAAAATTGACACGGCCATTGATGCCTGTGAAGTGATTCTGAGCCTGGCTCCGGAAACCAATGGCCAGGTCGCTGTGAAAGCCTGGGCTGCGCTGTCTGAATTCACCGGGCTGGATCACACGCACCTGGCACTGAACAAAGAAGACGAAAAAATCCGCTTCCGCGACATAGTGGCGCAGCCGCGCAAAATCATCTCCAGCCCGACCTGGTCTGGCCTGGAAGACGAGCATGTGTCCTACAGCGCCGGCTACACCAACGTGCACGAGCTGATTCCCTGGCGCACGCTGACCGGCCGCCAGCAGTTCTACCTGGATCACGAATGGATGCGCGCCTTTGGTGAAAGCCTGCTGGTGTATCGCCCGCCCATCAACACCAAAGCGGCGGCACCGCTGCTGAACGCCAAGCCCAACGGCAACCCGGAGAAGGCGTTGAACTTCCTTACACCGCACCAGAAGTGGGGTATACACAGTACCTACAGCGACAACCTGCTGATGCTGACCCTGTCTCGTGGCGGCCCCATTGTGTGGCTGAGTGAAGACGACGCCCGCGATATAGGTGTGGAAGACAACGACTGGATAGAAGTGTTCAACGCCAACGGTTCCTTGTCAGCGCGGGCGGTGGTTAGCCAGCGGGTGATGCCGGGCATGGTGATGATGTACCACGCTCAGGAGCGCATTGTGAATATTCCCGGCTCGGAAATTACCGGCAGCCGCGGTGGTATTCACAACTCGGTTACCCGAGCGTGCCCGAAGCCCACTCACATGATTGGTGGCTATGCCCAGTTCTCGTACGGCTTCAACTACTACGGCACCGTGGGTTCCAACCGCGACGAGTTCGTTGTAGTGCGCAAAATGAAGAACGTTGACTGGCTTGATGGCGAGGGCAGCGACACGGTTCAGGAGAGTGTGAAATGAAAATCCGTTCCCAAGTAGGCATGGTGCTGAACCTGGACAAGTGCATTGGTTGCCACACCTGTTCAGTGACCTGTAAAAACGTATGGACCAGCCGTGAAGGCATGGAGTACGCCTGGTTCAACAACGTCGAAACCAAACCCGGTATCGGCTACCCGAAAGAGTGGGAAAACCAGGACAAGTGGAAAGGCGGCTGGCTGCGCGACCCCAGCGGTAAAATCCGCCCCCGCATCGGTGGCAAGTTCCGGGTGTTGGCGAACATTTTCGCCAACCCGGATCTGCCGGAAATTGACGACTACTACGAACCGTTCGATTTCGACTATCAGCACCTGCACACCGCTGGCGACAGCAAACACCAGCCGGTTGCACGGCCGCGCTCGCTGATCACCGGCAAACGCATGGACAAAATCGAGTGGGGCCCGAACTGGGAAGACATCTTGGGCACCGAGTTTGCCAAGCGTCGCAAGGACAAAAACTTCGACCAGATTCAGGCCGACATTTACGGCCAGTTCGAAAGCACGTTCATGATGTACCTGCCGCGCCTGTGCGAGCACTGTCTGAACCCCACCTGTGTAGCCAGCTGCCCCAGCGGTGCTATCTACAAGCGGGAAGAAGACGGCATCGTGCTGATCGACCAGGACAAGTGCCGCGGCTGGCGCATGTGTGTATCAGGCTGCCCGTACAAGAAAATCTACTTCAACTGGAAAACCGGTAAATCCGAGAAGTGCATCTTCTGCTATCCGCGGATTGAAGCCGGTATGCCCACCGTGTGTTCGGAAACCTGCGTAGGCCGCATTCGCTACCTGGGTGTGTTGCTGTACGACGCCGATCGCATCGAAGAAGTGGCCAGCACCCCGGGCGAGCACGAGCTTTACGAGAAGCAGCTGGAAATCTTCCTCGACCCATTTGACCCCGAAGTGATTGCCCAGGCAACCAAAGACGGCGTGCCGATGAACGTGATCGACGCGGCCCAGCGCAGCCCGGTCTACAAAATGGCGGTGGACTGGAAACTGGCCCTGCCGCTGCACCCGGAATACCGCACCCTGCCCATGGTGTGGTACGTGCCGCCCCTGAGCCCGATTCAGTCAGCCGCCGAAGCCGGCCAGGTCGAGTTTGACGGCGTACTGCCGAAAATCGAAAGCCTGCGCATTCCGGTGAAGTACCTGGCTAACCTGCTCACCGCCGGTGACGAAAAGCCCATCGTACGTGCGCTAAAACGCATCATGGCCATGCGCTTGTACAAGCGTGCTGAAACCGTAGACGGCGTGGAAGACCTGCGGGCACTGGAAGAAGTCGGGTTGACCAAAGCCCAAGCCGATGAAATGTACCGCTACTTGGCCATTGCCAATTACGAAGACCGTTTCGTGATTCCTACCGGTCATCGCGAAATGGCGAAAGAAGCCTTTCCCGAGCGTGGCGGCTGTGGTTTCAGCTTTGGTGACGGCTGTAGCAGCAGCACCAGTGAATTCAACATGTTCGGCGGCAAAAGCCAGACCACCACCATGGTGCAAAAACTGACCACGGTGAAGCAGGTTGACCCGAAACAGCTGCAGGATTGAGGAGCAGATTATGAAAATTCTAAAAGTGATGGCGCTGTTGCTGGAATACCCGAACGCCGACCTGCAGCGTGGCCGCGATGAGCTGACGGCTGCGGTGCTGGAAGACAGCCGCTTGCCGCGCAAAAACAAAGAGCAGTTGCTGCGCTGCATTGACATGCTCTGCGACGGCAATCTGCTGGACTTGCAGGAAAGCTACGTAGCCACCTTTGACAGGGGCCGCGCTACCTCCCTGCTGTTGTTCGAGCACGTGCACGGCGAATCCCGCGATCGTGGGCAGGCGATGGTAGACCTGATGGAGCAATACAAAACCAACGGTCTGGAGATTGATGCTCGCGAACTGCCGGATTATCTGCCGCTGTTTATGGAGTATTTGTCTACCCGGCCATGGGAAGAAATCAAAAACTGGCTGGAAGATATTCACCACATTCTGGGCTTGCTGGGTGAGCGTCTGTACCAGCGTGAAAGCGTGTACCACGGAATAATGGATGCGCTACTGGAGCTATCCGGCCGCAAAACCGACCGCAAAGAGCTGGCGAAAATTGTGGCGTCAGAAGAGCGCGACGACACCCCCGAAGCGCTGGATAAAGTGTGGGAAGAGGAAATGGTGAAGTTTGTGGATGATCAGGGCAGCTCCTGCAGCACCGGTGGTGTGATAGGTCAGCGCCGCCGTGAGCTGGAGCAAACCCAGACCATTCACTTGAGCGACCAGCTGATGGCGGATGTCACACCTCGCCCGGCTCAACAACCGGTGAGCAACGCCTGAGCGCGTAGGAGGAGAGAACAATGTCCTATTTAAATACACTGGTGTTCGGGATTTATCCTTACATTGCCATTCTGATTATGTTGGTTGGTACCTGGGCCCGCTACGATAACAGCCAGTTTACCTGGCGCGCCCAGTCCAGCCAGATTTTAAGCAAGAAAAACATGGTGTGGGCCAGCGTGATGTTCCACGTGGGCGTATTGGTGATCTTCTTTGGCCACTTCGTGGGCTTGCTGACGCCGCACTTTGTGTATGAGCCCTTTATGAGCGCCGGCACCAAACAGGTAATGGCGATTGTCGTGGGCGGCATCGCCGGAATCATGGCGTTGATCGGTGGTGTCGCGTTGGCGGTTCGCCGCCTGACCAATCCGCGGGTTCAAGCTAGCAGTACTTTCTCTGACAATATGATCATTGTGATACTGATGGTTCAGGTTGCGCTGGGCATGCTGACCATTTACCCCACATTGGGCCATCTGGATGGCAGCACCATGTTGCTACTGGCGTCCTGGGCGCAGGGTATTCTGACCTTCCAGGGTGATGCCGCATCGCATATTGCCGGTGTGCACTGGATCTACAAGACTCATATTTTCCTGGGTCTGACCATCTTTGTGCTGTTCCCGTTTACCCGTCTGGTGCACATGCTAAGCGTGCCACTGGAGTATTTCGGCCGCAAGTACCAAGTGGTGCGTAAGCGGGTTTAGGTCCATCGTGAAGAGGGTAATACCATGCAATTGATTCCTATTGGTGATGCTGAACAACCCAGAAACCGGTTCCCGCCGGTCTACGTTGGCGACACGCTGATCAACGAAGACGATATAGCGCGGGAAATGCAGTATCACCCCGCCGAAGAAGCCGCGACGGCCTGGCACGACGCGGCCAAAAGCCTGGTAATAAGGCAGTTGCTGCTGGATCAGGCCAGGCTGTTGAAACTGCCTGAAGAGCTGGATGAAGAAGACCGTATCGCCAAAGTGCTTGAATCAGAGCTGGGTGTTCCAGACCCGACAGAGCAGGACTGCGAGCGCTTCTTTAACGCCAATCCCAGGCGGTTTTGCAGCCCGGTGGTAATGGCCGTGAGCCACATATTGCTGGCGGCGGCACCGGATGACGTGGCCGAGCTTATGCGCCAGGAAGAAGTAGGGGATCAGTTGCTGAAAGTGCTGTTTGAAGGTCGTTCACGGTTTGATGACCTGGCCAAGCAGTATTCAGCCTGCGAATCCCGCCACCAGAGCGGTAGCCTCGGGCAGATCAGTAAAGGCCAGACTGTAGACGAGTTTGAGCGCCCGGTGCTGAATTTGAAGGAAGGCCTGCATTCCGAGCTGATCGAAACCCGGTACGGCTACCACATTGTGCGCGTAGACCAGCGCATTGATGGCCAGCCATTGCCTTACGAGCATGTAAAACCAAAAATCCGCCAGTACCTGAGCGAAAGTGTGACCCGCCGCGCTTGCCGCCAGTACTTGCAGGTGTTAGCGGCCGAAGCCGGTGTTAAAGGGGTTGATCTGGAACTGCCGGATTCACCGCTGATGCAGTAATGGCTAATGGGTTACCTCCTAAGAGGGAGCGATTTTTGCAGTCGATCCCTCTAGTATTCATACATTGATTATGAATGCATGAACATGCCAAAGAGGACTTCATCATGGCGATGATACAGGCTGCCGATACCCCCATGAACTATGCCAAACCGGTTCTGATGGCGGTCAAATCCAGTGACCAAAAAGACAGCCTGACGCTGTTGCGCAACCACGCCATGTTCAGCGCTCTGGAAGAAGACGACCTGCAAGAACTTCTGCATCATGCCCGCCGCTTGCGGTTGGGCCATCACCAGTTGCTGTATCGCCAGGACATGCCGGCCCACCATTTCTTCTTTGTGTTGTCGGGCCGTTTGCGCTTGTACCGGCTGGATGCATCAGGCATCGACCGCACTCTGGACAGCATCGCGCCAGGCGACTGCATTGCCGAAGTGATGATATACGCCGATCCGGCCCGCTACGCCTGTTACGCCGAAGCCCTGAAAACCAGCGAAGTGCTGATGATTCCGGTGAAAGCGTATCAGGACTTGCTGGACACCAATCACAGCTATACCCAGGCCGTCTTGCGCCACTACGCGATGCGCGCGGTGACCCGTTTTCACGATCTTGAAATCATGACCGTGCAAAGCGCCCGCGATCGGTTGATTCGCTATCTGATGGATTTGTTGCCAGAAGGCAGCGAGCAGGGTGGTGAAGTGGAATTGCCACTGCCCAAATGCCTGGTGGCGTCGCGCCTTGCCATGCAGCCGGAAACTTTCTCACGTATTCTGGCGGAGCTGAAAGCCAACGGCTTAGTGCGGGTAAATCGCAGCCGGGTGTTTATTTCCGACCCGAGCAAGCTGATTCAGATAAGCCAATAGTCACCATTTTATAAGGATTTATGAAATGATCAGCAATTACCGCGAATTGATTGCCGCTACCGGGCAGGAACACGAACCCCAGCGCCTTTTGTTTGTGTTTTGCCGCGCCGAATTGCCAGACTCGGCCTCTGCAGAGGAGCTCGCAGCTTTTGAGCGGGGCGAGGGCGGCGCACTTACGCCGGTGGTCTGCGTGGATAAAACCCCTGCCGAAGTCGCAGATTTCAGTCAGCTGGTGGACGAGTCCCGCAACACGGGTCAGAACTGGGACGTTGTATTCGTGGCGGCTATGTCTGGCCGTGGCGGCGTGCCCCCGTCCAGCGACGAAGCACAGCAGCCCATGACCATGATGGTCGAAAGCATTCGCATGGGCCACGTCGGCAATTATCTGCCTTTAGACGTCAGCGGCGAAGCGGTTAGCCTCGGCTAATCAGAGATAGAGGAGGTATCAATAGCCTCCTAGGTGTATCCAGTAAGGGGTATTTTAATTACTTTTAAATAATCTAATCTGTGCAGCACCTATCGTCAGCGGGGACATGTTGTGAGTATCCGTTTCAGCAATACCGTAAATCTGATTGTAATGGCGTTGGTACTGGCACTGCTCGCAGGCGTCACCCATGTAAAAGCCGATCCTGTTGACCAATACCAGCCGGTTGCCGGTCGCCAAGTGATCACGCAAAACCTGCCCCAGGTAACCGAAGTGCGCCTCCGCGATAGCAATCGCGCCATTGGCGAGCTCTTCGCCGGCGAAGAGCTGGTGGGCTACACCTACCAAAGCCTCGATTTCGTGCAAACGCCCGCCTATTCGGGCAAACCCCTGAACATTCAGGTATTGATGAATACCGACGGCGAAATCCTTAAAACCCGCGTGATTCATCACTCCGAGCCGATTTTGCTGGTCGGTATCCCCGAGTACAAACTGCACGACTTTACTGACCAGTACACCGGTCTGAAAGCTGATCAGCGGGTTACTGTGGGCGGCAACACGAACGAGCGCAAAGTGGCAGTAGACGGCCTGTCCGGCGCGACCGTTACGGTGATGGTGGTGAACGAAGTCATCATGCGTACGGCCCACAGAGTCGGCGTAGAACTTGGCTTGGTGGAAGATGCGGGCGTAAAGCGACCACCCATTGCGGCGGTTAATAACGAGCAGTTTCAGCAAGCCAACTGGCAGCAACTGACGGACGATGGCTCCATTCGCCGCCTGCTGCTGACCCGTGGCCAAGTGGATGACTCGTTTAAAGGCACCGACGCGGAAGGCGTAGAGGCCGCCGCTCCCGATCAGCGTGAAGACGCATTGATAGACCTGTATACAGCCTATCTGGACGCCCCCACCATTGGCCGCAATCTGCTGGGTGAAAGCCAGTACGAATGGCTGAATTCTCTACTGAAAGAAGGCGAACACGCTATTGCGGTGATGGCCAGCGGCTCCTATTCGTTCAAGGGCTCCGGCTATGTGCGCGGCGGTATTTTCGACCGCATTCAGATTCGCCAGTTTGGTGACACCTTCAACTTCCGCGATCTCGATTTTTATCGTTTAAGCGATGTGTACAGCGAGGGAATGCCCGAATTTTCCGAAATGGCGATCTTCATTATCCGCCAACAGTACAACTTTGACCCGGGCACGCCCTGGACCCTCGAACTGACCGTAAAGCGCCAGACCGGCCCGCTGGACAGCAAATTCCAGGTGTTCCCGCTGGAGTACCAGCTACCCGAGCAGTATTACACCCGTGCGGACGTTGTGGTCAGCCAGGAAGAATGGCTGGAAACCCAACCCATGTGGGTGCAGGTGTGGTACCAGAAACAGTTCCAGATTGTGGTGTTGGGCGCGGGCATATTGGTGCTGCTGTTTGTCCTGTTTTTTCAGGACTGGCTGGTAAAGCGGCCCAATTTAACCCGCTGGATTCGCCACGGCTTTCTTACCTACACCCTGTTCTTTATTGGCTGGTACGCCTTGGGCCAGTTGTCCATCGTGAACGTGCTGACCTTTGTGCACAGCTTCATGTCTGGCTTTAGCTGGCAGACGTTCCTGATTGACCCGATCATGTTCATATTGTGGGCCGTGGTGGCGGGCATTGTGTTGCTCTGGGGGCGCGCGGTCTATTGCGGTTGGCTGTGCCCGTTTGGTGCGCTGCAAGAGTTGCTGAATGAAATCGCCCGCAAGCTAAAAATACCCCAGTACAACGTGCCGTTTGCCGTGCACGAACGCCTTTGGGCCATCAAGTACATCATTCTTCTGGTGCTTTTCGGGGTGTCGCTGGAATCCATGGCGATGGCCGAAAGACTGGCGGAAATCGAACCTTTCAAAACCTCCATTACCTTACATTTCGCCCGCACCTGGCCGTTTGTGCTCTACGCGGTGGTGTTGCTGGTGATCAACCTGTTCACCCGCAAGGTATATTGCCGCTACCTGTGCCCGCTGGGCGCCGCGCTGGCGCTGCCCACCAAGCTGCGGGTATTCGACTGGCTCAAGCGTCGCAAGGAATGTGGCACCCCCTGCCGTCTGTGCGAAAAAGAATGCGAGGTACAGGCCATTCACCCAGACGGCACCATCAATTTCATGGAATGCCACTACTGCCTTGACTGCCAGGTGACTTATTTCGACGACAACAAGTGCCCGCCGTTGATTGTGAAGCACCGCGGCAAGCGCCGTGGCCAAAATTCGCCGGGGCGCCCGGAACAGATTCCAGTCGTCGAAGTGAAATGAAAAGCAGTGCCATAACGAAAAAAGAACAACCCCCCAAAACTGAAACGGAGTTGAGCATCATGAGCAAAGACCATGAGCAAGGTCATAAAGAACTGGCGAAAACGGAACATCTCGGCCTGAGTCGCCGGCGTTTTCTGGGTGCCACCGCGGTGGCTGGCGTAGCCGGTGTGGCCGGTCTGGGCGGCGCAGTCATGAGCCGTGAGGCTTTTGCGGCCGCCGCCAAAGAAGCACGCAATAACATTGACGTGGGTCCGGGCGAGCTGGATGAGTACTACGGTTTCTGGAGTGGTGGTCAGTCCGGTGAAGTCCGGGTAATGGGCGTACCGTCGATGCGCGAGCTTATTCGCATTCCTGTTTTTAATCTGGACGGCGCCATTGGTTGGGGTATTACCAACGAGAGTAAAGATGTGTTGGGACATGACAACACATTGCTGAACGGCGATTCCCACCACCCGCATATTTCCATGACGGATGGCCGTTACGACGGCAAATATCTGTTCATTAATGACAAGGCAAACTCCCGCGTAGCGCGTATTCGCCTGGACATTATGCGCTGTGACAAAATCACAACTGTTCCTAACGTGCAGGCTATTCACGGCTTGCGTTTGCAGAAAGTGCCCTATACCAAGTACGTATTCTGCAACGCCGAATTCGTGATTCCGCATCCGAACGACGGCAGTGATTTCTCGCTGGAAAACAGCTTCACCATGTTTAACGCGCTAGACGCGGAGACCATGGAAATGGCCTGGCAGGTGATTGTTGACGGCAACCTGGACAACACCGACGCTGACTATACCGGTAAATACGCGGCATCTACATGCTACAACTCGGAAAAAGCCGGGGATTTGGCCGGTACCATGCGCAACGACCGCGACTGGGTGGTAGTGTTTAACGTTGAGCGTATTGAGCAAGCGGTTAAAAACGGCGAGTTCAAAACTCTGGGCGATTCCAAAGTGCCCGTGGTGGATGGCCGCGGTAAATCCAAGCTGACCCGATACATTCCGGTGCCGAAGAACCCGCACGGCGTGAATACCTCACCGGATGGCAAGTACTTCATTGCCGCCGGCAAGCTGTCGCCAACCTGTTCGGTGATTGCCATCGACAAGCTGGACGATGTGTTTAACGACAAAATCGAGCTGCGTGACGTGATTGTCGCAGAACCGGAGCTGGGTCTTGGGCCTCTGCACACCACGTACGACGGCCGTGGCAACGCCTACACCACGTTGTTTATTGATAGCCAGATCGTTAAGTGGAACATTGCCGACGCGATCAAGTACTATAATGGTGAAGACGTAAACTACCTGCGTCAGAAGCTAGACGTGCATTACCAGCCAGGCCATAACCACGCATCGCTGACCGAAACCCGCGATGCGGATGGTAAGTGGTTGGTGGTACTGTCGAAGTTCTCCAAAGACCGGTTCTTGCCAGTAGGGCCATTGCACCCAGAAAACGATCAGCTGATTGATATTTCCGGGGATGAAATGAAGTTGGTTCACGACGGCCCCGCGTACGCTGAGCCGCACGATTGCATTCTTGTGCGTCGCGATCAGATCAAAACCCAGAAAATCTACAGCCGCGATGACCCTTTCTTTGCCAGTGCCCGCGAGCAGGCGAAGAAAGACGGTGTCACGCTGGAAGGCGATAACAAGATAATCCGCGACGGTAATAAGGTTCGCGTTTACATGACGTCTGTGGCGCCGATGTTTAACACAACCGAGTTCAAGGTTAAGCAGGGCAATGAGGTGACGGTTTACGTTACCAACCTGGATACGATCGAGGACGTGACCCATGGTTTTTGCATGGTGAATCACGGGGTGCAGATGGAAATCAGCCCACAGCAGACATCGTCGGTGACCTTTATCGCTGATAAGCCAGGCGTGCACTGGTACTACTGCAACTGGTTCTGCCATGCGCTGCATATGGAGATGCGTGGACGAATGATGGTCGAAAAGGCCTGATGTAGTGTTTGGCCGGAGCCCCGTTTTGGGGCTTCGGCTTTTTACAATGTTTCGGAGGAATATGACACTGGAAGAACGCCTTTCAAAACACGCTTAAGCACATCCATGTGGCGCTTGAGCTCCGCCATCCATGGCTCCGCACAGTTTTGAAAGGCGTTCTTCCAGTGTCATACCCAACTTTGGCGACTGTTAGCCATATCGAGAACTGATTTGATGCACCACATTTTGCGTTTAGTGGCGGTTTTTACCGTCGCTTTGCTATCGCTAACCGCACAAGCGGATATCCAGCAACAGCTGGATGCGCTGGAACCGGGGGCGGTTTTTGAGCTGCCGCCTGAACAGCTTTCACCGATCGTTATCCGGGTGGCGGATGTGACGGTTCGCTGCCATGCCAATACGGTGATTGATGGCGGTGGTGAGGGCAGAACCGTTCATATTGTGGCGACAGGGGTGACGTTTAGCGGCTGCACGGTGCGTAACTGGGGGGCGGACCTTAATAAGCTGGACGCGGCGATTTTTGTGGCCCGTGAGGCTCAGGGCGTTACGGTCGCGGATAATAATCTGCAAGGTTCGGCTTTTGGGGTGTGGCTGGATGCTACGCCGGATGCGACGGTTATTGGCAATGTGATTCGTGGCGATGCCAGTATGCGTTCCAACGATCGGGGCAATGGCATTCATTTGTTCAACACTCAGGGCGCGTTGATTGAAGGCAATGACATTCGCCAGACTCGTGATGCGATTTATATTGAAACTTCCAACAACAACCGCATTCGCAATAATGTGATGGCCGATTTGCGCTACGGCATCCATTACATGTATTCGATGGATAACCTGCTGGAAAACAACGTTACCCGTAACACGCGCACCGGATATGCGTTGATGATGAGCAAGCGACTGACGGTGCTGAATAATCGTTCCGAGAACGATGAGAATTACGGCATTCTGATGAATTTTATTACCCAGTCTGAGCTGCGGGGCAATGTGGTTACCGGTGTGTCCAAGGGGCAGTTTGCCGGGGCGGCGATGTCGGGTGCCGAGGGTAAGGCGGTGTTTATTTACAACTCTTTGTACAACACGTTTACCGATAACGTGTTTGCCAACAGCAATATTGGTATTCACTTAACCGCCGGCTCGGAAGACAACACCATGTTCAACAATGCCTTCGTGAATAACCAGCGCCAGGTGAAGTATGTGGCCACCCGCACCCAGGAGTGGTCGAAAGACGGCGTGGGTAATTACTGGAGTGACTATCTGGGCTGGGATCGTAACCAGGACGGCATCGGCGACGTTCCTTACGAGCCTAATGACAACGTCGATCGTCTGTTGTGGACCTATCCGGAAGCCAAGGTGCTGATGTTCAGCCCGGCGGTGGATACCCTGCGCTGGGTGCAGGACGCGTTCCCGGTGATCAAGGCCGCCGGGGTTCAGGATTCCCATCCACTGATGTATCCACCTGAGCCTGAACGTGTTCCATCGGCTGTTTCTAACCCGAATTCTGCGGAGCCGCAATGAGCTGTTTTCGTCTTGAAAATGTCAGTTACCGTTACGACAAAGCCACCGTGCTGCAGGGTGTGGATTTGCGCCTGGAGCCTGGGGAAATTCTGGGCCTGTTTGGCCATAACGGTGCCGGTAAAACCACCACCATCAAGCTGATTCTTGGTCTTATGCAGCCGGTAGGGGGTTCTTTGTCAGTGCTGGATGGCAGTGCGGGCGATTCACAGGTAACCCGGCACATCGGCTATTTGCCAGAAAACGTCATGTTCTATCCGCAGCTGACCGGCCGTGAAATTCTGGCGCACTTTGCCCGCCTGAAAGGCGCGGACTTACGCCAGGTGCCAGAGTTGCTGACTCAGGTTGGGTTAGACGATGCCATGGACGGGCGGGTGAAAACCTACTCGAAAGGCATGCGCCAACGCTTGGGCCTGGCTCAGGCGTTATTGGGAAAACCCAAGCTGTTGATGTTGGACGAGCCCACGGTGGGGCTTGACCCAGTCGCGACCGCCGATCTGTACCGGCTGCTGCGCACCTTGTGCGATAGCGGAACCGGCATTGTGCTTTGTTCCCACGTGTTGCCAGGTGTGGAGCCTTACATCGACCGCGCGGCGATTCTGACCGACGGCGCCTTAAAGGCCACCGGCAATCTGGAAGCGCTGCGGCGCCAAGCTAATATGCCGGTCACTTTAATGCTGGAGTCAACGGGAACTCTGGATTCCCTGGAAAACGCCATTCGCCAGTGCAACGGCGTCACCAGACCGGTGATGAAAAACATCAACAACCGATTGCAGGTAGACGTACGCCCCGCCGATAAAATGCCACTGCTGACGGCACTGATGGCCTCCGGCGAAGTAGCGGACGTGGGCATTCATCAGCCCACCCTGGAAGACATTTACGTGCACTTTATTGGCTACGGTGGCCTGGCTCACCGCGGAGGTGTGCAATGAACAGCGTATGGACCATCGCCCGTAAAGAGCTTAGCGACAGCTTGCGTAACCGCTGGCTGCTGGCCATTGCCATGGTGTTTGCTGTTCTGGCCGTGGGCATCGCCTGGTTTGGTGCGGCTGCGTCTGGTCAGGTTGGCTACGCCTCCACCCCAGCGACCATCGCCAGCTTGGCCAGCCTGGGCATATTCCTGATTCCGCTGATCGCGCTGCTGCTGGCCTACGACGCTATTGTCGGCGAAGACGAAGGCGGCACTTTATTGCTGCTGATGACCTATCCCCTTAGCCGCGGCCAGTTGTTGTTCGGCAAGTTTCTGGGCCACGGCCTGACCTTGGCATTTGCCACGATTCTGGGTTTTGGCGTCGCGGGTATTGCCATTGCGGTGCTGGTAGAAGACGTAGGCATTACAAGCTTGGCACTGGCGATGCTGCGCTTTATTGGCTCTACCATTTTGCTGGGCTGGGGCTTTATTGCTCTGGCTTATGTGGTGAGCGTGCGCGCCAGCGAGAAGCCGGTTGCCGCGGGCCTGGCCTTGGCGATCTGGTTCTTCTTTGTGCTGGTGTTTGATTTGCTGCTACTGGGCTCACTGGTGGCCAGCGAAGGCAAGCTAAACCCGGAACTGCTGCCCTGGTTGCTGATGCTGAACCCGACAGATATCTACCGTTTGTTGAATATTCTGGCCTTTGGTGAGGGTCGTCAGCTCAGTGGCGTACTGAGTCTCGGCAACGACTTGCCCATCGGCCAAAGCGGCCTTTGGCTGGGGCTGGTGCTGTGGTGTGTTGCACCCTTGACCCTCGCCTGGGCGTTATTCCGTAAGCGCCGGATTTGAAATTCTGTGCATGTGTTTCTAGTTATCGTCTCTTAAAACGGCCATTTAAAATTGCCATTAAAAACTGTTTCTTAAAATGGAGTTTTGCCAAATGATTATTGATAACGACGGCCGCTGGTTTGCCAAGGTGCCCGCTCTGGGATTGTTGCTCTTGCTCGCGGTTTTTTTTGCGCTGACAGGTTGTTCCGAGCCGGAGCAGGTTGTCACCGAAAAGCCGGCGGCTGTGCACTTTGAAGATGGCGAAGAGTGCCATGTTTGCGGCATGGCTATTACGGCTTTTCCTGGACCTAAGGGCGAAGTAATCACCGAGAAAAACCAGCAAGTCCACAAGTTCTGCTCTACAAAAGACATGTTTTCATGGGTGTTACAGCCAGAAAATGTAAAGCGCGATCACACTCTGTACGTTCACGACATGGCGCAATCCGAATGGGACAGTCCGGATGATGCGGCGCTAATCGATGCCCGCGAGGCGTTTTACGTGATTGGCTCCGAGCGGAAAGGCGCCATGGGCCCCACGCTGGCGTCGTTTGCAGACAGCACGGCTGCCAACGGCTTTGCCGCTGAATTTGGTGGTCAGGTAAAAGCGTTTGCTGACATTACAATGTCCGACCTGAATGCTGCCAGCCCAGCTGCTATGGATCATGGCTCTATGGGGCAAGGCTCCCAAAACACGCCTTAAAACGTCCCTGTGCGGCTTGGGCTCCGCCATCCATGGCTCCGCACAGTTTTGTGAGGCGGCTCCAACCGTCCCCTTTCGGCCTCTGTGTTTTCACCATTTTTTACTGACAACAGCTTTGAAATGATTACCTCTGCTTAGATCTTTCCAGCAATACTCTGCGCAGCTCTTCGCCCGTTGAGTATAGGTCGGGCAGGTTGCCGACGGTTTTGCACAGGTCGTGGGTGTCGAAGCCGGCGGCGTTCTGCTCGAATGATTCTACCCGGTGGCCGCGCAGAATCTGCAGGTTCTCTGCTTTGGGGTGCTGTGTTAATGCGTCAGCCAGGGTGCCGGTAAGCAGACTGCCACCGAAGGCATCGTTGGCCTGGCCACCCTAGCCGCCGGTCATGTTCATAAAGCGCAGCACCTGCACCTCACCGTTGATGGAAAAGTGGTGTTTTTCCGGTTTCAGATCCATCGCCTGGGCGATGGCATCTTGCAGGCGTTGGTCAGAAATGGGGTTGGCGCGCAGCACTCGTCGCAGATCCACGGAGTGTTCGTTGCCCAGACACAGCAGAAGGCGGCCTTCCACAGTGATCCGCACCCGATTGCACGTGGAGCAGAAGTTGTGGGAATGGGGTGAAATAAAACCGACCTGAATCGGGCTGTCTGCCATGCGGTAATAGCGCGCCGGGCCACCGGAGTCTGCGGTGGAAGGAATCAGGTCGTGATGGCGGGTAATGATCTCGCGCACTTCGTCGCTGGTGCAAAGAGCTTCGCCGCGATCGTGTTCGGAAATCTCACCCAGGGGCATTTCTTCGATAAAGGTGATGTCTACCTGCTTGCGGCGGGCGTACTCAACCAGTTCGGGTACGTCCTGATCATTTCGGCCTTTCATCACTACCGTGTTCAGTTTAATGCCACGGAAGCCGGCCTCGCAGGCGGCGTCTATGCCGTCAAGCACCTTTGACAGTTTGCCTGTGCGGGTAATGCTTCGAAATTTTTCGGCGTCTAGCGAATCCAGGCTGATGTTCAGGCGATGAAGCCCTGCTTTGCGCAGTGGTTCTGCCATGGAAGACAGCTGGTTACCGTTGGTCGTCATGGCGAAATCACGCAGGCCATAACTACCGATTTCTTTCACCAGATCAACGATGCCCTTTCGCACCAGTGGTTCACCACCAGTCAGGCGGATTTTTTCGGTGCCCAGCTCCATAAAATTGCACGCCAGCCTGGCGATTTCTTCCAGGGTGAGTACCTGTTGGCGGGGCAGGAAGGTCATGTCTTCCGCCATGCAATAAACACAGCGAAAGTCGCAGCGGTCGGTCACCGATAAACGTACATAATTGATGGTGCGCCCGAAGCGATCTGTCAGCTTATTGTTGGACATCGGCACAGTTCCCGTAGCAGCCAGTTCGAATCTTTTATAAAGTTATAGCACAGATTATCGCAGACTGGAGCGTAAAATCCGATACCCCCAGCGGGGTAACTTTGCCTGACTTTTGAGTGCACATCACTTAGATCATTCGCAGGTCAGAAAAGATTGTGCTTTTCTTAAAGATAACTATAAAATAGATCTTTAAAGGTAGCCGAGGGTAAAAAGATGGAAAAGATGCTGTTTCGTGCCAATAGCGCAATTGTCTGGTCGGTGCTGGGTCTGCTGGTGACCGTTGTTCTAGCGTATCCTTTGGCGGGCCGGTTGCCAATGATGCTGCAGATTCTGGCCCACATTGGCACCTTGCTGTTCGCGCTGGGTATCAAAATTGCCTACATTGTGCGGCTGGTTTTTCTGAGCCGTTTGGGCAGACCGGTCCACTGATCAACGTTATACTGAAGCCATCGTTTAATGGTTGTGAGATCAGCACTATGAGTAACCATTATCGCAAAGCCGGATTCCGTATACTCGCGTATATCTCGACGCTTTTCGGTTAGATAATCATCCTAAGTTTGGCCCCGTTATTTTGCAGTGGCGCACCCGCCAAGCCGTTCCGGCCAGCGCCAAAGTGCTGGCCTGCTCGATGATGACGCTAAGCTGGGGGTTTTTGTTCTGGGGCGGCGCGAAGCCGTTGGTTTTGATGATAGTGGGGATTACGCTGGTGGCTGTTGCATGCTATTTGCTGACCCGTCCAACTTAGATGCACGCTAGCTGGAGTTGTTTATGCACATCACCCGTTACACCGATTATTCGCTGCGAGTGCTGGTTTACCTGGCGGCTTGTGGTGACCGGCTGGTTACCATTCAGGACGTAGCCGATGCCTATGATATTTCCAAAAACCACCTGATGAAGGTGGTGCACCAGCTCAACCTTAAGGGCTACATAGAAACAGTGAGAGGCAAAAACGGTGGTATGCGGCTGCGACGTCAACCCAGTTCCATCAATATTGGTGCTTTAGTGCGCGATACCGAGCCGGATTTCAATTTGGTGGAGTGCTTTTCCGCGAACAATCAGTGTTGCATTACCCCGGTTTGCGGTTTGCAATCGATGTTACGGGAAGCCTTACAAGCCTTTTTAGCGACCCTGGATACCTACACCCTCGCCGATATGGTGCGCCAGCCACAGCAATCGCAGTTGCTGCGGCTGCTGCAAATCAGCTAGCGTCGCTTTTCACCGCAGGCTTCTTTTTCGCGGCCGTTCTAGGTTTGCGTGGGCTGGGTTTTTTCTTTGGCGGTAACAGCAGAGCTCTGAGCTCTTCCAATGCTTCCCCGGTATACACCGCCAACTTCTGCATGCTGGGTAAGGTGTCGCGGCAACCGGTGAAACCAAAGTTCAACGATCCGGCATAGCTCAGGCAAGTAATGTTCAGCGCCCCGCCGTGGGTGATCAGCGACACCGGATACATGGCTTCCAGTTTGGCGCCTTCGTAATAAAGATCTTCGGTGGGCCCCGGAACGTTGGAGATGGTTACGTTAAATACTGGCCGCATGCGCCCGCCCAAACCAGACATCAGCTGCAATATGTAGGGCGACATCAGCATCATGGTGTATTGGGTCAACGCTTTCTTGGGCAACTTTTGCAAGTGCTCTTTGGCCTTGCACGAAGATTCCTTGATGTATTTCAGGCGCGTTAACGGGTCAGGTTCGTTGGTGGCCAGGGCGGCAATCATGAAACTGATCTGGGTGCCGGTGCCCTCGTCATCCGCCGGGCGAATGTTGACCGGTATGCCTGCTGTTAACGATGTTTCAGGCAAGTCGTCCTGTTCCAGCAGAAAACGCCGCAGCGCTGTGCCGCATAAATACAGCACAATGTTGTTCATCGAGCTGCCCGAAGCCCGGGCCATGGCTTTCATATCTTCCAACTGATATTGCTGGGTGGCGAAGCGGCGCTGGCCGGTAACCCGGTGATTGATTTTGGAAACCGGCCCGGTGAAGGGCGCTGTCAGGCCGTCTTCCGGATGGCGTACCGAGTGAATCAGGCGATTGCTGGCCTGCCACAGCCGCGGCGCCAAATCCAACTGCAGTTTAAGGGCTCCCATAGCTTGGGAGATGGCCCCCGGCACGCTGGCTTCGCTGTCGGTCTTGTTGCCGCGCCGGCTTTCCGGGCGTACTGACCAGGGTGGCAGCATGTCGCGCTCGTCGGGGGATTTGCTCAGCACCCTTTGCATCAGGCGCACGCCGCTGATGCCGTCAATCATGCAGTGGTGCATCTTTGTGTACAGGGCAAAACGGTTGTGTTCCAGCCCTTCGATCATGTGGCATTCCCACAGCGGCCGCGACAGGTCCAGTGGATTGGAGTGCAGGCGCGATACCAGTATCCCCAGTTCGCGTTCACCGCCGGGTTTTGGCAGGGCCGAGTGGCGTACGTGGTAATCCAGATCAATGTGTTTGTCGTGCTTCCAGGTGGGCGCCAGAACGCGGCCCAGAAAGCTTGGCCATACAAGCTTGCAGCCCCAGGGGAGCTCAACATTACCGGCTTGCTTCATGCTTTTGACCAAGTCGCCCGCGAATGTAGAAGGGGCGTTGTCGGGCAGGCTGAAAATTTGCAAGTTGCCCACGTGCATGGGGGTATCGTCAGACTCGACCGCTAGCCAAGACGCGTCCAATGTTGCCAGGCGTTTCATTCCGTGCGCACCCCTACTGTATCTGGAACATGAAAAAAGGGCGGAAAACCCTCACTCATCAGTATATGAGGTACTGTCACGATAAACGAATGCTGACACAAGAAAATTCTGCAGAAACGGCCAGCCTTGTCATCAACCACTTACTGCTGCCGCAGGACACTGATATTCATTCATCACCGTGCCTTCACTGACGCTTTGCAGGTGCACATCAAAGCCCCAAAGCCGGTGTATGTGGCGCAGCACTTCTTCGCTGTCGTCCGCTAACGGCCGACGTTCATTCACAATGTGGCGCAGGGTCAGCGAGCGGTCGCCACGCAAGTCCACATTCCACACCTGAATATCCGGCTCGCGACTGCTTAGATTGTATTGCCGCGCCAACTTTTCACGCAGTGTGCGGTACCCGGTTTCATCGTGAATGGCGGTCACCAGGTAAACGTCTTCTTCGTCGTCGTTTTCAATGGCAAACAGTTTTAAATCGCGCATCACTTTGGGCGACAGAAACTGCTGGATGAAACTCTCGTCTTTGAAGTTTTTCATGGCGAAATGCAGGGTTTCCCGCCAATCGGAGCCGGCAATGTCCGGGAACCATTCGCGATCTTCGTCTGTGGGCTGCTCACAAAGTCGGCGTAAGTCGGTGAAGATCGCAAACCCCAGGGTGTAAGGGTTTATGCCGGAATAATAGCGGCTGTTGAACGGTGGTTGGTACACCACCGCGGTATGGCTAGCCAGCAGTTCCAGCATAAAACCGTCGGTTACCAGCCCTTTGTCGTACAGCGCGTGAATCAGGGTGTAGTGCCAGAAAGTTGCCCAGCCTTCGTTCATCACCTGGGTTTGCCGCTGTGGATAAAAATACTGACCCAGTTTGCGCACAATGCGAATAATTTCCCGCTGCCAGGTTTCCAGCAAAGGCGCGTTCTTTTCAATGAAATACAGAATGTTTTCCTGGGGCTCCTCCGGGAAACGCTTTTTCTTACTTTCGGGGTCGCTGTCATCGGTGGGCAGGGGAATGGTGCGCCACAAATCGTTGATGCGGCGTTGCTGATATTCTTCGCGCTCGGTCTGGCGCAGCTTTTCCTCGCCGGCGGAAATGGGCGATGGCCGCTTGTAGCGATCCACCCCGTAGTTCATCAGTGCGTGGCAGGAGTCCAGCACTTCCTCCACCGCGTCTACACCGTGGCGCTCCTCACATTCAGCGATGTAATGGCGGGCAAATACCAGGTAATCAATAATTGCGCTGGCGTCGGTCCAGGTGCGAAACAGGTAGTTGCCTTTGAAGAAAGAGTTGTGGCCATAGCAGGCGTGGGCAATCACCAACGCTTGCATAGGCAGGGTGTTCTCTTCCATCAGGTAGGCAATACACGGGTCTGAGTTGATGACGATTTCATAGGCCAGCCCCATTTGCCCGCGCTGGTAACCTTTTGAGGTATTGAGGAACTGCTTGCCGAACGACCAGTGGTTGTAGCCTACCGGCATGCCCACAGAGCTGTAAGCGTCCATCATCTGTTCGGCGCTGATCACCTCTACCTGATTGGGGTAGGTGTCCAGGCCGAATTCAGCTGCACATTTTGCGATTTCTTCGTCGTAGCGCTGGATCAGGTCAAATGTCCATTCTGACCCGGTCGAAATCGGCTCCCGCACTTTTACCGCCTTGGGCGGTTCGGGCGGGCTGTCAACGCGCGGTGCGCGGTCGTCGTGTTCACTCATGCGGCTTTCCTCTCGAACAGCCGGCGGAAGACCGGGTAAATATCGCTGGCATCGGCAATTTGCTGCATCGCGAATGCGTGCGGGAAGCGCGCCAGAATCTTCTCGTATTCGTACCAGAGCATCTGGTGGTTCTGGGGCGTAATCTCGATGTAGGCGTAATACTGCACCAGCGGAAGCAGCCGGTCTGTTAACAGTTTGCTGCACACCGGGGAGTCGTCATTCCAGTTGTCGCCGTCGGATGCCTGGGCGGCGTAAATGTTCCACTCGGCCGGTGAATAGCGGCTGTCGATGATTTTCTGCATCAGCTTCAGGGCGCTGGACACAATGGTTCCGCCGGTTTCCCGCGAATAGAAAAACTCTTCTTCGTTCACTTCTTTGGCGCTGGTGTGGTGGCGAATAAACACCACGTCGATTTTTTTGTAGTTCTTCTGCAAGAATAGGTACAGCAAAATAAAGAAGCGTTTAGCGATTTCTTTGTGGGTTTGCGTCATAGAGCCTGACACGTCCATCAGACAGAACATCACCGCGCTGGTGGCCGGTTGCGGTTGCTTCAGGTGCTGGCGGTAGCGCAAGTCGATTTCGTCAATAAACGGAATGCGCTTCACGTTGGTTTTCAGCCGTGCGATTTCTTCTTCCAGAACCTGAATCTGGTCGGCGTGGCTGAACGCAGCGTCCAGATCATCCGGCGCGATTTTCAGTGCTGCGAGCTGCTCTTCCAGTTCGCGGATTTTACGTCGGCGGGCTCCACTTAAGCCCAGGCGGCGAGCGTGGGCCCCGCGTAGAGAACGAATAACATCCAGCTTGGCGGGCACCCCTTGGGTGCTGAAGCCAGAACGCACGTATTTGAACGATTCGGTGTCTTTCAGGCGTTTGCGCACCAGATTGGGCAGCGCCAAATCGTCAAACAGGAAGTTCAGGAACTCTTCCTGAGTAATCTGAAAGGCGAAGTCATCCATTCCCTCGCCATCTTGGCTGGCCTGGCCATTGCCTTGCCCCTGTCCGCCACCGTCGGGCGGTTTGGGAAGGGTGTCGCCTGCCAGAAACTCCTGATTGCCGGGGTGCACCACTTCCTGGCGCCCGCCCTGGCCGTGGTGAAAAATCGGTTCCTGAATGTCGCGGTTGGGAATGCTCACGCTTTCCCCGTGCTCCACATCGGTAATGGAGCGTTTTTTCACCGCTTCAGCCACGGCCTTCTTTATGTGATGGCGATAACGGCGCAGGAATCGTTCCCGATTCACTGCGCTTTTGTTTTTACCGTTCAGACGTCGGTCAATAATGTGGGTGCTTCCCATAACGCTTCCCTCTATGCAGTACGCTATGCAGTGCGCTATACAGTGCGTCCGCTATCGGTTAATGGGATTTGCGAACCCGCAGGTACCACTCGGCCAGCAACCGCACCTGTTTCTCGGTATAGCCGCGGTCTATCATCCGGTCAACGAACTGCTTGTGCTTTTTCTGGTCTTCGTTATTGGCTTTGGGATTGAATGAAATCACCGGCAGCAGGTCTTCGGTGTTCGAGAACATTTTCTTCTCGATCACACTGCGCAGTTTTTCATAGCTCAGCCAGGAAGGGTTGTCGCCCTGGTTATTGGCACGGGCGCGCAGCACAAAGTTGACTACCTCGTTGCGGAAATCTTTGGGGTTGCTGATGCCCGCCGGCTTCTCGATTTTCTCCAGTTCTTCGTTAATAGAGGCTCTGTCCAGAATTTCCCCGGTGTCCGGGTCGCGGAATTCCTGGTCTTGAATCCACAGGTCGGCATAGGTGACGTAGCGGTCGAACAGGTTCTGGCCGTATTCGCTGTAGCTTTCCAGATACGCAGTCTGAATTTCTTTACCAATAAACTGCACGTAGTGGGGCGCCAGGAATTCCTTGATGTAGCGTAGGTAGCGCTCCTGGATTTCGGGCTGGAACTGTTCCTGTTCAATCTGCTTTTCAATCACATACAGCAGATGCACCGGGTTGGCGGCGACTTCGTTGGTGTCGAAGTTGAACACTTTCGACAGGATCTTGAAGGCGAAACGGGTGGACAGGCCATCCATGCCTTCATTCACACCGGCCGCATCGCGGTATTCCTGAATCGATTTGGCCTTGGGGTCGGTGTCTTTGATGTTCTGGCCATCGTAGACCCGCATTTTCGAGAAAATACTGGAATTGTCCGGGTCTTTTATGCGTGACAGCACAGAGAACTGGGCCAGCATGTCCAGGGTGTCCGGCGCGCAGGGCGCACCCGCCAGGGAACTGTGTTCCAGCAGTTTGCGATAGATATCAACCTCTTCGGTTACCCGCACGCAGTAGGGCACTTTCACAATGTACACACGGTCCAGGAAGGCTTCGTTGTGTTTGTTGTTGCGAAAGGTTTGCCATTCGGATTCGTTAGAGTGAGCCAGGATAACGCCATCAAAGGGCACAGAACCCATGCCTTCGGTGGTGTTGTAGTTGCCTTCCTGGGTGGCGGTCAGCAGCGGGTGCAGAACTTTGATGGGCGCCTTGAACATCTCTACAAATTCAAGCAAGCCCTGGTTGGCTTTGCACAGGCCGCCGCTGAAACTGTATGCGTCTGGGTCATCCTGGGAATAGTCTTCCAGCATGCGGATATTCACTTTGCCCACCAGGGCGGAAATATCCTGGTTGTTGTCGTCGCCCGGTTCGGTTTTGGATACGCCTACCTGGTCCAGAATGGACGGATAACGTTTCACCACTCGGAACTGGCTGACGTCGCCGCCAAATTCGTGCAGGCGCTTCACGGCCCAAGGCGACATGATGCTTTTCAGATAACGCGGGGGGATGCCGTATTCTTCGTGCAGAATTTCGGTGTCTTCGGCTGGATCAAACAAGCCCAGTGGTGACTCGTTAACCGGGGAACCCTTGATGGCGTAAAATGGCACCTTTTGCACCAGGGATTTAAGCTTTTCTGCCAGTGACGATTTACCACCGCCTACCGGGCCCAGCAGGTATAAAATCTGTTTCTTTTCCTCTAGCCCTTGGGCGGCATGGCGGAAGAAAGACACGATGTTTTCCACCGCTTCTTCCATGCCGTAGAATTCGGAAAATTCCGGGTAGCGTTTGATCATTTTGTTGGAAAAGATACGCGACAACCGGGTATCGCGTGAGGTGTCTATCAGTTCGGGTTCGCCAATAGCCAGTAATAAACGCTCGGAAGCGCTGGCATAAGCGCCGGGGTCGTTTTTGCAGATCTCCAGGTATTCCTCTAGAGAAAACTCTTCTTCTTGAGTCCTTTTATAACGGTTTTTGTACTGTTGCAGAATGCTCATGGATGCCCCTCGCTTGCAATGGTTTAGCCGTTCGTAACGCGTATTCCTTATCAGTGTGTTGTTGCCGCCCGCCTGGGCCGGACTGCCCGCAGCTCGACGTGCGTGCTATGGCTAGTTATAGGGTTGTTTTTTGTTTTTGGCCTACTTATCGGAAGCTTAGTTTAACTTCGACGGTTTGGACAGTGGCTTAACGGTAGCGGTTCCGTGGCCAAAACGATAAATTCGCCCAATCAGCGTTTGTGTAGCCGGAACACACTTTCCGTGGCGCCACCCAGGCCTTTGCGTTTGGCGAAGGGGTCGTCTTTTGCCATGTTATCCTGGCGCAGGCGCTCAACGGCAAAGTCATCGCAGAACAGTTCGTACACCTCGTTGTCCGTCACGTTGAACGGCGGCCCGGTCATTTCACTGCCGTCGTAATCCAGGGTAATCAGCAACATGCCGCTGCCCTCAGGCAAGATGGCGCTCAGGTGGCTGGCATAGCGCTGGCGCATAGACGGTGGCAGGGCGATTAGCGCGGCACGGTCGTATACCCAGCGCACGTTTTCTACGTCCGCCGGGGATAGCTGAAAAAAGTCACCGCACCACAATTCCAGGGTGTCGTCATGGCGGAAGCGGGTAAACGGCGAACCGGGTGTTACCATTGCTTTTTCGCCGGCTTCTTCAAAAAAATCTTTGCAGGCAATGCTGCTGAGTTCTACGCCCAGAATGGGATGGCCGCGATCGTGAAGCCACCAGAGATCATGGGATTTACCGCACAGCGGTACCAGAACCTGGCTTTTTTCCGGCCCTGTCAGGTCTGGCCAGTGCTCGTGTAAATAGTGATTGACCGACTTTTGGTGGAATCCGATTTCTTTGCGTTCCCAGCGGGCATGCCAGAATTCATAATCCATAATCTTGCCTTTTGCGATTGGTTTTTGACGTGTGGAGCAGAATTTCGCCGTATGATGATATTAGGAATAGTATCAGTATAGGCAAAATCGGGCGGCCCCGGCCGCACCTTTTAAGCTCAAGGAGTGTTTGAGTGGAAGTTGTGTTTCGTTTTTTGGTGGCCGCTTTTCTAGCAACGCTGATGGCGGGGTGTTCTTCGTTCCAGCAAAAAAATCAGATGGACGCTTTTAATGATGCTTACGCGGTAGGCGATTATGACCTTGCGTTGCAAACGGTGAGTTTTAAAACCGCCAAGGGTAAGGCTGTAGATACCGATGAACATTTGCTGGACTTGTTGCATCAGGCCGAGCTATACCGTTTGTTGGGTCGCTATCAGGAGGCCACAAATACCTATGATTTGGCTGAAGAGGGTATGAAGAACCTGGACCTGGCTAATATCCTGGAAAAGTCTTCCACAGCTTTTATGGCGTTGATGGTGAACGACTCCGAGCGCGATTATCAAGCGCTGATGTCGGAGGCGATTCTCGTCAACACCTACAAGGGCCTGGCGTTTCTGGCTGAGGGCAATAACGAATTTGCACGTGTCGAGTTTAATCGGGCGGATGACCGCACACGGCGTGCGGTTGAATACTTCAGTAAGGAAATCGCCGAACAGCGGGAGGCGCTGAACCAGCAGGCGCAGAGCGGGCAAAACACGGCCGCCATGGTTCGCAACAGCCTGAATAACCAAAGCCTGCGCAATGCGGTGTCGCAGCGCTATGAGGTAGAGTCTGAGTGGTCGGTGCTGCCCGAGTTTATTGTGCCGGCCAGCACCTATTTGCATGGCATTTACTTCCTGGCCAACGCCAGTAGCCGTGCCGATTACGAGAAGGCCGCCACGTCCCTCACACGTGTTGCCGCGATGAACAGGGCAAGCGATGTTCTGCAGCGTGACGCCAAACTTGCCGAGGCGCTGGCCGCTGGCAGGCAGTCGATGGCTGAACTGGCCCCACAGGTGTGGGTTCTTTATGAAAACGGCCTGGGCCCGGTATTGGAAGAGACCCGGATTGATGTGCCTTTGCTTATATTTCATGGTAGCCAGCAGGCACCCGCTTACTTTGGCATTGCACTGCCCAGATACAGAGGTCGCGCGGCTGTTCCGGGGAGCCTCGGCGTACTTGCCGGCGCTGACATCGCTGTGCAAACAGAACGTATATCAGACATGGGGTCGGTGATTCGCACTGAAATGAAAGAGCGGTTCCCCGGTGTTCTGGCACGGGCAGTGTCGTCTGCCGTGATAAAAGCGGTCATCCAGAACGAAGCCGCAGAAAAGTTTGGCGTGTGGGGTCAGCTCGGTGCTGCCGCGCTGACCATTGCCACAACCCAGGCTGATTTGCGCAGCTGGCAGGCCTTGCCCAACCACTGGCAGGCCGCTCGGATCGATCGCCCCGAGAGTGGTAAACTAACGCTAACAGGCACAAATGGCCATTCTTTGGGTACTATTATGATACCTGACCAGCCGTTTACTCTGCTTTACGTTAAACGGCCCACTTTGGCTGGCCCAGCCAGTGTCGTCGCGCTTGATTTGCAAGGGCGTAACCCGGCATCAACGGTGCAATTGTCGGGGAAGGATTTGCTGACAGCCACTTACTGAGCCCAGTCAGGGCCGAGCCATGAGAATCCAGGCTATGAGGACCCAAGCTATGAGATTTCAAAAACAGATCATCGCCTTTAGTTGTGCGCTGGTATTGGCCGGTTGTGCTATCCAGCCACCCGCCGAAACAGCGGCTGCAATCGACCGCGAGCAACTTCAGATCGACCCGGAAGTAAACTATTTTGTGGCCGTAACAGAGCTGCTAAGCCAGCGCATTGCTCAGCCTGGCGGAGAGACCCTGTTGCAAATCCAGTACGCTGTTGAGGCACGCTCCAACGGCGATCTGGCTTGGAAAGTGACCTGGTTTGATCCCAACGGCATGGCCGTAAAAGGCGTTGGCGAGGGCTATCGAAAAGTCTCGCTATTAACCGGTCAAACCCGTTATTTCACCGCAACGGCGCCCCACGCCCGCGTTACCGATTATCAGCTCCATCTTCGTGAGCCTCAGCAATAAGGATTCTGTATGTTCAAACTTCCCATTGTGTTTTGTGTCAGCATGCTCATGCTTGCCGGCTGTGCGACGCCTACCCGATATATCGACCCGGCTGCTGACGATGGCCCTGTGACCATGACCATGGATTACCGGGATTTCGAAAAAGCGGCCACCGAGGCCGTTGATGACATGCTTGCCAGCGGCGCCGTTAGTAAACCCAATGGCGAGCGTTACATCATGGTGGTCAGTCGCGTTACCAATGACACCATGCAGCGTATCGACACAGATCAGCTCACCAAGAAGATCCGTGTGGCGCTGCTGCGCTCCGGCAAAGTTGTGACCACTACAGCGGTAGGCCTTGATGGTGCTGAAGATGAAATGAGCGCGCGCGTGCGCGAGCTGCGTGATTCTGAAGAGTTTGACCAGACGGGTGTGCAACGCAAAGGCACTTTGATAGCGCCAGACCTGAGCCTGTCGGGCAAAATTCTGCAGCGCAATCACAAAGCAGGTAAAGAGCAGCAAGTGGAATATTACATTCAGCTGTCACTGACCGAACTGGCTACCGGCCTGGCAACCTGGGAGGTAGAAACGCCCATTATCAAGCGCGGACCCAATGACGCCGTTTCCTGGTAAACGGCTGCGGCTGAAGGTGCCGTTTCTTGTGCACCAGCGGCCGGTTTTCCCCCCGGCACTCATTTGAGCCATACTTGAATCTGCATGCCCCTGCTTCAGGCATGGGCGCTTTCACACTCTGGTACACGCCGGCACATTCTGGCAACGGGACGACAAGTGGCTTCTCTTCAGATACAAGAACGTCTTGCCGCTGCTGGAAAATGGATACTGGCAAATCCTAATCCGCCGCAAAACTGGCCCTGGACCTGGCTCTATAAAACCGGGCGTTCGCTGTACGCGCTGATTCGTGACTTTATCAGCGGCCAGCTTACTCTTCACGCCATGAGCTTGGTTTACACCACGTTATTGAGCATTGTGCCGTTGCTGGCGCTAAGCTTTTCGGTGTTGAAGGCTCTGGGCGTGCATCAGAAAATGGAGCCATTCCTGTACCAGTTTTTCCAGCCGCTGGGGCCCGATGGCATCGAAATGGCAGAGCGCATTTTGGGCTTTGTGGACAATATGAAAGTGGGAGTGCTGGGCTCGGTGGGCCTGGCAATTCTGGTGTACACGGTGGTGTCGCTGGTGCAGAAAATAGAGCGCTCGTTTAATATGATCTGGCGGGTGCCACAGATGCGCTCTCTGGCGCAGCGCTTCAGTAACTATTTAAGCGTTATCATGGTGGGGCCGTTGCTGATGGTGTCCGCTATTGGTATCAGCGCCACCATTTTTTCCTCATCGTTTGTGCAAACCCTGATTGAGATAGAACCTTTCGGCTCGCTGATTTTACTGCTCAGCCGTTTTATACCGTTCTTCTTGGTGGTGGGAGCCTTCACGTTTGTGTATGCGTTTATTCCCAACACACGAGTGAAGTTACGTTACGCGTTTCTGGCAGGCCTGATTGCGGGTGTGTCCTGGCAGGCGGCCGGGATGCTGTTTGCGTCGTTCGTGGCCGGGTCTGCCAAATACGCCGCCATTTATTCCAGTTTTGCCATCGGCATTATCATGCTGATCTGGATCTATCTGAACTGGATGATACTGCTGCTGGGCGCCAGTTTGAGCTTTTACTTGCAGAATCCGGGCTCTGTGGCCAAGCGCCATCAGGTGCAGCTGGCGCCGGAGTTGCAAGAACATGTCGCCTTGGCGTTGATGTGGATGGTGGCCAAACCGTTTCACGAGGGCCGGCCCGCGCCGCGGCAGGAGGTGGTTGAGCATGAACTCCGAGTTCCGGGGGAGGTCACCCGTAATGTCAGTGACAAACTGATCCGCGCCAAACTGCTGACGCTGGCAGGTAGCCAGGGCGACTGCCTGCACCCGGCCAGGTCGCTGGAACGAATTTCAGTGGGCGACGTGCTGAAGGCCGTGCGTAACGATGAAGACAACGTGGTGGCCCGGTTGCCGGCGCTGCTGCCGAAAAGCCTGTTTGGCCGATCCACGAAGGGCGACGAGCTTACCTTCGCTGAACTGCTCGCTGGCGAATATGGCCAGCACCCGGTAACGCCGGATCAAGCAGTATAAATTGGCATTCAGGTTCCCGACCATCGTTTCTGTGTCTTCCACTGTCCCCCACATAGGCACTCAGCGTTTACCACTTTTGCGGGGTGGCCTACGCCAAGGCCTGCCCAAACACCAGAATCAGCTGGCCAATACCGGCCAACATACCCAGCGCCGCACCCACCAGAATCAGTTTGATTTCATCCTCCTGAAAGCACGGTCGCAGCAACTCCTGAAACTCGCCAGAAGACAACGTCATCATGCGCTCGACCATAATGGATTCAATGGCTCGCGCACGGTCTTTCTGAAAAGCCGGCTGGCTTAAGGAGCTGCGGGACAGCTCGACGGCTTTGCTTTCCAGCTGGTTGCGTAAGCTGGCTGCGGCAGCGGGCCCCAGGGCCATGTGAGCCAGAGTTTGATTGACCCCAGCGTCTGCGTTCAGCAGCGGCCGTAAATGCGCTTTGATGATGTCCAGCGCCTGCCCGCCCCGGGGGCCATCCAGTATGGCCTCTATAATACTGCCCACCGTGAGTATGTCGTGGGCCACAATGTGGCAGAAGGATTCGGCCACCTCTGGTTGACGTTTCAGAAACAGCCCCTGAATGCGCCAACGGCCAATTCGCACTGGGTACAGCGGGCGGAAAATAACGTTCAGGGCAATCCAGTTGGTGGCAAAGCCCACCAGCAAACCGCCCAGCGGTAGCACCCACCACACCGGAAATACGTACCACAGCAGCATCTGTAACAGGCCAAAGCCAAAACCCAGATACAGGCCTGACGTCACAATAAAGTGGAACTCACGGTAGCCGCAGGTCAGGAATATGCGGTTCAGTAGGGTTTTGTCGGCGGTGAGCCGGTCTATTACCATGGTTTTGATGTCTAACAGTTGTTCCGCGTTTTGTGCTATGTCGTCCATTACCTGCATCACCAGTGCGGGCAAGGCTTTGCGGGCGCGCTCGTACACCAGCCGTTTGGCTGGGCCTGGCAAGCTTTGCCACAACGCCGGCGACTCGCGCATCATCAACTCGTCTACGTAGCCTTCAAGTCGCGGGTTTATGGTGTGGATCAGTTGGGTGGCGAGTACGTTGGGGCCCAGCTGCTGAAAAATTTCTGGCACGGTGCCAATCTTGGCGATGGTGGCGTCTACGCTGATGAGCGCCATTTTGCGGGCTTTGGAGGGAATAATGCCTTGCCAGCCCAGGTACGGTGGCCAGCCGAAAAATTCGATGGGGTAAAAAGTCATCTTGATGGCCAGCCAGTTGGTGCCCCAGCCGATACAGGCCGCGATTACCGGGATACTGAGGTACTGCAGGAGTTCGATGGACGTGGTCAGGCCTGTCATCGGTGCATTTTACTTTTTTGACGTGTTCTGGGTATTTCGAATTTGGGAAAGCGCCTACGAGTTATCCGAAGAGTAAAATCAAAGACTTTTGCTGGTGATGAGCAAATCAGAGCTTGGTTAAACACCAAAATCACCCCAGAGCCACTGACATAAGGCCATGGCGGCAACCGGCGCGGTTTCCGTGCGGAGCACTCTCGGGCCGAGAGCAACCGGGAGGAAGCCGGATTTTTCGGCCTGGGCAATTTCGTCGGCGCTCAGGCCGCCTTCGGGGCCTATCATCAGGGCAACGCTGTTGGGTTTGGCCAGAGAATCCAGTGACTGTTCGGTGCGGTGGTGGAGCACCAGGCGCAGATCGCAGCGTTGGCTGTGTTCCAGCCATTCGGTGATGTTCATCACCGGCAGGATGTCTGGCACTCGTGCGCGGCCGCATTGTTCGGCGGCGCTGATGGCTACCGAGCGCCAGTGGCTCAGGCGCTTGTCTTCGCGGTCGCCTTTCAGGCGTACATCGCAGCGTTCGGTGGAAAGAGGCACGATTCGGCTAACGCCCATTTCCGTCGCTTTCTGCACTGCGTAGTCCATGCGGTCACCCTTTGACAGGGTTTGCCCGAGCACTATCTCCAGCGCCGATTCACTGCTGTTTGCAGTGGGTTGCTCCACCTGAACCGTCACGTTTTTCTTGCTGGCGCTGGCAATCAGCGCGGGGTAGTCCTGGCCATCGCCGTTGAACAGGCTTAATGCCTGGCCAGGTTGCATGCGCAATACCCGGCCTACATGTTGCGCGGCGTTGTCGTCCAGCTGCGCGTCTGCGCCGGCCTGTAACGGGGTGTCGGTGTAGATTCGTGGTATTCGCAACGCAGTCTTCCTTAAAGGCGCGACTCAGTCGCGCACAGCGATGTTAATGCCCTCCGTGGCTACCCGGGCCAGATGCTGAATCTGATCTTCGGTGATCACATAGGGCGGCATAAAATACACCACATTGCCCAGCGGGCGTAACAAGGCCTGGCGGGTGAGCGAGTGCTGGTACACTTTCAAACCGCGCCTTTCCTTCCAGTGGAAGGGCGTTTTGTCGGCTTTGTTTTTAACCATTTCAATGGCCAGCGTCATGCCGTGTTGGCGAATATCACCCACGTTGGGGTGATCCGCCAAATGAGCGACCGACTCAGCCATACAGGCCGACAGGCGCCGGTTATTCTCGATTACCCGATCATCACGGAAAATGTCGAGAGTTGCCAGTGCTACGGCGCAGCCAATGGGGTTGCCGGTGTAACTGTGGCTGTGCAAAAACGCCCGCATGGTTTCGTAATCGTCGTAAAACCCGTTGTAGACGGTATCAGTGGTCAGCACCACAGACAATGGCAGGTAGCCTGCGGTCAGGCCTTTTGACAAGCACATGAAATCCGGTGTGATGCCCGCCTGCTCGCAGGCGAATAGGGTACCAGTGCGGCCAAAGCCCACGGCAATTTCGTCAGCAATCAGATGTACGCCGTACCGGTCACACGCTTCGCGCAGTTTGGTGTGGTAAATCGGGTGGTGCATGCGCATGCCGCCGGCGCATTGAATGAGCGGCTCTACCACGACCGCAGAGATTTCATGGTGCCTTTCTGCCAGCAGCGCTTCCATCGCCTCGAACTGGCGCAGGGCGAAGGCTTCGTCGGTTTCACCGGGCTCTTTCAGGTAGGCGTCTGGTGAGGGCGCAGTAATCACCTCCATCAACAATGGCTGGTAGGTGTTTTTGTAAAGCGCCACATCACCCAGCGCCAGCGCGCCCAGGGTTTCACCGTGATAGCTGTTGGCCAGATTCACGAAGTACTTTTTGTTCGGCTGGCCCTGGTTCTTCCAGTAGTGAAAACTCATCTTCAGCGCCGCTTCGATAGCCGACGAACCATTGTCGGCGTAAAAGCACTTGTTCAGTCCTTCCGGCGTTACCTCAATCAATCGCTCTGACAGATTCACCACCGGCTCGTGGCTGAAACCAGCCAGAATCACGTGTTCCAGCTGGCCGATCTGTTCGATAATAGCGTTGTTGATGCGATCGTTGGAGTGGCCAAACAGGTTTACCCACCAAGAGCTGACCGCGTCGATATAGCGGTTGTTTTCGAAGTCTTCCAGCCACACGCCTTTGCCTTTTTTAATCGGGATCAGCGGCAGGCTTTCGTGGTCTTTCATCTGGGTACAGGGGTGCCACACGGACTTAAGATCGCGGGCGACAAGATCGGCATTGCGCATTGAGGAGCTCCGGACAGACAAAGTGTTGGGTTGCGATAAATCAGCTGTTAACCTTTTGGAATTTTACAGTTAACAGCCGGTTCAGGCTACCGCTTTGCAAGAAGCACTGAAGGCGATAACATAAGCGCACGCGTTTGTTGGGCCAGGATTGCTCGCGGCGCGTGGAAGGAATCAATAAGGACGAACACAACGCAAAGGATGCGACATGAGCAAAGCAGTTGTACTTCTCGGAGACCTGGGCTCCGACCACGAAGGTTTCCCGCCGACACCGGTGATTGCCGGTTCCCCCGATGTGCTGATTGACGGCAAACCCGTTGCCCGCCTGGGTGACCCGTTAGCGCCGCACTCAAAACCCAAGCATTCTCCCCATCCCCGTACCATTGCTGGCGGTTCTTCCACCGTTGTTATTAATGGAAGTCCGGCCGCCGTAACGGGCAGCGCGATTTCCTGTGGGGGCGTGGCTATTGGGTCTGGTTCGGTGGTGATTGGGGAATAGCCCGCTAGCTTTAATCAGGGAGGACAGGGCTTGAAGGTTCAGCCGTCATAACACGGAATACTGCATATCAAAGCGTTCCGCCAATTTTACCAGGCGCTTATCTAAGGTCCATAGCTGGGCGCCTGGTGTAATCAACGTTGACGCGAGAAGTGCAATATCTACCAGGCCACAACCTAACCCGTAGAGCTTTTCCTGTTCAATCAGAATCCGCACTTCGGCAATACTTGCCTGGTTCGCCGGTTCCAGTAGACCGATATCAGAGAGTGTTTGTGTGCGTGGTGAGGGCGGCGTGCCGCAAGCGAGTTCGGCAACCACCATGGGGTGTGTCAGAACTCTGTCTGAGAGCAACAGCTTGGCAAGCGTTGCATTGCGATGACGAAAGTGCCCCGCCCAGACGGACGTATCAACCAGTACATTCATGACGCTGGAGTGTCTTCATGGCGGCGAGAGATGTCCTGCATTTCGGGTGCGGTACCACCCAACGCCTCTAGGCGTTTGGCTGCGCGAGTTCTTACAAACACTTTTATTGCTTCCCGAAACAGTTCCGCCTTGTCCATGCCGGGATCAGCCATGCTGAGCGCCTGCTGATATAACTCGTCGTCGATGGTTACGGTTGTCCGCATGACGCCTCCTGATCTTTAATTTGATGACTATATGCATCAAAATTAGCATCAACAGATGGCACGTTCAAGTAAGGTTTGCCCGAAGTTCCTGCTGGCTACGTCGACCAGGCCAGTGAGCGCGACTTAAAACGACAAAGCCCCCGAATACGGGGGCTTTGTCGTTACTCTTTAATTAACTCTGTCACTCAACGTCAACAACCCATCAGTGCGCCAGCACCCGTGACAGAAACGCCTGGGTACGTTCGTTCTGAGGATTGTCGAACACGTCGTCGGGTTTGCCTTCTTCCACAATCTGGCCTTCGTGGATGTAAATCACCCGGTCGGCTACTTCGCGGGCGAAGCCCATTTCGTGGGTCACCACCATCATGGTCATGCCTTCTTTGGCCAGTTCGCGAATGACGTCCAGCACTTCGCCAACCATTTCCGGGTCTAGCGCCGAGGTGGGTTCGTCAAACAGCATTACCCGCGGTTCCATCGCCAGGGCACGGGCAATGGCTACCCGTTGCTGCTGGCCGCCAGACAGCTGGCTGGGATATTTGTCGGCCTGATCGCTGATGCCAACGCGCTCAAGCAAGCGATCTGCAGTGGCATTAGCAACGATTTTATCGGCACTTTTAACCTTCATCGGCGCCAGCATGATGTTCTTCTTCACCGACAGGTGAGGGAACAGATTGAACTGCTGGAATACCATGCCCACTTCTTTGCGGATTTCAGCCAGGGATTCCTGGTTGCCGCCTTTGGGCGCCAGTTTATGGCCGTCGACTTCCAGGTGGCCAGATTCGTATTCTTCCAGGCCGTTAACGCAGCGGATCAAGGTGGATTTACCAGAGCCGCTGGCGCCGATAATCACCACCACTTCGCCGGCCTCTACGGCCAGATCAATATCTTTCAGCACGTGAAGCTTGCCGAAGTACTTGTTCATGCGTTTGAGCTGCACAATATGAGTCATCAGTCAGTTTCCTTCACACAGAGGCCCGGCCGCGCTTTTCCATGTAGCGCAGAACCATAGACAGTGACAGGGTTATAGCGAGGTACATAAGGGCCACTACAAAGTACACTTCAAAGGCGGTGAAGGTATTGGCAATGTACACCTGGCCCTGGCGAACCAGTTCACCCACGCCGATAACAGAAAACAGCGAGGTGTCTTTAATGCTGACGATGGCCTGGTTACCGAGGGGTGGAATCATCCGGCGAAACGCCTGGGGCCACACAATCGACCAAAAGCTTTGGGTACGGGACAAACCCAGTGACAGGCCAGCCTCGGTTTGGCCGCGGTCAATAGACTGCACGCCACCACGAACCACTTCGGAAATATAGGCACCCGAATTCAGGGCGATAGCCGCAATGCCGGCGACAAGCGGATCAATCGGGCCGCCAATAAGGTCGGGCAAACCGTAAAATATGAACAGCACTTGCACCAAAATGGGCGTGCCGCGGAATATTTCAATATAAGCCGTTGCCGGCCAGCGCAAATACCAGTGTTTGTTAATGCTTAACAAGCCAAACAAAATGCCCAGCAGAAAACCAATAACAAGGCCGCCGAACGAAATCATCAACGTGTAAGGAATACCCTTCGCCAGGAAGGGTATGGAATCTATGGCGGCTTGCCAGTCAAATTGGAACTGTGATTCCACAGTGAATGTCTCCGCAGGAGTAAGCGAGATAAAACACCGGGGCTCGTGGCCCCGGTGCAGTAGAACAGATCGTTAAACTCCGAGCTTACTTGGCTTCGGGCAGAGGGCCAAACCATTTTTCATAAATGATTTTGTAGGTGCCGTCTTCGCGGATTTCTGCCAGAGCAGTGTTTACTTCGTCTACCCATTCGCTACCGGCCTTCAGGGCAATACCGTACTGCTGACCTTCATACAGGGCACCCACGGTTTTTACTTTGCCTTCGCCTTTGGTACGGGCGAAATAGGCCACGTTGGGGGCGTCGTAGAACACAGCATCAACAGAGCGGGACATCAGCGCCAGGTACATATCTGCGCTGCCGGGGTAGGGCGTTACGCCGGCGCTATCTTCCAGATTGCCGGTCAGGTAGTCGTAGCTGGTGCTGCCGATTTTGGAGCCGATCTTTTTGCCTTCAAGATCTTTGAATTCCAGAATGTCGTTGTTATCAACGCGTACCAGAAGGCGCAGGCCCGAATCGTAGTACGGGTCAGAGAAGTCGACGATTTTCCCGCGAGCTTCAGTGATGGTGATGCCCGCCATAGCAATATCGATACTGCCCGTCTGCAGGGCCGGAATAATGCCGTTGAAATCCATGGTGTTCATGTCGTATTCAAAGCCAGCCCGTTTGGCAACTTCGGCGATGATTTCCATGTCAAAACCGATCATTTCACCGGTTTCTATGTCGAGCATTTCGAAGGGTACAAAGCTGGGGTCGGTCGCAATTTTCAGTTTTTCTGCGCTCACAGTGCCAGCTGCTGCGGTCAGAACCAGACCCGCAGTCAGTGTTTTCAGCCATTTTGTGCTCATGTTTTCTCCTTGGTTTTTATAGAACCCCGGCTGTCGCAATATGAACGGTTTTCCGAGCCGATAAGGGCAGGGGATAACCGGAGCGAATTGTCGGGGCTGTGTTATGAATTGCGCTAAGAGCTACGTATAAGAGCTGTGTTGAAAACTATGCTCAGAATCGCATTAAGTACACTCTAGACTATTACTCAGACTGCGGTGCAAAATCAAATGCGTGACACTCGGAAAGGCTTTTTCGAAGCAAAAAAATACCCGTATTAGCAGATGGTTATAAGCTCTTACGGGTGTTTTTGTCGGTTAAAACGGTATTTTTTCGCGCTCGCCCAACCCAAGGTTTTTCCAGATGCCGAGGCTGGGTTCAACCTGGTTCAACGTGTAAAAGTGCAAACCGGGCGCGCCGGCTTTCAACAGCCTTTCACACATGCGGGTAACCACTTCTTCGCCAAACTGACGAATGCTTTCGCTGTCGTCGCCGTAGGCTTCCAGCTGCTTACGTATCCAGCGTGGAATTTCGGCGCCGCACATGTCGGAAAAGCGCACCAGGCTGGAGAAATTAACGATGGGCATAATGCCGGGAACCACAGGAATGGTAACGTCTGCTTTTTCAAGCCGGTCAATAAAATACAAATAGCTGTCGGCGTTGAAGAAATATTGGGTAATAGCGCTGTTGGCGCCGGCTTCTACCTTGCGTGTGAAGTTCTTCAGGTCTTCCTCGGCGCTGCGGGCCTGAGGATGAAACTCCGGGTAGGCGGCCACTTCCAGATTGAAATAATCGCCGCTGTGCTCGCGAATAAAGCTCACCAACTCGTTGGCGTAGCGCAATTCACCGGCTGCACCCATTCCTGAGGGCAGGTCGCCGCGAAGCGCCACAATGCGATTAATGCCCTTTTCTTTATAGGTGTCGAGCAGTTCGCTGATTCCTGCCCGTGTGCCACCCACGCAAGACAGGTGCGGGGCGGTAGAAATGCCCTGTTGGTGCAGGCTAAAAACGGTTTCCAGTGTGCGGTCCCGGGTCGATCCACCGGCACCAAACGTCACTGAAAAGAAATCCGGGTTTACGGCCGCTAGTTCGTCGCGAACGCCTTGCAGTTTTATTTTGCCCTGTTCGGTCTTGGGCGGGAAGAACTCAAAACTGAACCGCCGCTTGAATTGTTTTTGGGATTCCATGTTGTTGTCCAGAATGTAGGGTTGGAACCGGGCCAGCCGAAGCTGGCCCGTGATCACATCCGCCGTGGCGGCTTAGTGCTTGTACAAGTACCTGTAGATAGCCTTTATAACTAGTACTTGTAGCTTTCCGGCTTGTACGGGCCTTCCACCGGAACACCGGTGTAGTTGGCCTGCTTTTGGGTCATTTTGGTGATTACGCCGCCAAAACCTTCGACCATGGCACGGGCCACTTCTTCATCCAGGTGCTTGGGCAGAACCTGCACATACACGCCTTTAGCGCGGGCTTCTTCCGGCAGGTCAGCAAACTTGCGCTCAAACAGGTACATCTGAGCCAGCACCTGGTTGGCGAAAGAACCGTCCATGATGCGCGACGGGTGACCGGTTGCGTTACCCAGGTTCACCAGACGGCCTTCAGACAGCAGAATCAGGTGGTCGTTGGCCGCTTTGTTGCGGTACACAATGTGAACCTGCGGCTTAACCTCGTCCCATTCCCAGTTCTTACGCATGAACGCGGTGTCAATTTCGTTATCGAAGTGACCGATGTTGCACACAACCGCACCAGAGCGCAGAGCCTTCAGCATGTTGGAATCGCACACGTCGTAGTTACCGGTGCTGGTGACCAGAATGTCGATTTTAGACAGCAGGGCTTTGTCGATGCTGGCTTCGGTGCCGTCGTTCTCGCCATTGATGTACGGTGAAACCACTTCAAAACCGTCCATGCAGGCCTGCATGGCACAAATGGGGTCGGCTTCGGTGATCTTTACGATCATGCCTTCCTGGTTCAGGGAAGCAGCAGAACCTTTGCCCACGTCGCCGTAACCGATAACCAGTGCTTTCTTACCCGACAGCAGGTGGTCGGTGGCGCGCTTGATGGCGTCGTTCAGGCTGTGACGGCATCCGTATTTGTTGTCGTTCTTGGCTTTGGTGACGGAATCATTCACGTTGATGGCCGGAATCTTCAGGGTGCCGTCGCGCAGCATTTCCTGAAGGCGGTGTACACCGGTGGTGGTTTCTTCGGTCACGCCGTGGCAGTTGGCCAGAATCGCCGGGTATTCTTTGTGCAGCAGTTCGGTCAAATCACCGCCGTCGTCCAGAATCATGTTGGGCGACCAGCCTTCCACGTTTGCGCCGACGGTTTGATGCAGGCACCACTCGTATTCGTCGTCGGTCTCGCCTTTCCAGGCAAACACCGGGACGCCTACGGCGGCAACGGCAGCTGCGGCCTGGTCCTGGGTAGAGAAGATGTTGCACGACGACCAGCGCACGTTGGCACCCAGCTCGATCAGGGTTTCAATCAGCACGGCTGTTTGAATGGTCATGTGGATGCAGCCAAGCACGTTAGCACCCGCCAAAGGCTGTTCCGCTTTGTACTTGTTGCGCAGCGCCATCAATGCCGGCATTTCGCCTTCGGCGATGTTGATTTCCTTACGGCCCCAAGCGGCCAGCGAGATGTCACGTACTTTAAAGTCTTCAACGGTGTTCATTTTTTCTGCGGGAGTACTCATTCAGGTGTTCTCCAGTTCATTATCGATTAAATGCCGGCTGCGTCTTTCAGAGTTGCCGCGCGATCGGTTTTTTCCCATGGGAATGTGGTAAATGTTTCGCCATTTACGGTGACTTGTTGCGGCTCGCGGCCGAAGTGACCGTAGGCTGCTGTGGCCCGGTACATTGGGTGCAGCAGGTCCAGCATGTTGGTAATAGCGTAGGGGCGCAGGTCAAAGTTCTGGCGTATCAGTTCAATGATCTTGTCGTCGCTGATCTTGCCAGTACCGAAGGTGTTTACGGAGATAGACGTGGGTTGCGCCACACCAATCGCGTAAGAAACCTGAATTTCGCATTTCTCGGCCAAACCGGCAGCCACCAAGTTCTTCGCCACATAGCGGCTAGCGTAAGCGGCGGAACGGTCAACTTTTGACGGATCTTTGCCGGAAAAGGCACCGCCACCGTGGCGTGCCATGCCGCCGTAGGTGTCTACGATGATTTTACGGCCGGTCAGGCCACAGTCACCGACCGGGCCACCGATCACGAATTTGCCGGTGGGATTGATGTGGAACTGGGTGCCTTTGTGCAGCAATTCTGCTGGCAACGCGTGCTTCACAATCATTTCCATCGCGGCTTCTTTCAGATCGGCCTGGCTGACGTCTGGGTCGTGCTGGGTAGACAGCACCACCGCATCGATGCCCACAACCTTGCCATTTTCATAGCGGCAGGTTACCTGGCTCTTGGCGTCCGGGCGCAACCACGGCAGTACGCCATTTTTGCGGGCTTCGGCCTGGCGCTCTACCAAACGGTGAGCGAAGGTGATGGGGGCGGGCATCAGCACCTCGGTTTCATTGCTGGCGTAGCCGAACATCAGGCCCTGATCGCCGGCGCCCTGGTCTTCTGGTTTTTGGCGGTCTACACCTTGGGCAATGTCCACCGACTGTTTGCCGATGATGTTGATAATGCCGCAGGTGCCGCCGTCAAAACCGACGTCAGACGATGTATAGCCGATGTCTCTAATCACGCCGCGCACCAGATCTTCCAGGTCTACCCAGGCGTTGGTGGTTACTTCACCACCAATAATAGCCACACCGGTTTTCACCATGGTTTCACAGGCAACACGGGCGTGCCGGTCTTCGGTAAGGATGGCGTCTAGCACGGCATCCGAAATCTGGTCTGCCAGTTTGTCCGGATGGCCTTCCGAAACGGATTCGGAGGTGAAAACACTGTAGTCAGACATTAACGGTGGCTCCTTTTATGAGCGATCTAAAATTATGTGAGCGGTCCAAAATTGTACTGTTGACCAGGTATACGTAATAACACTTACATCTATATCAAAGTTTTTTGATATTTATCTTCAATCCCCTGCAAGGCCGGTGTTTACCGCTTTGCAGTGGTCTTCCAAAACTCCCGAACCTGCACTTGAAAACCGTTGCGCAGGCCAATAAATATGCATTCGCGGGATTGCAGGCCCGCATCGGCGGCCCAGGCGGTTAACTCTTCAGGCTCAAAACCCAGCCACAGGTCACCGCAATTCTCCCGCGCCCAGACCTGATCGTGGCGGCACAGCTCGCTGATAATCAGGCAGGCGCTGTTGTTCATAAGAGCTGCAGCGTCTAGAAAGATATCCGCAGGGCTAGGTACGTGGTGCAGCACCATATTGGCCACTATCAGGTCAAAACCATCGCCGCGGGCCAGCAGGGTGTCGGTTACGCCTTCAATCAAATCCACATTGTTCAGCTTTTCATCAATACAGGTCTGCTGCGCTTTAGCCAGCATGTCACCGCTGTTATCCAGCGCCACCAGGTGATGGCATAGCGGCGACAACACCGGCAAGAAGCTGCCATCCCCTGGGCCGATTTCCAGCGCAGTTGGCCAGCTTTTTTTAGGCGCACGTTGGCGTATCAGCCTTGCCGCGGGCTTGGCGTAAAGCTCGAACGGTGCAATCAGCTCCTGCTGCTCGCGGAATTGCGCCGCGTGGCGGGAGAAAAACACTTGGGACTGATCGGCCCGCTGGCCGCGAATCACGTCGATTTTCTCCTGCAAATGTAAGGGCAGCGGCACCTGATCAACGGTGGAGAACACCTGGCGAAGGGTCTGCCCCGTCAGGGTGTTCACGGTCAGGTTTAACGGGCGGCGGTAAAAAATAGAATTGCCTTCGCGCTGTGGTTCCACCAGGCCGGCCTTGTGCATCACCTTCAAGTGATGGCTCATGCCCGACTGGCGCATATCAAACAGTTGGCTCAACTCCAGCACGCCAAACGTGTCCCGCCGTAATACCCGCATAATTTCCAGGCGCAAAGGATCACCGCTGGCCTTATAGATAGTGGCCAGGGCGTCCGCCGGAGCGGAGTCGGGAATGGCAGTGCCGGTGTTTGTCATAGGGATGGAGTGTAAGGAGCTTTTTTGGGCTAGGCAAGTGCTATATCAAAGTTTTTTGATATAGATTGTTAATGCAAAGTCGATTTGCCCCCACCCACCGTAATCGGCGAAAATATGCGCCTTATTTTTGAGCGTTCTGTTGTCGCTTTATTGTCGCGCTGTTGTAACGCTGTTATGGCAGTGCGGACACGCGGCCAGCAGACCGGGATTTATCTCTACTTCCTTGAAAAACATTGGAGAAATGTTGATGCCCTCTCGTAAAGATCTCGCCAACGCCATTCGCGCGCTGAGCATGGATGCGGTTCAGAAAGCCAAATCCGGCCATCCGGGTGCGCCCATGGGCATGGCTGATATCGCCGAGGTGCTGTGGAATGATTACCTAAGCCACAATCCTGCCAACCCGCAGTGGGCCAACCGTGACCGTTTTATGCTGTCTAACGGCCACGGTTCCATGTTGCAATATTCGCTGCTGCACTTGAGCGGTTACGACGTTTCCATTGATGACATCAAAAACTTCCGCCAACTGCACTCCAAAACTCCGGGCCACCCGGAATACGGCTACACCCCGGGTGTTGAAACCACCACCGGGCCTTTGGGCCAGGGCTTGGCTAACGCCGTAGGTTTTGCCCTGGCTGAGAAAACCCTGGCGGCGCAGTTCAACCGCCCGGGCCACGACATTGTTGACCACTACACCTATACTTTTGTAGGCGATGGCTGCCTGATGGAAGGCCTCTCCCACGAAGTGTCGTCGCTGGCCGGCACTCTGGGGCTGGGCAAGCTGATCTGCTTCTACGACGACAACGGCATCTCCATTGACGGCAAAGTAGACGGCTGGTTCACCGACAACACCCCGCTGCGTTTTGAAGCTTACGGCTGGCAGGTGATTGCCGATGTAGACGGCCACAACGCCGACGCTTTGAGTGCGGCCATTGAAGTCGCCCGCGCCAACGCCGATCAGCCCACGCTGATTTGCTGCAAAACCGTGATTGGCTTTGGCTCGCCCAACAAACAGGGCAGCGAATCGGCCCACGGCGCACCGCTGGGCGAAGACGAAATCGTTCTGACCCGCGAAGCACTGGGCTGGAAACACGGCGCCTTTGAAGTGCCGGAAGACATTTACGCCAAGTGGAACGGAAAAGAAAAAGGCCAGACCGCCGAAAGCGCCTGGAACGACACCTTCGCCGCGTATCAGAAAGCCGAGCCGGAACTGGCCGCAGAGTTCAAACGCCGCATGGCCGGTGACCTGCCCGCCGACTTCTCTGGAAAAGCCCAGGCTTACATCCAGAGCGTTCAGGACAAAGGCGAAACCATCGCCAGCCGTAAGGCGTCCCAGAACAGCTTGAACACTTATGGCCCGATGCTGCCGGAACTGTTGGGCGGCTCTGCCGACCTGGCCGGTTCCAACCTGACCATCTGGAGTGGCTGTAACACCGTCACCAAAGAAGACGCCAGCGGCAACTACATTAATTACGGCGTGCGCGAGTTCGGCATGGCCGCCATCATGAACGGCCTGACCCTGCACGGCGGATTCGTACCCTACGGCGCCACCTTCCTGATTTTCATGGAATACTGCCGCAACGCGGTACGCATGGCCGCACTGATGAAGCAGCGCGCCATCTATGTGTTCACCCACGACTCCATCGGCCTGGGTGAAGACGGCCCCACGCACCAGCCCGTGGAACAGCTGGCCAGCCTGCGCACCACGCCCAACATGAGCACCTGGCGCCCGGCCGACGCAGTAGAATCCGCCGTTGCCTGGAAAGCCGCGCTTGAGCGCACTGACGGCCCCACTGCCTTGGTATTCAGCCGCCAGAACCTGCCCCACCAAAACCGTTCTGCGCAGCAACTTGCCGACGTTGCCCGCGGTGCCTATGTGTTGTCAGACAGCGAAGGCACGCCAGAGCTGATTCTGATTGCAACAGGTTCCGAAGTTGCCTTGGCTCAAGACGTAGCCGCCAAGCTGCGCGAGCAGGGCAAAGCCGTTCGCGTGGTGTCTATGCCGTCGACCGACACCTTTGATGCGCAAAGCGCCGACTACAAGCAGCAGGTATTGCCGCTGGACGTCACCAACCGCATCGCGGTGGAAGCCTCCATTGCCGATTACTGGTTCAAGTACGTCGGCCTGGACGGCCGCATTGTGGGCATGACCACCTTTGGTGAATCCGCACCCGCTGGCGAACTGTTCAAGGAATTCGGCTTTACCGTCGATAACATCCTGGACGTGGCCGCCGAGCTATTGGAAGCTTGATGACCCAGCCCGCGCTTTATCGTGTCGCCATCAACGGTTACGGCCGCATCGGCCAGTGCGTGCTGCGGGCGCTGTATGAAAACGGTTATCGCGACCACTTCCAGGTGGTCGCGATTAACGAGTTGTCAGACATCGACACCATCGCGCATTTAACCCGCTACGACTCCACCCACGGCCGCTTTCAAGGCACGGTGGCGGTAGAAGGCGACAGCCTGTGGGTGAATGGCGATGTTATCCGCGTTTTAAACAGCACCGACCCGGCTGAATTGCCCTGGCAACAAATGGGCATCGACCTGGTATTGGAATGCTCCGGTGCGTTTTCTGACCGCGCGACGGCGGAACGGCACCTGGCCGCTGGTGCTAAACGCCTGTTGTTCTCGCAGCCGGCCGAAGCCGATGTAGACCGCACCGTGGTGTACGGCATCAATCATCTTGAACTGTTAGAGAGTGATCGCATTGTGGCTGCCGGTTCTTGCACCACCAACTGCCTGGTGCCGATGATCAAAGTGCTGGACGATGCGCTGGGCATAGAGCAGGGCACTACCACCACCATTCACGCGGCGATGAACGACCAGCCGGTGATTGACGCTTACCATCATCAGGATTTGCGACGCACCCGCAGCGCGCTGCATAACATCGTACCGGTAGACACCGGCCTGGCCCTTGGCATTGAACGCTTGCTGCCCCACATGAAGGGCCGCTTCAGTTCCGTTGCCATGCGCGTGCCCACGCTAAACGTGTCTGCCATTGATATGGTGCTGAACGTACGTACGCCGGTGACCGTCGCCAACGTTAACGGCATACTGCAGCGGGCGGCGACTACCTTACCGTTGATGGGCATATTGGGTTACACCAACGAACTGCTGGCAAGCTCCGACTTTAACCACGACTCCCGTTCCGGCGTGGTCGACGGCGGCCAAACCCGAGTTACCGGGGAAACCATGGTGAAAGTGCTGTGCTGGTTTGATAACGAATGGGGCTTTGCCAACCGCATGCTGGATGTCAGCCGGCACTGGCTGGCTGCGCACTGACTTATGATCTGATTCACGATCTGACGAACAACCTGATTCACATTTGACGCTGACGAACTGTTGAAGGGCAAAAGAGTATGGCCATCAAAAAAATGACCAACCTGAATCTGGCAGGCAAGCGCGTACTGATTCGCGAAGACCTGAACGTACCGTTGAAAAACGGCCGCATCACCAGCGACGCCCGCATCCGGGCCGCGCTGCCCACCATCAAAGCGGCTGCAAGCGCCGGCGCCAAAGTCATGCTGATGTCGCACCTTGGCCGTCCGGAAGAAGGCGTGTATGACCAAGCCGCTTCCCTTAAGCCCGTGGCCGAGCACCTGAGTGAAGCCCTGGGCCAGAACGTACGCCTGATCAAAGACTACCTGAACGGCGAAGACCTACACCTGGCCGATGGCGACGTGGTGCTGTTCGAGAACGTGCGCTTCAACAAAGGCGAAAAGAAAGACGACGAAGCCCTGGCCAAGCAATACGCCGCGCTTTGCGATATTTACGTGATGGACGCCTTCGGCACCGCACACCGCGCCCAGGCCTCTACCCACGGCGTAGGCAAATTTGCCCCCGAAGCGTGTGCTGGCCCGCTGCTGGCCGGTGAACTGGAAGCCCTGGCTAAAGCTCTGGATAACCCGGCCCGGCCCGTGGTTGCCATTGTTGGCGGCTCCAAAGTCTCCACCAAGCTGGACGTACTCAACGCTCTGGAAAAAGTCTGCGACCAGATTATTGTGGGTGGCGGCATCGCCAATACCTTCCTGGCCGCCGCCGGTCACCCAGTCGGCAAGTCACTGTGCGAGCACGACTTGATAGACGCCGCCAAAGACATCGCTTTCCGCGTTGAAATTCCGCTGCCGGTTGACGTAGTCGTTGCCAGTGAGTTTTCTGAAACCGCGACAGCCACCATTCGCAACATTTCAGACGTGACCGAAGATGACATGATTCTGGACGTAGGCCCCGAAACCGCCGGCCAGTTTGCCGAGCTGCTGAAAAATGCCAAAACCATTTTATGGAACGGCCCGGTCGGTGTATTTGAATTCGACCCGTTTGAAAACGGCACCAAAGTGCTGGCCCACGCCATTGCCGACAGCGCAGCATTTTCACTCGCCGGCGGCGGTGATACTGTGGCGGCCATTGACAAGTACGGTGTAAATGAGAAGATTTCCTATATCTCTACCGGTGGCGGTGCCTTTCTGGAATTCGTAGAAGGCAAAACCCTGCCCGCAGTCGCCATGCTGGAAGAGCGTGGCGCGTAAAACGCATTTAACCAATCGTATAATTTTTAAGGAGACAACCTAATGGCCCTGATTTCGATGCGGCAAATGCTGGACCACGCCGCCGAGCATGGTTACGGTGTGCCAGCCTTTAACGTGAACAACCTGGAACAAATGCGCGCAATTATGGAAGCGGCGGACAAAACCGACTCACCGGTGATTGTTCAGGCCTCTGCCGGCGCCCGCAAATACGCCGGTGCCCCCTTCCTGCGCCGCATGATTCTGGCGGCCATTGAAGAGTTTCCGCACATCCCGGTGGTTATGCACCAAGATCACGGCACCAGCCCCGCCGTGTGCCAGCGCTCTATTCAGCTGGGCTTCAGCTCCGTAATGATGGACGGCTCCCTGGGTGAAGACGGTAAAACACCGACCGACTACGAATACAACGTAGACGTTACCCGCCGCGTAGTAGAAATGGCCCACGCCTGTGGCGTATCGGTAGAAGGCGAGCTGGGTTGCCTGGGCTCCCTGGAAACCGGCCAGGCCGGCGAAGAAGACGGCATTGGCGCCGAAGGCACTCTGGACATGAGCCAGATGCTGACCGACCCCGAAGAAGCTGCCGACTTCGTGCAAAAGACCCACGTAGACGCACTGGCCATTGCCATCGGCACCAGCCACGGCGCTTACAAGTTCAGCCGCCCGCCCACTGGCGACACCCTGGATATCGGGCGAATCAAAGCCATTCACAAACGTATTCCAGACACCCACCTGGTGATGCACGGCTCTAGCTCTGTACCCCAGGAATGGTTGAAAATCATCAACCAATACGGCGGCCAAATCCCCGAAACTTACGGCGTACCCGTCGAAGAAATCGTGGAAGGCATCAAACACGGTGTGCGTAAAGTCAACATAGACACCGACCTGCGTCTGGCAAGCACCGGCGCCGTTCGCCGCTTCCTGGCCGAGAACCCAGCCGAATTCGATCCACGCAAATTCCTGAAAGCCACCATGGTGGCCATGTCAGATATTTGTATTGCGCGTTATGAAGCGTTTGGTTGCGCGGGTAACGCCAGCAAGATTAAGCCTATTAATCTTGAACGCATGTATGAGCTTTATGACACTAGGGCGCTGGATCCTAAGGTGCGGTAATTTGGTGTTGAGGTAGGCAGTGTTTTGATGAAGAGCCTTCGGTGAGAGCCGGGGGTTTTTTGCGTTTTTGATCATTTGGGGGAAGTCATAAGGCTAAAAAGGGTCTAGTGTGTACGTATTAGTACGATGTGCGCACCCACTTGTTAAGGATGACAGCCGATGATTTCTTCTTTACTGATTCTGTTTTCTCTTGGCTTTGCGCATCCTGTAGCAACTACATCGTTGGCCACTGATTTTTATTTTGTGATTCGTGGTGAGTTTGCCCGGAATTCTGCTCGAATGGGGCGTGTGTTTGAGATGCAGGGTGTGGAGCATTCTTCGTTATTGCAATAACGAAGCGGTCAAACGATTACAGAGAGCTGTTTAGCTGTAATTTTTTAAGAAATTGTTATTTATGGGGAAAAGTAAAAATTTCCCGTTACAGGATTGCGTGTTATGTGGCGGTCAGTTTTTCGCAATAATGAAGAGCGCTATCTAACACGCTGTTAGCTTTACAAGAAAATAAGGACATTTATGGCAATTTATGACTTTACTGATAATTCATTGAATAAAGTTGAAATAACAACATTCAATGCGGAAGGTATTTTGGAGCGTCAGCACTTACAGTTAGCTATAAAGCACCAAATTGAGGTAGTTGCTCCTAATTGTTTGGTAATATCAGAAGAGTTTTCAGAGTGGTCAGAATCAAAAAGACGAATTGATTTATTAGCCATTGATAAACAAGGGAATTTAGTTGTTATTGAGCTAAAACGGACAGAATCAGGAGAGCATATGGAACTTCAAGCACTTCGTTATTCTGCAATGGTCTCTACGTTAACATTTAGTCGAGCAATTGAAATTTATCAAAAGTATCTTACTTCTATCAGCAGTGAAGAAAATGCTGAGAGCAATTTGCTTGAATTTCTTGATTGGGAAGAACCTCAAGAAGATGATTTTGCTTTAGATGTTCGAGTGGTATTAGTTTCAGCGAATTTTTCAAAAGAACTTACAACATCAGTTATGTGGCTAAACCAACGTAACCTTGATATTCGTTGTGTCAGGCTAATTCCCTATAAATATCAAAATCAAATATTACTTGATGTTCAGCAAATAATCCCTTTACCCTTGGTTTCAAGCAATAAGTGCAGCACCGCTCGTTTCTAACGCTCCAGAGTACTCCCCAAGAAATATCTCCGCGGGTGTGCGGAATCCGAGTCGTACTCTGGGGCGATTGTTCAATGCATTCTCAACCTTTCTGATGTCTGATTTCCGGAGCTGAGCAAAGTCGGTGCCCTTCGGAAAGTACTGCCGGATCAGGCCGTTTGTGTTCTCGTTGGTGCCGCGTTGACACGACATATAGGGGTCGCAGAAGAACGCTTTCGCTGTCAGTGCTTTGCTCACCATTTCATGAGCAGCAAACTCAGATCCATTATCAAAAGTGATCGTCTTGACTGCACCTCTGATTGGCGCAAGCAGTCTGACAATAGCCTTCGCCGTGTTGTTCGCACTCATGGTCTCCAGTATCGCCATCTTCAGATACCCACTGCGGCGCTCGACCAGTGTCACCAGCGCAGAGTCCTTGTGTCCCTTCAGTACCGTGTCTCCTTCCCAGTGGCCGATGGTCAGGCGGTGGTCGACAGCCTCGTCTCTTGCGGCAATGCCTACGCGGTTCGGGATCTTGCCCAGGCCCGCTGACTTGGCCAGCTGCCGCCGATTTCTGCGGCTCACAGGCAGGCGGCAATAGGTCCATAGATCGCCGCCATTGACCTTGTCTCGGTAGATCAAGTCATAGATCCACTGATGGCTGATCTGTATTCCTGCCTTACAGAACCGGCGCATAAAACCCGTTATCTGTTGCGGGCTCCATGCGTGACGAATCCGCTCCTTGATCCACATAATGACGCCAGCATTGCGCTTATTGGCCTTCAGGGCGTAAGCGCCCTTAAATCGACCCACTTGTCCTCAGTCGAACTGCGACACATTTTTTGAGATTCGTTCCAGATCCACGCTCCATGGCAGCAGTGCCTCCAGCTTTTCCAGCGTGTCAGCGTCAGCAATGCGCGCCAGCACATGCTGTATGTAAGCCGAGGGTTCCAGGCTGTTGGTTTTAGCGGTCTCAACCAGGGAGTAACACGTTGCACTCGCCCGTGCGCCCTGCGAGGTATCTGCAAAAAGCCATGCTTTTCGGTTATGCGAAGCTTTGCATAACCGAAATTATCCGCACCCGATAATTATGCAAGGTTCGTCGGAGCACAAGCGGTGTTTTCAGGGGCGGAGCGCGAGCGGAGGCTTGCATAGTTTTAGAGACTTTCCAGAAACTGGAGGAGTGCGTCCGTCGGGCGGTAGCGCTTGTGCTGGGTCGCAGGTGGGGTGATGGCGGCAAGGGCCCGCTCCTTCATGCCCATGTCCGCTTCG
>NZ_KB889896.1 GCF_000372805.1 Marinobacter gelidimuriae | reverse complement strand
CCCCAGATAAGAACATGAACTTTCACTGCACAACTGCATCATTTACGGTGGCCGTCAGATCACACGGCTTCGTCGTCTTGTGCCAACTCGCCTCCGGCCTACGCCTCATATGATGTTCTTGTTCATCAGCTCGCAGTTTTGCGTCCGGCTTCCTCCAGACCAGACCTCACGGTCAAGCCCTTGCCATTCGCTAGTAGTTATCGTCTAATCACAACATGGTTTTCGACGGTGATCTTCCTACAGGGGACTTACACCCCATTAGTTCATGCCCATGCTGGGCGTACACAATTTGCTGCACTCGGAAAAATTACTCGCTGCGCTCCTAATTTTCCGGTGAGCAAGGCGTTAGCTGTAAGGAAACTATAAGGACTCAAGTTTCGCTATGAATAAAAAATCTACTTTCGACCAAGTTCGGGCTGAACAGCTGAAATACAACGCTAAACGAGCTTCAGGCTATCGAGAGCAGGCGCTGAAACTCTTTCCCCATATTTGTGGCCGCTGCGCGCGGGAGTTTGCTGGTAAGAATCTACCGGAGTTAACTGTTCATCATGTTGACCACAACCATGATAACAATCCGCCGGACGGCAGTAATTGGGAACTCTTGTGTCTCTATTGCCACGATGAGGAGCGCTCCAAATTCGAAAATCTCGTGCGTTATGGCAGTAGAAAAGAAAGCAATCAAGCCCCAGCAACCCATAATCCCTTCGCAGATTTAAAGGAAAAAATGGATAAGAAGAAGTAGCTCGGTGGTACATCCTTTGACCTGCTCCCCAGTAATTGAACCACTCACCGCTTAGTAATGTCGGCTAATTTAGGCACGTTACCAGCCGATTCCGGCACTGCAAAAAGGCCCGCTTTCCAATGTTTGCCCCTGCTAAAAATGGGGGGATTACCGGGGGAGCCAGGAGATTGACAAGGTTCAATACTCTCCTTCCATCACTGCTCTAAGAAAGGTAATTAACGATTGCCTCTGCATCGCTGTGATCTCCCGAGTAAGGCAACGCAAATTCATACCGTACTCTGGAACGGTTATTGGCAGATCCCCACACTTTCCAAAAATAAGTTCTTCAAAATAGGGATGAAAGTTGGAAAAAATATCATCGGCCTGATAGGCCGAGAGAGTCCACATTTCTCTCGAACTGACAGACATCATTCTATCGATGACGGAGTCAGATACGTATGCATCTTCTAAGAATTTTCGCACTTGATCGTTTACGCGCCGATGCCATTGCTCGACGTAATAAGGGTCCATGTCACTATAAAATTTTGGATCAAAATATGGGCGGTGCAATCCTACTTCACCCAAAAAAATACGGTAAACACCTGACAACGCTATCAGTGAACAGGAGCTGTAACACTGCTCCAAAACTACAACTTTCCATTTTAAAGTTCGCACTAAAAAACCAATACTCATTGCCTCTTCTACGTTGCCTCCTGCTGAAGGCCCGAGAATAAGTGTTCCAACGGGTATGTGCTCCTCTGGAAGCTGAAGTATCAAATTAATTAACGATTCCGTGTCCCCGCGTTCAATTGGACCTGAGATCACAATGATCTTGGAAGTGTCGATTTTTTCCTGAGGCGCGGCCATTCTTATGTCAGCAGCGAATGCGAGAGATGAGCAAAAAAGCATCAGAAACAAGGAAAAGATTGCGGTAGGCTCATGTGATTTTTTTTCAGCTTCCATTCAATTTTGCTCCCGAGTCAGGTTTCGGCGGTATAGGAATTCAGTGCTTTTCCGCCGACTCAGCAAGGTGCTTCATCCCTTCGATTAGATACTTACTAAAAGCTTGAACTCCGGATGGCGTTAAGCCCATCTTAGTTGATAGGACTGGCTCTTGCCATTCGTTAGTGGTTAGCGTTCAATCGGGTAAAACCGGCTGAACGGTGATCTTCCCACAGGGGACTTTCACCCCATTAGTTCATGCCCATGCTGGGCGGACACAAACAGCTGGTGTCGGAATCACTCGCTTCGCTCGCTCTCCGCACAGCTGGGCGTTAGGCTTTTACGAAGGGAGCAAATATGCAAAATCTGTATGAAACAATCCTTGGCGACAAAAATCGCATCTACTACCTCACAAAGTTCGAGCAATTTGACCGGCTAGGGTCCGGCCTGAAAGCAAGCTGGAATTGGCCGGCCTTCCTTTGTGGTGGAGTCTGGGCACTCTATCGAAAAATGTTCGGATGGTTTTTCGCATTCTTGGGCATCATATTCTTGTCGAATATATTCGAGAAGGCTGGCTCTCCGGGACTCTCTGCCATCGTATTATTTGTGCCGTGGATCGCGTTCGCGATTTATGCCGATTCGCTGTATCACAACAACATCAAGAAAAAGATTGCTGCTGCACAACTCACCGTGAAAGATGAACCTAAACTACTGGAATATCTTCGCTACAAGGGAGGTGTTCAAACCTGGGTTATTTGGGTGTTTGGTGGGTTGCCGGTCATTGGCATTCTCGCCGCCATTCTCATACCCATGTTTGCGCGTCATTAGCCTAACCCGGCAGTCAAGCGGGACTGCGCAAAAGCGCGCAGCCCCTTACTTTTACGTTAGGGGTAAAAATGGAAATCTCTGAAAAATCTCTTATCGAGCTGTATTCACAAAAGCAACCCGATGAATTAGTAGCTCTCCATCAGTCCGGTAATTTGACTGAAACTGCGTATTCAGCTATCGAATCCGTAATGAAAAAGTCAAATATTGATATTCCTGAGAGACCTGAGCCATACTCTAATATTCAAACAGAAGATTCACTCAAACAATACTGGAAAGGGTCAAAATCACTTAAATCTGCATTCTGGGTTATTTCAATGGCAGGGAGCTTAGTCGTAATATTCTTTGCATTTGTAGCTGCGAAACTGGGTCAAGCTCCATACTCGAAACTAGCAATTTATTCCGCTATCACTAATCCGTATTTTATATTCGTTGTAGTTGTTCTCTGGCGTTGTGCTAAGGGAAAAAGCAAATGGCTATTAAAGTTTATCGGGCTTCTTACCATAACAATCGTGGTTACATTGCCATTCTTTATGTATGGTTTCATGGCGCTTAATAGATGAAAACCCCTAATCGGGTAGCCGAGGGTATCTAACCCTCAGCCCCCACAACACCCTGCACGTTGGGTGCAGTTTTCTGCGCAATACGCGCGTGGGCGAGTGGATGATGCCTGGGGCCGAGAACCTTAAAAAATCAAAGATTGGCCAGCCCTCTTGCACGTGAGCGCAACAAGAAGGTGCCTCTGTGGGTAGGGAAAAGTAGGGAATCGGGCAGCGCCACCCGCCGTACCGTGAGTATGCCCATCATCTGGTGGACGGCCCAAGGCATCGCGGATGCAGTGATGGTCAGCATTCCAGCCCACGTGCGCTTTGGTGAAGACGCAGATCCGCGTCATCTTTTAGTGAATCCTTGATGCAATCTTGATGTTATCGGGCAGCATTCCAGCCAGCCAGCCAGCCAGCCAGCGCGTAGGTGCAATAGCTTCATCAATTACAGGTTTGACCGCGTTTCAAACGCGAGCAAGTGGCAGTCACAGAACTTTACAAAACTATACATTCAGGAAGCCAGGTTTGCTCAGGTGGAACCCTGTTAGTAAATGTTAGTATTTTGCCCGATGGAATATGGCAAATGGCGGCAAGGTTCAGGGCTGATGATGCCGCTTATCCAAGGGCAGGCATGTTCATAATTGTTAAGGTTTGAACCTCATAAAACCTGACATTTGTTTTCGCCAAAACATAACAAAACCTAACATTCGTTTCCGCCAAAACCTGATAAAACCTGAAACGAATAAGCCGCACCGAATCAGGCAGGACGCCCCAGAGAGCCCGCCAGCAAGGCGCAATCAAAACCCTGTACGTTTTAACAGGCAATGCAGCCAGAGGCACTGGCAAGACCGTGGGGGCTGTAGATCTTTGAATGTGTGCGACCGCGTAAGCCAGCGCCTACGCCACCTGTAAGCGACTGCCTACAAGCCCTGTAAGCCACCGCCTACACAGCCTGTACGTTATCGCTGACAACCTTGTAAGCCATTACCTACGCCGCCTGTAAGCTGGAGCCTACGCGCCAAATCAAAAGGTACTCCCATGGCCTGGCCAGCACAGGGACGCAGAGCCGCAACGCCTGAGAGTTTACCCGCTGGCGGTCTTTCGACGAAAAGAACGCCAAGCTCTCACGTACCAAGCTTTATTCCTGAATCGCCTGTCTGATCTGATTCTAGCTATCATAAACAGCTCAGATTGCGTGAACAGCTCCCTGTCCGCCGGCGTAGTGTCTTGAGATACCTGTGGCGCTGTCTCGCGCTGGCTTGAGCCAGGATAGAGTTCTGGCAATGTTAAATATTTTGGCTCCGACATTATTGGCTCCTTTTGCTGGCGCGATACATCGACCCTTGCCGTCGGCCTTTTCTCTACACCCTGAATTCGGGTTTAACCTCACACACTCGGGATAGCCTCAAGGGAAGCCTCCGTTCAATCAGGTGAGGATGCTTTTTAAGTTTACGGTTTTATGTGCCTCATAAAGCGATTGTCAGATCCCGATTCGAGTGCGTAAGTAGTTAAATCGTGTGCCAGATGCCGGTGCCTGCCTCATATTCAGCGACACCCACTGCAACTAGTGATTGCAGTCCCTCCTCCACAGATTTTACAGGTTTGCGTTTGAAAAGTGCGGCCAAGCTGTCCGTTGTGTGCGAACGCTCTGCCAACGCCTCTCTGAGCGTCCGTAATTGCTCCGGTATAGCTTTTGGAAAGGTGGCTTTGCCGGTGTTTGTCACAACTTGTGGCTTTGCCGCGATTTCCGTGGGCGCAACATCAATCTCTTCCTGAATGGCATCCGGTGCTTGGTATTCAGGCCGAAGCCAACGGACAATTCCTTGAACTTCCTCTTGAGCTCGCTGCTTGTTTAGCTCCACAAGTCGCATCAATAATTCTTGTTCGGCCTCGGCCTGCTCATTAGTCTTTTCAGGTAATGGTGTAGTCGCGCCCGGTCGCCCAACCAGCTTCTCAGCCAAATCGGGCCAGCCATAGGCTTTAAACACTGCACGGTCTAGTTTGTCATGGTCTTCTAAAAGCGTGCTAACCAACCCCTGCTGGTTAATGGTCTGTTCCTTGTCAGTCAGTTGGTTACTGGCACGTAGCTTTTCTAGCACGTTGTAAATTCCGGTCAGCGTCAGAGCAGGGTGTTTCGCCTGTTGCTGTTTTCGATGACTGTCGATACGCTCCGCCAGCTCACTGATTTTTACGGCCTGGTCATCGGTTAGAACAGGGAAGGAAAAAGTTTCAAAGCAACGGGTTTTGTTATAGCGAGGGCGGTCTTCGAGTGTCCCTCCAGCCGAAAGTGCCCATAAGGTATGTGCGCGACTTGATAGTACACCGAGAATTTCCGAGCTATTCACGGCGATGTTAACCAACATATTGTCGGGAAGAATATCCTTGCTCAAAACGGTAAATAATCGGTGTTTAGTTGTTTCGACAGTGGCGATATAACAAGGCAGGTCATGGACATAAGAACGCCACTCCGGACGGGGACGGCCATGTAACCACCAGTTTTCTCGGATAGCTTTATCTTTATTTTGGTCACGCTCCGGCTTTACCCGCTCCCGCACCCTCTGGTAGAGCGATGGATAACGGTCTCGCACTTCTTCGGCCTGGAAGCCAAATAAGTCAATCACCTTCACACCACGAGGCTTCTGGGCAAGATCGCGCCCATTACGGTACTCGCGTATCACTTCCCCGAAGCCTTCTACTTCGCCCATACTCAGCTCGGCGGCTTCTTCCGGCGTTACGATAAAGCCAGAGCCAAACAGCATAACCCCCCGACTTGTAAGCTCTGAATTTGCTCTAAGAGCTTTGGCGCTCGCTACATCGGCACCGATGGTAAGGTCAGCAAAAATCTTGCCGATGCGCTGGCTGAGCTGCACTTCGCGGGCTTCTCTATCTTCGCTTGAGACCTCTTTGATGACCTGGCGCAGTTGTCCGGTGTGTTCACCAGCGACCCCTACCGTCATGGCAATGCGAACCGCTGCGCCGTCATTCACGTCTACCCAAGGGTGGTCTGGAACAGCCAGTATCAATGAAAGCGGTTTCTTGAGATCTGCCAAATGAGGAGTAATGACACGCCGGTTAAATGTTTGCCTCAAGCTGTTGGTAGTGATGAAACCAAAGCGCAGGGCTTGGCCGTGTCGCACTTTTTCAGCGGCGGTATGCCACCAGTACATAACAAAGTCAGCGGAGTCTGGCACCACCCCTTTGAACACTTTACGCACAGCATCAACATAGCCATCGCCCAAAGCACGGCGCATGGTCGAAGCGCCAATGAAAGGCGGATTGCCCACGATATAGTCGGCCTCCGGCCACTCAGCTAGTCGCGGGTTGTTGTAGCGGTAAACAATAGCTCTGCTTGCCTCATCTGGTATCAGTTCCCCAGTGACAGGACTCACCTTCACGCCGATACCGTCCCAGATTGTCACTGGGGCGCCACCTTCGCCAACTTCGGGCTCCCGGCTATCGTATTCAATCAACGCATCCCTGCACTGAATGTTCTTAAAATCCCGCAGTATTGGCTCGGGAAGGTCCAGGCGGTCGTTAAGGCGATAATGCCATTGCAGGTAACCAATCCAAAGAACCAGTTCGGCAATGGCAGCCGCTCGGGGGTTCACCTCCAGGCCGAGGAATTGATGCGGGTCGACGGTAAGACCTTCACTTTCCAGAACACCCTGGCCTCGAGTCAGTTCGGATATAAAGGCGAGGACTTCCCCTTCCAGCCTTTTCATGTGTTCTAAAGCCACATATAAAAAATTCGCGCTGCCGCAAGCTGGGTCAAGCACCCGAACTTGGCAGAGTTGGTAATGAAACGCGCGCACCTCTGCCAACGCTTTGTCATTGGTGCCTTTCTTATCTTGGCGTAGTAGCGTTTCGGCAGCGGCTCGAACGTCACCCCAGCGTTCCCGTAGTGGTTGAATGAGAGTCGGCATAACCAGCCGTTCCACGTAAGCTCGGGGAGTGTAGTGGGCGCCAAGCTTGTGCCGCTCTCGGGGATCAAGAGCCCGCTCCAGCAAGGTGCCAAAAATGGCTGGTTCCACAAATCGCCAGTCAGCTTTTGCCGCGTCAATCAGCATTTGGATTTGGTTGGCGTTTAATGCAATGGGGTCGATACCTTTGAAAAGGCCGCCGTTGAAGCGTCTAACGGTTTGCATTAGCCGTTCACTGTATCCGCCGGTATTCATGGTTTCCCAGAGTGCCTTCACGGCATGGGAGAACATATCAGGGTTGCGATCTTTGATGTCCACCAGCAAGTCATGGAAAGACGATTTGGGCAGTAGCTCAACATCCTCGGCAAACATTGTGAACAAGCATCGCTTAAGAAAACTGGCGACTCGTTCAACGTCGTAACCGCTGTGTTCCAGGGATTTGGCAAGCTGGGCCAGCTTGTTACTGACTTCTCTGGTTACCCGCGCAGAATGTTTGCTGGGGTCTAGGCTGTCGGGGTCAAGCCACAAGCGGCGAAGCCGATCCTGTACTTCTGGATCTTTGAGGTCTTCCAGGCGGATTTCGTGACGGCGGGGATCAGGAAAGGCCACGTAGTTGCCGCCGGTGCGCGAGAACTCTGAGTAGGTGTAAATTGCGTTGCCAACATCTACCACTACGATGAAAGGCGGTCTGCCGTGCTCAACTTCCTCGATGGGAAGCCCCCGAACGTAACGCTCAGCTTGTGCAACGGCTGCATTGATAGCGTTCTGGTGGCTCCGAGTCGCCAGTTCTTTGCTTGTCTGCTTGCCTTCCAGTACGAAGCAATCCCGACGGTAGAGGTCTATATATCGGCTCTCAGTACTACCATCGACCCGTTGGGATGGAATAAACCGCTCAAATACATACGCATTCTTGCTGGTGTCGCCTTTGCCTGGATCAGGATCGGGGAGCTTCAGCAGGGTGCAGAGGTCACCAATGAAAGTTTGGAAGTTGGAGCGTTCACTGCCGCTGTTATCCTTCCACTTGTTGATGAAACTTTCTACTTCTTCAGCGGGTGCGACAGCATCCAAGCTACTACTCCTTAACAACGTAAAATTTTACGCAAGTATCCCGACTACCCGGAATGCGTTCAAGCACATGGTGGTTTTATATCTATGAGTTTTAGCCTGACAGCACTCATTCGCATGTTTTCACGAGCAAAGAAGGAAATTTTTTTGTGGGTACTATTGCGGGTACTAGTGTCAATAACGATAATTTAAATTCAACGTTTTCAATTACTAAGATTACTGTTTCGAGTCCTGCCGAGGGCACCATTAATTCTTATAAATCAGATACTTATCAGCCACTGACTCTTGCCCTGGCATGGCCTTATACGCCTCTTTTTGCAGCGAAACGAACTTTAGTAACAAACCCAAGTCTTGGCGTCTTAGCCCGCCCATACAGTACCTGTCGCTAGTCTCGGGACGAGTAGGCCGTGACAACACGTCACTATTTATCATGATGCCGGATAAAAGTTGCCTCAAACGCCTTTGACGATCGGTATTTTTGTAGACGATTAGCAAACGCAAATACATCGTTCATTTCGTAGTGTTGGAAAATGTCCAATCCCCTATCAAGAGATATCTTCCATCCGGTGTCAGTAACAATGTGGCGGGCGTGAATTGTGCCAGTTTCATCGAATTCCCAGGTGAAGTTGATGCCGACGGTATCAGCAGAACTCCGCATCTTCTCAAAACTATCGTCTTGCAATTCACCTTTGAATTCGTCGCGACTGGTGACTAGATGAACCGATATTTCGTCTTCTTCAGCCTTGGTTTTGACGATCAGCTCTAACAATTCCATCAGATTTCGGATCTGATAGAACAGTCGAATGTACGGGTCTGTAATGGTGATTTTCGTGGCATCTTTCAGGTAAGGGCCGAACAGAAGCTCATACGACACACCTTTTTGGTTCTCTTGAAAAGTAATGTGCTTCTCTTCCAAAATGGCCTGGGGGGCACTGGCGACAGGCTGCGGCTTAACTGCGGCAAAACCCTCTGGAGCCGCTAGGTCAACACCTTTTGCGTCATCCGCATCACTCATCATTTTGTGATAGTAGGCCGGGTACTCTTCCTCTTCCAGCGTCGTCACCTGCTGATTCTCACCACCGGCGTTTTGATAAGAAAAGTTAACCGTGGCGTAGGTTGAGTCCACGCGCATCAATTGATCTTTGACGCGCTTGCGGCCTTCCATTGAAAAACGCAGTATTTCCTCGATTTCATCCCTAGTCTCCCCGCCATGCGGGAACAGGATCTTCATCAGGCCAGAAAAGGTCTTGTTGATACCATCCCGGTCACGGGTCGAAATATCTGACGAAAGAGTGAAGCGGTCCTGATAGCGGTCGGAAAAATCATAGCTGCGCAGGGACCGAAGTACCTCAGCAAGATAGTCCACAACAAAGCCAAAACCGGTTGAAAACATATCATTGCGGAGATTGTCCATTTCCCAGCCTGGCAAAAAGCAGTGAAGGCGATCCAGAATGGCTTGGCCGTCACTGTTTCTATAGGTTTCTGGCAAATCCATGAACAGATGCTCGTGTTTGAGCATGTACGGGACATTGTGTGAGGTGTTACCAATGAAGACCATGGACGCCTCTGCACCCTGCGGGCCAGTACCGCGGTTAAAGGATTTGTTGGCCATGTAATTCTTCAGCGTATCAATGAGCTTTATATCAGGTTTTTTGCCACTGCCAGCAAACTCATCCATAGCAACCACATCCCAATAACCAACCAGCCCAATTTTGCCCGTGGTGTTATTGATGAACAGTTTTGCCAGGGTAGCTTCTCCCCCGGAGACCAGAGTTCCGTGGGGTGAAAATTCAGAGTACACGTGAGATTTACCCGTTCCCTTTGGCCCCAACTCAATCAAGTTGTAATTTCGTTCGCAGAAAGGAATAAGGCGCACCAATTGAATCAGTTTGCTACGGCGACCGAACGCGTCGGGGTTCAGCCCGATGCTTTGCATTAGTACATCAATCCACTCACTGGTAGTGAACTGCTTGCGCCCTTCCAGGTAAGCGTCGTAATCAAGACTCGAAAGCTGGATCGGTTTTAAGGATAGGAGAACCCACGGGGTGGATTTGCCATCCTCACTAAAATCGTACTCAATATCACAAATGCACCAAACCCCACCCACCAAAAGCTTCGGGTGCTTCTTGATCGTGCCCGAATCAACCAGCACCTTTTTGATACCAAGGTTTTCGAACTCAGCCTCATACACATCTCGGCTATCGTTCAGTGACACAGTCACCTTATCGATGACTTTGTAGCGCCCCTTCTCTTTGATATTGGAGCGAATCAGGCCGGCCTCATTGCGATGAACATAGTGCTTGGCCAGAATTTCCTTAACCGTACTGATCCCGGTTTCAATCGTTGCCTCATCATCAGTGGCACAGTATTGCCCCAACAAGTATTCCAACACATACGAGGGAACAATAGCGTTGCCCTTCACCGCCTTCACCAAATCCTTGCGAACAACCACGCCAGGGAAATGTTGGTTAATTTTGGCATCCAGTGCGCTCACAATGTTTCCTCTGGTGTTTCGTTATTTAGAGCGGCAGAGTAAAAATTATCCATCTGCCTGCTCCCTCAAAAATCAAAATCGCTGGTAAAGGAACGCCGCATCATATACCTGAGCGACTTGTATTCTTTGTAATGAGACGTACCGGCATGCTGCTCGTCAAGCCGCAAGGACACTTCCTGGCCATTCGCTTCATCCGCCTTGCGGGACAGCAAAAATCGCACCTGCAGCTCACGCTCACGGGGGTTCTCTGAGGTCAAATCAAACACCAGCTCGTGGCTGTCGGAAATCAGCTCTCCAGCCTCGGTGTAGATGCCAGCACGCAGCAAGCGCGGTTGAATTTTTTCCGTTACCGGCCCAGACTGATACAGGGTAACCGCAAGTTGGCCAGAGGTAATCACCGAGCTAGCCCCGCGCAGGATATCCACCTCAACGGCGCTGACATCGCTCTGGCGTTTCTTGTTCACCTTCAGCACCGGTATCACCACCTCCTGTAACGACGCACCGCCATGCACAAAGCGACTGCCAGAACCCTTCAAGCGCAACCGGTTGATGGATTTGGGAACCTGCACCTCCATGTCCCCGTCCAGACCAAGCTGCTCAGACGAGAAGTGATGGAACGCGGGAGAGGATGCCAAACCCTTCCCCAATACGAAACGTCGGTCGCGGTAGAGAATAGTGTCGCCGTTGGCGGGCACACTGAGGAAATCGCTCTCATCCAGTTCGCGGTTCTGATAGATAAAGCCGTGATCGGCGGTCACCAGCAGGTTATTGGCATTGGCTGCCGTCAGCTTCTTGATCAGGCGAATCAGGTCATCCAGGGTCTGTTGTGCCGCCTCAAAGGCCTGCCCTTCCGAATGCATCTTGTCGCCAGTGTGGTCAATGCGATTGTGATAGATGTACAGCACATCGTTGCCTTTCAACATGTCCCGGCTGTCATCGCGGTTGAGCTGCATAAACTCATCGGCCCGGATGGCCTGACCACGTCCTTCCAGGGCCGCCTGCAGAGTTTTGGTACGGTTGACAGTGCCCTGGGAACTCTGGCCGTCCACCAGCACCGTGCCGGTGTCATTGTCGGCGATGGCCAGGGTTTTATTGGGCAGCAGAGCGGCCATACCGAGCTGGGTGTAACTGGGCAGCATGGAGAGTGCAGGCTCAAGCTCGGCGCTGTAGCGGTCCTCCTGACGGATAAGGCTCAGTAACTCGTCCCCGATCTCATAACGCATGGCGTCGGAAATAATCACACACACCCGTTTGTCTTTGCGCAGGAATGGGCGTACCCAGTGCTCAAAAAAGGTGTTTTGCTGAACGACCGGATACGCTTCCCAGCGGGCACTCGAATCCACATGAATCTGGAATGCGTCCCCAAGCTTCAGCAGATAACTGTTGGAGTACAGATTTTCCATCTGCTCACTCAGCTCCTCCATCAGTGATGGCTGGCCGGACACTCGCACATGGTAGGTAAACTTGCGATAGAGTTGGTCGAGCTGAAACCAGACGCGGCTGTATCGCTGCACGCCATCGGCCAAGCTTTCCATAGTGAGCTTGGCCTCGCCCAGCATCTGGATAAAGCGGGCGCCAAACTCGATGGCCTCATAAAGATCACGGAATTCATCGTACCAATGCCCCTGGCGCCGCTGACGCACCCAGAGGGCCACATCACCACTGGTCACCGTGCGCCCAACCACGGCTCGCACCAGGTCACTGATAATCTTCTGGTCGATCAGGCGGAAGTAATCCAATTCAATCAGGTCCCGGAAATCCCGCTTGCCCAAATCCTGCTCAATGCCAAGCACATCGGCACACTCAGCAGATAAGGCTTCGAACCCTGACTCGAACTGACGGCTGTCCTTCCAGCGCTTAAGAAACACTAAAGCATCGCCGGTCATGTTGAACTCGCCATCGGTACTCATGGCATAGCAGGATTTAAATAACGCGATAACGAAATCTCGGAGGCTCGGCTCACTGGATTCGTAGCCATAAAAGCGCGTGAGTTGCTCCCAGAGGAAGGTGTCCAACCCGCAGCGTTCAATCAGCCGTATGCCCTCAACCCTGTCATCGGCCAACTGCTGAAGCAAAGTCTCCACCACCGAGTCCATACGGGGTTCGCTACCCGCACACACGGCCAGCATTTTCAGCCGCAACTGGCCAGCGGTATCGTCGGGTTTCAGCCACTTTTTCAGGGCGTCTTTGCGTTTCTCGGCTTGGAAGAATTCAGCGTGAGCCTGCGCAATCTCGGCAAACTCCAACCCCAACTCCAACTCAGACAGCCAGATAGCCACCTGATCGGTACGAAACTCACCGTGTGCCAACTGCACGTCCAGCAGCCAATTATCCAGTTCCGCTGGCTGCGGCCCTTCTTTGTACAGCAGAAACTTCTGCGTTGGCGCTTCGCGCAGGACGCGGTATTTCAGCCCGTACTCATTGTTGGCGATTTCCAGTTTCTCTACATCCGGAAGTGACACCGACTCAAAATCGTTGCGCAGCTCGTGCTTGGTGTCGTACCAGAACACAATGCGGTGGCGGTCGAACAGTTTTGTCAGAGCTTGTGAGATTCGATTGCTCATGCGGCGACAAAGTCTCCAAATAGGGCCCTAATCGTAGTCCAGAACTCGCCGAAGCGGTCCTCTGGCCCCGTGCCTAAATAACCATCAACAAACTGGCTCAACTGATCCATAGTCAAGCTCTCATCCAAAAAGGGCTCGATAGCGTTGGCGCGCAGATCATTCAGCTTTGGACTATCCAGGCCGAGCCTGACAATGGTTTCCCTCGCGGCAGCATCATGCGCCTCGGCGGGGGTGATGAAACCGTCGCCCGCAAACGTAAATCGACCTTCGCAGTCTGAGTTTAAGGGCGAAACCAATAACGCAGGGTCATACCAGTCAGCCTTCAAATTGCCGCAATGGCGGGGGTCCCCCTTCTTGATCTGGTTCTGGCAGGAGCAGAGAAGATTGCGGTAGTCCAGCGGATCGACTGCCGGGTCGCGTTGGGGCTGGAGGTGCTCGATGTGAGAGTCATTCTCCGTTAACCGTCGTTCACAGTAGCAGCAGAGAAAACCTTGCTCTTGCATCAATGAGGTTTTGACAAACGCCTTGGTTTCGCCACTCAAATCGTTGTAAGTTGGCTGCCATTCGTCATTAGCCAGCGCCTTCCATTTAGCAAATGGCACCGGCTCTTTGTTTTTGATCACATATTTCATCTGCCAATCAGCTCCTTGCGCCTGATCAGCACCTTCGCTTTGACCAATTCAGGATCTTCACCGATCTCCTGTTCCAGCGTTGTGATAGAACTCTTGGCGGCTTCAAGATGACCCTCGCTAATCTGCGTGTAGATGCCCCGAATGTCACTTTCCACCTGGTTGGGCCGAGTTGTTTGAAGCCCCATCAAATCCTCAAGCACGCGGTCAACAGTCTTTCCGTAAGATTCCACGGGGCGGATGGCGTCCAGCTTGCCCTCATCGGTCATACTGAGCAGGAACAGGTTCTCAGGACGCACATGGGTAATCACATGCGGTGAATGAGTGGATATCAGAAACTGACAGTTTTGAAACACCTCCATAAGCCTAGGCACCACTAACCGCTGCCACTTAGGGTGCAGGTGCAAGTCAATCTCGTCGATCATAACGATGCCATCCCCTTGGAGCGGATCTGCTCTTCGCGGGTTAGCGATGGCCAGGCGCCGAGCCAAATCACCAACCATCGCCATCAGACACTTTTCACCGTCCGACAACTGATTCACTGTCAGCCGCTGCCCATTTTTCAGGACTTCCATTCGCAGCGGGTTGCGCCTAACGGTCAACTCCGTGAAATCCGGCATAAAGATTTCCAAAGCCCGCCTTACAGCTGCAAGCTGAGGGTCTGGAAACTGGAAATCGTCAGGCTTTATGAGATCATCCCTGTATTTACGATGTTCGTTCTCAAGGTCTTCTCTTTCTCGAAACCATTCAAAGAACGTGCGGAAGTTTGCGCCGCTGGTCAGCGACTCCTCATAGGCAGACAGCAGTTCGAATTGGTGCTTTTCGCGGATACGCAAAGGAATGTCGAGTACAGCGCGGTTAACAGGGTAATAAGCAAACAGCGGGATATTAACGTCACCCACATTTTCGGTTATTGCCCCTTGTATCCGTTTCGCGGCTTCAGAGGCAGAAATCAACACGGAAGCCAGATCTTTTTTACTGTACCCCTTGCGGACCTTGGCCAGGTTCCACCCAAAGTAGGAGCCCTGTTCACAGAGCTGAATTTTCAGATTGGCTGAAGACTCGCCATTCTTGATGTCATCTTCAGCAATTGGCCTACCCGAGGCGCCAGAGTGCTTAATTCGGTTGGCCAGCCAGGAAAACAAAATGGCCGACGCATCCAGAATGCTCGATTTACCCGCGCCATTCATTCCGACAAAGACGTTTAACTTTTCGCTCAGGTCGAGCGATAGATCCTGTGCACCGCGGAATCGTTGCAAAGTAAGGTTGTTGATATGCATCGTTGTGCTCCTAGCCGGACAGGCCGGTTATTTTCTTCAGGGCGTCGCCAAACTTCGGGTAATTCACTTTCACACCGTCATCCAGATCGATTTCCACCTGCCTGGTAGCCAGCGGATACAGCACGTCACGCTCGTAGTCACCCAGCTCAACAATGATCTTGCTGATTTTTTCGATGTCTTTTATCGCTTTTGTCTTCTCCCCCGAAGAGGCACTGGCGCTGATGCTGACCGCTTCAAGGTGATCCCGGCGAGACATCAGTTTGGTGCGGAACTCCCGCAGGTAATCGTTGAGCACCACGCTGACCGTATCGGGGCGGTAGCGGTGCATATAAATCAACGCATTAAAGGATCCCTTGGGCGACGAGAACAGCCAGTAAATGGGGCGTTTTTTGTAGCGCCGCACATGGTCATTGTAGAAGTCCTTCAGAAAGTATTTGCGGATGTCCTTGCCCAGCGCCTGCTCGACAAAGCGGAGGTTCTCCTCATAGTGCTCCTCACCGAAGGTGACTCGGAGAAACTCGCGGAAGCGCTCGGCGATGTCGTCGGTGAACCAGTCCCCGTCGAGCATAGGGATGACGTTGTCGTCATCCGCCGGGAAACTGGGCTCCGGGATTTGTTTCAGGTAGTTCTCGATGGTATCGCCTTGATTGGCCAGGATCAGCCCCGGCTTGTCCAACGCATAGCGGCCAAACATGCAGCCCACGGCGTAGGCCAGGAACTCGGCCACGGTATCGGCGCGCAGGCGGGTCTCGCGGTCGGCGACCGAGGCTTTTCCGCCATAGCGATAGGCTGGATTACAGGTGAGCGTGATCTCTTCCAGCGGTACTTCAGGCGTCAGTTCGTCTTGCAGGCCGTAAGCATCGATAAAGATGCGGTTGTTCTCTTCCTCCAGCCGCTGCATCTCGTCGGTCAGGCACTGCCAGTGGGCCTGCAGGCTCGAATAGCTACCCTCCAGGGTCTCAGCTCGGTGATCAGATTGGAGCAGCGGGAACGTGGTAAAATCCCAGGAGGTTTCATAAGCGTCCCAATCTTTGTTGGCAATGACCACGATGTCTTCGAGCGTATTGTGGCTTCCGCTCAAAACGCTGCCAAGCACTGGTATTGCGCTGATACTTTCAATATTTTTGCTCATCGTTGGCGCAAGTATGTCAAGTATTACGCCGGACACTTTGGAAACAAGTAAGCCCAATAGCGGAAGTGCATTTCTGTCGTCCTTAGGGACTGCAATTGACCCATTAACATCCCAAAGAAAGCCTTCACCAGCCAACTGACAGAAAAAACCGCTCGTGGATAAACGCGACCATGTGATACATTTTTTGAAATATAGCGCGGAGTTTTGAGTGCGCGCTCGAACTAAATCTGTACCGTCCTTCCTCCAATCCACGACTTCACTGTGGCCGCCACCCCACTTTCGGTTTTCTCCACCTTTGAGGTATGGCAGCCAGTGTTTGTTTATGTCGCGCCCTTGATGTGGTGTGAAATCAATAAAGTCATGGGATATTTCATACCATGACCTTATGAAGCGGTCATTGTTCCCAGTAATGATGCCTTGAATCACATCAACATGGTCTGAAAGCTTTCCTTCCTTGAAAGATCTTCGGACTGTTTTTGAGGCCCAGTACGCAAACTGTGTGCCCGGCAGGTCCTCAAAGACGGAAGCGTCCACAGGATAAAAGATTTCGCCTTTACCACTATTTATTGCCTGCAGGAGGAGGTTTGATTTTGCGGCTTCCCCTTGTTCTTCAGTTAAGCGAAAAAAGATTGACTGACGCCCCTTCTGTCCGCTCTTCTCGATTACAAAGGCGACCGTCGATACAACTTCGCCACTAATTGTGTCGAATGCGCGTGTTCCAAGATGGAGTACCGAGGGAAAGTAACAATGAGAAAGTAGCCGCTCACGCAAGCCTTGAAATGAGGAGAGGAACATCCACGACTGCATATTTATCATTGCTACAGAACCTTGCGTTAAAGCAAGGCGCAGCCCGACCTCCATGAACGCAGCAAACAAGTCTCCCCACGATCTTTCATAGTTTTCTTTGGTGTAAATATTAAGGGCATCACCCATGCTCTTACTGCCCATATACGGTGGATTGGCCACCACCACGTGGTATTTGGGGGCGAGGGCCTCGGCCATGCGCAGCACGGCGACAACCCGCTCATGCAAGTCCTTTAGCAGCAGATCGTTCGCAACGTCCCGTGCTGCGACCGCCCGCAACGCCTCTACCGGGTCGCGCAGTTTCGGCACTATAAGCGAGCCGAAGTTTTTAGCCTGTTCGAACTGCAACAGCGTATCGCGCAGCTCGTCGGTGAACAGATCACGCCCGATTACAGCCATATACTCGTCGAGTTCACCTTCATCAAAGTGAACGTTTTCCAGCACGCAGATTTGGGGTTGTACCGGATTGCGGAAAAAGCGACGCTGCTTAGCTCGCGCCTTCATAGTCAGCGCAAAAGCGGCCAACGCCCCGGCACGCTCGTCGATCTCGATACCGAATAGATTATAAATCAGGATCTTGGCCGGGATATCAGCGGGCTCGTACCCTTCTTCTTCGTAGATGGCATAAAGCAAATCAAAAGCATAGGTCAGCATGTGGCCGGAGCCGCAGGCTGGATCGCAGATTTTGATCTCTTCCGGTTTGTTGATGCGCAGGAAGTCGGTTTCCGGTTCCTCTCTACCATCCGCCGCAGGCGCTGGCTTAATGTAATAATCCATCTGCTTGACCAGCTCAGAATTTGGCCGGTTGAGCATCCAAAGGCGACCCAGAGAGTTCTCTACCAAGTAGCGCACAATCCAGTGCGGTGTAAAAAGCTGGGTGGCGGCGGGGATGTTGGCCGGTGTGATTTTCTGGTTCTTCTTCAGTCCTTCAAAGACCTTATCTTTCTTCTCAGAGATGTAGAACTGGTAAAGCCAACCGATCACCTCGACATCTTCACAGGCGTCTGGTGTCATGGCCTCGCGGGTATAGGCGAGAATAGAGTTGCCCGAAAGTAGGTCGCCCGGCATCAACAGCTCGGTGTAGTCGTCGATGCGCTCAAACAGAAACGGCATGGCGCTGTGCCAGTGGTTACAGGCGGCTACCACCAGCAGGCGATAGGCCTCACCTTGCGGGTCCTGGCTGGGTGTTTTGCCATCCAGCAAAGCGAAAATTCGCCGTCGGGTCGCTTCTGCTACCATCTCTTCATCAATCTGGCCCATCTTGGCGTCGGCCAAAATCTCGGGCTGAAACTGCCCCTCTGCGGGTGAAACGATGCCAAGCCGGTTATAGCGGTTCACATCCATAAAGCGCAGAGCGCAGAATCGGTTGAACCAAATATAGGCCACCCGCTCGATGACTTGTTCCCTGCCCTGCTCCGCAACCGCATTTTCCAGCTTTTTAATGACCTGTGGGCGTTCCCGCCGGGCTGGGTTTTCCTCCGCCAGCACCAGCTTAAGCTTGGCGCTGACCTGTTCAATCAGGCTGCGACGGGCGAACTGGGCGAATTTTTTGAGTTTTGCGGTTTCCATTAATGCTTACCTTGGCGCTGATTCATTGTAATGGAGGGGGTTATTTACGCTGGCGCATAAAGAGGCGCATATATATGCGCTGAGCGCATAAATTAACGCGGGCGCTCGTAAATGGCCCCTTTGCGCTCGCCAGCCTGCTTAATCAGGTCTTTTTTCTTCAGCTTCGCTAATAGCTTGTAAGCCTGGTCAGGGCTGATATGACACAGCTCAATCACATCCGCTCGTTTTATACTGCCGTGGGTATCGATAAAGTTCAGCACCATCTGTTCCTGCTGAATGGGTTCAAACCCCGCCTGACGGACATAGGCTGCCTTCTCGCCAGCGCCCTGATAAACCTTAACGCTCAGGGTGTAAGTGCGGCCTTTACCGGTGCTGTGGGCTTCCACCATCCCGGCTTCCACCAGCTTCTCCAAGGTGCCCCGAGCCACAGTTTCTGGTTTTTGCACGGATCTGGCCAAATCCGTTGTTCTCAACCGCCGCTCATTACGCAGCCGGGACAGAATTATCAAACTGTCGATGGGCATGGCGGTGCCGGTTTGTTCCTCGCGTTGAACGATCATGCGCAGAAATTCGGCGTCTGCGTCCGCAGCGCTCATGCGCACGGCGACAGTATAAGCAGATGACATAGAGTAATCCGGGGCTGTGCGTCCATATCGGAGCATGCCTTCAAAGATCCGGTCAATGCCCCGGCCGGTGCGCTCGGCCAGGCCGATGCGTTTGATGATGTCGGCCAATAACGGATTGCGGGAACGGGGGTCGGCTACCAGCAGGTTGTCCAAGTTGACGCCTTCTACAAAACCGCCGGGGTTGCTGATACTCAGGCCATCGCCATCCAGCCTGACGTGAACTGCGCCAAGAGCGCTGTAATCGCGATGCACAAGCGCGTTTACAAAGGCCTCGCGGAAAGCTCGCCGATCAAAATTGGGAATGGGCACGCGGAACAAGCCAATCTGGATTTCTTCTTCTTCCACCCGAGCCCGGAACAGCAGCTCGACCTCTTCAAAGGTCTCCAGCAGTGGCTTGCGGTAGAACTCGTTGACCAGCACATCGGTGCCACGCAGCACTTGAAATGCCACCTCATGGGACGGCAAGTGTTGCCGCAGCTGCGTCTCATTGCCCAGCAGCAGTAAACCCGCCACTGTCGGGTGACGCCTGCCGCTTACCGTCACTGTCAGCCCCAGAGCGCCATCCAGCTCTTCATCCGCCAGCGGAAGCAGGCTTTGGTCGCCGCCGTATTTCTTGATGGCATTCCGGATGCGGATACGCTGAATTGGGTCCAGATCTTCAACCGCAAGGTTTTCCAGTGGCAGCGCGGAGGGGTCGGTGACACCAATGCTGGATTGGCGCTGCACAAATTCGTGGGGGTAGAAAGGCACAGCTTCCCGGCTGCCGTCCATTTTCAGGCGGCGCCTTTGTGGCAGGCAAATCCGTTCTGCGTCGTTCATAGCCACCCCTTTGGCTTGCACAATCTAAATCTGCACATTCTAAATTTGCACCTTGCGGCCTTGCTGGATTTCTTGCAGCAAGGCTTCGCGTAGGGACGCCAAGTAGCGGTCTACATCATTTTCATCGGCCAGCCAGGCTTTGTCGTAGGCAACGTGAAGGTTGCGTGAATGAACGTACACGGCGGGCGGTTCCTTGACCTGGTGTGGCTTGTCGGCGCCCTCTGACTTAGCGGATTGTTCCGGGTTTGGGGAAGGCGCGGATTTTTGGTTGGCCAGGTCCACCATTCTGGCCAAAACCTTCTGATAGCCCTCTTCTTCAAAAAAACGCAGGCGGTCGTTGATGACAGCGATGATCTGTTGCCCGCCGATGTGCTCGCTCAGATCCTGGAAAGGCCTGTTCAGTTCCGCCCGACGGGGTTCCGGCAGCGACTGGTATTCATCCATGCTCTGCATGCGTTCTTGCATGGTGTTCAGGGATGCGGCCGCTCTGGAACGAGTTTGGTTAACCTTTTCATCAATGCGCTCTTTCAGGCTGTCCAGTTGCCCCTTGAGCTGCTGGATGCGGCCGCCTTTGTAGCACTTGGGATCGTTGAGAATCGAGCGGATTTGTTCGATCTCATCTCCGGGCACATAGATGAAATTGGGTTCTTGGGTCTGTAGCAGTGACCGTGCCTGGTTGTAGATGTCTTTCTGTGACCCACTCATAAATTTTCGAATGGGGTCTATGGCGTCCTCTTTCAGATCAAGCAGCTGGTCTTCCTGCTTACTTAATTCGGTCAGGTGCCAGGTGTAAGGCTTGCTGGCAACGTCCTTCAATGTTTCCAAAGCAGGCTTTAAGGCACTGAGAAACGGGTACTGGCCAGCCTGTGCTGCCAGCGGGTTAAGCTGATGGAACATGTCCTGAAAGGCCTCGCCAGTTTCCTTGCCCAAGGCTTTGGCTTCGCTGCTTCGGGGCGGGCCGTCGAAAAAGTCTTCATAGAACGCCTTGAGGGCCCGCACCTGGGACGCTGTAAACTCTATTTGCGGTTCCAGAACCAGGTTGTTGTGCCCGTGGGTGTTGCGTAACGCGCGTTCGAGTTCGGCATCTTCCAGGATGTTACCGTCGAGACGAACCTCTACCTTTCCGCGTGCGCACAGGTTGGCCAACGTGCATAGAATAGCGGCGTAGTACCAGCCATATGGCTTGCGCTCAAATTTTTCCAGCAGGCCCTTCAAGGTGGTGCGAACACCGCCACGATTGTTGCTCTGAATAAAGGCCAGCACTTCCTGTTCGGACTCCGCCAGGGCGGTCGCATCATTACCAAACAAACCGTCTTCTGCCCGCTTCAGGCAGTTGCTTATATCGTTTTCCGAGTAGGAAACACCTCGCAGCATGCGAAGGTTGGGATAAGCGCGGGCAATCAGCTCATGAAAACCCCGAATAATGCGGGTTTGTGGGTCTTCGTTAGCCACCTCTACATCCGCGCCACCAATCAGGAGCTTGGACTTGCTGAGGAGCGACTGAACCTGCTGCCGTATTCGGGCTTCACGTTCACGATTCTGGAAGCCTTTGTCGTTCAGAATTCGCTTAACAGACTCTTGTTGAGTCACCGAGATGTTTTGTTTAATGTATTTTTCTGTACGTTTGAGCATTAGCAGATCACGCACCAAACGCTCATCAGAAGGCATCAGAACGAACAGTTCATCGGCTTTATAGGTTGAAGCGGTGCGGAGCATTTGCTCGTTGTCAGTATGCTCGTGAAATGGACTGACCACATTAATGCCCAGTTCGTATTCGCGCCCGTGCAGCCGGTCATCCAGCTTGCGTGAATAGGTATAGTCCTGCCCCTGGTTCTGGGAGGGGCCTGCTTCGTAGCGGATCTTACGCTGCTTGATGACGTAGTCGAAGATGATCTTCTCAAGCTCATCTGCAACGTCGGATGACTCGACTTCCACATTCTTGATTTCCTGTTCGACGTCTTTCTCTTCGTCGGTCAGGTACTCGTACTGGTCACCGTTGCGCTGTATATAGGTTTGCTGTTCCAGCAGGCTGAGTGCCTCTTCGATTTTCTTCCGAAGTGCCGGCAGGTCCTGATCGAATGCGTCCAGCATGAGCACACAGAGGTTGCGAACGGTTGGTTTGAACTCTTTGACGTATTTCACCAGGAACAAAGCTTTCAGCAATCGAATCGCGAACGGGCCGTCCAGGTGATTTTCGGCCTGGATGATTGCGCGTTGTATTTGTGACTTCAGTGCAGACCGGATGCCTTCGAACATAAGGTCGAAAGTCGCTAACTGACCTACCTGGTGATCGCCGATATGGATGGCAACTTGCTGAAACACACCCAGCATGGAACGCTCACCCACCGAGCTGTGTTTGCCTTCAAACGCACTGTGCTGCGACAAATTCTGAATCGCCGACTGAAAGAGTGCGAATTGATAGGGAATAAACGGGTAGCTGTGGATGAAGTGGTCCCGATCGCGAAAATTACGGTAGGTGGCTGAACCGTCCGCAAAGTCGAAAAGGGTTTTGAAGTTGTTGGACTGCGAGCGGTAAACATCCGATAGCTGATTAACACCCTCCTCGGTCTTTGTCAGCAGGCGTTTCTGAATCACTTCGGCCACGTCTGCACTGGACAGTTTCATGCGGTTGTTAAAGCGCGCCTGAATTTTTGAGAAGTCATTCCCCTGCTGCTTGCCCAGCTCACCAACGACGTTTTCCATTTCTTCCTGAGCGGTGACCACAATCCAGGCGCGGCCCCGGCACTTGGTGGCCAGGCTTTCCGCAATGGTCTGCAGGTTGGTCATCAGCTTGATGTTGTCGGCAATGTACTGGCCTACCTCATCGACAAAGAAGTTCAGACGAAATTCTTTGTGCCCGCCTTCAGCCGCTTGCTTCTCGATATACGCGTTAACGTTGTCCGCAAAATCTTCAATCGAGACACGGTAATCGCTCCGGTATTTATCAAGGATACCCATTGCCGACTGTTGGTCGACTCCGGTCACCGCCGCGTAAGCTTTGGCGATATTCGCCCCTTCCAAAATCGCCTGCTCACGACCTCTCTGCCAAGACCGCCCGGCCACGTTTTCATATTCGGCTTTGAACCGCTGGTAAAAGTCGCGGCTGTCCAAGTCACGCTCGAACTGGGCGATGTGCCCTTGTTTGCCGTAATAACCACGCATCTCGTCAAAGACTTTGACGAATACCGCCAGCAGCGCATCGATTTGGGTTTTGCTGATAACGTCGGCTTTCTGGTCAATATTGAACAAAATACTCTTTGAGGGAATGGCGACCGCCCTCTTCAAGCCAGCTCGGAGAATTTCGTTGTCGATGCATTTTGGAAGGAAACGTTCCAGGGTTGAAGCGCCATCCATCTCCTGACTTTCGAGCATCCGGTTCTCAAGTAATAGGGCCAGCATTTTAAGCAGATGCGACTTACCCGACCCAAAGAAGCCGGAAACCCAAACACCGTTCGCACCTTCGTAGTTGTTGTAGGCATCCAGAAAATCTTCAAGGCGCTTTTCAACTTCGTTCGTCAGCACGTATTCGTCAATTTCGAGGCGAAGGCTGGCCTCGTCGTCGGCTTTGATGACACCTTCGATCGGGCGGCCAACCGGTTTTAAAAAGATGTTCTTCAGTGTCATTGCACTTCCTTTAATAAAGGCGCCTCGATTTTTACGTCCGATCAGGCTTCGTAATGAAAGATGTTGAACGCGCGGTAGTACTTGTCGTCGTGAAGCTTGCCAAACAAGTCCAGCGAGGAACCCGTTTCCAGCGAATGGGTATAGGTCCCCGGGAAAAACATCACCGTTGGCTTGTCTTTCGCCGTACTTTGTAAGTTATTGAGCACATTGTGAGAACGGATAAAGGGAAAGACCTCCCCTACGCCCGAGAGAAACAGCACGTCGAACTCTACAGCGTGTAACTTCTTCGCGATCGCCGGCACAAGGTGCGCCTCGGGATCCAGAACTCCTTGAAGCAGATCCGTCAGTTCGCCTTTTGAAACCGTCGGTTCAAGCTCAATGACCTGGCTCCATAACTCTCTTTCTTTAAGAAGCTCTACGGCGAGATCGTATAGATTGATGCTGAGAACCTTAATTCCCGTTTGTTCCAGGCGGTTAACCAATTGGCTTTGCAGGCGCTCCATTTCGACCGCTTCTTCGATCCTAAAAGGGCAGATAAAAAATGGCACTTCATTGCCGAGCCCTTGTTTATTCAGGAACCGCTGCCCTGAAATAACGCTATAAAGATGCTGAAACCGGTCTTGCATCGGCATTCTGGCAATGTCTTTACTCACAGTGACATCCCTTTGATATCGGATTCAAAAACGGGAAAGTAAAGAAATTCATCAGGATTGTTCTGACGAATGAGCCCTACCAACTTGGGGCTGAGAATGACTCTATTGATCGTTTTCCCTTTGATCACCAGCTCGGCCTCCCGGAGCATCCTGAAGGTCACCTGGCGTAACTTATCCCTTGTAGACGGGCTCGCTTGATCAAGTTCATCGTGCCACTCTGATTTTTTATTGAAAAACGCATCAAAATCTTCATAGGTCAGATCGATTTTCATCGACAGGAAACGCTCCCTTATAACCTCCATGGCAAAATCGGCGACGAACTGGTAAAGCCTGCAAACCGCCAGCCATAAAATATGCGCTTGGTCATGAGGGCTGCCCTCGGTCAAGAAATCCAATTCTTCTTCGCTAAGCGTTTTCAAGCGAGCAACGGTTTCACGGCATACCCGCTTGGCGGTGCTTTCTGTTCTTGCCTGGAGAAGGTTGCGCTTTACACCTTCTACCCGCACAGATTCCCAGTCGCCAAGCTCATGAAAAAGCCCGGCCAGAAGAACCGATTCACGATGATAAAGGCTGCCAGAGGTGAAAGAGATTCGATACCGGTTGTTGCTTGCCATTCGATTTCCGTGCTCTTGTCTATTCAATTCAACAGATGGTCAATGTTTGAGCGGATCCACTCCTAATTTTACACAAAATGGCCCAAATTTCCGACAAACCCCAATGTAACGATGCGAGTAGCAAACCTCAAATTATTCCCCGACTTACTTATGCGCATGCCATATTTTGCCGGGTCAACCGCTAACAAATGAAGCAATCGACCAGCTCAAACAGCGTGCCGTGCCCAGTCAGTGGTTTTGATGGGTTACTCTGGCGCAGGAGCGGCAGCGGCGCTGATCGCCGCCCATCGCTCAGATATAAGCACGTTAATCAAAGTCGAGTCATCGCCCGGCAAGCTTGGTTCGTAATCTTCTAGGCCTCAACAAGACGACAGACAACATGCCTCCATTACTGATTGATCAGAAGGGCTATGTTCGCATTAAATGTTGATTAGCTTCAGAGCTAATCAACATTTAATGCGAACATAGCCACCATAGCGAATGATCTCGTTGGCCGAAGAAAATCTTCCAGCCTGCAGCTGCCCTAAAAAGTCTTCCTCAACACAACCGCCAGAAAGCGACCCCACATGCCGGCCATCTTGACGGGCCACCAGCATGGCGCCCGGAGCACGAGGAGAGGAGCCATAGGTCGCCAATACAGTGCACAGCCAAACAGTGCTTCCTGATTTACTCCAGTTAAAAGCATGATCATTGACATCCTCCCCACCAAACGCCTAACCGGCTTTTTGGAAGGGGATTCCTACCTCTAGACGCTTATGCCCAAGCGCGAGAATGTTCCTGGCCGCATTGGAATCGCGGTTGTGAGTGACACCGCACTCACAGGTCCATTCTCTTATTCCAAGGCCTGCTCTACCTTTCGGACTGTTGGGGCTCAAAGAGCCACAACACGAGCAAGTCTGGGTGGTGTACCGTTCATCAACTTCCAGAAAAATCCC
>NZ_KB889895.1 GCF_000372805.1 Marinobacter gelidimuriae | reverse complement strand
CATCAAGATGAGGGTCTTGATGAATTCCGAGGGCTTATATCCTCGATTACTTTTAGGCTGGGGAAAGTGCTTATCAATACGCTCAGCGAGGCTCAATGTGTCCATTAATTGACCAGTGGCCAATAAACCGGCACGGGAGGTGAGCAAATCGTTCGTTGTATCGAGTTTGTAGGGTAGAATCATCGTAAGCCTTGAGTTGTGCACCCATTGGGTGATGGAGAGTTTCGTCGCTAACCATTATACAGCCAAGGCTTTCTATGTTTTAGAAATTTCTATCTGGGGATTGGGGTGATCGTTCCTTTCTGGCCGTCTACCCGTTTCACTGGTCTATTCCCCTGGGTGGTTTTGTGTTCGGCATTGGTTCAGCGATCAATGGCGCCTGTTCCATCTCTACCGCAACCCGTCTATCGAGCGGAGATCTGCGCATGTTGCTGACCATGCTTGGCTGGTTGGCCGGATGGCTATTGCTGATCGTGGCGGACATCAAGCCAGACCTCCGGAGTACGCCCTACCAGCTCGGGCTGTTGCCCTGGTTTAGCGTGAGTAGCCTGGTGTTGGTCTCGGCACTGGTTTACTGGAAGTTTCGCAACCGCTGGCGCCTTTGGAGCGGCATCATGCTGGTGGGGATCTTTGCGGGCGCGCTCTTTCTCTATGAGCCGGCCTGGTCGCCCAGTGACTTTGTCCGCGACGCCGGTCTGAACCTGATGACGGGTACATTGCCACCGCCTTCGCTCTCCCGGGTACTGATTCTGGTCTCCATGGTGCTGGGCATGGCGGCGGGCGCCTGGCGCTTCGGGCGTTTCCGGTGGGTGCTGCCAGCCTTCGGCGAAACTGGCAAACACCTGGGCAGCGGCCTGTTGATGGGCGTCGGGGCAGCGCTTGCGCTAGGGGGTAACGATTTCCAGTTGTTGCTGGCTTTGCCCGCCCTGTCCCCGGCCAGCCTGTCCGCCTTGATAGGTATGCTGGCAGGGATCTGGCTCGGGGCCAGGTTAACGGGCACCGGCCAGACAGTCACAACCCGCAACGGTTCATCCAAAGGTAAGACCAGATAGGCTGCCAAGTCAGTAGGTTATTAAACGAGGAGGCTGATCTCCGCGCTTTTTTTAACCTCATCTTCTATCAACCATAGCCGGTCCTGGCCCCAGCAGCTGACGGCCCCGTAACGAAAACCGGGAACACCCCAGAGCCCGCAGTCATACATGACCTTGCGATTGTCTTCTGCCCAGGAACGCCAGCGATGTACCACTTTTTAGCATCAGGTACCGATTGTCCGCGCATCAGTATGGGTAGAACCGGCCTCAGCCGAAGGGGAACACTCCAGTTGCCAGACGGTGCGGAGCTGTAAGCGCACTATGAAGCGTTTGTGTAACCGGGCAAGTGCTCGCAGCAGGGGTAATCCGAACGGATCCCGGGGGTTCACGAAAGCCAGAACAAGGTCGGTTTCGCCTCTTACCCTGGCTCGTGCGCTGTAAATGCACCGTCGCGGGTTGCGAGCCCCTGTACTGGAAAGCGCGCGGGCAAGCCATGGCATCAGATCCGCCTTTGTCGGGCGACGCATAGGGCAATCCCTTTTTTGTTGTTAACGAACTTTTGACCAAAGCAACCATATCATAACGGCCAAGATGGCCAGCCAGCCAGCCAGCCTGCCAGACTCGAACAGGTAACTAAAAAAATTCAGTTGACGCTGTAACAGTTGCAACTCACATGTGTCTCTATCCTCGAAACGCCAATAAATCACTGTCTTGCAAAGCGTCGAGGCAGTGGCCAATCGGAACGGAGAGCGCGGCACGATGACTCGGTACTACTGGATGGGTGGCAACAGGTCCTACGAGCAGGACAGGTTCTTTGAGCAATCGCTGGACAAATCTCAGTGGCAAAAGGCAGAAAGTGCCGAGAAGTGGGACGTCTGCTGGTATACCGGCATGCCGGATCAGAACGACTTCAGCGAGGTCGGGCCGGAACGGAAAATCAATCACATTCCGGGCAACAATGCGCTCACAGTAAAGAGCCGCCTTTACTGCAGCCTGATGGACCTGCGCGAGCGGGTTGAACAACAGGACAAAGGGAGCGGACACCTGACCGAACGCCTCGGGTTTGTGCCAGGAGTATTCTCTATGCCGGAAGACTACCACGCGTTCCAGCAGGCAGCGCTGGATAATCCGGGTAAACGCTGGATTCTGAAACCGAAGAACGCCGCGCGAGGTAAAGGTATCCAATTGGTTGGGGACCCGGCCGATGTGCCGCTGGAATCCTCCTGGATGGTTCAGGAATACCTCGAAAACCCCCACACCATGCATGGCCGGAAGTATGTTCTCCGTCTTTATGTTCTGGTGTCCTCGGTGTCGCCCTTTCGGGTGTATCTCTACCGGCAGGGTTTTGCCAAGCTGGCTTCCGCGCCCTATAACGAGGAAAACGCAAACAATCCCTACAGCTATCTGACCAACCCGGACGTTAATGCCCTGAACCTGGATGCCGAGGTGCCGGTGGAGTTCGTGGACTTTGACCGTTACCGGGAGTGGCTTCGGGAACAGGGCCATGATGACAAGGCCCTGTTTGCCAAAATTGAAGACCTGGTGGCCCTGACCTGCTTGGCAGCCCTGGAACCCATGCGTGAACGCTCAAGGGTGGTGGGTGCGGACACCCGGGGCTGTTATGAGTTGATGGGTATTGACTGCCTGGTGGATGAAAAGCTCAAACCCTGGGTGCTGGAGTGCAACCTGAGCCCCTCTCTGGAAGTGTGCGCCGGGCCGGAAAGCGGCGGCGATATTGAGGAGGGTATCAAGGGCTCACTGGTTGCCGACATGGTTGAAATCGTGGGCCTCAATAGCAAGCCTGTTGCTTTGGAAACCGGCTCTGTGGTTGAGCGCCTGGTGCGGGAGTCCCAAGATGAAATAGCCCGCAGCGGCGGCTTCAAGAACCTGGTGCCCGGGGCAGACCCGGCAGCGTATCTGCCTTTCATGGCGCTGCCACGGCTGTCCGACTGGGTGGTGGCCCAGGCATTGTCTGATCGTTCCTTACAGCAACCACGCCTTGAACGCTGGGTGGCGGAAGACACCCTCAGTGAAGACCAGGTGTATCTATATGACACTCGCCTCGGTCACCTGAGCGGTCTGAACGAAACCGCTTCCCTGATCTGGCTAATGGCCACCGAAGGTGCAGGGCCGGACGACATTGCAGCAGCCCTTTACGAATCGGCCAGCCGCAGTATGCCTGCCGCTCCGGACGCTTGGGCAATCCGCAACGATGTCTGGAATACCCTCGGCGATTGGGTGAATAACCGATTCCTGATCCAGTCCGACGCATCCGCTGGCCAGCCGGCAGCACCGGCAACCTCGCCGAGCCCTGAATCCACGCCGTTTTCGAGAGTACTGGACTGCGGACGCTTCCGGGTGCGGTTGTTCACGGACAGTGCGCCGCTGATTGGCCGGATCGAAGCCTTGCTTGAGCCTATGGCGGTTGCCGGTGTCGCCGGGACCGGGTTGCTTCCCAGGCTGGAGATCGTGCGCGATACACCGGGCTTCACCCTGATTCTGGAGGGCAGGGTGCTTCGTTCCCGTCTGCCCCTGTCCGGCGTTGCCTCAGCGCTCATGGCCTGCCTGGCGACGCATGCCGCCGAAGCGCAGGAAATTGCCATAGACGCCGGTCTGATTGCGGGCCCGACCCTGGCCGGGCAGGCATTTCTGGTCGGCAACTCCGAACCCGCCGTCCATGATGCCCTGACGCTGGCGTTGTCGGCCTGCCTGAAGGCTGACCATAGCCGCGGCGCGCTGCTGCCTTCGGGCACCGACTACCAGATTTCGGCCCTGGGGTTACCGCTGCAGGTTTCGGAGGGCTTATCCGAAAGCTTCTTTAGCGACCAGGGTATTAGTGGCCGATTGTCGCCGGAGTCAGGCAAGGGTTGTCTTGTGCCGGCTTCTTCGGCTGTCACCGGCAGTCGCTACACGGTACCTGCAGTGCTCATTCCCAGTATGGCCCAGCTCCGGGAAGAGGACGGCTTACGGGCAATTCCGGTCAATGAGACGCTGAGGCAGCTTATTTCGGGGTGTTGTTCCGCTGGTGGCCAGCCGCTCGATACCCATGGGTTTACCCGGCTCGCGGAGTGGCTGGAAACCTGCGATCGGTACCTGGTTGATATGAACAATATTGAGGTCGCTGCCGCGGCACTCAACAAGCGGTGTTGTACAGCACAGCCGCAAAAAATCCGGGAGCCTTTGAGGTCCGCTGGACCTCTGGCTCCGGGTATAAAGAAGGCCGGGCAATCCGCCCGGCGGTAATGTGAAACAACGGAAGGGGATACATCATGTCCAAAGAAACACAGAAACAGCGGTTGCTTGGCAAGCTCGCGCGGGGTATCGCGTACACAGGACCCGTTTTTGCCATCATTGTCGGCGCTTCGGCGTTCAACGTATCGGCCGCCGAAACCAACCTTGACGCTAACTATCTGATGGTCGCTGCGGGCGAAGCAGAGGCCGAGGGTAAAGCCAAGGGCGAAGGCGAGGCAGAAGGTAAGGCCAAGGGCGAAGGAGAAGCAGAAGGCAAGGCCAAGGGCGAAGGAGAAGCAGAAGGCAAGGCCGAAGGCAAGGCCGAAGGCGAAGGAGAAGGAGAAGGTAAAGCCGAGGGCGAAGGCGAAGCAGAAGGTAAAGCCAAGGGCTGATGAGCGAACACGTGTGGGCATGAGTCCGTCTTGTGTCCACACGGCCGTTAACAGCGCCGTAAAGAACAACGTAAAACGGATAAATGCGATGAAACAGCCAGTTTCAGACAATAACCGGGCCTTGGGCCAGATCGTTGATGAAAATGTTCATGCGATCGGGCAGCTTGTCCAGCTGCTTGACCAGATGCCGGGAACTTTGTACCGGCACTGCTTTGGTGCGAGAAATCAACATGTTATCGGCAAGCATGTCCGGCACATTATCGATCACTACAGCGCGCTGCTGACAGCCACTTCTGGTGTTGGCGGTCTGCTTGACTACGAGAACCGCAATCGGGATCTGTCCCTGGAAAAAGACAGACGGGCGGCACGGGATTGCCTGGAAAAGACCATGGCGGCTCTTCGTCGTCGGTTTGAAGGGCCCTGTGAGAGTGAACTTGGCATGCGTCATAACAGTGCCGGTGAGCATCAGACTGTGAAGACAAGCGTGGAACGTGAGCTGGTGTTTCTGGCCAGCCACACCATCCACCATATGGCCATCGTCGGGATGCTGGCCGAACAGGCCGGGGTGAAGGTCAGCTCTGATTTTGGCGTTCACCCTTCAACGCTGCGATATCTGGAAGGGCAGGCGGCAGGCCTGGCCCGAAGTGCCTGAACCATGTGCACGGTCAGCTGGCACTTTTCGGACCGAGGCCTGGATCTGTTTTTCAACCGGGATGAGTCTCTGACCCGGTCCGAGGCAGAGCCGCCTGTTGTTGAGCAACAGGGCGATGTCAATACCCTGATGCCTCGGGACCCGGTGGGAGGAGGCTCCTGGCTGGCGGCGAACAACCGGGGGCTGATTCTGGCATTGCTCAATAATTACCGGTACCCGACAAAAATTTCCTCGGATCAGGCGCTAAGTAGAGGACTTCTGGTTCGACGCCTGAGCGCCCTTGAGGGCATTGCGGGCGTACGCAAGTTTCTGGCTGATGAAATTCTCGCTCTCTACCCGCCCTTTTTTCTGCTTGTCTTCGAAGATTGCCAGCGGGAGCCTGTTCAGTGGGAGTGGGACGGGGAAACACTGAAAGAAACCTGGGACATGGTGGAGTCGCCCATAAGTACATCATCTCTGATGCCCCGACTGGTGCCAGCCTTACGGCAATATCTGATGCGTCGGGCACTCCGGCGCACTGATCGGAATCGGACAGCCTCAACCTTGTTGGCATTGCATCGCGCCAGTCGGCCCTGGCCAGCCACTGTTACCGTCGCCATGAAGCGAAAAGGCAGCGCCACCGTCAGTTTGACTCATGTCCGAGTCACACCGGATGACATTGCCATGCGTTACTGGCCTGGGCATCCATCGGAATCGGCCTCCCGGGAACCGCAAGAAACGATTCTCACCCGGGGTTGTTCTCCGTCGAACCGATCGGTTGGGACAGAACCGTTTGTAACAAACGCGCGGCAAGGGTGTCCGTGCTTCAAAGACCTGCATGAAGGGTCTACACCCTGAATAACGAAAATACGACCGGAGGTTGCTGACATGTCCAAAGAAAAAAAACGAAAGGCGCTTTTAAGCAAGCTGTCGCGAAATCTCATGATATCCGTACCCATGATGACCGTGGTGGCTGTGGCAGGTTTCAACATACACACAGGCTCTAATCTTGGCCTGATTCCCTCTGCGGAAGCCGCGCAGGGAGAGGCTGAAGGGGAAGCAAAGGGCGAAGCTGAAGGGGAAGCAAAGGGCGAAGCTGAAGGTCACGCCGAAGGCGAGGGAGAAGCCGAGGGCAAGGCTGAAGGAGAGGCTGAAGGCGAAGCAGAGGGAGAAGGCGTATCAGCGAGCCTCAAGAAAGCCGTGCGCCGCCCCGAAGGTTACACACCCTACCAGGGTGATGTTGCGGAACTGAGAGCCTTGGGCGAAAAGCTGTTCAACGACAATAGCCTGTCCTCCAATGGTTTGTCCTGTGCCACCTGTCATACGAACGGCATGGTCTACCTGGACACTTTCAAGAATCAGTACCCGCATTTTGTTGCCATGGGCACGCGGGACTTCGGTATGGACATGGTGCACCTGGATGAAATGGTCCAGATATGCATGGTGGCACCGATGGCCGCCGAGCCTCTTGAATGGGGCTCCAAGGAGTTGGCGGCATTGACCGAATTCACTCGACAGGAGCAGCAGAAGTATATTGACAAGCCGTAGCGTTGTTTTGCATCGACAATTCCACTGTCGACCTTGGGTGGGGCCACATGCTCCATCCTTTTTTTGGATGGCAAAGGATTCCAGAAGCAGGTTCTGATTGCCTGCAGCCTCGGGTTTAACCGTCCTCCCAGGCGATGGCCCGGTAATCGAATTCGCCTTCAATGGTGGGTTTTATAATCCGGAAATAGGGTGAGGCATCAAAGTCCCTCGGGGTGAACAAGGAATGATGCCGCACCCGGAAACGTTCATGCACGCAATCGGCACAGTCAGGATCGTTGGCGGGAAGTGTTTTCACCACCGGTAGAATCGGATAGCGCAGCTGCTGGAATCCTTCGGCAATGAACGTTGAACAGATCGCCCGGGTGGGATCGCCGCTTCCGAACGCCAGCAGTTTGTGTCTGTAGCGGGTTGGCACCAGAGGCGTTGACCAAAGGTAACGGGCCAGATCAAACACGTTTTTCATATCGTACTGATGGCCGAGTCTGCTGAAAGCGTATTCAGTAAGCGTTCGAAGGTCCTTGTCGCTTAACCCGACCGGGCGACAGATGCGGGTGTGGGCGTGACGGTAATAGCAAAGTGGCAGCGGACGGATACCGTGTTCAAGGTCCGCCTCAATGAGCACGTGAGCTTCACCATCGTCCGATACTCCAAGTCCGGCATCCGGTCCAAGGTAAAGCGCAGCGTGAGACCAGGTGGACTGAGTCAGGTACTTGATGGCAACGCTGATCCGCGTATTGCCCTCTACCAGCAGAACGTCTCCGGGTTGGAGAGTATTCACCATCGCGCCCCAGGTGGACGTTCTGATGGAGTGTCGGGAGACTTCTTTCGAAAGGTAAGCGGCCAGGTGCCTCGAAAGCCAGTTCAGTAGCATGCAGTACCCCGATGATGTTTCGGTTGTCAGTCATAACATAGATAGGCGACCGGAACGACTGTTACGGGTCCGACCCATATAACAGTATCAGCAGGGATCTATACATACGCCGGGGCGCGAAAATTGTAGGGCAGAGAGCGTATGCGCTTACTCGATGACTTCGCTGATCTGAACCGTCGGCTGTACGTTGGTGAAATTCGGGATATCCCCCAGGATCTCTTTGGCGTGGGGCCCGAACGCCGCCTCGAAGTCACTGAGGGAGTCAAAATACAGGTGCCCCATGGCGATGTAGGTGGGCGCCTCTCCCGGCGTGCCTCCTGCAAGGCCTGATTCGATAGCTGTTCGCTTGCAGGCGTCTCCGAGTTTTTCACGAACCAGCGCCATATGAGTGTCACGGTAATAGGCAATGTCGAACGTGCTATCTGCAGCCTTGGGGTAGAGTACGCTGACTTTTATCATTATTGGGGTCTCGCTTTTTGAAGTTAGGATATAAAGCTTTTAGTGAACCGCATCCGCAGCACATGGCCAATGGCACTTTAGAACGAATTTTGAACAATCACTCATTATTCCCATCACGGGGTTTCCGTGTCTTGAGCGCTTCCGCTACCCGTTCATCAATCCGACGTATGAATTCCTCGTCCGGTTTGCTGGAGGAGTGCGCCTTCATAAGATCGGTGCTGGCACGAAGGTTACCGATAAACGAGCGGCAGTGCTTGCACATCATCAGATGCATTTTCACAGACAGATTCCGCCGGCCGGTCAGCTCACCATCGATGTAATCACTGGCGATTCCGGCCAGGTCCCTGCACATTAACATTCGCCCGTCTCCTGGAAGGTTTCCACCATGAGAAAGATCTTCTGCCTGGCACGGTGTAAAAGGACACGAAGGTTAGAGGCACTGACATCCAGAATGTTACAGACGTCCTCGGATTTGTGTTGGTGGGCTTCGTACAGCATCAGGGCTGAGCGCTGGGTTTCTGGTAGCGCGGACAGGTGTTTGTCCAGGCAATCGCTGAGTGCGTCATTCTCCATTAAGGTATCTGCGGACTCATGGAACTTAAGTGATGGCGGCAGATCCCAGCGGCCTGTTGCATTGAAGCGGTTGGCAAGCTCCGGTTCCAGGCTCTCGGAAAAATCAATGGCTACTTCCCGTTTGCTGGATCGGAGCTTGTTCTTGCAGCGGTTGGCGACAATTCGGTGCAACCAGGTTTTCAGGCTGGAGCGGCCTTCAAATTTGTGAATGGCATCGATCACCGTCACCCAGCAATCCTGAACAATTTCTTCAGCACTGGAATAATCCAGGTAAAACCGGGCGACGGCCAACATACCTGGGGAATATTCCCGAACGGCTTTTTTGTAGGCAGATGAATTGCCTCTTTTCAGGTCTTCGATCAGCGAACCTTGGGGGTCCGGATGCACTGCGGTGTTCATGGGATTCCGTTCCTTATCAGTCTGGGTTTGGCCGTTATGTTTGTATAGTGTTTCGGATTAAGGGAAAATTTCAGTATTCTGGAACGAATGTTCAAAAATCTTAGTTCAATCGCTATCGTAACATCCAGTCGGTGATCGTGTCTTAGCGTGAACAGCGTATTGGTTTATACATCTTAAGTATTAGTTTATACATCTTAAAAGGCATGGATATGACGCGTAGCAAGCTTTTACTCATTTTAGTTATCGCCGCGATTGTTGGTTTTTTTCTCGGCTTCGACGGGCACAAGCTGCTGACTCTGGAGAACCTGCAGGCGAATCAAGGTGCCCTGGCGCAATGGATTGACCAGAACCTTCTGATAGCCGTTGTCGGTTATGCCGCAATTTATGTGGTGGTCACAGCTCTGTCCCTGCCGGGGGCGACCATCATGACACTGGCCGGCGGTGCCTTTTTCGGTAACCTGTATGGCTTGGCGGCGGTTTCCATTGCCTCAACGCTGGGGGCTTCCCTGGCGTTTCTGGTGGCGAGATTCCTCATGCGTGACACCCTGCGGGAGCGCTATCGGGAAACCATCGCTAAAATGGACCATGGCATTAAAAAGGACGGTGCGTTTTATCTGGCAACCCTGCGTCTTGTGCCGGTGTTCCCGTTCTTTCTGATCAACTTGGCGATGGGCCTCACCGGGATGAAGCTGCGGACCTACGCACTGGTTAGCTGGGTTGCCATGTTGCCGGGCACGTTTGTTTTTGTGAATGCCGGCACACAGTTGGGTCAGATTCAGTCCACTGGCGATATTGTTTCTGCGGATTTGCTGCTGTCGTTTGCCTTGCTTGGGCTTTTCCCGCTGATTGCGAAATTTGTGGTGGGCTTGCTCCGTCGTCGCAAGGTCCTATGCTAGCTGGAAGAAGCCGGAGCGCTTTGATTACAACCTGCTGGTGATTGGTGGTGGCTCTGCGGGTCTTGTATCCGCCTACATTGCGGCCGCCGTCAAGGCGAAAGTGGCGCTGATCGAAAAACACAAACTGGGCGGCGATTGCCTGAATACCGGATGTATTCCTTCGAAGGCACTCATTCGAAGCGCGAAGGCGGCGGATACATTGCGCCATGCCAATCGTTACGGCCTCGAATCGGTGCCGGTGAAAAGCTCATTCATGAATATCATGAACCGTGTCAAAGACGTGATTGCCAAAGTAGAGCCCCATGACTCCCCTGAGCGCTACCGGCAGCTGGGCGTGGACTGCATCGCTGGCGAGGCAAGTTTTGTCTCTCCTTGGGAACTGGAGGTCAGGCACAACGATGGTCACACCGAGCGGCTGACGGCGCGAAGTATTATTGTCGCCACCGGCGGCAAGCCGGCCATGCCGCCGATTCCAGGGCTTAAAGATATGGAGCCTTTGAGCTCTGACAACCTTTGGGAGTTGCAGGAACAGCCGGAGCGTTTGCTGGTGTTAGGTGGCGGCCCCATTGGTTCCGAGCTGGCCCATGCCTTTGCCCGCTTGGGCAGCCAGGTGATTCAGGTGGAAATGGGAGACCGGCTGTTGGCAAAAGAAGACAGCGATGTATCTGAACTGGTGAGAGTCCAATTCGAAAACGATGGTGTTGACCTTCGTCTGGAACATGCGGCCAAAGAGTTCGCCATCGAAGAAGGCGAGAAAGTGGTTTACTGCGAGCACAAAGGGGAGCGGGTTCGTATTGCCTTTGATCAGGTGCTGGTCGCGGTGGGTCGTGCCGCAAACACCAAAGGCCTGGGGCTTGACAAAATCGGCGTCGAAACCCTGCCCAATGGCACCGTGCCGGTGGAAGAAGACATGAGCCTGCGCTATCCGAATGTGTTCGCCTGTGGCGATGTTGCCGGGCCCTATCAGTTTACCCATGCCGCGGCGCACCAGGCATGGTATGCCGCGGTGAATGCCCTGTTTGGTCAGTTTAAGCGCTTCAAGGTAGATTACCGGGTTATGCCGTGGGTCACTTTCACCTCGCCGGAAGTGGCCCGCGTCGGGCTGAGTGAAGCCGAAGCCAGGGAGAAAGGGATTGCCTTTGAAGTCACCAAATACGGTCTGGACGACCTGGATCGGGCCATTACTGAAAGCGAAGACTCTGGTTTTATCAAGGTGTTGACGCCGCCGGGCAAAGACAAAATCCTTGGCGTGGTGGTGGTGGGTTCCCACGCCGGCGAAATTCTGGCGGAGTTCACTCTGGCGATGAAGCACGGCCTGGGGTTGAATAAAATTCTTGGCACGATTCACCCTTACCCAACCTGGAATGAAGCGGCCAAAGCCGCTGCGGGCCAGTGGAAACAGGCCAATGCGCCCCAGCGTTTACTGGCCATAGTGGAAAAGATTCACAGCTGGCGTCGCGGTTAAGACACGTTCGGCGTCAGCGCCGGTCTGATTGCTGCTGTTTGACGGCTATCTCAATGCCGTCTGAATACTAAGTATAACGAGTGTCGAATTTTTTAATTATGGAGCCTTTATGCCCCCCACCCTAGCCAGCACGCCGGTTAAGGCGACCCGCACGCGCATCCCGTTGGTGGAAGTTTTAGAGCCCCGTGCGGCTGACAGCTGGACGCATACCCGCAGCGGCGACCCCCGTGGTTATATTGATGCGGATACTTTAAAAGAGCTGTGGATTCACACCGGCACCGCCTGCAACCTGGCGTGCCCGTTCTGTCTGGAAGGCAGCCATCCTGGTGATGGCCGCATTCCCGGTATGAAGCTGAGCGATGTGAAGCCGTTTATCCACGAAGCTATGGATATGGGCGTGGAGCAGTTTTCCTTCACCGGTGGCGAGCCGTTTGTGATTCGGGATTTTGTGAATATCCTGAATTACGCCAGCCAGCACCGGCAATGTTTTGTGTTGACCAACGCCACCGAGCCGCTGTTGAAACGCAGGCATCAGGTGCTGCCGCTGCTGAACAATCCCTATCCCATTCACTTCCGCGTTAGCCTGGATTTCCCCGACCGCGCCCGCCATGACAAAGACCGCGGTGAAGGCAGTTTTGATCAGGCATTAGAGGGCGTGCACTGGCTGGTTGAACAGGGTTTTAGGGTGTCTATTGCGCGCCAGACCGATGTCAACGAAGTGCCGGCCAAGGTAGAGGCTGCGTTCCGCGAGATTTTCCGCGAATGGGGCATTCCCGAAACCCTGGCGTTTACCGCGTTTCCAGACCTGGGTACGCCGGGTTCGGAAGACGGTAGTCCGGAGATTACTGAAAACTGCATGGAGAAATACCCCACCGTTGATAGCCGCGCGCACTTTATGTGCACGTACACGCGGATGTTGGTGAAGAAGGGTGACGATGTGCGGGTGTATGCCTGTACGTTGGTGGATGATGATCCGCAGTACGATTTGGGTGGGTCGCTGGCCCAGAGTATGGAGGAGCGCGTTATGTTGCGCCATCACCGGTGCTTTTCTTGTTATCGCTATGGGGCCAGTTGTTCGGCGCCTGCTTAGCTTTTGATGCTTTAGCCCCGCTACCCAGGCCTGACGGACCTGATTTCGGTATTTTGGAAAGCTTGAAGTTCGCCATCAGTGCCCTTCGTTGAGTAATTCGGCCAAGCGTTGTCGCTCATTTTTATTGGGTAGGACACCGGTTATTTCTGCTTCCAGAACGGTGACTCCGTCACCATTGATGACGTTGATTTCTGCCTTTGCGCGTTTCCGCTCGTCGATTTCGTGGATGACCCAGCTACAGGTCAATGTTTCACCGGCATAGACCGGTCGCTTGAACTTGAATGACATGCTTGATGCAAACCAGCCAATCTGACCGCCGATTTCGGTGATCAGGCTTGCTGTCAGGAGGCCGTGAGCAATAGGTTTGCGCAGGCCTTTTAGCTTGGCAAAATGGCTGTCGCAATGGACCGGATTGTAGTCTCTCGAAAGAGTCGCGAAGGATGCGATGTCTTCGGAGCTAAAACAGCGGGTTATGGTAAAGCGATCGCCGACACTTAGCCCTTCGGCAGCGTGCTGGCGGATGTTTGTGATGAGTATCTGGGGCTTGTCTGGCATGACTTGTTTTCCTTATGAGGCTGAACCCGCTGGACTGTATGGTATCAACCCCACCTAAAAATCAGAACTGCAAGGAATAAACAAACAATGAACATCACCGAAGCCACGCTATTTTGGGGCTTTCTTCTGGCTTACGGCGTGATTATGTACGTTTTGTCGCCGAAAAGCCGGAATCCGGAATCGTTTTATAAGGGCACGGACGACCACGGGAATCCGGTAGGGCAGTGGTCGCTGACGGCGAGTATTTTTATCAGCTGGATTTTCGCCAAGTCGGTGACCAACGCGGCCAATCTGGGGGCGGCATACGGTGTTGTGGGTGGCCTGGCTTACGCCAGTTATTGGCTGTCGATTCCGGTGGCGGGTTATGTGATTTATCGTATTCGCTGCCAGACCGGTGCCCGTAGCTTGCAGGAGTTTTTGACCTCTCGCTTCGGCCGGCTGGCATCGCTGGCGTTTGCGGCGGCGATTCTGATTCGGTTGTACAACGAGATCTGGAGCAATACGGCCGTGGTGGGCGGTTATTTTGGTTCACCCGGACAGTGGCAGTATTACACCGCTGCCATGGTGTTTACCGCGTTTACCTTGGCTTACAGCCTGAAAGGCGGGCTGCGTTCGTCGATTTTTACCGACGTTATTCAGACCTTTGTGTTTGTGTTTTTTCTTGGCGCGGTGCTGTTTATGATCTTGCCCGCAAACGATGCGGGAGTGATGCTGCGTGAAGGTGATTTCCGTTTGGACGCGGGGTTGGATTTGCTGCTAGTGGCGCTACTTCAGCTGTTTAGCTACCCGTTCCACGATCCGGTGCTGACAGACCGAGCCTTTGTAAATCGTGAAAAAACGATGCTCAAAAGCTTTGTGGTGGCTGGTTTGTTGGGCTTTGTGGCGGTGTTTATCTTTAGCTTGGTGGGGGTTCATGCGCGTCTGAACGGTATCGACGCCATGGGTAACGCACCGGCTGCAGTCGGCCGTTCGCTGGGTTTGGCAGCGCTGTTCTTTATGAGCGTGGTAATGATGACTTCAGCCGGCTCAACCCTGGACTCCACCTTTACCTCCCTGGCCAAGTCGCTGGCGGTAGACTTGCCGCGGTTGGCGCGCCGTGCAGCAAATCGACTGCCCAGTATGCGGTTGGGAGCGGTGGTGATGGTGGTGTTTGCGCTCTTGGGGAATCTGCCCATGCTCGCTGGCACGGATATTCTGGCGGCAACCACCATTTCCGGCACCATGGTGATGGGGCTGGCGCCGGTGTTCCTGTTTTACGGCTTTACCCGTTGGTCGCCGTGGAGTTTTCACCTGAGTTTCTGGACCGGCCTTGCGCTAGGTTTGGCCTTGGCCGTAGGTGCTATTCCCGCAAGTTGGGGCATTGGCGACGGTAAGTACGGGCTGTTGTTGGGCGTTAATGCCTGGGGCTTTGTACTTTGTACGTCGGGCTTCTTTGCGCCCTTATTGGTGGCTCGATGGCGTCGCCAGCCCTTAGCGGTGTCGTCTTTCTGATTGATCCGTTCCACACTGTTTCAGGCCCCTGGCTAAGTCCGTTAGTAATGGGTCTTTCGAGGCCTAAGAATGTGTTTTCAAAACCCATCCGCGATTTTTTCTGGAGCTTTTTGCCTTGGCGCACCGTCAAGCTCCCGAGTTCGTCAATTCCGTACAAAAAGTAATCAAAACTTGTTGTTGAATCTCGGTATTGACGGCTATTATTCTGATGGATTATGCTGTTTTAAGTCGCCAATTCCCCTGTCATCTTTTGAGTAAACTTGAAATTTAATTTGTGGTCTATATAATTTAACCCTAAATTTTCAAGGTAAACAGATTCGTTATGACATCAGAAGGATCGAATACCACCGCCATTAACCTGCGCAAACCTGTGAAGGATGATGGCTTCAGGCTGAACCAGCTGGTAACGGAATGCCCACCGCTGGATCCGAACTCAATTTACTGCAATCTGTTGCAGTGCAGCGATTTTGCCGACACGGCAGTGGCTGCAGAGAAAGACGGCGACCTGGTCGGCTTTATTTCCGGTTATATCCCCCCCCAGAAGCTGGAAACAGTATTTGTATGGCAGGTTGCGGTCCACGAGAAAGGCCGGGGTCAAGGGCTTGCCAAGCGTATGCTGAAGGCGATTGTTGCACGGCAAGAACTTAGCCACATTAGCCATATGGAAACCACCATTACCGCTGATAACGACGCTTCCTGGGCGCTGTTCCGCTCGTTTGCCCGCGACATGGGCGCCGAATTGACCTTTGAGGAGCACTTCACAAAAGACGTGCACTTTGGCGGTCAGCACGACTCCGAAATTTTGCTGCGCATTGGGCCCTTTACCAAGCCTGGCTGAGCCCGAAGGCCCGAGTAAATGCGCTAGCCGACAAGCCAATGGATGAGCTTGCCACAGCGTGCCGTCTGAAATCTGACGTGCAAAGAGGTAAAATCATGGGATTATTCAAAACCGTCGAATCTGAAGCGCGTGTCTATAGCCGTGCTTTCACGGGTTTGTAATCGCACCAAAGAACCGATAGCAAAGGCGAAATTATGACTGCGCAATTACATACCGTTGAAAAAATCGGCGGCACCTCCATGACCAACTACGAGGCCGTACGCGACAACATCATTATTGGTAATCGCAGCAAAGACGAGCTGTATCAGCGCATCTTTGTGGTATCGGCCTACGCAGGTGTCACCAACGAGTTACTGGAGCACAAGAAAACCGGTGAGCCCGGCGTTTACGCCTTGTTCGCCGATGCGGAATCGGACTGGGCCTGGGGCGACGATCTCACCAAGCTGGTGCGCTTTCTTACCGACATCAACGGCGAGATGTTTGAAGACTCGATGTTAAAGCAGCAAGCCGACCAGTTCATTACTGATCGGGTTGAAGGCGTGCGAGGCTGCCTGATCGACCTGCAGCGCTTGTGTTCCTATGGTCAGTTTCAGCTTGAAGAACACTTGCTGACGGTGCGTGAAATGCTGGCCGGTATCGGCGAAGCCCACAGTGCCTTCAACACCACGTTGAAACTACAGCAGGAAGGTATCAGCGCCCGCTTTGTAGACTTGACCGGCTGGCGCGATGCAGAACTGTTGCCGCTGGATGAAAAGCTTAAACAGGCGTTCGATGCGGTAGACCTCAGCCGTGAACTGCCCATTGCTACCGGTTATGCGCAGTGCAAGGAAGGCCTGATGCGTACCTTTGATCGCGGCTACAGTGAAATGACCTTCAGCCGGGTGGCGGTGATCACCGAAGCCCGTGAAGCCGTTATTCACAAGGAATACCACTTGAGCTCGGCCGACCCCAACATTGTGGGTGCCGATAAGGTAGTACCTTTGGGCCGCACCAACTACGACGTGGCCGACCAACTGGCCAACCTGGGTATGGAAGCCATTCACCCACGTGCCGGTAAAGGCCTGCGCCAGAATGATATTCCACTGCGGGTGATGAACGCCTTTGAGCCGGAACATACCGGTACTCTGATCACTAAAGACTATGTTAGCGAAAAATCCCAGGTAGAAATTATTGCCGGTGCCAAGGGCATCTTCGCCATTGAAGTGTTTGATCAAGACATGCAGGGCGAGCCAGGTTCAGACCGCAAGATTTTGGACGTGCTGACCCGCTTTAAGGTGCGCTTTGTGTCAAAAGACACCAACGCTAACACCATTACCCATTACGTGAGTACTACGCTGAAACACGTAAAGCGGGTGGTGAACGCGCTGAAAGAGACCTTTCCCAATGCTGATGTGAATACTCGCAAAGTGGCGCTGGTATCGGCCATTGGCAGTGACATAAAAGTGCCGGGCATTCTGGCAAGATCGGTAAAAGCGCTGGCCGATGCAGACATCAGTGTGCTGGCGTTGCACCAGTGCATGCGCCAGGTGGATATTCAGTTTGTCATTGATGAAGACAGCTATAAGGCTACGATTGTGGCGCTGCACGCCGCGTTGATAGAGCCTCACAATCACGAATACGCGATTGCCTCGGCTGAGCAGTGCGCTCTCGGTTAATTAGAGCGCTAGCGCAGACCTTTTTCTGCGAAGTGAACCACCTGGTTTTGGGAAATCAGCCGTAATGCACGGCAAAGAACCAGGTGGCTACAATTACCTGACACACCACCACTGTCAGCGTTAGCCCCAAGCGCAGGCGTAGATACCACGCTGGCCAGTAAATCTTCATCCAGCGTGCGTCCACTAGATACAACCCCAGAAAGGCCAGTGTGAACAGTACCGCTTTCCACGGCGAAGACACTAATAAACCCACGCCTGCGGCAACAAAAAATATCTGACTGAACAACATCGATACCAGTGGCGACATTGGGTAACAGCGGTCTTCACGCTGCAGCGCGATTGTCCAGTAAACGCCCGCCATAAAGGCCAATATTCCGGCGCTGTACATGTAAAACCAGCTGCTGACCATCAGGCTGTGATGGGGCATAAAAAACAGCGCCAAAACCGCGCTGATAAAGGGAACCAGGCCGGCCAAGCCAACAAAAATGGCCAGTCGGGCCACCGCAATCACAGCTTTTGCCTCTGTACCCGAACTCTCAGCGGTTCAACGCTGCTAGGTGCCATGCCCACCATTTCATTGTATGCCGATACATGAACCACTTGAGTTTCAAGTATGTGGAAACCGCTCAGCATGTCCTGGGCGTGCCAGGTGCTGCGAAATTGCGCGGTGGTGCCGTGCTCATCAGACAGAGTCTTCGGTTGGCCATCGACTGTAAGACGTGCCATGTAGCTCTGGCCTTCCAGAGACAGTATTTCCATCAGTTCGATGCTCGCATTTTTGCGACTTTTCAGTTGTTCCAAGGTAATACGCACAATAACTCTCCGGTTTACTTCTCACCGGATTACATACGCAGGATCAGTTGTTTAAGATCATCTGTCGCGGGACGCCATAGAACGTATTGGGCGCTGGAGTAGGGGTTCCCAGATGGAATCCAGCGTATCTGCCGGAGTGAGCCTGTAGTCGTCCAGGGGTGGTTCCAGCAAAAGGACAGGAGGCCAGTTAAGAGGCGTTTCAGGCGCCTCTGCCGCCAACCGGCGATACACCAGAGTGACCAAAAAGCCGTCTACATAAATGCAGCAGGCCTGCCATGGCCGAGTGTTGTCGCACTGGTCACCGTAAAGTTCGAACCGGCGGCGCACCTCCAGGGTTTGCAGATTGCCGGCAATGCCGCGGCCGGTGGCTTTTAGCCAGGCTTCTTTCAGCGTCCATACTTTCAGAAATTCCAAGGCGTCGTCTTGGGCCAGCAGCCATTCCTGTTCAACCGGTGAAAACCAGCGCTGCACGACTTTCTGCCAGTTTGGGCGGCGCTGACAGGGCTCAATGTCCAGGCCTACCTCTCCTTGCAGGTTGGTCGCGCAGGCCGCTATTCCGCTGCTGTGGCTGAGCGACAGCCGCCATTCAGGAGGGTACTGCGACTCTGTAGGTCGCCCCATACATGGGGAGCACGCACTAGGCGTCTCGCCGCTGGCACCCGCCAGTGCCTGACGAATCAACCAACGGCTACTGAGAAACTCGGCACGCCGAGCGTCGCTACAATGCACAGCCCTGTTATATTCACTGGCATTTAACCAGGATGGCAGTTCAAAGTGAGTGCTGGTGGTTTGATGGCACAGCCATACAGTCGGTGTCACTCAGGGTTGCAACCTTTCGATGGTCCAAGGTTTATCACCGCCTTGTTCAGTTCGGTTATATTCGAACCGATCGTGAAGGCGGCTAGGGCGACCCTGCCAGAACTCGATGCTGTGGGGCACCACCCGAAAACCACCCCAAAAATTAGGCAGAGGCACTTCACCGTCACTAAACTTGCGTTTTATTTCCGCGACTTTCTGTTCCAGCAGCCCGCGGGAGGTAATGGCCTTGCTTTGCTCTGACACCCAAGCGCCAATCTGGCTGCCGCGGGGGCGCGAGGCGAAATAACGCAAGGATTCGGTTTTGCTGACTTTTTCGACTTTGCCCTGAATCCGCACTTGGCGATTCAGGCCCAACCAAGGAAACAGCAGGGCAGCTTGTGGATTCTGCTCCATTTCACGCGCCTTACGGCTGCCATAATTGGTATAGAATACAAAGCCGTTGTCGTCGAAGTATTTCAGCAACACGGTACGCAAATCGGGCAGGCCATCGTTGCCGGCGGTGGCCAGCGACATGGCATTGGGTTCCAGAATGTCAGCTTTCCGAGCATCTTCAAACCAGACTTGAAACTGCTGGACAGGGTTGTCATCAAGCTGGTCCCGATCCAGACCGTCGCTCTCGAAATCCCGGCGCATATCTCCGATGTCCATCAACCTTCCTCATTTGGCGTGTGTGCGTGTGCCTTGCCGGCATTATATCGCAGGACATATACGAAACGAGACCCTTATCGGGTTCACGAGAGCTGACAAAGGACCTGTTTGGCGTCTATCCTTCCAATACATCGAATATCTTTCAAGGAGACCCCTGTGGCCGAACGCTCTATTCGCCAGGTTCGTCAACGCAGCTTATGGCCAAGGTTAGCTGTGGTTGTGTTGATCGTTCTGTTGCTGTGTTACGCGCTGGGCGGGTTTCTGCTGTTGCCCTGGTGGGTGCAGAAAAATTTGCCGCACTACGCCCAGCAACAGCTGGGCTGGCAGGCAACGGTAGGCGAGGTCCATGCCAATCCCTTTACGTTCAGCGCAGAGCTGCAGAATCTTCAGGCCAAGGACGCAAGCGGCGAGCCAGTGCTGGCCTTTCAGCGGCTTTATGTGAATCTGAACGCGTTTGACCTGCTTAACGGTACCGCCGGTTTTCAGGTTGTCGAGCTGGAGCAACCCATGTTGCGGCTGGATGTGTTGGCAAGCGGGCAGTTGAACCTGCTGCGCGACTGGCAACAAGCCCCGGCCCGTGCCGGGCAGCCGGCAGACACTCCTGATATTCAGAGCGATACCGGGCCGAGCAGTCTTCGCATCTATTTGCAGCAGGGTGATCTGAGTGCGGGCACGCTGGTGCTGCGTGACTTTAGCCAGAAAAGCAGCCAGAAAAACAGTCAAAACAGCAGGCAGAACGACAGCGTTGAGTTCCGCATAACACCGCTTACCTTCAGTTTGCAGAATTTGGCGACCTGGGCACGGCCCGGCGATATTGGCCAATATCAGCTGGAGGCCGTGCTGGACCAACAAGCGTTGAGCTGGCAGGGCAGTTTTGAGGTAGACCCGATGTATTCCCGCGGCAGCCTGAGTATTGATAACCTGGGGCCGGGCGTGCTGTCTTACCTGCTAGCGCCCTATATGCCCTACCAATTGCGTTCCGGCCGGGTCAGCTTTAGTACCGATTACCAATGGCAGGCAGCGCAACCCATGGAGTTGTTGACCCAGCACGGCAAGCTGACGTTTGATGATGCAACCCTGGCTTTGGCGGCCGAGCCTAGTGAGGTAGCCTTCCGCAGCGGTGCCCTTACTGTCGACCAGATTCGTTTTGACCTTGCCGCCAGGCGAATAGAGGCAGGCAAGATCGAGTTCGACGGGCCGGAACTGAGCCTGAACCGCAGCGCCAACGGCGACATCGACTGGCTGGTTGCTGGCGTCCGGCCCGCGGGCGACGGCTTGGCCAGCCGTTCTGGGCAGTACGACAGCGGCCCGGGGTTTGGCTGGTCGGTGGCCGGAGTGGACATTCGCGATGGTCAGTTAAGCTGGCGCGACCAAGTGCCTGCTAATGCTGCAGAGTTGCAACTGAATGGCCTGAACCTGAGCCTGGGGCCATTTACCAATCACTTTGACGAGCCGGTAAATTACCGTGCAGAAGCCGTTCTGGTCAGTGGCGGTAGTCTGGACGTGAATGGCCAGTTCACCACGCAGCCATTTAATCTGGAAATGGCCATTGTGGGCAACGAGTTGGCACTGCCTGCGTTCGCGCCTTATGTGCAACAGCGCATGGCATTAGAGTTACCGGCGGGGCTGCTGTCAGTCGATGGCAGCCTGAATCTGGACCAGCAACGTTTACCTCTGACCGGCACTTTTAGCGGCAGTGCTTCGGTGACCGGTCTGGAAACCCGGTTGCCCGACAATGGCCAACCACTGCTGGCTTGGCAGACGCTGCAGCTAGCGCCCATTGAGTACAACGTGAACCCGGCCCGCCTGGAAATCGGCCGCGTAACGCTGATCGACCTTGTCGCGAACATCACTCGCAACGACGATGGCAGTCACGACATCACCAATCTGTTAACGCTGGCTCCGGCAGGCAAGCCGACTGCTGCGGATGCTAACGAAAACCAGGGTTTTATATTCCGAATTGGCGAGTTGCAGTTAGACAACGCCGATGTGGACTACACCGATCGCACTCTGAAACCCGAACTCACTACACGCTTCGGGCAGCTTCAGGGCAACCTTAGCGGCTTGAGCAATATTCCGCCACAGCAGGGTAGAGTGAGTTTGAAAGGAAAGGTCAATCAGGTGGGTAATCTAGATATGAGCGGCTCTATCGCCACATTGGGTACCGACCAGCAAAGTGAATTGGTGTTAAATCTGGAAAACCTGGAGTTGCCGCGCCTGTCACCCTATTCCGGCCGTTATCTGGGGTACGGCATAGCCGGCGGTAAACTGGATCTTAAGCTGGACTATCAGCTACAGGGCACCCGTATTAACGCCTCAAATCAGATTATTTTGAACCGTTTGGAATTGGGCCAACCCATGCCCAGCGAGCAGACGATTGGCGTATCAATCAAGCTGGGGCTGGCGTTGCTGCGCGACGGCAATAATGTGATTGAATTAAACGTGCCGGTAAACGGCGATTTGGCAGACCCCGAATTTCAGATGGGCAAGGTAATGATGCGTGCCTTTGTGAACGTGCTGACAAAAGCGGCCACCTCGCCGTTTGCACTGATGGGCACACTGACAGACATCGCCGGCCTGGGTGGTGAACAGATGCAACAGGTCAGCTTTGCGCCGGGTGGTATCGAGCTGACCGAGGCCAGCACCAGAAAACTGGCGGCATTGGCTCAGGTTTTGAACCAGAAACCAGAGCTTATTCTGAGTATTCGCGGCGCAGCAGCGCCCGAGGCCGACACCGGCGCCGGTGCACAGTCACCTGGCGCCCTTGCTGACAGTCGCGCCATGGCCTTGCGCCAGTTGCTGGTGAATACTCACGGTGTAAACCCGAAACAGATCTTCGTGCGCGCACCAGAAACCGACGCCAGCGTGGATGCGAATGGCAATGTTGCCGTAAATTTCACTCTGGACGCCCGCTAACCACTATGAGCCGCCCTGTGAGCCACTTTTTTGCCTATATTTCCCGCCTGCGCTGGATAAAGCGCTGGGGCCTGATGCGTAACGCTATTGATGAAAACGTCGCCACCCATTCCTGGGAAGTCGCGACTCTGGCCCACGCCCTGGCGTTGATCCGTAATGAACAGTTTGGCGGTTCGGTGAACGCCGACCGTATTGCGGCGGCGGCGCTTTACCACGATGCCACCGAGGTGATTACCGGTGATTTGCCGACACCGGTAAAATACCACTCGAAGGTGATGCGCCAGGCGTTTGGAGACATTGAGCACAAAGCCGAGGCCGAACTGCTGGCGTTATTGCCGCCACATTTACAAAAGGTGTTTGCGCCCTATGTGCAGGAATCTGCTTTGGGTGAGGAAGAGAAAAAGCTGATCAAAGCCGCAGACCGGTTATCGGCGTGGCTAAAATGCCGCGCGGAAGTGGCGGCAGGAAATCGCGAATTTGAGCCAGCCGCGGCGCAGATACACCGGCGGCTGACGAAAGAAACCTTGCCGGAAGTGACGTACTTTTTAGAGGTATTTGCCCCCAGCTACGATCAGCCCCTAGACAACCTGCTGAGCCTCTGAGAATCCGAATAGCGTCGTTGCGATGTCTCGATTTGGAACCACCAAATCTTCACCACCACGCCTAGCTCTTCGAATTCTCAGAAGCTCAGTGTATTCATTAGCCAAACGGCTTCCACCTCAAGACTGGCCGGAAGATCCCAGCATACCGGCGCGCAGGCCATCCTTTTTCAGGGAGCTACGCACCGCATCTTCCGGGCTGCCCGCCAGGTCGCGGAACATCCCCATAGAGCCCAGCAGCGCAGATGACTCGTAAGGCACGAACACCCGCTCGCCGTCTTTGGCCATATTGGGCAACACCTTGATGTAGCTTTGCCCCAGCAAATAGCCGATAACGGTTTGCTTGTTGTCTTCGCTGTCGCCGATGGCGCTCAACACCAGGCGAATGGACTCCTGCTCGCCCTGGGCCCGCAAAATGGCGGATTCTTTGTCGCCCTGGGCGTTCAGGATGGCCGCTTCGCGCTGGCCTTGGGCCTTGGCGATGGCGGCGGTTTTTTCACCCTCGGCTTCGGTCACCGTGGCACGACGTTTACGCTCGGCGGCCATCTGCAGGCGCATGGCCTCTTCTACTTCTTCGGGCATGCTGATGTCCTGCACTTCTACCCGAGTCAGTTTTACCCCCCATTTGGACGCAGGCTCTTCCATTTCGGCCTGAATGGCGTTGTTGACTTCGGCGCGGGACTCAAACAGCTTATCCAGCTCCATTTTGCCCACCACAGAACGCAGGGTGGTTTTGGCCAACACTTCCACCGCCTGGCTCATATTGGCGACTTCATACACCGCGCGGCGCGGGTCAATAATTTGGTAATACAGAGCACCGTTGATCGACACGGTTACGTTGTCAGTGGTGACCACCGGCTGGCCGGGAAAATCCATCACGGTCTCGCGTCGGTCGATGCGTGCTTCATCACTCATCACGGCCTGGTAATCCTGGCCGGTGCGCAAATAGCGGATCATGGTGATGGCGCGCGGCCGTTCGATGAACGGAATAATAATGTTCACGCCGCTTTCCAAAACCCGGTTAAAAGAGCCCAAACGCTCGATAACCATCACTTCAGACTGGCGCACAATCACCAGGCCTTTGGCGATGATAAAAATGCCAATGGCGACAACAATCAGGCTGATAACCAGCCCGGGGGATAGAAACTCTTCCATGGTTACAGGTCCTTGGGGGTTGCAAGTTCAACAATGGCGGTAGTGCCATCGAAGTGGTCAAAAATAAGCGCTGTGCCTTCTGGCAGTTCGGTTTGTCCGCCCGATTGTACCCGCAGGCGATAGAAGTCACCGTTTACGTTGATGCCGGTGGCGTCGTCAAAATCACGGCGTAAACTGCTGAATTTCTTTCCCTGATCTACGCCGGTGCCGGTTGTGCCGTAGGCTACGCCCTTTGGTGAAAAACGCGGCTTCAGCCAGCGAATGGCAACGGGCACCAAAATGCCAGAAAATAAGCCCATTCCCGCCAATTGCCATTCCAGAGAAAAGCCGAGAAACGCCAGTACCGCCGTTAATGCGGCGGCAATCGCCAGGGCCAACAGCACCATAACGCCGGATGTCAGCTCGGCCAGGCCCAGCAAGAGCGCCAGAATCAGCCAGAGGTGGGTAATGCTCCATTCCATAGTGAGTTCCGTAGAGTGCGCGTTATAAACGTAAGTATGAAAAATTAGTCTTAATTGTACCCAAATTGGGTGCGGCTGCCATGGAATGAATTGGGGTTCGCGGGACGCGTGCCGCCCAAACCCTGTATATTTGAATTATGTCTGATTTGCCGAGGGTAAAACTGCGTTATGTGTGAACTGCTGGCGATGAGTGCCAACACCCCGACTGATCTGTGTTTCAGCTTCACCGGCCTGACCCGCCGTGGCGGCGACACCGGGCCCCACAAAGATGGCTGGGGCGTGGCTTTTTATGAAGGCAAGGGCGTACGGGCATTTCACGATGTAGACGCCAGTGCCAATTCCCGCATTGCCGAGGTGGTACAAACCCATCCCATTAAAAGCGAAGTGGCACTGTGCCATATTCGCCAAGCGAATGTGGGTGAGATTTGCCTGGCCAACACCCACCCGTTCATGCGGGAACTCTGGGGCCGTTACTGGGTGTTCGCTCACAATGGCCAGCTGTCGGATTTTAGCGCGAAGCCGGGGTTTTATGAGGCCGTTGGCAGTACCGACAGTGAAGCCCTGTTCTGTGATTTACTAAATCATTTGCGCGATAACAGCGACCGCCACAGCACCGAGCAGGATACGGTGGACCAGTTGGTTCAGCTGTCAGCGGCCTACGCCCGCCAAGGCGTATTCAATCTTTTGCTCAGCAACGGCGATTGGCTGTTCACCTTTTGCTCCACCAAAATGGCCAGCATTACCCGTCGCGCACCTTTTGGGCCGGCGCGCCTGAAAGACACCGACGTGACCATCGACTTTGAAGCAGAGACCACCCCCAATGACATCGTTAGCGTGGTGGTCACCGAACCTCTGACCTCTGATGAACAGTGGGATGTGTATCAGCCCGGAGATTGGCGTTTGTGGCGCAAGGGAGAAGTTATCCAGAGCGGTGTGGTTGCTCTGGCGGGGGTTGATTCGGCAACAACGCAGGCCCATATAGAGTCATAATTGGGCTAGGGGCTGTTGACGTTTCATTACATCGGCAACCATAAAAACCCACAAGCCATGGCGACGCCGTGCTGTCATCAATAAATTCCCACTCAGTATCCGGTTCACTGACCAGATTTTGAACAGCGACCATCATTCGCAGGTCGCGCTTGTTATAAATATTTTCTTGAAGCATCATTCCTTTTAGCTTCGACCAGTGCTCATCACTGAGCATGAATCGGGGCATGGCAAACTCGTTTTATGGGTGGTTTAGGGACCTTAATATTACGAGTTTGCCTACTTTATTCAAGGCTATGTCTAAGTTAGCTG
>NZ_KB889894.1 GCF_000372805.1 Marinobacter gelidimuriae | reverse complement strand
ATCCGGATCCTGAGACGGCGGCTTACGGCTGTTTGCACTGTGGGTGTTAATCCGCCCACTCAGTCTCTGGACCAGCACCATCAGCAACTCGATGGCCGTCCGCATGGAAGGCGCGACGGTTGTGTCTGCTTGGCGTTGTTGTCTGACGTCCGCCAGCGCAGCGTCGACATCAATGTTAGTGATCTTCATGGATCTGAGTACCGTNGAGTGATGCATTATTATCGCACGACTTTTTCAGGTCGAATTTTTCGTCCTGAGCGCGGATTTGACGGGGTTTTTCAAATCGACGTCGCCCCGGGGATGGACAACAAAACGAAAGGGCCGTGAAGGGATCCTGGAGGCCTTGCGCGCCGCTTTATGGGTTTGCGTTGAGTGTGGCCTAAATTCATGAAATTGGGGCTAAAACCCTGTCAAGAACTTTTTTAGAAAATTTGAGTTGAATAGTTACCACATTATCAAACTAAAAAAGGGATGGAGCTTTTGGCTCCACCCCTTTTTTAGTTCTAGCAGCGAATGAAAACCTGGTGTAGGTTATTCGCTGAGAATTGACACGTTATCGGCCTGCAGGCCTTTGTCGGCGTCAATCACGCTGAAGCGCACCAGCTGACCCTGGCGCAAAACGCGGCGACCACTGCCACGAATAGCGCGGAAGTGAACAAAGATTTCATCACCGCTGTCGCGAACAATAAAGCCGAAGCCTTTTTTCACGTTGAACCATTTAACGGTGCCGTCTTCGTCGCCCTCAGGGGTGCTGTCGTCGAAGTCGTCATCGTCATCGTGGTGCATGTTACCGCTTTTTTTAGCCGGTACAGGGGCACGACGAGGCGCTGCAGGTGCGCGGGGCTGAGCGGCTTTAGCGGGCGCAGCGGCCGGTTGTTTGGCGCTGACCGCAACGGTGATAAAATCAGCAATGGCAAATATCACCACGGCAATCACGTAAGCGGCAATGCCCTGGGCGCTGCCCAGAACGAAGGGGGTGCTGTTGGCCGCGGCACTGGTTTCAGACTGGGACAGAATCTGGAACAGCTCCGGGGTAAAGGAAACCAGCAAAAAGCCGAGAATAAAGGGAGCGGGAATCGCGATCAGTAAGGCAGCAACGATCGCTTTGGCTGGATTACGCATGTGAATTGAAAATCTCCTGAATGATAACGCTAACGATAAATAACCGGATATGGGGTAAAATGACACTTCCGGCTGCATGAAGGCGGCATCTTAACAGATAACGGCAGGAACTCACTAAAACCATGACGGATAAACGACTGGAACACCGGCTTGACGAGCTGGAAATGCGGATTGCGTTTCAGGACGACGTAATAAACACGCTGAGCGAGCAGATGGCGACTCAGGAGTTGGAGCTGCGTCAGCTGTGGGAGGCCAAACAGTTACTGCACAGGCAGTTGAAAGAAGTGTCTGGTTCTAACCTTCGCAGTGAAGAAGAAGAAACCCCGCCGCCCCATTACTGAGGCAGCAGAGCGTTAACGCTTTACATGGCCATTGTATGAGCCAGGCAAGGTACTTTTCAGGCCAATAACTCCACCAGAATTTCTTCGTAAATCTGCGATAAGGTGTCCAGGTCGTCTGCGCTGACGCATTCATTCACTTTATGAATGGTAGCGTTTATGGGCCCCAGTTCCACCACCTGAGCACCCGTAGGCGCGATAAAGCGACCGTCGGACGTGCCGCCAGACGTAGATAGCTCGGTTTCACGGCCGCAAACTCTGGCAATGGCCGCTGTTGACGCCGACACCAGCGCGCCTTTGTCGGTCAGAAACGGTCGGCCACTCAAATGCCACTGCAAATCGTAATTCAGCGAGTGTCTCCCCAATACTGCCACAACCCGCTCTTCCAGGCTTTCGGCGGTGCTTTCCGTACAATAGCGGAAATTGAAGTGCACCAGGCATTCGCCGGGAATTATATTACTGCCGGTGCCGGCTTCCACCTTGGTAATCTGGAAAGTGGTGGGCGGAAAGTAATCGTTGCCGTTGTCCCAGAATTCCTGCGCCAGATCGTGCAGCGCCGGAGCTACTTTATGTATCGGGTTTTCGGCCAGGTGCGGATAAGCCACGTGGCCTTGCACGCCGTGAACTGTCAGGTAGCCGTGCAGTGAGCCGCGGCGGCCATTTTTGATCACATCGCCCACCTCAACCGTGCTGGACGGCTCGCCGATCAGGCACCAGTCGATCTTCTCGTTGCGGGCTTCCAGGGTTTTAATCACTTTTACCGTGCCATCGCCGGCCGGGCCTTCTTCGTCGCTGGTAATCAGCAACGCAATGGAGCCGCGGTGGTTCGGGTGCTTGCCCACAAAGCGTTCGCAGGCGGTAACAAAAGCTGCCAGGCTGCCTTTCATATCCGCGGCGCCGCGGCCGTGCAGCATGCCGTCTTTTATAATCGCTTCAAACGGTGGTATGGCCCAGTTTTTCTCCGGGCCCGTGGGCACTACGTCGGTGTGCCCGGCGAAGGCCAGAACCGGTCCTTCCGAACCTTTTCGAGCCCACAGATTGTCTGTGGTGCCAAAACGCAGGTTTTCTTCGGCAAAGCCCAGAGGTGCCAGGCGCGACATCATCAGCGGCTGACAGCCGGCGTCGTCGGGCGTCACCGACGGCCGGCGAATCAGATCCATCGCCAGCTTGAGGGTCGGTGACAGGGCCTTATTGGGTAAAGCAGTCATAAAGGTCCCTATCAGTTGTTGGCGTGCAGCTCGTGGTTCAGCTCAATGGCCGACTTGTTGGTTTTACATTCCACCGCACCGTTTTCACTGTTGCGACGGAACAGCAGGTCTGACTTGTTGGCCAGATCGCGGGTTTTGATGACTTCTACCAGTTTGCCTGCGTCGTCTAGCAGCGCCACTTTGGTGCCGGAAGTCAGGTACAGGCCGGCTTCTACGGTGCAGCGGTCGCCCAGGGGAATACCAATACCGGCGTTGGCGCCAATCAGGCAGTTTTCACCCACTGAAATAATGATGTTGCCGCCGCCAGACAATGTGCCCATGGTGGAGCAGCCGCCGCCCAGGTCAGAGCCTTTGCCAACCATTACGCCGGCTGAAATACGGCCTTCGATCATACTGGTGCCTTCGGTACCGGCGTTGAAGTTGATAAAGCCTTCGTGCATCACCGTGGTGCCCTCGCCCACATAGGCGCCCAGGCGAACCCGAGCGGTGTCGGCAATACGCACGCCCTGGGGCACTACGTAGTCAGTCATCTGCGGGAACTTATCTACCGATTTTACCTCCAGAGTGCGGCCTTCAAGGCGCGCTTGCAGCTGGCGCTCAGGAAGCTCGGCCAGGTCAATGGCGCCTTCGTTGGTCCAGGCCAGATTTGGCAGCAGGCCAAATATGCCGTCCAGTTTCAGGCTGTGGGGCTTTGTCAGGCGGTGGGATATCAGCTGCAGCTTAAGGTAAACCTCGGGCGTGCTGCTGGCGGCATCGTCGGTTTCCAGTAAAGTGACGACGACCGGGCGTTCGCTGCGGGCGGCTTTTTCGGCTAGCGCGGCCTGATCGGTCTGGCCGATTTGACGCAGGCCGCTTGCCAGCTGGCTAAGTTGCTCGGCGTTGGCGCTGATGGCCTGATTGCCGCCTTGAAAGTCCAGAGCACCGCGAACCACGTCTAGCAGCGTTTTATCGGGGATCATCAAGGGCTGTTGATAAAAAACTTCCAGCCATTCGCCCTGATTGTTCTGTGTGCCAATACCAATACCGAATGCAAAGCTCATCGGGTGTGTGTTCCTGTGTTGTCAGTGAATTATGTTTTGTGATGTCTGGCTAATGTCAGTGAGTGAACTACCAACACTAAATCGAAGATTTTGAGTTGGTATCTGGGTAAACTTACTACGCGGCCATCGGCTGCGCAGCATTTTCCCTTCTAATAACGATGGATTTGTGTGGCATAAGATCCATCATTATGGGGTTGGACACGAACCCCTTACAGGCTAGCCCTAAGGCCTCACCCGTTGCTTTTCTGAGGATATTAAGAGCACCGTTGATGTCGGCGTTTATAATCCCGTGCTTGCTTTGATACAACCCTCGGCGAATTCGCTTTCCGCTGAATATTGGTACGACATTTTTGGGTTTTTCGCCATAAACAGGTGGGAAGTCATTGTCCAAAGCCGACGCTTTGGAGGTGTATGACTCTTCCTGAATGACGGTGGTTATGCCCAGTCCGTGGCATTTGTATTGGATTTGAGCGATCAGGATGGAATGCGGAATATCGACAAATTTCTGGTTGTTCACTTTCCCGATATTGATCTTTTGTTTCCAATTCGCGTTGTAGCCAATAACCAGCGTGCCGATATTGTTTTCCAGGCAACAAGAGGCAACCTTGCTGGACGCTCTGTGCAGCAAGTCCTTCATCCGGCGATGACGTTTGTTGGTCACAGCGCGAATGTGAGCGTATTTTCCCTGCGAGCGAAGTTTAGCCACACGTTTGTTGTACCAGGCATTGATCGATTTCAGCGCTTTACCGTTGATCAGAACAGGGCGAACGCTCGGCTGATCGGTTGCGAGTGCGATAAGATTATTGATGCCTAAATCGATCCCAGCCTTGCGGGATTTGTCGAGAAGACGGCAGAAACAGCCCGCCTCCACGATTTTTGATTCGTCGTAGATGATTTCAATAATGAAGCAGTTGCCTTTGGGTACGATGCGCACCTCAAGCGCAACGGTGTCAACCACCAAAGCGTTCCAGTTTTGCGAAAAACGAAACTGTGTTTTGACCGGTGGTAGCACGTCATTGGCAAAATACACCGTGCCTTCGACCACCTTAAAGCCGTTTCTTCCAATGTGCACGGTGGCCGCTTTGCGGGCGTAACGCGGTTTCTGGGGTCGGGCTTTGAAGGCCGAGGGTGTTTTCTTGAAAGCCGCTAAGGCGGCAAAAAAAGTTTTCCACTCCTGACCGACAATCTGCGTACTCCGCTGGGCAATGGCTGATGGAAGCTTGGTGTACAACTCTCGATTGTTTTTCTTGAGCCATTTATCAGCGTCGCGGTGCGACAGCGTTTGATCTTTGCCGTCAGGATGGTGTTGCATTAAATAGGAGGTGGCGTTTTTGATTCTATGAGCAATCTGAGCGCAATAGCCAGCCCCACGAAACGCCTCATGCCGTTTTCGTATGACGATTTGCTGGGTGCGAATATGCGTTGATTTCGTTTTGCTCATGTTGTTAATATTACAGCCAGCCAAAATTGGTGTCAATTTTTTATACAGTGGTATTTCCAGCATGAAACGAAGCCATAACTCCTGCATCTACAAGCTGCAATATCATTTGGTGTTAGTCACCAAATATCGAAATAAATGCCTGAATGACGAGATGCTACTCTGGCTTGAAGATGAGTTTATCCGACTGTTAAGCGCCGATGATTGCGGTTTGGACGAGTTCAACGGCGAAGCCGATCACATACACGCACTCATCACGCTTCACCCGATGGTCACGCCAGCAAAACTGATCAACACGCTGAAAACCGTCAGTAGCCGGATGATCAAGAAGGAGTATGGCGCCCAGCTCAAAGAGTTTTACTGGGGCACAAACGCTCTGTGGAGCCGATCGTACTGTTTATTGTCGGTGGGTGGCGCACCGATCAGCGTTCTTCGTGCGTACATTGAAAACCAGGACCGACCCAAATAGGCGCTATCCATCCAACACTAAATCAGAAATTTTGAATTGGAATTCCGCGCAGTTCGTTAAAGCGCGCTGCTCAATCCGTCTTTTTTGAAATCATGAAACTGGTATTCAATGCGGTGCTCGTCTAGCCATTTCTGGGCTTTTTTTACCGTGTCGCAGTTGCGAATGCCGTACAGTTTTATCACGAATTTGCCCTTACAAAGGCCACGATGCGCTCCGCAGCTTCGACGCATTCCTGCAATGGCGCCACTAACGCCATGCGTATGCGGTTTTCACCCGGGTTGTAGCCATCCACCGTGCGCGACAGGTAGCGCCCTGGTAGCACGTGTACATTCTGTTGCGCCGAAAGCTCACGGGCGAACACTTCGTCATTCATTCCCGCCGGAGTTTGCGGCCATAAATAGAACCCGGCGTCTGGAAAATCGACGTCCATCACCTGGCGCAAAATAGGCACTATGGCTTCAAACTTGGCGCGATAAGCGCGGCGGTTTTCTTTTACGTGTTCTTCATCGCCCCAGGCGGCAATGCTGGCCAATTGGTTGTGGATGGGCATGGCGCAGCCGTGGTAAGTGCGGTATTTCAAGAAGCCTTCAAGAATGCGCGCATCACCGGCAACAAAACCAGAGCGCAGGCCTGGCAGATTGCTGCGTTTAGACAGGCTATGAAACACCACGCAGCGGGCAAAATCGTTGCGGCCAATGGCTGCGCAAGTTTGCAGTAAGCCTTCAGGAGGGTTGGCTTCATCCGGGTAAAGTTCGGTATAGCACTCATCGGAAGCCACAATAAAGTCGTGCTCATCAGCTAATTCAAGCACCCGGGCCAGGGTGGCGCGCGGAATGACTGACCCGCTGGGGTTGCCCGGCGAGCATAAAAACAGAACCTGGCACTGCAGCCAGACCTGCGGGTCAACCGCATTAAAATCCGGGATGAAGTCATTGCTGCTGTCGCAGGCCAGGTAAACCGGAGTGGCACCGGCCAGGAAAGCCGCGCCTTCATAGACTTGATAAAACGGATTGGGGCTGACCACGGTGGCAGCCTTACTACGGTCGACCACCGCCTGCACCAGCGAGAAAATGCCTTCGCGGGTGCCGTTCACCGGCACTATGTGGTGGGCTGCGGTTAGCGAGCCCGGTGCCAGCGCAAAGCGTTTTGTGGCCCATTGGCTGATGGCTTCGCGCAGCTCGTCGGTGCCTTTTGTGGTGGGGTAGTTGCCAAGCCGGGCTAGATTGTCTGCTACTACCTGCTTTATAAACTCCGGGGCAGGGTGCTTGGGCTCACCAATACCCAGGGAGATGGGCTCCAAGTGCGCGGGCCCGGTCGCGCCGGCTTTCAGCTGTGCCAGTTTTTCAAACGGGTAGGGGTGAAGTCGGTCTAAATCGGGGTTCATCGAATGTTATCCAAAGTTTTACACAAGTCGTCCTGCAAGGCCTGGCAGGCAGCGGGGTCGTGCAGCGCGTCACCGTTTTCGTCGGTCACAAAGAATATGTCTTCCACCCGCTCGCCCAAAGTGGCAATTTTTGCGGTGGTCAGGCGTACCCGGTGTTCCAGCAGAATCTGGCCTATACGAGCCAGCAGGCCGGGGCGGTCTGGGGTGACCACTTCCACCACAGTACGCAGGTTAAATCGGTCGTTAGACAACAGTACCTCGGTGGGAAAAGCAAAGTGCTTCAACTGCCTTGGCGTGCGCCGGTGGATAATGTCCGGGTAGTCCTCGGGGTCGTCCAGTTCTTCAATCAGCCGACTTCTTACCCGTTCTTTGCGATCCGGGTCTATACCCAGGGGTTGGCCGTGGTCGTCCAGCACCACGTAGGAGCTGATGGACCAAGGCCCGTCGCTAGAGCTAATACGGGCATCCACAATGTTCAGATTTAATTGCTCCAGCACCGCCGTCGTGGCGGCAAACGAAGCGGTGCGGTTTTTCATATAAATGATGATCTGTGAATAACCGTCAGTCGGACCACCGCGGGTATCACGAATAAGCACCAGCGGGTCTGCATCATCGCCATGGCGGATAATGGCCGCGGTTTGCCAGGCGATATCGATGGGGGAGTCCTGAAGAAAATAGTCTTCGTCGACCGTGTTCCACAGGTCATCAATCTGGACGTCGCTGAAATGCTGGGCGCGCAGAATCTCGCGGGCCTCGGATTGGGTGGCGTTCACCCACTCCTGGCGATCTATGCGGGTGTCGGTGCCGCGGCGCAGAGCCCTTTCTGTTTCCACATACAGCTGCCTTAACAGCGATGCGCGCCACGTGTTCCAAAGTTTGGGGTTGGTGGCGCTAATGTCGCACACGGTCAGAATGTACAGGTAATCCAGATGCGCCTGGCTGAGCACGGCGCGGGCAAATTCGTGAATGATGTCCGGGTCGGAAATGTCTTTGCGTTGGGCCGTCATCGACATCAGCAGATGATTTTCCACCAGCCACGACGCCAGCTGGGTGTCGCGATCGCTCAGATGGTGGCGCTTGCAGAAGGCTTCGGCGTCAATGGCACCCAGCTCTGAATGATCACCACCGCGACCTTTGGCTACATCGTGATAGAGCCCGGCAATAAACAGAGTTTCCAGTTTCGGCAGGCGATGAATCAGCCTTGAGGCTAGCGGGTAGTCTTCACTGCTGGTGGCGTTGTGTAGGCGCACCATGTTGCGGATAACGCCCATGGTATGCGCGTCCACCGTGTAAATATGGAACAGGTCGTGTTGCATCTGCCCGATAATGCGGCCAAATTCCGGCAAATATCGGCCCAGCACGCTGTATTTCTTCATGGTCACCAGAGTTTGATCGAGCTTGTCTGGCGTGCGCAGCAGTTCCATAAACAGCGAGGTGGCCGCTAAATTCGCGCGAAAGGCGTCGTCAATCAGGTGGCGGTGGGCCCGCAGTGAACGAATAGTGGTGGCGCGTATGCCGCGAATAGCCGGGTTCTGCGCCATCAGCACAAACAGCTCCATAATCGCGAAGGGCGCGTAGGCGAATACCTGGTTGTTGATGGCTTCAATATAGTGATTGCGAATCTGGAAACGCTTGTTGATAGGCTGGATAACATCTTCCTGCCCGCTGCCCAGAATGGCCTCATCATAATGCTGCAGAATCACGTCGGTCAGCTCGGCCAGAGCCAACACTGCGCGGTAGTAGGACTGCATCATCAGTTCAACGCCCAGGCGCTCGCCTTCATCCCGGTAGCCCAGCATATTGGCCAGGCCGCGCTGATAGTCAAATAGCAGGCGGTTTTCATTGCGCTTGGCCAACAGCTGCAGTCCGTATCGAAGCCGCCACAGCAGGGTTTCGCCTGCGCGCAGAACCTGGTGCTCGTCTTCGGTCAGCACGCTGAACTGGGTCAGGTCAGCAGTGCTGTGCAAACCGAAGTGGCGTTTGGTGATCCAGCCGATGGTCTGGATGTCGCGCAACGCGCCGGGGGCGCCTTTAATATTGGGTTCCAGATTGTATTCGGTGTTGCTGTACTTGGTGTGGCGCTCTTCCTGTTCTGCACGCTTGGCAATGAAATACTCGCGGTCGGTGCTTATCTCATCTGAAAAAGCCAGCTCTGACAGCTCCCTGCGTAAATCGTCTGGCCCGGCGATGGTACGGGTTTCCAGCAGGTTGGTCAGAATGGTGATGTCGCCGCGAGCGGCATCGGTGCTTTCGTCAATGCTGCGTACGCTGTGGCCAATGTCCAGTTTCAAGTCCCACAGCAGGGTAATGAACGCGCCAAGGTCATCGCGCCATTCGGGGTCGGTGCCCGTGCGGGTCAGAATCAGCAAGTCAATGTCGGAGTAGGGGTGCAGCTCGCCGCGGCCGTAACCGCCCACGGCAATTAACGCCACGTTGTTGGAGCGCGCTAGCGGATAGCGATTCCAGATATGGCGCAATACCGTATCGACCGTGTCAGAGCGCGCTTTTACCAGCGCTCGAACATCCGAACCCTGTTCAAAAGCGGCCGCGTCTGCCTGCTGTCGCTCCTGCAATAGCGTGCGGGCGGCGGAAACCGGTGAAGCGTCATGGCTAATGCGGTGTTCCAGCTCGCCCGCTGCCATTTAAAATGACTCTTCTTTGCGTTTGGTCAACACTTCATGACCGTCTGCAGTCACAAGAATGGTGTGTTCCCACTGGGCTGACAGCTTGCGGTCTTTGGTGACCGCGGTCCATTCGTCTGGCAGCACTTTGGTGTGGTACTTGCCTTGATTGATCATCGGTTCGATGGTGAAAATCATACCTTCTTTGAGTTCCAGGCCGGTGCCGGGTTTGCCGTAATGCATCACCTGTGGCTCTTCATGAAACACCTGACCAATGCCGTGGCCACAATAGTCACGAACTACCGAAAATCGGTGTTTTTCAGCGTGCTGCTGGATCACATGTCCGATATCGCCAAGGTGGGCCCCGGGCTTAACCAGTTCTATACCTTTATACATGCATTCCTGGGTAATCTGGATTAACCGCTCGGTGCCGGGCTTAGGTTTTCCCACCGCCCACATTTTGCTGGTGTCGCCGTGGTAGCCATCTTTTATAATAGTGACGTCAATATTGATAATGTCGCCGTCTTTCAGCACTTTCTGCTCGGTGGGAATGCCGTGGCAAACCACGTGGTTCACCGAGGTGCAGATGGACTTTGGGAAGCCCTTGTAATTCAGCGGCGCCGGGATAGCCTGCTGCTCGTTCACAATGTAGTCGTGGCAGAGCTGGTTCAGTTTTTCGGTGGTCACGCCGGGTTTGACGTGCTCGTCGATCATTTCCAGAACTTCCGCAGCCAGTCGTCCGGCTATGCGCATTTTTGCTATGTCTTCCGGGGTCTTGATGGTGACCTGCATCGATTTTCCTATTAGAAGAGATATATTGGACTGCCATTTTAAGCCCCATGGGCACAAGGTACAACTTAAGAGAACAAGCGGCTCCGGCACAAAATTAATGGCATTGCGCGCCATAAATATGGTATAAACGCGCCCGCTGGAAACGAATCCAGCAAATTCACACACGGGTCGACACGTTGCTCCAGGGTGCCTGCGGTTGTTGAAAACCGCGCATAGGTTGGTGCAATCGGATTCGTGGAGGTCTAACCCGAAGTTACAAGGTAATTATAATGGCTCAAGTACATATGCGTGATCTGCTTAAAGCAGGTGCTCACTTTGGACACCAGACTCGCTACTGGAACCCAAAAATGTCGAAGTACATCTTCGGCGCCCGTAACAAGATTCACATCATCAACCTGGAACAGACCGTTCCGGCTATGAACGATGCTCTTAAATTCGTTGCGCAGCTGACCGAGAACAAGAACAAGATTCTGTTCGTCGGTACCAAGCGCGCTGCTGCGAAGATTATTAAAGAAGAAGCAGAGCGTTCAGGTCAGCCCTTTGTGAACCACCGCTGGTTGGGTGGCATGCTGACCAACTACAAAACCATTCGTCAGTCGATTAACCGCTACCGTGAACTGCAAGGCCATAGCAAAGACGGTACTTTCGACAAGCTGACCAAGAAAGAAGCGCTTGAGCGCAGCCGCGAAATGGACAAGCTTGAGCGTTCCATTGGTGGTATCAAGGATATGGGCGGCCTGCCCGATGCCTTGTTCGTGATAGACGTTGACCACGAGCGTATCGCTATTAAAGAAGCCAACAAGTTGGGTATTCCTGTTATTGGTGTGGTTGACACCAACAGCAACCCTGACGGCGTTGACTACGTAATTCCGGGTAACGATGACGCCATCCGCGCTATCCAGATTTACGTGAAGGCGGTTGCTGACACCTGCCTGGAATCGGCCAACGTTGGCGTGGACGAGTTTGTTGAAGTTAGCGAAGAAGCCCCAAGCGCAGCGCCTGCTGCAGAATAAGGCTTGAGAGCAACGCTTGATTTGCTCTGAGATTCAAAACCTGCCCGGACAGGTTCCGGGCAGGTTTTCCTACCGAATTCGGAAATTTTAAGAGGACCCAACATGGCTGCTATTACCGCTGCAATGGTCAAAGAGCTGCGTGAGCGCACCGGCCTTGGCATGATGGAATGCAAAAAAGCTCTGGTTGAATCGGAAGGCAGTGTAGACGCCGCGATTGAAGAGCTGCGCAAATCATCTGGCCTGAAGGCTGCTAAAAAAGCCGGCCGTACCGCCGCTGAAGGCGTTTCACTGATCAAGATTTCAGACGACCACACCGTGGGCCTGATTTTGGAAGTGAACTCCGAAACCGACTTTGTTGCCCGTGATGATAACTTCATCAACTTCGCCAACGACGTGCTAGACGTTGCGTTCAAAAAGAACGAAACCGACGTTGCCGTGTTGATGGCGGGCGATCTGGAAGCCAAGCGCGAAGCGCTGGTCCAGAAAATCGGCGAGAACATCAGCGTACGTCGCATCGTGCGCATTGAAGGCGCGGTTGTGGGCGGCTACGTTCACAGCACCAACAAGATTGCTGCCGTGGTTGCTTTGACCGCAGGTGACGCAGAGCTGGCCCGTGATATCGCCATGCACGTTGCTGCAGTAAACCCGCGCATCGCCAAGCCTGAAGATATGCCGGCTGAAGAGCTGGAACAAGAAAAGGCGATCATCAAGGCGCAGCCGGATATGGCAGGCAAGCCGGCTGAAATCGTTGAAAAAATGATGGGCGGTCGCATCAAGAAATACTTGGCTGAAAACAGCCTGATTGAACAGCCGTTCGTTAAAAACCCGGAGCAAACCGTGGGCCAGCTGGTGACAGCGGCCGGTGGCGAGCTGACTGGCTTCCTTCGCGTAGAAGTAGGCGAAGGCATTGAGCGGGAAGAAGTTGACTTTGCTGCCGAGGTTGCTGCCGCATCCGGTATCAACAAAGGCTGATTTCAGCTTCGGAAGCTGCCTGATTGATCGGCGGCTTCGTTCAAGCCTGCCGCATCGCGCCGCCGCTTTGCGCTGCAGCCAATAGGCCAGAAGGGGATCCGCATGTCGACAACGTCCAAAACTCAGCCCAGATACAAGCGTATCCTGCTAAAGCTCAGCGGTGAGGCCCTGATGGGTGATCTTGGTTTCGGTATCGACCCCAAGGTTCTGGACCGCATGGCGCTGGAAATTGGTGCACTGATTGGTATTGGTGTGCAGGTTGGCCTGGTTATTGGTGGCGGTAATCTGTTCCGTGGCGAAGCCCTGAGCGCGGCCGGTATGGACCGCGTTAGCGGCGACCATATGGGCATGCTGGCCACCGTAATGAACGGCCTGGCTATGCGTGACGCCCTGGAGCGTTCCAACATCCGCACCCGTGTTATGTCTGCCATCCCCATGAGTGGTATTGTGGAGCATTACGATCGCCGCCGCGCTGTGCGCGATCTGAAAGACGGCGACGTGGTTATTTTCTGTGCGGGTACCGGCAATCCCTTCTTTACCACCGATTCTGCGGCCTGCCTGCGCGGTATCGAAATCGAAGCCGACGCGGTACTGAAGGGCACCAAGGTAGACGGCGTATATTCAGCCGACCCCTACCTGGACAGCACAGCGGTAAAATACGACTCCCTGACTTATGACGAAGTATTGGATAAAAAACTGGGCGTGATGGACTTGACGGCCATCTGTCTGGCCCGCGACCACGGCATGCCGCTGCGGGTATTTGATATGAATAGCCCCGGGGTTCTGACCCGCATCGTGACAGGCGAAAAAGTAGGTACTTTTATTGAATAGTCGATTGACTGATCGATTGGATAGTTGATTGAATAATCCGGCAGGGTCCGGTTTTACGAACAAATCGAGGATTGGCAAGTGATTAACGAGATCAAAACGGAAGCTGAAACCAAAATGACCAAGAGCATTGAAGCTCTGGCGTCAGCGTTTAACAAAATCCGAACCGGCCGCGCACATCCTTCCATTCTGGATAGCGTGATGGTGAATTACTACGGCCAGGAAACGCCGTTGAGGCAGGTAGCCTCGGTGAATGTGGAAGACAGCCGTACATTGACGGTGTCACCTTGGGAAAAAAACCTGGTTCCGCAGATTGAAAAGGCCATCATGACCTCCGACCTGGGACTTAATCCGTCTACCAGCGGTGACCTTATTCGGTTGCCTATGCCGATGCTGACCGAGGAAACCCGTAAAAACATGGTCAAGCAGGCCCGCGCTGACGCAGAACACGGCCGGGTTTCAGTGCGCAACGCCCGTCGCGATGCCAACAGCACGTTAAAAGAGCTGCTGAAAGACAAAGACATCAGCGAAGACGACGAGCGCCGCGGCGAAGAAGAAGTGCAAAAGCTGACCGACCGCTTTATTGCGGAAGTGGAAAAGTTATTGAAAGCCAAAGAAGAGGATTTGATGGCGGTTTGATGCCGGCATTTTGAGGGTACAACACTCACGGTTGCCATAAGGCGCGGCGGCCGCACAGGGGATGTTATGACCGCAACTGTTTCCGCAGCAATTCCGGAATCGGCACCAAGCCGACCGAAACATGTTGCCGTTATCATGGACGGTAACAATCGTTGGGCCAAGGCCCGGCGTCTTAAAGGTGTGGCCGGTCACAAGGCTGGTGTGGACGCCGTCCGCGCCGTGGTGGAAACCTGTGCCCGCGAGGGTGTCAAGGTTGTTACCCTGTTTGCGTTTTCCAGTGAAAACTGGCGCCGCCCGCAAGACGAAGTCTCCGCATTGATGAAACTGTTTGTGTTTGCGTTGGAGCGCGAAGTGCGCAAACTGCATCGCAACAATATTTGCCTGCGTCTTATTGGTGAACGCTCGGCTTTCAGCCCCCTGTTACAGAATTTGATGGCGAAAGCCGAAACACTCACCGCTGACAATACAGCGATGACCCTGGTGATCGCCGCCAATTACGGTGGCCAATGGGACATCACGGACGCCACCCGTAAAATTGCCGGAAAAGTCGCAAGCGGTCAGTTGCAGCCATCGGACATCACCGAAGACCTGATTCAAAGCCACTTGAGCCTGGGTGACTTGCCCATGCCAGACTTGATGATTCGTACCGCCGGCGAACAGCGCATAAGCAATTTTATGTTGTGGCACCTGGCGTATACCGAGTTCTATTTCTCGCCGGTGTTTTGGCCGGACTTCAAGCGACCGCAGATGCAGGAAGCGCTGGCCGCTTACGCCGCAAGGCAAAGACGTTTTGGCCAGACGGATGACCAGGTCGCGGCCCGATCGTCGCTCTGATAACACAACAAGAGCAGGTTCACTGTGCTTAAAACCCGGATAATAACTGCGTTGATTCTGGCGCCCATTGCTATTGGTGGCGTTTTCTTCCTGCCACCTGTGGGTTTTGCAATTTTTACCGCCGCGCTGATTGCCCTGGGTGCCTGGGAGTGGGCCAATATGACGGGGCTGATAGCGCAGCCTGCACGCGTTGGCTACAGCGCCGCTGTATTGCTGGTATTGGCGGCTCTATACACAATGACTGCACAGGGTGTGCTCTGGTTAGCGTTGCTTTGGTGGCTGGCCGGTTTTGGTCTGGTGGCTTCTTATCCCAAAAATTCTGCGCGTTGGGGCTCGGTTCCTGCACGGGCGGCCATGGGCCTGCTGGTGTTGGTGCCGGCCTGGGTTGGCCTGAATTATTTGCGCAGCGGCGAGTTCAAATTTGCGTCGACCGATAACAATCTGTTGTTGATTCTGTATGTGTTTGCGCTGGTGTGGGTAGCCGATATCGGCGCGTATTTTTCTGGCCGAAAATTTGGCAATGCCAAGCTGGCGCCTCGGGTCAGTCCGGGTAAATCCTGGGCCGGAGTATGGGGCGGTTTGGCGGCGGTTGCGGTTTTTGCATGGGTGGTTAGTCAAACACTTGGCGCCGGGGCTGGGCAATCGGTTGCTCTGATGGTTATTTCCGTTGTGACCGCTGCTGTGTCGGTGCTGGGCGACTTGTTCGAGAGCATGCTTAAGCGCTTTCGCGGCATCAAAGACAGCAGTCGGCTGCTTCCCGGGCACGGCGGTATTATGGACCGCATAGACAGTCTGACTGCGGCCATACCCATATTTACCCTGCTTGTTATTCAACTTGGTTGGCTTAATGTTGGACCCTTATCTTGATGCAACGCCGCCATCTATCAGTGCTGGGGGCCACCGGTTCTATCGGTTTAAGTACGCTGGATGTCGTGCGTCGTCACCCACAGCGTTTTTCAGTGTACGCTCTGACAGCTTGCTCAAGCGTTGAGGCAATGGCCACTTTGTGCCGTGAGTTTGAACCGGCCATTGCCGTAATGGCTGATGGGCCAGCGGCTGAAAAACTGCGCGAGGCCTTGTCTGACTTACCGCATATACGAGTGCTGACCGGTGAAGCCGGCCTGACTGAGGCGGCGACTAGCCCGGGGGTTGATACGGTGATGGCGGCCATTGTGGGTGCGGCTGGCTTGCCGTCAACTCTTGCCGCGGTGCGCGCTGGCAAGCGGGTTTTACTGGCCAACAAAGAAGCGCTAGTGATGTCCGGGCGCCTGTTCATGGACGCTGTGGACGAATCGGGCGCGGAATTGCTGCCCATTGATTCCGAGCACAACGCCATATTCCAGTGCATACCGGCCGACCGTATTCGCCAGCCCGATGCCGCGGGCATTACCCGTATTTTGCTGACCGCCTCGGGCGGGCCTTTCCGTGAAATGCCAGCGGCGGACATGGCACTGGTAACGCCCGATCAGGCCTGCGCCCACCCCAACTGGTCCATGGGCCGGAAAATATCTGTCGATTCTGCCACCCTTATGAATAAAGGGCTGGAACTGATCGAAGCCTGTTGGCTGTTCAACATCTCGCCGGAAAAAATTGAAGTGCACGTTCATCCGGAGAGTATTATCCACTCTATGGTGGAATACGCCGACGGCTCGGTGCTGGCGCAGTTGGGCAGTCCGGACATGCGTACGCCGATTGCCAACGGCTTGGCCTGGCCAGAGCGTATCGAAGCTGGCGTAGCACCGTTAGACCTGTTTGCGATTGGCCGATTTCACTTCGAGCATCCGGATACCGAGCGCTTTCCGTGTTTGCGCCTGGCCGCAGAAGCCTTTAAAACGGGTGGTACCGCACCGACAGTGCTCAACGCCGCCAACGAGGTCGCGGTGGAAGCTTTTTTGCAGGGCAGGGTTCGCTTTACTGACATCCCCGTTATTATAGACCAAACTCTGGCCGCCGTTGCTGCCGTTCCGGCTGACAGTTTTGACATTATTTTCAGCAAAGATTCTGAAGCGCGGCAGTTTGCCAGCGCCCGGGTGGCTGAGCTGGCATGCTGAAGTCAGAGTCGTGTTTTTGCTGTCGCTGCGGCAGTCATTATTCCAAGAGGCGCTATGCAGATCATTGAGACCATTCTTTCGCTGGCGTTAACGCTGGGCATTCTGGTGACCATTCATGAATACGGGCATTTCTGGGTAGCTCGCCGTTTTGGCGTAAAGGTTCTGCGCTTTTCAGTCGGTTTTGGTAAACCTTTGTGGTCCTGGTATGACCGTCATGGTACTGAGTTCGCCGTGGCTGCGATTCCACTGGGCGGCTACGTAAAAATGCTGGACGCGCGCGAAGGGCCGGTGCCGGCGGAGCTGAGCGATCAGGCTTTTACCTCGAAGTCGCCGTATCAGCGTATTGCCATCGCCGCAGCTGGCCCCGCGGCCAACTTTATTTTTGCGATCGCCGCTTACTGGCTGCTGGCGGTGGTCGGCGTGACCACAGTTGCGCCTATTATCGGCTCGGTAGCGCCGGGCTCGGTGGCCGAGCGCGTAGGCCTTACGCCGGGTATGGAGTTGACGGAAGTTGACGGTCACGGTGTTAACTCTTGGCGCAGCGTTAACATGCGCCTGCTGGAGCGTGCCGGCGAACATGGTACAGTGAGCTTCGCGGTAACCGGCGGCCAGGGCCAAGGCCTATTACAGGGCGAGTTGGGTGGGTGGAGTTTGAGCACCGACACTCCCGACCCGCTCGGCGAATTTGGTATTGTGCCCAATCGCCCGGCTATACCGCCGGTGCTGGGGGTGATCTCTGCAGACGGCCGTGCCAGCGCTGCCGGCCTTCAACCGGGTGATCGCATAATCGCGGTAGATGGCGAACCGGTCGAAGACTGGTTTGGCCTGGTTGAGCGCGTTCGACAATCGCCAGAGCAAAGCCTGGTGCTGCGTTTTGAGCGCGAAGGCGCCGAACGCACGCTGAGCATTGTTCCCGCGGCAAAAACCGCAGACGATGGTGAAATCATTGGCTTGATCGGGGCCGGTGTTCAGGTACCGGAATGGCCGGAAGGTAGCCTTCGCGAAATTAGCTATGGTCCGCTGGTGGCGTTTCCGATTGCGGTTGAAGAAACCTGGGCAGATACCCGCTTGACGCTGGTAGCTATCAAGAAAATGCTGACCGGATTGTTGTCGCCAAGCAACCTGAGCGGGCCCATTACCATTGCCCGTGTTGCCGAAGCCAGCGTGAGTTCCGGATTTGAAGATTTTGTGCGGTTTCTGGCCTATCTGAGTGTCAGCCTTGGCGTGCTGAATCTGCTGCCGGTGCCGGTGCTTGATGGTGGCCATATTTTGTACTACACGATCGAGGCGATCCGCCGTAAGCCGGTGTCGGAGCAGGTGCAGGCCGTTGGATTACGAATTGGTATGGCTTTGATACTGACTTTAATGGTGTTTGCTCTTTACAACGACCTTATGCGGTTGTGAGAATTGCGGCTCCTTAGCGCATTAACCAGGCGAAATATTTGAATGAGACTTACTTTTCTAGGTTTAGCCGTTGGCCTGACAGTGGCCACACTCGGTATAAAGCCCGCGCTTGCGGACACATTCACAATATCGGACATTGAAGTTGAAGGCCTTCAGCGCGTATCTGCGGGTACGGTTTTTGGTTCCTTCCCGATCAATATTGGCGAACAGGTTGACGGCGCCGAGCTGGCAGAGGCCATAAAGTCGCTGTTCCGTACAGGCCTGTTTACGGACATCCAGGCCAGCCGTGATTCCGGTGCGCTGATTTTGACCGTGCGCGAGCGCCCGTCGATCAGCGCCATCAAAATTGACGGCAACAAGAATATCGAAACTGATATGCTTACAGACGCGCTTTCGGGGGCAGGCCTCGAAGAAGGCCAGGTATTCCGCCGTGCAACACTTGAACGGCTAGAGCTGGAGATTCTGCGTTCGTACATTGGCCAAGGCCGGTATAATGCCCGTGTTAAAGCCACGGCCAATGAGCTACCCAGCAACCGCGTTGATATCAGTCTGGATATCAACGAGGGCAGTGTTGCCGCGATTCATCACATTAACCTGGTTGGTAACCAGGAATATAGTGATGACGAGCTAAAAGACCTGCTTGAGCTGCAAAGCACCGGCTGGTGGAACTCCATCACTAACTCTGATAAGTACGCCCGAGAGCGTTTGAGTGGCGACTTGGAAACCCTTCGGTCCTTTTATCTAGACCGTGGTTTCCTGGATTTCAGCGTAGAATCCAGCCAGGTGTCCATATCGCCGGACAAGCAAAAAGTGTTCATCGTCATCGCACTGCACGAAGGCCGCGAGTACACGCTGTCTGATATTCGCTTGCGCGGCAACCTTATTGTGCCGGAGCAGGGATTGCGTGATCTGATTCCGGTAAAAGTGGGTGATGTGTTCTCACGTGCCCAGATGACTGCTATTTCCGAAAGTTTGTCATTCCGTCTGGGTCGGGAAGGTTACGCGTTTGCTGATGTGAACGCGGTACCTGAAACGTCTGAAGACGGCACCGCAGCGGTGACTTTTTTTGTTGAACCGGGCAAACGCGCCTACGTGCGCCGAGTGAATTTCTCTGGCAACGTGTCTACTCGCGACGATGTACTGCGCCAGGAAATGACCCAGATGGAAGGCGGTATTGCGTCCTCTGACCGGATTGAATACTCCAAAGTTCAGCTTGAACGCCTGGGCTTTTTCAAAGGCGTGAACGTTGAAACCGTCCCGGTACCCGGCACCGACGATCTGGTAGACGTAAACTACAGCGTTGAAGAGCAGCCCACCGGCAGCTTGTCCGCCTCTGTTGGCTTCTCTCAGGATTCGGGCGTTATCCTTGGTGCCAGCGTGTCTGAAAATAACTTTTTCGGAACCGGCAAGCGGGTATCGTTTGGAGTGAACGTCAGCGACTCTGTTAAAAGTGCCAACGTGTCCTATCTGGATCCGTACTACACGGTTGACGGTGTCAGCCGAGGTTTCAGTGTATTTGCTCGTAAAACGGATTACGAAGAGGAAGATATCTCATCCTACCTGCTGGATGAGTATGGTACGCGGGTTACCTTTGGCTACCCCATTGACAGTATTACACGTCTGAATTTTGGCGCAGGTTACACCTTGTCAAAAGTGAAGGAAGGCATCTTCAGCGCCCAGGAAGTGAGCGATTTTATTGACGAAGAGGGTGATGCCTTTAATAACTTTTTCCTGTTCGGCAGCTGGCGCCAGAGCACCCTGAACCGCGGTATTCTGCCTTCGGACGGCTATAGCCATTCGCTGTCGCTTGACGTCGCGGTGCCGGGCAGTGACCTGACCTTCTACAAGGTGGGGCACAAAACCGACTTCTACTTCCCGTTGACCGACTCCCAGCGCTGGGTTCTGCGAACCCGCACCGAAATTGGCTACGGTGATGGTTACGGTGATCGTACCGTGATGCCGTTTTATGAGCATTACTATTCCGGCGGTTTTGGCTCAGTTCGTGGCTTTCGAGCCAACTCTCTGGGTCGCCGCGCGCAGAATAGCAATCCGCTGGACCTTTCCGAACCCGATCCTTTCGGTGGTAACCTGCTCACAGAAGCGGGCGTGGAGCTGATATTGCCAACGCCTTTTGCTGGCGATACTCGCTCAATGCGCACCTCGATATTCCTCGATGGCGGCCAGGTATTCGATACAGATCGTGATTTTAGTCCGAACCTCGGGGACGTACGTTTCTCCGCGGGTATCGGCTTCCAATGGATTACCGCGGTGGGCCCTCTGGCGTTCAGCCTGGCTAAACCGTTGAACGACGAACCCGGTGACGATACCCAAGTATTCCAGTTCTCGTTGGGTCAGACGTTCTAGCGTGTTTTCAAACGAGATTTATCATAAAAATGAAACAAGGAGAAAATCGATGTCCCGTATAACCCTGATTGTGGCTGCGGCCGTAATGGCACTGTCGTTCCCTGCCATGGCCGACACCCGTATTGGTGTGGTCGACTTGCGTCAGGCCTTGTTTGCTTCGAACAGCGCAAAAGTCTTCAGCGAAAAACTGCAGCGGGATTTCGCCGGCGACGAAGTAGACGTTCGTGAAGCGCAGGAAAAGGCGCGGGCAATGCAGGATCGTCTGCAAAAAGATGGCGCCATGATGAACGACAGTGAGCGGGAGAAGCTGGCCGGCGAATTCCAACAGACCGTGCAACAGTTCAATGCCATGAAGCAACGCCTGGACACCACCGTGTCACAGCGCAAACAAGCGTTCCTTGAAGCGGCTCGTCCGCAGGTAGATGTCGCGGTAAAAGAACTGCTGGACGAAAACGACCTGGATTTGATTTTACCGAGCGAAGCCGTGGTTTACGTGATACCGGATCTGAACTTGACCGAGAAGCTTCTGGAGAAACTGAACCGTTAAGTCGGGTTGCTATGAACCCTTACCTTAACGCCGTAGTGCCGGGAGACCTGCGATGACAGCACCGTCTTATCTGCTGGGTGATATCGCCCGCGAGCTGGGCGCAGACCTTAGGGGTGATCCGCAACAGCGCATCACCGGGCTGGCCACCTTGCAGTGCGCAGGCCCCGAGCAAATCAGCTTTCTGGCGAATCCGTCATACGGCAAACACGTTGCCGGCAGTCAGGCTGGTGCCATTATTGTTTCGCCTGAATTCGCTGCGCTGGCCACCTGCAGCGCGCTAGTGATGGATAATCCCTATCTGGGCTATGCCCGTTTGAGCCACTGGTTTGACACCACGCCGAAACCCCCTGCCGGTGTTCATTCCAGCGCGGTGATTGACCCCTCTGCACGCATCGGAGCCGGGGTCAGTGTTGGCGCCCAGGTGGTCATTGAGGCTGATGTAGGCATTGGCGAAGGCGTGGTTGTCGGCCACGGCTGCGTGATTGGTGCCCGCACCCGTATTGGGCGCGACAGTCTTCTGCGACCCCGGGTTACTTTGGCCCACGACGTGGTTATAGGGCAGCGTTGCCATATTCTCAGCGGCGCAGTTATTGGTTCGGACGGCTTCGGCTTTGCTAACGAGCGGGGTGTTTGGCATCGCATCGCACAGATTGGCCGGGTAGTTTTGGGTAATGACGTAGAAGTGGGCGCTAATACCACCATTGACCGCGGCGCATTGGACGACACGGTGATTGGTAACGGCGTAAAACTTGATAACCTGATTCAGATCGCTCATAACGTTCACATAGGCGATCACAGCGCGATGGCCGCTAAAGTGGGTATTTCCGGAAGTACCCGCATTGGCAGCCACTGCGTGTTCGGCGGTGCGGCCGGTGTGGCCGGGCACCTGACCATCAGCGATGGTGTGCAGCTCACGGGTATGACACTGGTAACCGGCGACATCAGCGAACCTGGCGTTTATTCGTCTGGAACCAGCGCCGAAACCAACCGGCAATGGCGCAAAAACGCAGTGCGTTTCCGTCAGCTGGACGCCATGGCCAGACGGCTAAAAGAATTGGAAAAGAAATCAGAGGGCTGAGGCCGATCAACATGATGTACATTAACGAAATTCTTGAATACTTGCCGCACCGCTACCCGTTTTTGCTGGTGGACCGGGTAACTAACCTTGAAAGCGGCAAGTCCATCAAGGGCTACAAAAATATCTCGTTTAACGAGCAGTTTTTTGAAGGCCACTTTCCTGACAACCCGATTATGCCGGGTGTGTTGATTATAGAGGCCATGGCTCAGTTGTCCGGTATTCTGGGTTTTGTCACTGTAGGCCGCAAACCGGCTGATGGCTTGGCGCAATACCTGGCGGGTGCCCGCAAGGTGCGTTTTAAACGTCCGGTGCTGCCAGGCGACCAGTTATGCATGGAGTCTGAAGTTATGTCGACCAAGCGCGGCATCTGGAAATTCGAGTGCCGTGCCCTGGTTAATAACGAAGTGGTCTGTATCGCAGAAATCCTGACTGCAGAGCGAGAAGTTTGATGGTGCCACGTGACCGGTCCGGTGTGCATCCCCAAGCGATTGTTGATGCCTCAGCCAAGCTTGCAGATAACGTGACCGTTGGGCCCTGGAGTCACATAGGCCCGGGTGTTGAGATCGGGGAAGGCACCGAGATTATGTCCCATGTGGTCATCAAAGGGCCAACCGTTATTGGTCGCAATAATCGAATTTTTCAGTTTTCCAGCGTTGGCGAAGAATGCCAGGATAAAAAGTACGCTGGTGAGCCTACCCGCCTGGTGATTGGCGACAACAACACCATCCGTGAAAACTGCACCGTGCATCGCGGCACCGTGCAAGATCAGGGTGAAACCCGCATCGGTAACGGCAACCTGCTGATGGCGTATGTGCATGTCGCCCACGACTGCGTGCTGGGCGACAACACCATACTGGCCAATTGCACCACCCTGGCCGGACACGTAACGGTGGATGACTACGCCATACTGGGCGGCGGTACCATGGTGCATCAATTCTGCCACATTGGCGCCCACAGCATGGCGGCTGGCGGCAGTATCGTGCTGAAAGACATACCGGCATACGTTATGGCCAGCGGCCAGTCTGCGCAGCCCCACGGCATGAATGTGGAAGGCCTGAAACGCCGCGGTTTTGGTAAAGACATTCTGGTCAGTCTGCGTAGAGCCTATAAGGTGATTTATCGCCAGGGGCTGACCACCGAGCAAGCCATCAAAACGCTGGAAACCGACTTTGCTGACCTGCCAGAAATTACACCGTTGATTGAATCGCTGCGCCGGGCCAATCGCGGCATCATTCGCTGAACGGGTAGGCTGACATTGCAAAACCCCGAATCCTGCATCACCTTTGGCATCATCGCCGGTGAAGCTTCTGGTGATATCCTCGGTGCAGGACTGATTCGGTCCCTGCGCAAACGCTACCCCAACGCCCGCTTTGCCGGTATCGGCGGTGAAGAAATGATGGCCGAAGGCTTCCAGTCCCTGGTGCCTATGGAGCGGTTGAGCGTTATGGGTCTGGTGGAAGTGCTGGGCCGTATCGGTGAGCTGGTGCGCATTCGCCGCCGCCTGCTGGATTTCTTTCTGACCACCCCCCCTGCGGTGGTGATCGGTATCGATTCCCCAGATTTCACTTTGGCAGTAGAGCGCCGCTGCCGCGAGGCCGGCATGCCCACGGTGCATTACGTCAGCCCATCGGTGTGGGCCTGGCGTAAAAAGCGCATCTTCAAGATTGCCAAATCCGTTGACTTAATGCTGACCCTGTTTCCGTTCGAAACCGATATTTATCACCAGCACAACATACCTGTAGCGTTTGTTGGCCACCCTCTGGCGGACCGCATTCCAATGCGACCAGATACCGCTCAGGCGCGGGCAGACTTGGGGCTGGAACTCGACAAGCCTGTTCTGGCCATATTGCCAGGGAGCCGTGGGGGAGAAGTAGAGCGCCTGGGCACGCTCTTTCTAGAAGCTGCGCGCTGGTTGCAGCAGCGCGTCCCCGATTTGCAACTGGTGATCCCTTGCGCTAACCGTGAGCGCGAAAAGCAGATTCGTGGCATTACTGAAGCTCTGGAGCTGAGCTTGCCAGTGACCATTGTGAAAGGCCGTTCCCGGGAAGTCATGGCGGCTTCTGATGCGGTATTGCTGGCTTCTGGCACCGCTACCCTGGAAGCCATGCTGCTGAAAAAGCCCATGGTGGTGGGTTACCGGCTTAGTGACTTCAGCTACAGAATACTGTCGCGTATGGTGCAGATACCCCACATCGCCTTACCTAACTTACTCGCTCGCCAGGAACTGGTGCCAGAACTCCTGCAAGAGGCCGCTACGCCGGAAGCGCTGGGCGCCGCCGTACTCAGCCAGCTTGAAGACACCTCAAAGCGCGAGCAGCTGATTGAATCCTTCACCGAGCTGCACCTGACCCTGCGGCAGAACGCTGATGAGCAAGCGGCCACGGCCATTGCGGCCCTGCTGGCAGGTGCCCATAACGACAAGGCGCGATTGCTTGAAACTTGAAAGTGCAGGGGCCTCTGATTATGGCCATTAAAACCCCCTTTCCGCCGTTTGTGTGTGACTACCAGGGTGAACTTCTGGCCGGCGTTGACGAAGTAGGGCGCGGCCCGCTGATCGGCGCGGTCGTCACCGCCGCTGTGATACTGGATCCGGCTCGGCCCATAAAAGGCCTGGCCGACTCGAAAAAACTCAGCGAGAAAAAGCGCAACCAACTGTTCGACGAAATCATCGAAAAAGCCACCGCCTGGAGCCTTGGGCGCTGCGAAGCCGAAGAGATTGATCGCCTGAACATTTTCCAGGCCACCATGGTGGCCATGACCCGCGCCGTTGAGGGACTGAACCCGCAACCCGAGTACGTGTTGGTAGATGGTAATCGCTGCCCTGATTGGCGCTGGCCCGCTGCGGCTGTGGTGAAAGGCGATATACGAATAGCCGCCATCAGCGCTGCATCCATTCTGGCGAAAGTAACCCGGGACCGCGAATTACAGGCGCTAGACCAGCAATACCAGGGATACGGCCTGGCGCAACACAAAGGCTACCCAACCGCGGCTCACATGGAGGCGCTGGCACGCCTGGGCGCCACACCCCAGCATCGCCGCTCGTTTCGCCCGGTCAGAGAAGCCCTGAACACCGTCGGCGACTTTAACCCCGACGCACAAGACGATTTGTTTGCATAAGGCGTCCTGATTACGCATAAGAGTCAGCCATCTTTAGCAGCCTATAGGGCATAGGCGGTGTCCGGGCTGCTAATGTCAGGAACCGCGGAAGCATGGCTTTGAGATCGTAGCGCCGATTGAAGCGGTATTCGAACTCAGCGAGGTAGCGAGGGGCATGCTGCTCCCGGATGGCGTGGTAAGTGCCAGTAATCGCGTTCTTGACGTTGCCGAGCAGGGTGTTGACCCAGTTGAACTCAGGATTCGCCATGCTGGCACGACCGCCTCCGGTGATGTGGCGCTCGTGGACGCAGGTGGCCGTGTCGAAGGCCCGGAAACAGTTGAGACCATCGCTGACAACGTGGCTTCCGGGCGCAATGGCCTGTTGGCTATAGCGACGCACCTCGGCCAGGGTAAAGCCACTCACACGGCGAAGCTGAACCCGCATCGGGTGGCCCTCGCTATTAGTTTGTACCGCAGCGACAAAGGGGAATTTATGCTCGGCACCACGACCTGGTTTTCCTGACCGTTCGCCGCCCAGATAGGCGTCATCAATCTCGATGCGGCCGCTGAGCCTCTCTCCCTGGTTGCGATCGTACATGACCTGCAGCACCTTGTGTTTGAGCTTCCAGGCCGTGTTATAA
>NZ_KB889893.1 GCF_000372805.1 Marinobacter gelidimuriae | reverse complement strand
GCGTCCCGTGCAGAAACCTCGCCATGAGTGCAGGCGTGGACAACGGCCAATTCTTCGTCATTTCCCAGGAGAGGTACGATTCCGTGGTGACGCTTGACGTTAGCCATTTTCAGGGCATTCAGCAGGTCACCACGTCGCGTGAAATNCAGGAACGGACGGAAATTCGTGACCACAGTCCACATCGCAGTTTCAGCCCACCGTCCCCGCAACGATTCGAGAAATCTAAGGACACTGGCACCGTCAGCCATGGCCAACGACGTCAGCCCGGTGCCCTCCAAATAGAGAAGGTAGTCGCAGGCCGCATGACCATAGGCACTCCGCGTGGCCACCGCCAGGCCACGTTGCTCCATCTCCTTCGACCACGAGGCCAATAACGCGGTGAAATCCTCGGACTGCGGACCATCCCCACCCCCACCGCGCTTTTTCGTCGAGAGGTCCACCCGCCCGGTCAGCAGGTAGCCGTCGAAAAGTCCCACCAACCGACCATAATCAGAACGACGCTGCGCACTGAACATACCCGTCCGCGGACGCGTCGTCATCGACGCGAATTCAGCGCCCAAACCAGGCGAATACACTCCGGCCTGTTTCTGTGCCAACAGCGCCAGATACCGAAGTGACTTACAGTACTGACCCATCGTCGACTCCGCGTAGCCGGCCGCTTCCAACGCGACAACAACCCGCTCACCAATATTGCTGACCATCGTGTCCATAGCAATTCCCTTCGTTCATCTGTGGATACGACGAAGATAACGCCAGAACTGGCCTCAAACATTAGGCCGAAGAAATAGCCCCAGTTCTCAAGGAACAGTGGGCAGGGCCACGGTTTCTCGGCTTAACGTTTTCCTCGGCATAATCCGAATGGACGACTAAACCGGGTTTTGGTTGCCGCTGCCAGAGGGCCATGTTCAAGGCGTCTGTTACTAGCCTGGTGGTCATCCGCGACCCCATGCTCCAACCTACTACCCGTCGACTGAACAAATCGATGAACACCGCCAGATACAGCCAGCCCTCTCGGGTCCAGATGTAAGTGATGTCACCGACGTATGCTTGATCAGGCTCAGCAGCGCTAAAATCTCGTGCCAGTACGTTGTCGAACACCGGCTGTTTATGGTCGCTGTTGGTGGTTACCTTAAACTTCTTCCGGTACCGGGCTTTAACGCCTGCTTCACGCATTAGAGACCGCGCCTTTTGTCGACCTACTGGATAGCCCAGAGCGTTCAGGGCGTGCTTCATCCGCCTGGAGCCATAGCTCTTGTCGCTACTTTTAGCGACCTCCTTCACAGCCTCAATCATCGCCTCGTGCTCCGCATCCGGCAGCCGTTCGCGTTGACGCTGGCAATACCGGTAATAGGCATTGCGACTGACACCCAAGAGCCGACTCATGACGTCGACTGGCCAGGTCTTCTTATGCCGGGTGATGAACGCATACTTTAATGCGTTTCCTTGGCAAAGAAGACCGTCGCTTTTTTTAAGATGTCTTTCTCCATTTTCAGGCGGCGATTTTCTTCTCGCAACTGACGAATTTCTAACTGTTCAGCGGTCAGTTTGCCGTTCCCTCTGAACGCCTGCCCATCGACCGACTCATGCTCTTTGATCCAACGTCCCAGCATGTTTGGATTGATTTCCAGACTGCGCGCCGCGTGGGCTCTTGAATACCCCTGCTCCAGCACAAGGCTGATGGCGTCCAGCTTAAATTCCTTTGAGTACAGCTTTCTTGTGGTCATATACGTTCTCCAGGTTCAGGGTATTATTCCTTAACTGGGCTGGTCACATCCATTAAACCACTTCATGCCCAGTCGGTCCGGGCTACAGTCAACAATACGGAGTATCAGGCCAGAAACGTTAGAAAAAGTGCATGAGTTTCTCTCTGTCAACTGGCTTGAAGAAGGCATTTTATCGATGGAAAAATTGCGCATCGATAGCACGGTTGTCGCCAGTAATATTGCGCCACCCAGTGACAGCCAACTCCTCAATGATGGTGTTCGAGTGCTCAGCCGCCTGTTGATGAAAAGCAAAAAAACCACCGGGGAAAAAATTCGCTTTACGGACCAACGAAAACCCTCAAAGTCGTTGGCATTTCAGATATTTAATGCGAAAAACGCTGGAAAAGAAGTGCTTTACCCAAAGTTGTTGAAGCTGGTCAGAATGGTGCTGAAACAAGTTGATCGGGGGCTGGAGGCCGTAGAAGTGGGTGTCCGTGCATCCGATAAGAAGAGGTTGTGGGTACGTCAGGTAGAGCAGTACAGAGATTTAACAATGAACGTTATCAACCAAACAGAGCGTCGTGTCGTTCAAAAAGGGAGCGTCCATTCATCAGAAAAAATCGTAAGTTTATTTGAATCGCATACCGACATTATCGTCAAGGGTTTTCGCGACGTGCAATAGGGCCACAAGATTAATATGAGCAGTGAGAGAAGCGGATTCATCACCTACCTCTCCATTGAAAAAGGGAACCCGGCGGACTCCAGCTTATTCATGCCGGCGCTGGATTTTCATCGCTCGAAGCTGCACCGCCTACCGCACTCGGTGGTGGCAGACGGTGGCTATGCCAGCCAGGAGAATGTGAAAAAAGGAAGGGGGCTGGGTGTTAAACGCGTGGTTTTTCATAAGCCGATTGGTTTATCACTTCATGCCATGGGCGTTAAATCGAAAACATTTGTTCGATTACGCCATTTCAGGGCGGGGGTCGAAGGGAATATCTCAGAACTCAAAAGGGCATTTGGTGCATCGAAGGTCAACTGGAAAGGGCTCGATGGTTTCAGGGCTTATGTCTGGTCATCGGTTCTGAGCTACAATCTGGTGCGTTTGGCGAGGCTAGACTCTGGCTAAGATCAACGGTGGTGTCGGCTGATAAATATCTGTAAGCCTATGGGCAGTGCAGTGGAAACCTGCGGCGAAAATTCACGATAAAAGACCATGAAGTAACGATTCAGGTCAGTCAAGGGCCGCTACGAAGTCCGGAGCAGCTTGAACTGGAACGGAAAGATTAAAACAGGGTGTTTTTTCAAAAAACACCCATTTATGGATAGGCACTAGTTACTACGCCGGCAGCGTCGGCGGCGCTCCCATTTCAGTCGTTCGGCAATACATCGAACAGCAAACACGACCACATTAAGAGAGGCTTCGCCTCCCAGCGCTATCCTTCCCCGCACTCGAAGTACGGGGCTTGTCGCGCATTCTGGTCATACCGTGGGTATCATGTTGCGCAGCGCCCTGCGAATGAGCTGTTCGTTGGTCATGCCGTCTTCGGCAATACGGCTGATGGCCTTGGCGGCTTCCTGGGGCTTGTAACCCAGCGCTATCAGGGCCGCTTCGGCTTCTTCGCGGGGGTCGTTCGCCGCCGGCATGCCGTTAGCGGGCAGCGTTACACCAGAAGCGGACGCTGCCGTCAGTTCAAATTGCCCTTCCAGCTGACCTATCCTGTCTGTCATCTCGATCAGCAGGCGTTCGGCGGTTTTTTTGCCCACACCGGGCAGTTTTACCAGGGCGCTGGTGTCTCGTGCCTGCACGCTGCGAATGAACTGGTCGGCGTTCAACCCGGACAGAATGGCCACGGCCAGTTTGGGACCCACACCATTCACTTTTATCAGCAGGCGAAACAGGTCGCGATCCAGCCTGAAGGAAAAACCAAACAGGCTTTGGGCGTCTTCGCGAACCACAAAATGAGTGTGCAGCGTGAGTTCCTGCCCCGGATCGGGCAGGTTAAGGAAGGTAGAAAGGGGGATATCAATCTCATAACCCAGCCCCTGGCATTCAACGATCGCCTGGGCCGGTTTTTTTTCCAGCAAAAGTCCGCGGATACGACCAATCACATCAAGGCTCCTGGCACGGGTGCCGGTTGGATATCGGTTATTGCTGCCGCATTCGCCCGCTGCGGGCCTTACCGCCCTGCCCGGCTACACGCAGCAGGCTCTGGTTCATGTGGGCGTGGCAAAGCGCTATGCCGAGGGCGTCGGCGGCATCCTCCTGAGGCTTGCGCGAGAGGCTTAAAAGCACCTGCACCATATGCTGCACCTGAGCTTTTTCGGCGCCGCCGGAACCCACCACCGCCTGCTTTACCTGACGCGCCGAGTATTCGTGCACGTCCAGGCCGCTAGTGGCTGCGGCTACGATAGCCGCACCGCGGGCCTGCCCCAGCTTCAGGGCAGAATCCGGGTTGCGGGCCATAAACACCTGCTCTATGGCAAATTCCTCGGGGCGAAATTCCGCAATCAGCGTGACCACGCTTTGAAAAATCACTCGCAGCCGCTCCGCCATGGGTTTTTCACCCACGCGGATGCAGCCGCTGTCGATGTATTCAGTGCGCCTGCCCTCGACGCGGATAATACCGTAGCCGGTAATGCGCGAGCCGGGATCAACGCCGAGGATTATGGGCACGGATCAGGCGTTACCGTCGACGTTGCTGTTGTCGACGATACGATCAGTACCCGCAATATTGCCTTCGACAGCCTTAGCCGATTTACGCAGGCGAATGTGCAGCTCGCGCAGTTGCTTTTCGTCGACCGCGCCTGGCGCCTGGGTCATCAGGCAGGTGGCGCTCTGGGTTTTCGGGAACGCAATCACGTCGCGAATGGAACTGGAGCCGGTCATCAGCATCACCAGACGGTCCAGGCCAAAGGCCAGGCCACCGTGGGGCGGGCAACCAAACTTCAGTGCGTCCAGCAGGAAGCCAAATTTGGCGCGGGACTCTTCTTCGGTAATACCCAGAATGCGGAACACTTCCTGCTGCATCTGCTGGTGGTGAATACGGATGGAACCGCCGCCTAATTCGGTGCCGTTCAGAACCATGTCGTAAGCGCGGGACAGCGCGGTGGCCGGGTTGGCCGCCAGCTCTTCCGGCGAACACGAAGGCGCGGTGAACGGATGGTGAATTGCGGTCAGGCCGCCATCAGGCAACTCTTCGAACATCGGAAAATCCACTACCCACAGCGGCGCCCATTGACAGGTCAGCAGATTCAGATCGTGGCCGACTTTGATGCGCAGCGCACCCAGGGCTTCATTCACCACATTGGTTTTATCGGCACCAAAGAACACGATGTCGCCGTCCTGGCCGCCAACACGTTCAATAATTGACAGCGCAACATCCGCGCCCAGGAACTTGACGATGGGCGACTGCAGCCCTTCAGCGCCTTTGGCCAGCTCGTTGATTTTGATGTACGCCAGGCCGCGGGCACCGTAAATGCCAACGTACTTGGTGTATTCGTCAATCTGCTTGCGGCTGAGCGAGCCACCGTTGGGCACACGCAATGCAGCAACACGGCCTTTGTCATCGTTGGCAGGGCCGGCGAACACTTTGAAGTCTACCTTGGCGACCAGGTCGTCTACGCTTTGCAGTTCCAGCGGAATACGAAGATCCGGCTTGTCGCTGCCATAGCGATCCATAGCTTCGGAATACGGCATACGCGGGAAGTCTGGTAGTTCTACCTGCATGACATCTTTGAACAGGGCGCGAATCATGCCCTCGTTCAGATTCATCAGGTCTTCTTCATTCACAAACGATGCTTCGACGTCTATCTGTGTGAATTCCGGCTGGCGATCGGCACGCAGGTCTTCATCGCGGAAGCATTTGGCAATCTGGTAGTAACGGTCGACACCGGACACCATCAGCATCTGTTTGAACAGCTGCGGCGACTGCGGCAGCGCGAAGAAGGAACCTTCGTGGGTGCGGCTGGGCACCAGATAGTCACGGGCGCCTTCCGGGGTCGCACGGGTCAGGATGGGGGTTTCCACATCCATAAAGCCGTTGCTGTCTAAATAATTGCGGATAAAGCGGGTGACCTGCGAGCGAAAGCGCAGGCGATTCAGCATTTCCGGGCGGCGCAGGTCTATAAAGCGGTAGCGCAGGCGTACGTCTTCGCCCACATCAACGTGTTGGTCCAGCGGGAACGGCGGCGTGGCGGCGGCGTTAAGAATAATCACTTCTTTGCCCAGCAGTTCAACCTGGCCGGTGGCCATGTTGCTGTTTTCGGTGCCGGCGGGACGACGACGCACACGGCCGGTAATTTTCACCACGTATTCGCTGCGGACTTTTTCCGCCAGGGCAAAGCTTTCGGGAACGTCTGGGTCTACCACTACCTGTGAGAGTCCGTCCCGATCGCGCAGATCCAGGAAGATAACCCCACCGTGGTCACGGCGGCGATGTACCCAACCGCAGAGTGTAACTTCCTGATCGATGTGAGATTCGTTGATCTCACCGCAATAATGACTGCGCATACCGGTTCCCGTTATATGTGGTGTCTGATGCTTGAATGCTAAACTATTTTCACGGCGTTTGCGTTTTAACGTCGGGAAAGCGAGCGAGCGCCGTTAAGTTGATTCTGACCCGCTAATTTTCGCGAACAATACTGTAATGGCGCCATATTATAAACAGAATGGTTGTGAAAATCAGGCCAGTTTGAGGCCCGTCATCATAACGGCCTTAACGCTAAGTGACGCAGCCTTGTTAGCTGACTAGAATATGCGTTCTAAGCCGTTTTTGGAGTCACTATTTTGTCGTCCCGCGCTGAGCAGAAAAGCCGTACCCGCCGCGCCTTGATGGATGCTGCCTTGGCCCAGTTAAGCGCCGACCGCAGTTTTGGCAGCCTTAGTCTGCGTGAAGTAACGCGCCAGGCCGGGCTTGCACCTACGTCGTTCTATCGCCATTTCACAGATCTGGACGAACTGGGCATGACTCTGGTGGACGAAGGCGGCATGGCGTTGCGCCAGCTGATGCGTCAGGCCCGCCGGCGCATTGTTCGCAACGGCGATGATGGCAGCGCTATCGCGACCTCTATTGATACCTTTATGGAATATTTGCAGGGCAACGCCAACCTGTTCCGCTTGATGCTACGGGAACGCACCGGGCTGTCGGAGCATTTTCGGACGGCGATTAAAGCCGAGATTGATCATGTGGCGACGGAACTGGCGGTGGACTTGCGCCGCTTTGCCGCCGCAGAAGGCCGCCCTCTGGCGGAGCCCAAGTTGGTGGCCGAAGCTATGGTGGCGCTGGTCTTTAGCCAGGGAGCGGAAGCGTTGGATGCCAGTGCGGAGATTCAGGAACAGCTGAAAGTTAAACTGAAGATTGAGCTGCGAATGGTGTTGTTGGGTGCCCAGGAAATGGGCGCCAAAGGCTAAAGCGGCCTCTGGCCAGCCTGCCAACCTATCCTACTACTCTTACTCTCTACAACTTTAGCTTTGCAGCTTAGCTACCACTGGTGTCAGCTGTTCACGTACGCGGGCAAGCCCTGCGTCATCGTAGGCCACTGGCGCTTGCTTGCCATGTTGCTTCCTGTTATTCGCTGTGGAACTGGTTGCGGCCGCGGCCGATGGCGTAATACACCAGGCCGTGGCGTTCCAGCATTTCCGGTTCGTAGAGGTTACGGCCGTCAAATACAACTGGATGCTTGATGGTTTCGGCAATGGCCTTGAAATCTGGTGAACGGAATTCTTTCCATTCGGTACAGATCGCCAGCACGTCGGCGCCTTTAATGGCCTGCTCTTTGGTGCCGCACAGGGTCAGGCGCGCTTCGTCGCCATAGATGCGCTGGGTTTCTTCCATGGCTTCAGGGTCAAACGCCTGCACGGTTGCGCCGGCTTTCCACAGGTCTTCCATCAGGGTGCGTGCCGAGGCTTCGCGCATGTCATCGGTGTTGGGTTTGAACGCCAGGCCCCACAGGCCCACAACCTTGCCCTTCAGATCGCCGCGGAAATAGTGGCTGATTTTGTCGAACAGCACGTGCTTCTGGGCGTAGTTGACGGATTCCACTGCGTTCAGAAGCTTGGCCTCGTAACCAATGCTTTCAGCGGTGCGGGCCAGGGCCTGCACGTCTTTGGGGAAGCAGGAACCACCGTAACCACAGCCGGGATAGATAAAGTGATAGCCAATACGGGGGTCTGAACCAATACCGCGGCGCACGGCTTCGATGTCGGCGCCCAGGCGCTCTGCCAGGTTGGCAATTTCGTTCATGAAGCTGATTTTGGTGGCCAGCAACGCGTTGGCGGCGTATTTGGTCAGCTCGGCGGAGCGGATGTCCATGTACACCATGCGATCGTGATTGCGGTTAAACGGGTAATACACTTCCTGCAGCAGGTTCGCGGCCCGATCGCTGTCGCAGCCGATGATAATGCGGTCCGGCTTCATGAAATCGTTAATGCCCGCGCCTTCTTTGAGGAATTCCGGATTCGACACCACATCGAATTCCAGCTCCAGGCCGCGACTGTCTAGCTGGGCACGCACTGCGGCTTTTACCTTATCGGCGGTACCGACGGGCACCGTAGACTTATCAACCACTACGGTGTAATCGTCCATGTACTGGCCGATGGAGCGGGCGACCGCGGTAACGTATTGCAGATCGGCGGAGCCATCTTCGTCTGGGGGCGTACCCACGGCAATAAACTGCAAGCTGCTGTGTCTTACTGCTTTTTCAGCGTCGGTGGTAAAGGACAGGCGCCCGGCTTCTACCGTATGCCGCACAATATTTTCCAGACCGGGCTCGAAGAGGGGAATCTGACCGTTTTCCAGCTTTGCTATCTTGGCCTGATCCACATCCATGCACAGCACGTTATGGCCGACATCCGCCAGGCACGCGCCCGTTACCAATCCTACGTAACCGGTGCCAAAAATCGTTATATTCATGAATCGTTTCCTGCCGTTCTAAGCAAATTAAGGGTAACTGTGAATTTTTACGAGCCCGGTTCTATTGCTCGCGCTTGCGCGTTTGCCAGATGCCTTCCCACGCCAGCGCGGTGCCCACAATGATGTCCAGATTGTCGTGATCCGGCTGCCAGCCAAGGGTGTGTTTGATCAGCTGGTTATCCGCCATCAGCGCCGCGGGGTCGCCCGCACGGCGGCCACTGCGCTGAACCGGGAAGTCTACTCCGGAGAGGCGTTTGACCACGCTGATGACTTCATCAACGGTAAATCCGCGGCCGTAGCCGCAGTTCATCACCTGTGACTGACCACCACGGGCCATGTAATCCAGCGCCATCACGTGGGCCTTGGCCAAGTCTTCCACATGAATATAATCGCGCACGCAGGTACCATCGCGGGTGTCGTAGTCGGTGCCGAATACGCTCATACCTTCGCGCTGGCCGGTAGCACATTCGCAGGCGACTTTGATCAGGTGGGTGGCTTCCGGCGTGGCCTGGCCCAGAAGGCCTTCGGGGTTGGCGCCGGCAACGTTGAAGTAACGCAAAATCACGTAGTTCAATGACGATGCCGCGGCCAGGTCCATCATCATCCGCTCGCTCATCATTTTAGAGGCGCCGTACGGATTGATGGGTACTAGCGGCAGGTCTTCGGTGAGCACGGTCTGCTCTGGCGTGCCGTAGACTGCAGCGGTGGACGAAAACACCATATAAGGCGTTTTATGGCGTTCAACCGCCTGCAATAAATTCAGGGTGTTGCGTGTGTTGTTGGCGTAGTACTTCAGGGGATTGCCGACCGATTCCGGCACCACAATATTGGCCGCAAAGTGCAACACAGCTTCAAACCGATGCTGGCTGAATACGGTATCAATGGCCTCTGGGTCTGCCAGATCGCCCACCACCAGCTCGCCGGCGGTAACAGCCCAGCGGTAGCCGGTGGAAAGATTGTCGAACACCACAATGTCGTGGCCTGCAGCAGCCAGTTGGCGCACTACGTGGCTGCCAATGTAGCCGGCACCGCCGGTAACGAGAACTTTCATGTCAATTTACTCCGTTGAGGCCGTGCGCTGCTGGCGCCTGAGTTCGCGCCGGCGGCTGAAAAAATCACTGATAATACGGCTGCATGGCTCTGCCAACAAACCGCCACGGGTTTCAACCCGCCAGTTAAGGTGAGGCTCGTCAAAGGTACGCCGGGCCGATTCCACCGCGCCGGCTTTGGGTTCGGTAGCGCCGTAGACCACTCTGCTGATGCGACTGTGGACAATCGCGCCCACGCACATGGTGCAAGGCTCCAGTGTAACGTAAAGCGTGGCGCCGCTTAACCGGTAATTGTTCAGGTAGGCCGCGGCCTGGCGCAAGGCGCAGATTTCAGCGTGGGCGGTAGGGTCACAGCTGCTGATTGGCTTGTTAAACCCCGCGCCCACTTCCTGGCCGTCAATCACCACTACCGCTCCCACCGGCACCTCGCCCAGAACGGCAGCCTGTGCCGCCAGCGCCAGAGCTCGGTTCATCCAGTGTTCGTCGTGCGCGGGCGGCGGTGTCAGTGGTTCTTTCATTTACAGGCGATTCCTAACGATTATGGCGCTGCCGGGAAGTACTCACGTTGACTTTTCCCCTCCGTGAACGAAGGGGATTCTAAGAGCCATTACAGCCCAAAGACCAGGGCGGCTTGCGCCGTGACCAGGAAATGTCCATACGCTGCCACAGGTCTTGCATGCATTTTCCTTAGCGCTAATAATTCTTCAGAAAGACAATAATATATTATTACGATGATCAGGATCGGCATGATTATGAATTCGCGGACACACATTAACCATTAGCCGGCGCCAACAGCGAGTCAGCGGGTTGTTCGATGATAGTAAAAATACCAGAAAGCTCCTCTTAGCTCTACTCACACCGACTCTTTTCAATGACTTCCTGACAAATCTGCCTGGACTTTTTACCAGGTAATGCTTTTTATTGGCACAGATCCTGCTAATGTTAGCGCCCAGCCCTTCAAGGAGAAATCAGTTGGCGCTCTTGAGTTTCGTGATCGACCGGTCGGACCAAATCTGGTTCGCCTCGTGGCAACATTTATCACTCGTGGTGCAATCCCTGACGTTAGCAGTCGCACTGTCATTGATTCTCGCCTTCCTCGTCTATAACAGCCAGAAACTGAGCGCGGTGGCAAACGGACTGTCTGCGGTGGGGCTAACCATTCCCTCTTTTGCGTTGATAGGCCTTCTTATTGCCCCGCTCGGGTTTGGCGTGACACCGTCAATGGTGGTTGTCACCTTTTTTGCCGTACTCCCGATTCTGCGTAATGCGGTCGTCGGGCTCAGCGGTGTCGACAAAGCCATTGTCGAATCGGCACGTGGCATTGGTATCGGCCGTATCCGCACGATGCTAACCATCGAACTTCCGCTGGCGTGGCCGGTGATCCTCACCGGCGTGAGAATATCGGCTCAGATGACGATGGGTATTGCTGCCGTGACCGCATACGTTCTGGGCCCCGGGCTTGGGAGTTTTATCTTCTCCGGGCTGTCACGGCTGGGTGGGGCAAATTCACTCGAGGCCGTTGTGGTCGGTGTGGTCGGCGTTATCCTATTGGCTTTCATTTTGGATCTTTTTCTTGTCGGCATCGGCCGCCTGACTATCTCGCGAGGTATTCGTGTCAGCAACTAACACTACACAGAGCAACGATCAGGCCTCACGTACCATCCTGCTCGACAAGGTAACCAAGCACTACCCGGGGCAATTGAAACCCGCCGTTGACGGCCTTATGCTGGAGATACCCGCCGGCAAGATCGTGATGCTGGTTGGTCCCTCCGGGTGTGGCAAAACAACGACACTAAAGATGATCAATCGGCTTATTGAGCCAACGTCAGGTCGCATTATGCTGGGGGACGAAGACGTCACTGATCTGGACGGCGACAAACTCAGACGTCGAATGGGTTACGTGATCCAGGCCGGCGGCCTGTTTCCGCATATGACAGTGGCCGCGAACATCGCGATTGTCCCTAAGATGCTGGGCTGGTCGAAAGACGCGATTTCCAAGCGGATCGATGAACTGCTGGATCTGGTGTCGCTCGACCCTGCGCTCTACCGCGATCGTTACCCGAAAGAGCTGTCTGGCGGCCAGCAGCAGCGAGTTGGCGTTGCCCGCGCGCTGGCAGCAGAACCCCCGGTGCTGCTAATGGATGAGCCGTTCGGAGCCGTCGACCCGATCACACGACAGCGCTTGCAGGACGAGCTAATCCGGATTCAGGAAGAGGTGCAGAAGACGATCGTTTTTGTCACTCACGACTTCGATGAAGCAGTAAAATTGGGTGACTTGATTGTGATCTTTGGCGAAGACGGGCAGATCGTACAATATGACAGCCCGGAACGGATTCTGGCGCAGCCGGCAAATGATTTTGTTGCAGATTTCATCGGCGCGGGTGCGGGGCTCAAACAACTGACGCTGGCCCGGGTGCGAGACGTTCAGCTTGCCGACCCAGTTACCGCTTCGCCCGGTGAAAAAGGCGCGGATGTGCTGGCGCGCGTGCAGCAGACCAATCACGATTATGTCGTTATCACTGACGGCCGGGGACGCCCTATAAGCTGGCTGTCGCGGCGCCAACTGTCGCGCCTCGACACCATCGATAAATCGAAAAACCCCGATCTACCGCTGGTGGCAGAGGGGTCCACGCTAAACGATGCACTCGACGCCATGCTGGCCTCCAGGCTCGGCGCCGCCTTGGTTACCAATCGCAGCAAAGCTCTGGTTGGGATGATCACGTTCGATATTGTCATGAAGTCCATCAACCAACTGCGCGCTGACGTGCAAACCGCCGATGACGAGTCGCCGGTTGGCACCAATACTGGCTCTCCGGAAGTCTCAGAGGTGCCAAATGATTGATACTCCGCGCCGCGAGGTGGCCGCAAGCGGCACAACCGGGCGCAGCCTGATTATCCAACTCGCTGCAATCCTGTTGGCTCTGGCCGCTTTCGCAATTTGGGTGGCAACGGCGAATCTGTCTTCAACGGAACGGGCCACTCTTAATTCTTCCGCTTTACTGGCCTATACCGGCGAGCACCTGGCGCTGACGTTTGTGTCGATCATTATTGTTCTGACGATCACTATCCCGCTGGGAATTCTGCTGACGCGGCGACCGTTCGTGCGCGCCAGCGGCACCATTCTGGCCATCGCCAATTTTGGCCAGGCGGCGCCGATCATCGGATTGGTGGTGCTGCTTGCGTTTTGGCTCGGATTCACATTCTGGACGGCTGTGGTCGCCCTGGTTGCCTACGCCGCACTGCCCGTGCTGAGAAACACCATGATCGGCATTCAGAGCGTGGATGCCCAGCTGGTTGAAGCGGGCCGGGGCATGGGCATGAGTGCGACTTCGGTGTTGCTGCGCGTTGAATTGCCACTCGCAGTGCCGGTGATGCTGTCCGGTATCCGCACCGCCCTTGTGTTGGTGGTGGGCTCGGCAACACTTGCAACATTCATTGGTGCCGGCGGCCTGGGGCTTCTGATTACCACCGGTGTGAACCTGTTCCTACCCAGCGTACTGGTGTCAGGTGCCCTGCTCGTCGCACTACTTGCCCTGTTCATCGACTGGCTTGGCCGTGTTTTTGAACACTATGCACGCCCAAAAGGACTTTAAGTTATGACCGTTCGCCATCACACTCACGCCATACGCCTTAGCACCTTTACCGGTGCCGGGCTCGCGGCAGCGCTGTCGCTTGCCGGATGCGGCCTGGAGCCGGCAGGCTCCTTCGTGCCCGCCGCCGCACCCGGTTCAATCCAGGCTATTGATGGTTTGCCCGCCAGCGCAGCTATTACCATTACTTCCAAGAACTACACCGAAGCGCTAATCCTCGGCAAAATGGCTGTACTTGCAGCAAAAGTGGCCGGTTTTCAGGTTACCGATATGTCGAATGTACCGGGCAGCGTGGCTGTGCGCGAGCTGATGCTCAACGGCGATGTCGATTTTGTCTGGGATTATACCGGAACAGGCTGGCTGGCCTATCTCGGCAACGAAGCAGGCATACCCGGTGAGCGCCCGCAGTACGAGGCGGTTCGCGACGCCGACCTGAAAAATGGCATAACCTGGCTGGAGCCCGCGAAACTTAACAACACTTACGCCTTTGCCGTAAGAGCCAGCGCGGTGCCTGAACTTAATGGCATCACCAAACTATCAGAAATCAAAGACCTTCCTCTGAGCGAGCGCTCGTTCTGCGTGGAGTCAGAATTTAATTCGCGGCAGGATGGTTTCAAACCCATGCTGGAAGAATACAACCTGACGCTGGGTAGCGCAGACGGCGTGAACCGGTCCAATGTCAAAATTCTTGACACCGGCACCATCTACGCGGCTACCGCTCGCGGTGCGTGTAACTTTGGTGAGGTGTACTCCACAGACGGTCGTATCGTGGCGCTTGATCTGGTGGTTCTGGAGGATGACAGAGCTTTCTTCCCCGCTTACAACGTGGCCCCGGTGGTGCGCAGCGAAACCCTAAAAAAATACCCGCAACTGCAACAGATCTTTGCCCAGATTTCCTCGAAGCTGACAAATTCGCAGCAGCAGACACTCAACTCCCGAGTTGATGTTGATGGCGAGGAGCCTGCCTTTGTGGCCTTCGACTGGATGCAGGCAGAAGGTCTGATCACTGCGCCTGTGAAGTGAATTCGATGTACATTTAACTGCCCTTTGACCATCCAGAACCGCTTGTGTTGCTGCAAGATCTAGCCTGCTGGAAAGTTATCTTCAGTGTCTATGATAACCTAGATTCTGCCATTCAAGCGGACGGCTAACGGATGATGTCGATGGTTTCAACGGCACACAATGCCGTTGTCCACCGGCCTTGCTCTTGATGTGAATCAAGACGTTCGCGTGCAATATGTGAAACGTTGAAATGGTGATATTTGGCATTCGCAGCTTTGCACCTTCAAAGGAGAACGTGTTATGAAAGCATTGGTATTTCATGGGCCTGGTAAGCGCAGCTGGGAAGATAAGCCGCAGCCGGCGATCGAAAAACCCACGGATGCGGTAGTCCGCATCACTCATACCACCATTTGCGGCACCGACCTGCACATCCTGAAAGGCGATGTACCGGCGGTAACAGTGGGCCGCATTCTGGGTCACGAAGGCCTTGGCGTGGTGGAAGAAATTGGTAGCGGCGTAAGCAACATCAAGGTTGGAGACGAGGTATTGATCTCCGCTGTCACCTCTTGCGGTCGTTGCGACTACTGCAAACGCGGCATTTATGCCCATTGCCGCGACGGTGGCTGGATTCTTGGTCATCTTATTGACGGCACCCAAGCGGATTATGTGCGTATCCCCCATGCAGATAACAGCTTGCATATGTTGCCCAAAGGCATGGACCCCGCTGCAGCCCTTATGCTCAGTGATATCCTGCCCACCGGACATGAAATTGGAGCCCTGAACGGCGAGGTCAAGCTCGGTGACACTGTGGCCATTGTCGGGGCTGGCCCTATAGGACTGGCAGCACTGATGACCTCACGCTTCTACTCTCCAGCGCGGATCATCATGATTGATCCGGACGAAAATCGTCTGGCCATGGCCAAGATGCTCGGAGCCACTGACACCATCGCCAAGAATCCGGTTGAAGCCATCAAAGAGTTGACCAACGGTGAAGGCGTCGACGTAGCTATGGAGGCAGTAGGCTACCCCGAAACCTTTGATATCTGCCAGGATATTATTCGCCCAGGCGGCTTTATTGCCAATATAGGCGTGCATGGCAAGAGCGTCGAATTCAAGCTGCAGGACTTGTGGATCAAGAACATCACTGTGCGCACCGGACTGGTAAGCACCAATACCATTCCAGTATTGATGAAGTTCGTTGAAAGCGGCGGCGTTACGCCTGCAGATCTGGTTACGCACCGCTTCAAACTCAACGAGATTGAAAAAGCTTACGACATCTTCAGCAACGCGGCGAAGGAGCAAGCTATCAAGATGCTGCTTACCGCCGAATGAGGTTGAACATCTAGCTAAAGACGAAACTGGACTACTCTGTGCCCTTCTTTCACCGTTATGCCGGAAGAGCCGGCGTGACGGTGATGTTGAACACTGAGTATAACGCTCGTCCGTAATTCGGGCGATTACCGGATGGGAATCCTGGGTCAGTATTGGGCAGTCATCAACCGCTAGGAACCCCTCTTGCGAATCCTCTTCAATCACAACATCTCCGGCGCTGCGGACCTGATCGACCTGATGCGTCGCGCCCGGCCAGACCTTCACGTTATCGCGACCCATGAGCGGCGCGACACCCCGGTCGCCCTGGCGGCGGACCGGCTATTGCCCGAGCCGGCCGAGACCCGGCTGATGAGCCCGGACGCCTATGCCGACTGGCTGCTGCAGGTAGCGCTTACAGAGAGGGCGGAGTTGGTTCTGCCTTATCGGCGACGTGAGGAGCTGGGCGGGTTTCGGGACTGGTTCAGCGCGCGCGGGATCCGGCTACTGACCGCCTCAGACTCGAACACGATGGGGTTTCTCGAGGAGAAGCCGGCATTCCTTGCCCGAATGGAGACGGCTGGCGTTCCGGTCACTCCGTTCAGGCGCTTCGAGGGGGCAGAAGAGTACGAACGTCTGCGCGGGGAAGGCGAACTCTTCCCAGATCACCCGGGCCAGCTGTGCGTAAAGCCCGCGTCCGGCATTTACGGGGCCGGCTTTCGGATAATTCGAGACGAACTGCCTGCCATGACCCCACTTTCCGGCCTATCGGCGCTGGAACTGCCGGACGTCGCCTTCCGGGCATTGCTCGGAGCACTGCACCGGCCAGAGCCAATGATGCTGATGCCGTTTCTGGCAGGCCCGGAACGGAGCGTCGATTTCTCTTGCCATGAAGGGCGCCTGCTCGGGACGGTGACCCGGATCAAAGCGGGGACTTCGCAGCGGCTCCTTCATGACACCTACGGTGAGGAGCTAGCCCGATTCGTCACGCAGACATTCAGACTGACAGGCATACTGAACCTACAGACAATTGAGGATACGGCCGGAACGCAAAGGCTGATGGAAGTGAACACTCGCGCCTCGGGTGGGATCGGAATGACCGGGCTAACAGACGTTAACCTGCCTGCACTCTTGCTTGACTCCATCGCCGGAGTAAGATCGGATCTGCCGGCACGGGTCACCGGAGAGGTACAGGCGGGGCGGCGCGAACTGTTCTGGGGGGTTTAGGCGCGAGCTGTTCTGGGGAGTTTAAGAGAACGCCCGATTATTTACGGCCGGCGGTCCAGCGGAATCCCCAGTCGTACTGTTTATCCAGAGCCTTATGGCCACTGTGGAAAGTGACCTGCCGGGAGACGCGCACCTGACCGTCGTGATTGTCTATTCCGACCACAGCGCACATGCTGCCGTCCTGTTCGAACTCGTTCATCCGGATTTCGACTTCCGGCTGCCCCGGAACCAACACTCGGACAATGCCGTCCGTTTCCTTCCAATTCGGGACGCCTTCGTAAATGAATGCGTAAACAAGAACGCGTTTGATGTCGGCCCAGCGGTCCCCGTTGATCTCAAGCCACTCTCCGTCTGAAGTGGAGCCGGTACGATCATCCCCGAGCAATCGCACAAAGGGCGCCTGCTGAAAGTCACCAAAACCATTACCCAGCGCCTGAACCACATGCCTCTTCCCGTCTCGCGTCTCTACGAACGCGCCCAGGTCAAGGTCGATCGCGACTGAGCCCCTCGAGAAAAAGCCGGTCTTTTTCTGGGTCTGGTTTTGATTCCAGTTCAGGTTGATCTGCATTTTCCCGAAGCGGCCACCCTCTTTCTTCAAAGAAACCGTGTTGTTCTGCTTGGTCAGACTGACTTTCGAGAGGTTGACCGAGCTTGTTGACGGCGGGGGCACGGGAGTCGGGGTCGGGGTTGGACTTGAAGTCGGAGCAGGCGCCGGACTTGGAGTCGGACTTGGAGTCGGAGCAGGCGCGGGTGTGGGAGCAGGCGCCGGCGGCGGTGTAGGAGCAGGCGGCGCCGGTTCGGCAATCTCAACGCCAAGGTGTTTCGCCAACGCGGCGAGCCCCCCATTGAAACCTTGCCCAACGACCCTGAATTTCCAGGCCCCGTTGCGCTGATAAAGTTCGGCCAAAATAAGCGCCGTCTCTGTCATACCGGCGCAGGGAATGGCACCCCGTACTCCGCCCGCATCCAGTGTAATCTCCGGGACTCGGGAGAAAGAGGCCCGATTCTCGTGAATCGTGGCAGTGAACACCACCTTTTCTACCCCGGCTGGAACTCGGCCAAGTCCCACAGCAAACCGGGCCTCGCCGTTTTCAGAGCCAGACAGTGCAACAGCGCCCCCGGCAACCGACGGCTGCCCGTAGAAACACATATCCGCATCTGACCGAACTTTGCCCGACGCAGTGACCAGAAAAGCGGACACATCGATATCCGCACCCGGTATTGTGCCATGGCGGATCAGAACGGTTAGGTCATTCGAGGAAACGGGCGCGTTTGCGCCAGGGCCCAGGACAGTCATCAGGAACTCCTTAATAAACCGGTGCGGGCCACCAAAATGGCGGCCCGCTCCCGAACTAGCCGACGTTCACGCCGTGTGCCGTGGCCAGCGGTCCTAGACCGCCCGCGAAACCGGCGCCAATTGCCTTCATTTTCCACTCTTCGTTATGCCGATAGATCTCTCCAAAGATCATAGCGGTCTCGGTTGAGTAGTCTTCGGAGAGGTCGTACTGAGCGAGAACGGCGCCGCCGTCCTGATTGAGAATGCGCATAAACGCATTGTCAACCTGGCCAAAGTTCTGACTTTTCTTTTCGGCTTCGTGAATCGTCACTACGAAAACCAGCTTTTTCACGTCCGCCGGGATTTTTGACAGGTCGATCTTGACTTGCTCGTCGTCACCTTCACCTTCGCCGGTGCGGTTGTCGCCGAGGTGCTCAACAGCGCCGCCAAGCCCAACCAGATTTCTGTAGAAAATGAAATCCTCGTCGGAACGCACCTTGCCGTTTTCACCGCAGATAAACACTGACGCGTCCAGGTCGAAGTCTGTGCCGTCAGTGACGCGTGGGTCCCAGCCAAGACCAACCAGGATGGAAGAGAGACCCGGAGCCTCTTTAGAAAGCGAAACGTTGCCACCTTTACTAAGAGAAATTGCCATGTCGTTTTCCTTTGCGAAATGTAAGTTATAACCCGCCCGAATCAGACAGGTCAAGATTACAGGTTGCTACCAAACTCTTTGTACATCGTTATAAACAGTTATACATCAAGGGGCCGCGACCCCAACGAATGCGTCAGCCACTCCGCTGTACTGAGCGAAAGTGAACAGAAGATAAGAAACCGCCATGATCCCGCCAGCAATGCGGCCAATTCGACCAACAAACAGCAGGAAGAGCGCGAACACAAACGTTACGGCAAGAACGATCAGCAGGTCAAACTGGCCGAACCGCGGATCGATCACCAGCGGTTTCACCACTGCCGTAATCGCCATCACCGACAGGATGTTGAAAATATTCGATCCAACAATTCCGCCGATGATCATATCCGACTGCCCCTTACGAGCCGCCACTACGCAGGCGGTCAGCTCAGGCAGGGAGGTGCCGAATGCAATCACGGTCATCCCAATTACCGCTTCGGGGACGCCCAGCGCAAACCCGCCGGCCACCGCCCCTTGAACCAGCACTTCCGACCCGATCACGAGGGTTACAATGCCAATCGTGACCAGAACAAAAGGATTTCCGGGAACCGAGTCTTTATCTTCGTCGTCTTCATCGACCTCAATCTTACTGGCTTTGTACTGGTAGGTTATATAAGCAACAATGACGAAAACCATTGCCAGACCTGCCCAGCGAGGAAGAATCCCGGCCCAGACCGCTGCTGCCATAGCGGCTGTGGCGAAAATCATCACCAGGGTGTCGACCTGAGCTTTTTTACGGTCAAACACGATTGGGGCGATCATTGCCGAGATACCAATTACCATCAACACGTTCGCGATGTTGGACCCGATCACGTTGCCAACCGAGATGCCTGCAAAGCCGCTGATGTTTGCGTTCACCGATGTGAACAGCTCCGGCGCCGAGGTACCAAAAGCAACAATGGTCGCCGCAATGAACATCTTCGAAAGGCCAGACCTTTCAGCAATACGAACCGCTGAATCGATCGTGAGATCGCCACCTTTAACAAGAAGCCATACCCCGAAAAAAATAGCACCCAGCGCAATGACCGCGAGCTGATAGGTGGTTAATCCGTCCATTTATGATTCCGTTTGTCAAAAAAATGAGGGCGGCATGAGCGCCCTCGTTGAATTGCTGATTAAAGATCGAAATCGGCGGGTTTCAGCCCAAGCTCTACACAAATCTCGCGCACGACAGCCTTTTCATCATCATCAAAGGTTCCGTCTGACGCACCGATCGCGCAGGCAACACGAACCATAACCCTGCCTTGCTCTTCGTTATCACGAAGGCGGCCGATCACTTTGAGCGCCTCGGCCTTGCCGATCGCCGAATCGAAATCAAAATTCGCGATCACCTTCTCGAAGTAGGCAATCACATCGGGCATCTCAAAATGCTTGAGTTCGTCCGAGTTCCGCATGTACCCCGCCATCTTCTGTTTCTCGTCAGAGGATACGGTTCCATCCGCCGCCGCCACCAGGGCACAGGAGGCAACAACGGCCTCCATAAAGGTGCGATTGCGGAACTTCGACACTTCCGCCGTCAGGCGGGTGCGGGCTTCATTACTTTTGTCTTTCAACCAGTTCAACATAGTTAAGCTCCTGCTAAATGACAGATTTCGAAACGCCAACCAGATCGTCTACAGTGCGACCGGTGGCCTGAACGCCGTGGGCCGTCATGCTCCACCCGTCGCTGCCTTTTGACAAAGACGCCATAACAACGCCGGTGTGCGCGCCTTGCTCGCGCAGCGTGTATGAGCAAATTTCACGCTGGTTGGTGTCGTCTACCAGCCGCGCGACTGCGTTATCGACTTCATTGAAGGTCTGACCGCGAAAGCTGTTAACGGTGAAAACCAAGTGCGCAGCCTTTGCGTCCAGGCGGGACAGATCGACCCGAATCACTTCGTCATCTCCGTCGCCTTCACCGGTCAGATTGTCGCCGTCATGGGTGATAGCGCCATTTGATGATTTGAGTTTGGTGAAACAGACTCTGTCAATTTCGTTCTTCGCGCTGTCAAAGACGAGTACGCTCGCGTCCAGATCAATGGCCGAGGCGCCTCCACCAAACAGCTTCGACAGGAAGCCGCCGCCGCTTTTCACCGGATCCCAACCCAGCCCCATGAACACACGGGACAGCCCGGGATTGTCTTTTGACAGGCTTATTGCCTGGCCTTTCGATAAAGAAATACTCATTTTTTAATTCCTTTTATGGCTTTGAAAAACAGTACAATTTTCTGCATCTGTTGTGCAATGCTTTTTCCATTCCTTAATTAATCCTAATTTACCCTTTCAACCGGTACCGGTCTCTCGCTTATAACTAGCCTGTCCAAAAGAGTGACACCCGAACCGGTCCGCGCGCGCCAGTGTGCGGCGTGCCCAAGCGGCATGGGTTGCAGGCTCGCACATAACGCCACCAATCTGGAACACGGCACTCGCGTCCCGATCAAGGATTGCTCTGGCTGCACGGAGGTCCTCTTCCGATACGGAAAGCGCGCCTTCAATGATCGGAACCTGAGCCGGGTGGATGGCGGTTTTTGAAACGAATCCCATTTGCACATCGCGTTCCACCTCACGGCGCAACGTCTCCGTGTCTTCAATGATGTCAAAGACCGGGGCGGAAACGGGAATCCCGGCCGGGATCAGGATCGACGCCGCCATCGATAAAAACCAGCCAAGCGGCCCCTCGTAGGCCGTCATGCCACGCACCCGGCGCAGCGCCATCGAACCCAGAAGATCGTTTCCACCAATCCGGACCGCGGCGATCCGGTCCGGTCCGGCGCTCAGCAATAGATCCCGAAACTGAATCAGCCGGGCCGGATCGAAAAATTCCGGCGTCTCAAGCGTTGGCATGAGTTTCAGGGTGGTTCCTGACAGCAGCGAAATCCAGTCCGGAGCGGTTTCAGGCCTCGCTTTTGGCAGAACAAAACCGTCAATCTGGGTAATGCCGTCAATTGCCCGAAGCCGGCACGCCATATCATAAGATCGGGGCCGGATGAAAACCTGTGGCCGGCTGTCAATGTTACCAAGACGAGTCTTTAGCAGTTCCGTCAGGGTTCGGATGCCTTTTTCAATGTCCTCCTCACGCAGAGCGTCTTCCAGGCAAAGGACAATCGATGAGGCTGGCGACGGCACCATTCCTGACACTATGTCTGGCACCTTCGGATGTATGGCGGGCATGTAGAGGGTAGCCCCCAGCCTATAAGCCGCAAACATGTGAGACCCAAAGTCAGTCATTTAGTTTCCCTGATGAGCGTAATCGCCCGGTAAGGCCCGGTGAGGTCAGGCGCCTCAATCAGATTGACCCCGTCCTGACGGCAAAGATGAATGAGCGCTGCAAGGTCTGGGTCTTCGCTGAGCGATCGAACCAATACGCATTCTGGCCGGCGCCGCAGAACCGCCCTTGTGGCCTCCGCAATGCCTGGCTTGATGCGGTTGCGGTTCTGCACTCCGAACCGCCTGGCAACCGCCGCAACGGTGCGGTCCGCCTCTGTGCGGAACCGGGCAGCCGCGAACGAATCCGCCTCTGGGTCCAACTCAACCCGGGCTTCCAGCGTCGACAACGCCGCATCCACCCGATCGACAAACGAGCGCGACAGGTCAATGTCAGCAAGGTGATCCAGCAGGATGCAGCCGTGATAGTCCCCGGGCCCTATCAGGTCGGACCGGAGGATAGAGCGAGAGATAAGACCGGACACGTTACCGCCAAGAATGCCGGAGGGGATCAGCCAGTCCTCGCGGGATCCGCAGAGGTTTGCACGGCCGCAAGGGTCGGCGATCACAGCAAGCATTGGCTCCCGGTCAGTGAGAGCACGCCAGGACTCTGTCAGCTCCGCCGTAATTGCCCCTTTGCCGGTCCACCCGTCAACGAATATCACCCCGTCAACAGGGCGCCGCGCAAGGACTTCCCCCATGGCCGCCTCGTCAAGGCCCCGATCACGGATGATCGAGATCCCGAAATGGGTGACGTCGGCGCCCAATCGGGCCAGATCGCGCTTAAGCAGCACACCATAAGGCACTCCGGCCCGAACAAGGCTGCACAAGGTAATTTCCGGGTTCAACCGGTCCTGCTGGACCAGATCAAGGATTTGCCCCGCCAGGGAACGGATGTCTCGGGCGAGCCGCGGCACTCCAAGCCGGCAAGACTCCTCGAACAGCGACAGGTAACGGGCATCCGGGCGCCGCTCCTCGGAGATCATTTCCGAGTAATGGGTCACGCCGGCCTGAATCCGGCGTTCTTTCTCCTCCACCGGGGTGGGTTCAAGCGCGACCGGCTTCAGCAGAAATTCAACGTCTGTCGACAGATAGCTGCCTGAAAAAGGGCGTTTTTCGGTATCAGTCAGTGGGCGGTTCAAGGTGTTAGGTCCTCATCGGACATTCGCGCCATGAGGTCTGCAATCTGCGACCCGGACGGGGTCATGATGAAATCGCAAAGACCCATGAACGGAAGGTCCGTCAGGCTATCTCCGATGCCAATCAGCGGCGCCCCGCTGCCGTCTCTGATGCTGCCTATCAGATGCCGACAGGCTTCCCGCTTTGAGATGCCTGTTGGCGTGAACGAGAGATTATTGCCGTTTGCGTGTTGCTGCAGACCGGACAGATCGAACCGGCTTGCGAGGAGCTCCGCTGCGGCGGTGATGCCGCTCCGAACGTCTTCCGCCCCGGACGCGTTCATCTTCACACAGAAATAGACCGGCGCACCGTACTCTTCGACGATCCAACTGCGGGCCGCTGACCCAAGCTCGGCGTCAATAAGCGCAGACATGTCGAGCAGCAAGGCTTCTGCGCTGCGCCCAATGTGCGCCGTGTGCGCGAGCCAATCCGGTTCTGCAATGCCCTCGCCGTTCAAAATCACCGCCCCATTGGCCAGAATAGCGCGCCGGGTGCCAAAATCGAGATGGACCCGGGAAAAGGCGTCGGTGCTACGGGCGGTCACCGGAATCACCGCCCCGGTTGCCCTCAGCGCCGAGAGCAGGGCCTGCTGCGCCGGGTTCATGTGGCCGTGGTGGCCATTGGTCGCGGTGGTTACCCGCGTAAGGGCCTCGCCCCGCGGATGTTTGTGAAATGATCGAAAAAGAGTGTCGTCAAGATCCGTCAAGTAGATACATTGGCCCATTACGTCTCGAACTCCGTCACTTGGCCGGCTCCGTTAATGATGTGCCCGCGCCCGAGATAGGCCCGGAGCGTTGGGCAGATTCCGTCATCGCCTGTTTCGGTCATTATGATGACTCGAGCGCAGGGGCGTTCGGGGACATTGTGAAGATACATCGGTACGCCTATCCGGTAATGGTCTGGAAACGTCACTTTGTGCCGGATAACCTCTCCGTTGAGGATTGGCGAACGGGTGGTTGCAACGAACGTTACATCCGCCCCTTCCTGCTCAAGGCGTTCAGCCAGCAGCATTGGCCCCCAAACGTGCTCGCCGGTCCCGATCACAAGAACGGAGTCGCCTGCGGCCACCGTTGGCAGAGCGGTCGGAATCAAGGGCCTCATCGGTTCGACAATCGGCTCCATCTGAAGCCCGAGCCGCGGCGCATGAAACAGCGGATTCGGCACGGGATACGGGTTCGGAACCCAGGCCGGAAGTGTCGCTTCCCCGGCCCAGATCGGGACAGCCGGAAGCGTTGCTTTAGCGTCTTGCTCCCATCGCCATTCCCCTCGAACTAAAGAGAACGCGTCCACCGGGATGCCAGGGCAGAGCACCGCGATTGCCTGGGAGGCTCGTCCGTTGGACCAGTCGGTCAGGGTCAGAAGCAGGACACGTTTAACGTCTACCCCGCCATCATGAACCGCCTTGAACAAAGCCGCAAAGGTGTTTCCGGTGGTCGTCTCGTCATCCACAAGAACAAGCGTTCTTGCAGGCCCGCTTAAAAGCTCGCACGACGTTGGCGCCATCACATGATGTGCGGTGGCATGACTGTGCCCTTCCGAAAAGCTGACCCATTCCCGACTCGCAACCGGGTGGCGGGTGGTCGACAGGTAGAGCAGGTCCGCTTCGGGCCGCCGCTCCCGGATGCGCCGAGCCGCGGCGGCTCCGATTCCAACCGCCGTCTCCGCGTAACCCATCACCAAAAGGGGGCCACCAAGCAGCGCATCGGGAATCTGGTCGACGATTGCATTAACCGCATCAAAATGGTCCCGCGGTCTGACGGGGATATGGCGCCCGAGTACAGTGGAAACAAAAAGAAAGCTGCGTTTAGGGTTGATCCGCTCCGCAATCCGGAATAATTCGCCGTCTTTCGGCGCGGCGATGGTCCGCAGTTCAAGAACCCCCGTATTCAGAGGATGTCGCGTGATAACCGGTGTTTGTTGCATCCGTTCAGTCGTCCCTCCCCGACTTATCGGACCGGCTCGACGTTTGCTGGTCGCTCTGCAGCCATTCATCGTGACCGGCATCGCTTGCCGGGGATGACTTTGAGGATGATGAGGGCGAAGACGAGGGGACATTGTCCGCACGCCCGGGCGTATGCCGGGCACGCAATTCTGTAAGCTGACCGGACGCGCGTTTAAAGGCGCGGCGCGCTATAAACCCCAAGCCTAAAAGAAACACCAATATAACTATGTTGAAAATCGGGATATGACGGTAGCCGGGCTCTACAGGCCAGACTGACGTCGCATTCGGGAACATCGACAGAAGCGGGAGCCGCCAGCCGTAATGGCGAATAGCAACGGCCGTGCCCTTCTCTTCGCGGGCAAAGACAGCCGCTTGCGTCTGAAGATTCGCGGAGTTGAGCTTAAAATAAAGCCATGAGTCTTCGTTGCGGAACACGCGGACTTTGTCGCCGCCGATCAGGCGGGTTTGAATCATGTAAACGTCTCGGGTTCCCACCTCTACATCGGTGCGCTTGACCTCAACGCCGACCACCTCGACAACGGAAACCTGCGGCAACACATAATGCAGGGCCAGGCCCATAACGATCAGGCAACACCCGATCAGGATAATTTTGAGTTTCTTCATATGCAGTTCCCTGGAGTTCTATTTCGCTCTGACAATCTTTCGGGCTTCGGCCTAACAGACTCACGCCTGTCTACCGTGTGTCAGCACCAGATAATGTTTGCCCATCGTCAGTCTGAGTGAGTGTGTCACAGCGGCGCTGCACGGTCTTGCAGAAGTTTACTAGGGGCTGTTGACGTTTTCGCATAAGGCATTGAATAAAGTAGGCAAACTCGTAATATTAAGGTCCCTAAACCACCCATAAAACGAGTT
>NZ_KB889892.1 GCF_000372805.1 Marinobacter gelidimuriae | reverse complement strand
CCCAGCATCGCACCCACCCAAAGCACTTTACCCGCAAACGCCATCTGACCTTCTCCAATCTGGTTCTGTTTCTGCTCAATCAACCCAACAGCGCCCTGCAAACCGAACTGGATGCCTTCTTTCAGACGCTCAATGGCTCGGCCTTTGAAACCCGGGTGGTCACCGCCCAAGCCTTCAGCAAAGCCCGCCAGAAGCTCAGCGCGTCAGTCTTTGAGGCTCTCAACAGCGCCCTGCAGGCCCAGATGGAGGCGCTGGGGCTGCACAAGACCTGGCAGGGCCTGCGCCTGCTGGCCGTGGACGGCTCCAGCATGCACNTGCCGCTGGAAGACCCACTGGCCCGGCACTTCGGAACCCACAACGGGTTGCCGGTGGCCCGGGTGTCGGTCCTGCAAGACCTGCTGTCCGATCAGGCTCTGCACACCCTCCTGATCACGCCNGATGTGGATGAGCGGGGCTGTGCCAGCATGCACCTGGAGCATGCCCCTGACAACAGCCTGATTCTGTTTGACCGGGGCTATCCCGCCCACTGGCTCTTTGTTGAGCTACAGCGCTGTGAACAGCCATTCCTGATGCGCCTGACACTGACCCATTCCCGAGAAGTCCGCGCGTTTGTGGATTCTGGAAAAGACGACGACATCGTCTCAATGACGTGCCGATCCCGGTTATCCCGACAGGTCTGTAGGCAGTCCGGTTTGGATCCGGACACACCCCTGCGGATTCGGCTGATCCGGGTGACGCTGCCCACCGGGGAAACCGAGGTGCTGGCCACGTCGCTCCTGGACACCGAGGCCTTCCCCGCCGAGCTCTTTGCCGACCTGTACCACCGGCGCTGGGGCATTGAGACCGACTACCGCCGGCTTAAACAAACCCTGACCTTGGAAAACGTCAGTGGCCGGACGGTCTGCGCCGTACAGCAGGATATCCATGCCTGCCAACGGCTCAAGAACCTGGCCCTGCTGATGCAGGCCCTGCAGCAGCCTGATATTGAGCGCAAAACCGCCCACCGGAAACGGGCCTGGAAGGCTAACTTCACCCAGGGCATGTCCCGCCTGAAGCATACCCTCATCGCCCTTCTGGTGCGGCCCAGCTGTGAGGCCCTGGATAACCTGTGGCGCCTGATGGGTAACAGCCTGAGTGCGGTTCGCCCCGGGCGGAGCTGCCCACGACGCCGAAAACGACCGGCCACCAAAGGCTGTGAAGGGTACAAGCCGACTCGCTGACCGACACTACACCCGACGGCGTTTAACAAGACTTCCTGACAGACTGTGCCAGCCACCGGTCGGATGGCGTTCGCCCTGAATAGTGCTGAAACCGCTTTGCCACGCCCAGACACACTCTTTGGAGCCGGTTACCGGGTCAGAATCTGGCTTTAACAGCCTGTCACTTCAACAACAGGCTGCCTCACGGCTCATTATCGACGCTGGCTCAGCAGGCCATGCTGGACTTTTGGGGCTTAAGTTGATGACATTGGGATGCAGGCTGGGCCATGCTGAAAACGATGCTGGAGTATAAATGCGCTGGCGCAGGCATCGTGTTCAAAGAGGTTAATGAATCGTACACCACCCAAACCTGTTCGAGTTGCGGCTGCTTGCCCGATTCGAGGCCGAGAGGTATCACAGGGCTTGGAATAAGAGTATGGGCCTGCAGTGAATGTGGTGTCATTCACGACCGCGACATCAACGCGGCCAGGAACATTCTTGCGGTGGGGCTACATCGTCCTGTAGAGGGAAAGGTCACGGCGTAAGCCGCCCTAGTCTTTGAGCTGTAATGGCTCTTAGAATCCCCTTCGTTCACGGAGGAGAGAAGTCAAACGGCTTTAATGTGCGAGACGCTAGCGCCGAACCTTGCGTCAGCGTAACGTGACAGCCTGCACAACCTTTGTACAATTGCCGCGCTTGTATACAGTTCTGATAGACGTTCTGACAATAGTACTGAGAGCAGTCCTGATAACAGCCCGAAAACAGTCCTGACAAAAGAGCCGCTTACACAATGATCAAATCTGATCGCCTGATTTCGGCCAAGACCGCCGACTACGAAGACGTTCAGGACCGCGCTATTCGCCCTACATTGCTGGCGGACTACGTAGGTCAGCCGTCGGTACGCGAGCAGATGGATATTTTTATCTCTGCGGCCCGCAACCGTCAGGAAGCGCTGGATCACGTACTGATATTTGGTCCGCCTGGGTTGGGTAAAACCACCCTGGCCAATATTATTGCCAATGAAATGGGTGTGGCGATCAAAACCACCTCTGGCCCGGTGTTGGAAAAAGCCGGTGATCTGGCGGCCATGCTGACCAACCTGGAAGCCGGCGACGTGCTGTTTATTGATGAAATCCATCGTTTGAGCGCAGCGGTTGAAGAAATTCTGTATCCGGCGATGGAAGACTATCAGCTGGACATCATGATTGGCGAAGGCCCGGCTGCGCGCTCGATCAAGCTCGATTTGCCGCCATTCACCCTAATAGGTGCCACCACCCGAGCAGGTCTGCTGACGTCGCCCTTGCGGGATCGTTTTGGCATTGTGCAGCGCTTGGAGTTCTACAACAACGCCGACCTGACCACCATTATTTTGCGGTCGGCGCGGTTGTCGTCGGTGCATATTGACGAGGCCGGTGCGTTTGAAATGGCGCGCCGTTCCCGCGGCACGCCGCGTATTGCCAACCGCTTGTTGCGCAGGGTTCGGGATTACGCCGAAGTGCGCGCAGATGGCCGTATTACCGCCGATATCGCCGACTTGGCGCTGAACATGCTGAAAGTGGACGATCAGGGATTTGATCACATGGATCGACGTCTGTTACTGGCGATGATTGAAAAGTTTGACGGCGGCCCGGTGGGCGTCGAAAGCCTGGCCGCTGCCATCAGCGAAGAGCGCGGCACGATTGAAGACGTGCTGGAACCGTTTTTGATTCAGCAGGGTTTTATGCTACGCACCCCTCGCGGGCGCATGGTTACCAACCACGCTTATCAGCATTTTGGCGTAGTACGGGGTGAAGTAAGGGGTGAAGTACGTGGCGAAGTAGGCAAAGAAGTGCAGGGCGAAGATGCAACGCGTCAGGCCGGAGCGGCCGCTGATGACTGAACTCACCAGCAACAGTTTTGTTTTACCGGTAAGGGTTTACATTGAAGACACTGACGCCGGCGGCATTGTTTTTCACGCCAACTATCTGAACTACATGGAGCGTGCCCGTACCGAGTGGCTCCGCAGCCATGGCATTGGCCTGCGTGCCGGCCTGGTCGACAACGTCAGTTATGTTGTGCAGCGTATGGAGCTGTATTTCCGCGCGCCGGCAAAGCTTGATGACATGCTGGAAGTTCGCGCTGTACCAATTTCCTTTGGTAGGGTGTGGATGAAGTTTCGCGAACAAGTCGTGCGCCAGTGCGATCAGAAGCTGTTGTGCGAGGCCAGTGTCACGGTCGCTTGCGTCACCATGGACACTGGTCGGTCCCAGCGTTTACCCGCTAATATGACCAGCCTGCTTGAGCAGCAGATGCAATAGGGCTAGTCGTCACAGAGCGTGAAGCTGCTTTAGAAAAGTTTGAAGATTTGTTAAAAAAGTTATTTGAAATACCGTCCAAGAATGGATTAAAGAATTCTCTGAAGAATCATCAAAATAACCGGGAGTAGAAGGTGGAATCTGAAATGTCGGTCTGGTATCTGATTTCCAACGCCGGTGTGCTGGTGCAGTTGGTGATGCTGTTGTTACTGTTGGCGTCGGTAGCGTCCTGGGCGCTGATCCTGCAACGCATTCAGGTATTTCGCAAAGCGCAGCAGTCACGAATGGCGTTTGAAGAGCGGTTCTGGTCAGGCATGGACCTGGGCCAGCTTTACCGTGAAGTAGCCGCCGAACCCACGCCGTTTTCCGGTATGGAATCTATTTTTCGTGCTGGCTTCCGCGAATTTTCCCGCCTGCGCCAGCAAAGCCATGACGCAGGCGCGGTAATGGATGGCGCCCAGCGCGCCATGCGAGTCGCTTTTTCCCGCGAGCAGGAACGGCTGGAAGCCAGCTTGCCATTTCTGGCCACGGTAGGCTCCACCAGTCCTTACATCGGCCTGTTTGGCACCGTGTGGGGCATTATGAACTCCTTTCGCGGGCTGGCACAGGTGCAGCAGGCAACGCTGGCTACAGTAGCGCCCGGTATTTCCGAAGCCTTGATTGCCACCGCCATGGGCTTGTTCGCCGCCATTCCTGCGGTTATCGCCTATAACCGCTTTGCCGCGCGCTCCGACGCTCTGCTGAAAAACTATGAAACCTTTGCTGAAGAGTTCTCCAGCATATTGCACCGCCGGGTTCACAGCGGCGACCGAGCAGCATCGTGAATCTCAATTCGCTGAAGGCAAGGGTGTAACCTTATGAAAGGTATGGGGATGATGCCGGAAAGCCGGCGCAAACCAATGTCTGAAATCAACGTGGTGCCCTACATCGACGTGATGTTGGTGCTGTTGATCATCTTTATGGTAACCGCGCCCATGCTGACCCAAGGCGTGAAAGTAGACTTGCCGCAAACCAGTTCCGACCCGATCCAGGCCGAGAAAAACGTAGAAGCGATCATCGTGTCGGTAGACAGCAATGGCGCCTATTACGTGGAAGTGGGTGATCGCGGCAGTGACCCAATGGCGCTGGAAGAGCTGCAGTCAGAAGTTGCCAAAATTTTGTCCCAGCGCAGCAACCGCGAAGTATTGGTGCGTGGCGATGAACAGGTACGTTATGGCACGGTGGTACGCTTGATGTCGGCGTTGCAGATGGCTGGCGCGGCCAACATCGGGCTTATTACCGAAGCGCCCCTGGACAAACCATGACAGCAGTGCAGGCGGGTTTGCAGTGAGCAGACGGGAGCGCGAGCAGAATAATGCTGGAACGCCAGCCTGGAAATCGCCCGTGGCGGTTTCCGTTGGCTTGCACCTATTGATTCTGCTGATCGCCATTAGCGGTTGGAGCTGGAGCAGCTCTGACTTCGAACCACCACCGCGCAGCATTTCTGCCCGGCTGATCAGTCCTGAACCGCGGCCGGCGCCGGCAGTAACCGAGGTGGACCAGCCTGACGAAGCCGAACAGCGCCTGGTAGAAGATCGCAAATTGCTTGAGCAGCAGCGTGAGGCGGAACAGCAACGCAAAGCCGAAGAGCAAAAGAAAAAACAGGAAGCGGACGCCCGCGTGCAACAGCAGGCGGAACAGAAGCGCGAGGAACAGGCCCAGGAAAAAGCCCGCGTACAGGCTGAAAAACAGAAGCAGGCGCAGGCAGCAGAGGCTGCAAAACTAAAAGCCGACGCTGAAGCCAAAGAGCAGGCCAGGCAGAAAGCGGAACAGCAGGCCGAGCGTCAGCGCCAGGAAGCAGAGCGCAAAGCCGATGAGCAGAAGCAGCTGGAAGAACAGCGCAAAAAGGCAGAGGCAGAACGCCAGAAGCACGAAAAGCAAGCCCAGGAGCAGGCCGAGCAGAAACGCGTAGAAGCCGAGCGTAAACGCCAAGAGGCAGAGCGCAGGCTGCGTGAGCAGAATTTGAAAGCACTGGCGCAACAGGCGACAGACGCAGAAGCCGATCAGGCGCGTAAATCACAACAGGCCGCCGCCGCCAGAGCGCGTGAAGCGCAAATGCTGACCGATGCAGAAAAGTACCAGGAGTTGATTCGCGCTCGTGTAACTGAGGTTTGGTACTACCCGTCATCCACTACAGAGGGTATGAAAGTACAATTGCAGCTTTCATTATTGCCTACCGGTGAGTTAATTGGCGTCACTTTGGTGCGGGGCAGCGGTAATACGGCATTTGATAACTCAGCTCTGAGTGCGGTGCGTTCATTAAACCGCTATCCGGTGCCTAACGACCGGGATACGTTTGAACGTTACTTTCGTCGGTTTACGATCGAGTTTACACCGAGCCGTTAATACTGGAACACGGACAACAACATGACACAGGTTCTGAATATGACGTGGTCTACGACTCTTACAAATACTCTGCGCGCGGGGCTGACGCTGGTTTTGCTGCTAACGACCAGCTTGCCGCTGCGCGCCGAGCTGCTGATCCGCATCACCGAAGGTGCTGACTCGGCGCTGCCCATCGCCGTCGTGCCGTTTGCCGAAAGCGGCGCTATCCCGCCGGGTGATACCCTGGCCGACATTGTGCAGTCCGATTTGACCATGAGCAGCGAATTTCGCACTTTGTCAGCGGAAAAAATGCTCAGCCTGCCGTCGCAGCGCTCCGAGGTGCACTTCCGTGATTGGCGGCTGCTGGGCCAGCGCTATGTGTTGGTCGGCCAGCTGACCCGCCAGGGTGAACGTCTCGAAGCCCGTTATGAGCTGTTTGATGTGAATCGCGAGGAGCGCATTTTGGGTGAGAGCGCGGGAGCGCCTTTGGGCAATCTGCGCACCTTGGCGCACCACGTCAGTGACCGGGTTTATGAAGCCATTACCGGCGAGCCAGGTGCTTTCTCAACGCAACTGGCGTACATAACCCGGGAAAACGTGGGCGATAAAGTTCGCTACCGCCTGCAGGTCAGCGATATTGATGGCAAACGGTCGCGGGTGCGTCTTGAAAGCGCTGAACCGATACTGTCGCCGGCCTGGTCGCCGGACGGTAGTCGCCTGGCGTATGTGTCGTTTGAAACCGACAAGCCGGCGATTTACGTGCACGAACTGGCCAGTGGAAAGCGCACAAAAATCGCCGACTTTCGTGGTCTGAACTCGGCCCCGGCCTGGTCTCCTGACGGTAAATCCTTATTGATGACATTGTCTAAAGACGGCAATGCTGACATCTACCGGATGGATCTGGCCAGCCGTGATCTCACCAAGCTCACCGACCATTGGGCCATCGAAACCGAAGCCAGCTACGGTGCCGGCGGAGACGAAATTTTCTTTACCTCTGACCGCTCTGGTGGCCCGCAGATCTACCGTCAGAAAGGCAAGGGTGAGCCGCGCCGGATGACCTTCGGTAGCCGCTACAACGCGCGCCCGAGGCCAGGCCATAAAGGCGAGTTTGTGTATTACGTGCACCAGGGCAGCAGCGGGTTTCACATTGCGCGCACCAATCTTGAAAGCGGGGAAGAAACCGTGCTTACCCGCACCGAATCCGATGAATCACCCAGTGTCTCCCCCAACGGACGCATGCTGATCTACGCTACCCGTCAGGGTGGTGCCAGCGTGCTGACGGTTATCTCGGCGGATGGCGGTGCAGCTTATAGCTTGCCCGCTACCGAAGGCGATGTCCGTGAGCCGGCGTGGGGCCCGCTGCCTCGGTAACTGGCTGGCCCAAAAAGGCCGGCCGGTGAGTTACGAAGTAAACGCAGTTTTTGAATAATTGATGACCGTGTTTTAACCCATTGACGACAAATTTTTAACCTATTGATTACAAGGAAATACTCATGAAGTTTTCAGTTCAGTCCAAAGCCATTGCCATGCTGTTCTCGGTTGGCCTTATTGCCGGTTGTAGCTCTACCGGCGACCCGATGGAAGACGCCGATTACGGTTCCGATGTGTCAGCGGTAGACCAGCAGGGTGGCTCCACCGTGTACAGCGATGGCAGCCGTGACGGTGTATCGTCTTCACAGCTGAGCGAAGAAGAGCGTATGGCTGCACAACAGCAGTCGCAACAGATGGCACTGCGTGATGTTACCGTGTTCTACTTTGATTTTGACACCGCTGAAATCAACGCAGAATCCCGTGACGCACTGGTTGCCCATGCGCGCTACCTGTCTGCTAACCCGTCAATGAACGCCCGCCTGGAAGGCCATGCGGACGATCGTGGCACCAAAGAATACAACCTGGCCCTGGGCGAGCGCCGTGCTAACGCAGTGCAGCGCTTCCTGATTGTAAGTGGCGCTTCACGTGGCCAGCTTGAAACCATCAGCTATGGTGAAGAAAAGCCAGCGGTACAGGGCATGAGCGACAGCGCCCGTTCCCAGAACCGTCGGGTAGAGCTGATTTTCCGTTAAACCTCGTAGTGTTAACACTCACTGTTAACACTACGAGGAACTTTTAGCCTTCATCAGGTACGCCCATGACTATAAAGCTCATGGCGGCTGCCACCCTCCTGTTTGCGGTAACGCAGGCAGGAGCGGTGCTGGCACAGTCGTCGACACCGGCATTCCAGAATAATGCGTCTGAGGCCAGCCGCCAGGCCGGCAATAATCAAGCGAGTGCAGAACTGTTTTACATGCTTCAGCAGTTGCAGGGCGATTTACGGCGTCTGCAGGGTGAGGTAGAAGAGCAACGCCATCTGCTAGAACGCCTGGAGCAACAGGGCCGCGATCGCTACATTGATCTTGACCAGCGTATTCTGAAGCTGACTGCAGCGCAGCAGCAGGCGCAGGTGGCCGCCAGTGCCGCACCTCCGCCCGCACCTGCCAGCGTGCAAACCAAAGACTATCGTCAGCCTTCTGCTGAAGAAAGCAAAGCCTACAACAGCATTGTTGATCTGATTCGTAACCAGAAAAAATACGACCAGGCGATCACCCAAATTTATGAGTTTCTGGACACCTATCCCGAAGGCGACCTAACCGTGAATGCCTATTACTGGCTCGGTGAAGTCTATCTGGTGAAACCGCAGCTTGAGCAGGCCAAGCAGGCCTTTAGCATTGTTGCTACGCGCTTTGCCGACCACCGCAAAGCTCCGGATTCAACCTACAAGCTTGGAGTGACTCTGGACAGGCTGGGCGAAAAGGAAGAGGCTGGCCGGCGAATGCAAACCGTGGTAAAAAACTACCCGGACAGCAGCGCGGCGAAGCTGGCTCAGAGCTATCTTGACGGCCAAAGCAGCGGCAGTTGAAGACCGGCGTTTGGGAAAAATGAAAAAAACGGGCGCAAGGGGTTGATCACGCCTGAAAAATCATTAATATGTGCGCCTCGCTCGGGGTCGTTAGCTCAGTTGGTAGAGCAGTTGGCTTTTAACCAATTGGTCGATGGTTCGAATCCATCACGACCCACCAAACACCCGTCAGGGTCTTGCTGGCGCAATGTGTTAGCGCAGATTGCGGTTATAGAGCTTCGGCGGTAAGCACTGAAGTGTTGCAGTGCTGCGGTGTTAAAGCAGTTTCAACGCGCAAGCACGCCGACCAACAGGCTGTTTGTTATTCAGTGAGCAATTTAGGGTCGTTAGCTCAGTTGGTAGAGCAGTTGGCTTTTAACCAATTGGTCGATGGTTCGAATCCATCACGACCCACCATTATTCAAGGTCTGCTGCAAAGCGGACCTTTTTTTTATCTTTTTTTCACCTTTGACTCCTCATTCCCTGCGTCCCCACGTGTTCTCCGTCGCCTTTTACCCTCCTGCCAGACAGGACACTAGAGTCTGAAATGGTATACTCGTGCTTAGAAAGTCACTGCCAGAAAGCAATTGAGAGAAGCTGCACATGACTAAAGCTGACAACCGTATCCTTGTTCAGGAATACCTGGCCCACGCCGCGGAGCCCAAGCCCCTTAACGCTGAAGAAAAGGCGCGGCTTGAAACTCGTATCAAGGCTGCTCTGAAGGAAAAAAACGCGGTTCTGGTGGCGCACTATTACGTCGACCCGGATATTCAGCGCCTGGCTGAAGAAAGCGGTGGCTGTGTCGCCGACTCCCTGGAAATGGCCCGATTTGGCAATCAACATCCCGCGTCTACCGTGGTAGTGGCTGGTGTTCGCTTTATGGGCGAAACCGCTAAAATCCTGAATCCGGAAAAAACCGTTCTAATGCCCACCCTCGAGGCCACCTGTTCGCTAGATGTAGGTTGCCCGGTGGATGAGTTTTCAGCTTTCTGCGATGAACATCCAGATCGCACTGTGGTGGTGTACGCCAACACCTCGGCGGCGGTTAAAGCCCGCGCCGATTGGGTAGTCACCTCAAGCTGCGCCCAGGCCATTGTGGAATTGCTGGACGCCCGCGGTGAAAAAATCCTGTGGGCGCCAGACAAACACCTGGGCCATTGGGTGCAGAAAACCACCGGCGCCGATATGCTGCTGTGGAACGGCTCCTGCATTGTGCACGAAGAGTTCAAGCACCGTGGCCTGGAAGATCTGAAAGCGCTTTACCCGGATGCCGCCGTATTGGTACACCCGGAATCACCGGATGCGGTCGTGGAGCTGGCCGACGTTGTAGGGTCTACCTCACAGCTGATCAACGCCGTACAAACCCTGCCGAACGAACGCTTTATTGTGGCGACCGACAACGGCATTTTTTATAAAATGCAGCAGTTGGCGTCCAACAAAATCCTGATTGAAGCGCCCACCGCCGGTAACGGTGCGACCTGTCGCAGCTGCGCCCAGTGTCCGTGGATGGCTATGAACGGGCTGGAAAACCTGCTGGCCGTGCTGGAAACACCAAAGGGCCAGACCAGCAATCAGGAAGTGCTGGTAGACGAAGCCCTGCGGGAAGACGCTCTGCGGCCTTTACAGCGCATGCTGGATTTTACCGCCAACATGAATCTGAAGGCGGCTGGCAACGCCTGAAACGTTTAACCATTGCGCCGAACGTTAAGATCGGCGGTAATGGCGCTCAGGCGCTCGGTTACAATCTGGCGCATGGGCGAGCCGGCCGTCAGTTTTTCCTGGGCCTGGCGTAATTGGCGCTGGGCCGATTCCAGGTCACCCATCAATGCATCGTATTCCGCCCTTGCCCTGTGCACTCCCACAATATTGCGCGCCATGCCTTCGGCTTCCGCCAGCTGGAACCACAAGTGTTCCTGTTGCGGCTTGCTGCGAGCCAGCTGCGACAGCAATTCCGCCGCCGCTGCGCCGTTATCCGAGGCCAGTTCCAGCTGTGCCAGCGTGTGGGTAATCGGGTAGTTGCCCGGGTTGCGGGCCAGCGCCCGCACCAGCAGCGCCCGCGCCTCGGTCAGGCGCTTTGCGGCAATCAAGCTTTGCGCCAAGGTCACCTGAAATGTAATGCGCCCGGGATTGGCTAGCAACAGCTGGTTGAGCAGGGTCTCAGCTTCAGCGTATTGGCCGTCTTCAATATAAGCCACCGCCAACCCGTAGCGAATGGCCGTAATGTTGGTGTTGTCATTAGGGCCGGCGTTTTTGGGTTCAGTGAGCGCAGCCTGAAAACTGTCGATGGCAGCGGCTGCAGAAGCCGCATAATGCACCTGCAAGCGGGCCCGTATCAGATGATATTCCGGGCTGTCTTCGATACGCACCAGCGGGTATTGCTCGGCGCGGTTCTGGGTGTCTGCCACACGGCTCTGGGTCAGCGGGTGGGTAGACAAGTATTCGGGCACGCGGTTGCCCTGCAAGCGGTTTTGCCGCGTCATAATTTCAAACATTTCCGGCATGCCGCGCGGGTCTAACCCGGCATTGGCAAGAATGTCCAGCCCCACCCGATCCGCTTCCTGCTCATTTGCGCGGCTGTATTCCAGCATATTCTGAATGGCCAGGGCCTGGGTGCCGGCAATGGCGGCAATACCAATGTCAGACTGGGTAACGGCTGTTAGCACAATACCGGCAATCAGGCCGGCGATGGTCAGCGGAGTGCTGGTTTGCTGCTGTTCCAGGCGGCGGGCAAAATGGCGTTGGCTAAGGTGGGCCAGCTCGTGGGCCAGCACCGATGCAAACTGCTGCTCGGTGCGGGCAAACAGAAACAGACCGCCGTTTACCCCTACAATGCCGCCGGGCACCGCAAACGCATTGATGGCAGGGTCATCAATCAGCGCCAGCGTCAGGTCACGGTTCTGCAAGGGCGCCGATGGCACCAGGCGGTAAAGAATGGCACCCAGGTAGTCATACACCAAAGGGTCAGTAATCTGCGGAGCGGAGCGCCGCAGCGACACCAGCACCTGGCGCCCGATATCGGCTTCCTGCTGGCCGGCAATCAGCCCACCACCGGTGCCGCCGATGGTGGGTAGCGTGCTACCCTGACTTTGGGCAGCGGCGCCTGTAGTGACACCCATCGTCATTAATGTCAGCGCCAGCAGCGCACAGAGCAGGGTATTGAAGCGAAGGTGGCCATTCAGGCTGTTCATATTCTGGGTCTATCCTGTGTCGGAATATCCTGAGCGTCACATAACCAATGATTGTGATGCAATACAATAACACTGGCGGCATAATGCCGGCTCATTAATCAAACGCTGTTACGGGTTAACGTTTAACATGGCTGATCGAACTCTGGATGCATCGGGCCTGCAATGCCCGATGCCTTTGTTGAAAACCAAACTCGAATTGAACACCATGGCCCCCGGCGAACAGCTGGAAGTGGTTGCCACAGATCCTGGTTCGGCCCGCGACATTCCGGCGTTTATCGCCTTGTCTGCCCATCACCTGGTGGAGTCCGCCGTTGACGGCAGCCAGTACCGTTTTGTTATCCGCTGCGGCGATTCAGTGCGGCGGAGCTATTAATGTTTAAGATATTACGCGGATTCGCCCACAAATACTTTTCAGATGAAGAAGCTGTCATCCTTGGGCTGATGCTGATTATCGGCACCATGTTCGTCATCTGGTTTGGCGCTATGCTGGCACCGGCCATTGCTTCTCTGATCGTTGCTTTTATTCTGCAGGGCCTGGTTACCAAGATGTTGGCCTGGAAAGTACCGGAACCGCTGGCCATTCTGGTTGTTTTTTTACTGTTTCTCGGCATTCTGGCCGGCGCCATTTTTGGTTTGTTGCCACTGGTGTGGGCCCAGCTGACCAATCTGGCTCGGGAAACACCGCGCATTATCGGCGAATTACAGTCGTATCTGGAACTTTTGCCCGAGCGCTACCCGCAGCTGGTGTCGTTGGATGCCGTAGCTACTATCTACCAGCAGGTGTCGACCGAAGTCGGGCAGGCCACTCAGTGGTTGGTGTCAGCATCACTGTCCAGCATTCCGGGCCTGTTCGCGCTGCTGATATACGCTGTTCTGGTGCCCATACTGGTATTTTTCTTCCTGAAAGACCGCGATGTTCTGTTGGGTTCTATCGCTCGCATGTTGCCACCGCAGCGTGCAACCATGCGCAAAATCTGGCACGAAGTGAATCTCCAGTGCGCTAACTACGTGCGTGGCAAAGCCCTGGAGATCCTGATTGTTGGAACCACCACTTATATAACCTTCAAAATTTTGGGTATGCCTTACGCCGCCTTGCTGTCTTTGCTGGTGGGTCTGAGCGTGGTGATTCCTTATATTGGTGCCGCAGTTGTCACGGTGCCAGTGGCTATCATCGGCTTGTTTGCCTTTGGCTGGGGCAGCCAGTTTATCTGGATAATGGTGGCATACGGTGTCATTCAGGCTTTGGACGGCAACGTGTTGGTGCCGGTGCTGTTTTCTGAAGTAAACAACCTGCACCCGGTCGCCATAATTGTCGCGGTTCTGTTTTTCGGCGGGATCTGGGGGCTCTGGGGCGTGTTTTTTGCCATCCCTCTGGCCACAATGCTGAAAGCGGTGGTGGCCGCCTGGCCGGTGCGGGAGTTACCCCCGGCACCGACCAACCGCTAAAGGCAGATAACGACTATAGTGCTTTGACTGCAGCGAGCACCTCATCAACATGGCCCGGCACTTTTACGCCGCGCCATTCCTGACGAAGTACGCCTTTGGCGTCAATCAGAAAGGTACTGCGGTCAATACCCATGTATTCTTTGCCGTAGAGTTTTTTCAGCTTGATGACGTCGAACAAAGCACAGAGCGTTTCGTCTTTGTCGGAAATCAGGTGAAACGGCAGTTCGAACTTGCCACGGAAATTGTCGTGGGATTTCAGGCCATCGCGGGACGCGCCAAAAATCTCGGTGTCATGTTCGGTGAAGGCTTGCATGTTGTCGCGGAAGTCCTGGCTCTCGGTGGTACAGCCGGGTGTATCGTCTTTCGGGTAAAAATAGATCACCACATTGCGGCCGCGTAAATCGGCCAGGCGAACCGTCTGGTCGCCGGTAGCAGTCGCTTCAAAGTCAGGTATGGTTTTGTTCAATTCTACGGATGGCATAACATCTCCTTTAATTCCCTTGTGTCAGTTCGTGCCCAACATTACCATAACGGTTTTAATCGGACGGAGCTTTTATGATTACGGGTAGCCTTGTCGCACTGGTCACACCCATGCACCCAAATGGAGACATTCATTGGGAGCACCTGGACAAACTGGTGGACTTTCACATCGAAAATGGCACTCATGGCATCGTTGCCGTGGGCACAACCGGCGAGTCTGCAACTCTGGACCCGGAAGAGCACTGTAAAACCATCGGCCACATCATCAAACGTGTGAATGGTCGCATTCCGGTGATTGCCGGAACCGGTGGCAACAGTACCCGCGAAGCCATTGCGCTCACGTCCGCGGCCCACAAGCTGGGAGCCGATGCCTGCCTGTTAGTGGTGCCTTATTACAATAAACCGACCCAAGAAGGCCTGTACCAGCATTTCCGCACCATCGCCGAAGCCGTCCCGATGATGAAGCAAATGCTTTACAACGTGCCTGGCCGCACTGCTTGCGACATGCTGAACGAAACCGTGGTTCGTCTGGCCGATATTCCCAACATCATCGCCATTAAAGACGCCACCGGCAATATTGCCCGCGGCGCCGAGTTAATTCAAGCGGTAAAAGGCCGTTTGGACGTCTATTCGGGTGACGACGCGACGGCCATGGAACTGATGCTGGCCGGCGCCAAAGGCAACGTATCGGTAACGGCCAACGTTGCCCCCCGGGCCATGGCCGATTTGTGCACGGCGGCTGTTGCGGGCAATCGCGAAGAAGCCGAACGCCTGAACGAACTGCTGATGCCCCTGAACCGCAAACTGTTCCTGGAAGCCAATCCGATTCCGGTAAAATGGGCGTTGCATCGCATGGGTATGATCGGTGCCGGCTTGCGCTTGCCATTGACGGTACTCAGCGAACCATTCCATGGCGAAGTGGAAGATGCCCTGAAAGCTTCAGGCGTACTCTGAACGTGCTGAACCCGTTCCAATACCGGAGTAAGTCCATGCAGGTTCTCTCCAGAACCCGTTATTCAAGGTGCGCAGCGCCTTTTAAAACCCAATTCTCCAAAATCCAGGCCTGTAAACCCCTGGCCATTGCCACCGGCTTTGCGCTGGTGGCGGGCTTGGGAGGCTGCAGCCTGGTGTCGGACCGTTCCGCGGATTACGTCGGTGCACCCGAAGGTAAAACCATTGAGCTGCCCGCAAGCGCCGACGAATCCCGCTTCCGACAGGTTATGCCCGTGCGTGATATTAATCTGGCCAACGCGGGCAAACTGTTCCCTGACGGCATTCCCACTCCGCCGGACATGACCTCTGAAATTCTGGACCAGAATTATGCGGTAGAAGAGCTAGACGGTCGCGCCTGGCTGTTGGTGAACGACGTGCCTGGCCGCTTATGGCCCGCAGTCACCGCGTATATGTCGGACCGCCGCCTGGGCGTTGCGTTCGACAGCCCGCAGCTTGGCTTGCAGCAGAGCGAATTGGTAAACTTCAGCCTGCGCGCTCGTGAACTGGTGCAGCTTGAGGGTGAGGCCAGCGCAAGCGAACCCAAAGTGCTGCTACAGGTACGCATTGCACCCGGCGTTCGCCGTAAATCCACGGAAATTCAGATGCGCAATATAGTGGTAGCCGATCAGCCCGAGGCTCTGCTGAGCTGGGACACCACCAGTGTGCCAGCCCCCGCTGATCTGGAGCTGCAAAAACGCCTTTTGGCCGATATGGGCGAGTTTTTGAAAGCCGGGGAAGAGAACAAGTCCTTCTCCCGCGCAGCGTCGGGCATGACCAACAAGCCCCTGGTAAAACTGATATCTGAAAACGAGCGAGCAAGTGCCATCGACATGCAGCTCGATTACGGCCGCGCCTGGGCAGAAGTCAGCCGCGCACTGAACGAATCGGATATGACCATCATAGACCTGAACCGCAGTGAAGGCTGGTTCCAGGTGGACTATCGCAGCGCCGACGAGCGCGAATCGGGCTGGTTCAGCTGGTTCAGTTGGTTTAGCGATAACGAAGCTCCGCGCCACACCCATACGGTGAACGTTACCCGCGGCGAACAGACGGTGCAGGTCAGCGCGGAAACCGCCGTTAACGACAGCGGTGAACAAACACCTTCCACGCTTCTTAACCGCCTGTTTGACTATCTTTATTAACCGCTGGCTTTACTGATGATAACCGGGCTGGCTTACGCCGGCCCGTTTTTGGAGAATCCCATGAAAAAGCGCGAAGAACTCTACGCCGGCAAGGCCAAATCGGTGCACACCACTGACGACCCCGAGCGTTTTGTACTGGTATTCCGCGACGACACCTCGGCCTTTGACGGCGAGAGAATAGAGCAGCTGAACCGCAAAGGCATGGTGAACAACAAGTTCAACGCCTTCATTATGGAAAAGCTGGAAGCTGCGGGCATTCCTACCCACTTCGAAGGCTTGCTGTCGGACGTTGAATGCCTGGTGAAAAAGCTCGACATGATTCCGGTCGAGTGCGTGATTCGTAACATCTCCGCCGGCAGCCTGTGCCGCCGTATTGGTGTAGAAGAAGGCCTGGAACTGAATCCACCCACCTTCGAACTGTTCCTGAAAAACGACGCACTGCACGACCCCATGGTCAACGAATCACTGGCGATCAGTCTGGGCTGGGCCAAAGCCGACGAACTGGCACAGATGAAAACGCTGACCTATAAAGTAAATGACGTGCTTAAAACCCTATTTGCAGACGCCGGCATGCTGTTGGTGGATTACAAACTGGAATTCGGCCGCAGCCACGGTCAGATTGTGCTGGGCGACGAGTTCAGCCCCGATGGCTGTCGTATATGGGATGCCGAAACCCGCAATAAAATGGACAAAGACCGCTTCCGCCAGGGCCTTGGTAACGTGATTGAGACCTACGAAGAAGTAGGCCGCCGCCTGGGTATGTCGTTCGACTGATACGAATTTAAAATACGGAGCATCAACTATGCGCAGATTATTCATGATTTTGGCCGGATCAGCCGTTCTGGCAGCACCAGTGGCGCAAGCAGACGTATTTGGGTTTGGGGCTCAGGTGGGTTACTGGGGTTCGGAGCTGTCTGGTGACGTTGCAACCAATGGTGGCTCGGTGGACGTTCTCGGTGGACGTTAAAGACGAGCTTAATCTGGACGGTGAAAGCAGCAATCAGCTGAGCTTGTATCTGGAGCACCCGATCCCTCTGCTGCCCAACGTGCGTGTGGCTTATATCAATATTGACCAGACTGCACGCGGCCAGTTGAGCGGTAGCTTCGATGGTATTAGCGCCGGCTCAGACGTACGCTCTGATCTGGAACTGGAACAGCTGGATTTAACCCTGTATTACGAAGTACTGGATAACTGGGTGAATCTGGACCTGGGCCTGACCGCGAGGGATTTCTCCGGCGAGTTGCTGCTGGTGCAGGGTAACGGTCAGAGTAGCCGGACGACAGCCGATGCGGTTGTGCCCATGGGCTATCTGGCAGCGCGTTTTGATCTGCCGTTCAGCGGTGCCAGTGTTGGCATTGAAGGCAATGCCATTGCCTACAGCGGTGACTCCCTGCACGATTTCAACGTGTACGGCCAGTATCAGTTGTCACTACTGCAGTTGCGCGCCGGCTATCGCCAAATGGCGGTGGATTACGAAGACGGTGACGACCGCTTCGATGTAAAAATCGATGGCCCGTTTGTCAGCGCCGGTGTGGTGTTTTAAGGAGAAAGTCTGTTGAAAATTCTGGTCACCGGTAGTGCCGGTTTTATTGGTTTCCATCTTGCGCAACGCCTGCTGGATCGCGGCGACGAAGTCATCGGTGTTGATAACCTGAATGGCTACTACGATGTGAACCTGAAAGAAGCCCGCTTGGCAAGACTAACGGGCAAAGCAGGCTTTACCGAAGTACGCCAGGATATTGCCGACCACGACCTTATGGCCGCGCTCTTTGAAGAGCACAAACCCGAGCGTGTAGTGCATCTGGCGGCCCAAGCGGGGGTGCGCTATTCCATCGAAAACCCCCAGGCCTATGTAGACGCCAACTTGGTGGGCTTTATGAATATTCTGGAAGGCTGCCGTCGCAACGATGTGCAGCATCTGGTGTATGCGTCCAGCAGCTCGGTTTACGGTGCCAACGAAGCCATGCCGTTCTCGGTGCACGACAACGTAGACCACCCGCTTAGCCTTTACGCTGCCTCGAAAAAAGCAAACGAACTGATGGCCCACACCTACAGCCATCTGTACAACTTGCCCACCACCGGGTTGCGCTTTTTTACCGTGTACGGCCCCTGGGGCCGGCCCGATATGGCGCCGTTCATCTTCACCCGAAAAATTCTGGCCGGCGAGCCAATTGACGTTTTCAACCACGGTCATCACAAACGCGATTTCACCTATATCGACGATATCGTGGAAGGCGTGGTGCGCACTCTGGATCAAATCGCGCAACCGAATCCGCAGTGGAGCGGCGCCCAGCCCGACCCAAGCACCAGCCGCGGGCCTTATCGCATCTACAACATCGGCAGCAACAACCCGGTGGAACTGGCCCGGTTTATTGAAACCATCGAACACTGCACCGGCAAAAAAGCCGAGAAAAACCTGCTGCCCATGCAGCCGGGTGACGTGGTCGCAACCTATGCTAACGTAGATAGCCTGATCAACGATGTCGGCTACAAACCCGAAACCCAGCTAGAGCAGGGCATTGAACAGTTTGTTCAGTGGTATCGGGATTTTTACAAGGTTTAAACGCGTCTTGTGTCAGCAGATTCCCATAAAGAGATTCCCTTCAGAAACTGTTTACAGGGCATCTGAGCCCAGCTGCTTTAACCGTTCCGGCAATTCCAGGGTCATTTTTGACTTCGCCAGCGGGCAGTTGAATTGCAGATAATACGCCAGCAGTTGCAAGGGTACGCCAGCGGCTGAGCCATACAGCCTGTCGGCCACAATCGGGTGGCCAATACTCGCTAAATGGCGGCGAATCTGGTGTTTTCGACCGGTTTCAATGCGCACATTTATCCTGGAAGTACTGGCCTCAGTATCCACTGCCTCGGTATTGACGGCGCTAGTATTGATGGAACTGGTATTATTGATGGAGCCGGTATTGATGGAACTGGTATTGATATAAAGAGTACTCACGTGGCTAATCGCGGCTTTACCGTCAATATCCCCGTCAATTGTCTGAACCTTCACATCCAGCGCGCCCGTTACGTCTGCCAGATACTGTTTGATGATCGTGCGCCCGGCAAACAGCTGTGACAGTGCTGCCGCGGCTTTTGAATCGTGAGCCATCAGCATCAAACCGGCGGCGTCAGCATCCAGGCGGTGAATCAAAAAGCAGGGTCGGTTTAGCTGCACGTCAGCCACCCTCAACAAACTGCAGTGATCACCCCATTGAGAGCCCTGTGCCAGCAGCCCGTGGGGTTTGAACCAAACACTGTAGCGGCCTTTGTCTTCCAGCAGTTCAGCCACTGGTGCCTTGCGCGCCAGAACCGCCTCGTCATAGTACAACTGCATGCGGGTGCCCGCTTTCACGTCGCGCTTGGCTTTGCGCAGTCGCACAATTTTACCCTTCAAGGTCCACCGGCAGGCGCCTTTCGCCATGGCGTCCTTGATGCGCTGCTTCGGCAGGCCAGAAGCCTCACTCAGAATGTCCACGGCCAGACCGGGGGTTTCTACGGTGATATCAACGGTGGTTCGCATAGCGGGCCTGATAGAAAAAGTGAGCAGCCGATTATAGAAGATATGGCTGGCCAGACAAGCAGGGGACGCCAAACCGGGGACGGATTTCAAATCCGTCCCCAATCTCCGTCCCCAATCTCGCAAGCCACCAAACCGGGGACAGATTTCAAATCCGTCCCCTATCATGCTGCCCCCAGTCCGTTGATTTTTGGTTCCGTCAGCTAAAACACCAGCACCAGCGTAAATAATCCGTAAACGCTCACCTGATGTCTGGTTATTTAAGGCGATCAGTTTAGGCTATGCCGCTTGCTTACGATTATTGAGGTTTGAAGTTGTGGTTTCATCAAGGTGGTCTTTTTCTCGTGTTCTTGTCGTTCTGGTTTTTGTTGCTGCGCTTGTGGGTGGCGCCTTTTGGGCGTATCGCCACTTTTACGCTGCAAGTAATAACACAGCTGACGTGACCACTACAGCCGTCAGCCGAGGGGACATAGACGTTTTGGTGAGCGCCACCGGCGTTCTGGAACCCAGCAACTTTGTGGATGTGGGCGCGCAGGTGTCCGGGCTGCTAGACGTGATTCACGTCAGAGTGGGCGAACACATCAGCAAAGATCAGCTGCTGGCAGAAATTGACCCGACCATTTATCTGGCCAGGGTAGACGCCAATCGTGCCCAGCTGAAAAATCAACAGGCCCAGCTAGCCATGCTGCAAGTGCAACTGGAACAGACCGCATCTACCCTGCGCGCGGAAGAGGCCAATCTGGATTACGCCCGCATTTATTCCACCATGGAAGGCACGGTTGTATCCATTACGGCCCGCCAGGGCCAAACCCTGAATACATCACAGCAAGCACCGGTGCTGATGCGCATTGCCGATCTGTCGAGCATGAAAGTCCGCGCCCAGGTGTCTGAGGCCGACGTGGGCAAGTTAGCACCGGGCGATAGGGTGTATTCACCACTCTGGGCGAACCTGGAAAGCAGATTTATGGCCAGCTTGACTACATCGAACCCACTCCCGAAGTGATCAACAACGTGGTGTTATACAATGCGTTTTTCAGCGTGCCCAATGAAGCAGGGCGACTTGCAGGTGCCTGTGCTTAAGGGCATAGATTTGAGCATTCAAGGCGGGGAATTTGTCGCCATTATGGGGGCATCCGGGTCTGGCAAGTCCACTTTGATGAACATTCTTGGCTGCCTGGATGTGGCAAGCCCCGGGCACTATCTGTTTCAGGGCAAAGACGTGTCAGGGTTCAAGCGCGACGACCTGGCTCGTGCCCGCCGCGAATCCTTCGGGTTTATATTTCAGAGCTACAATCTGCTGCCAGGCATAAGCGCGTTAGACAACGTCGAAATACCGGCCATCTACGCCAGCCTTGGCAAAAAAACAGCGCCGGGAGCGGTCTACCGAACTGCTTGGGGAGCTCGGGTTAAGCGATAAATTGCTCAACACCCCAGCCCAGCTGTCGGGCGGGCAACAGCAGAGGGTGTCCATTGCCCGCGCGTTGATGAATGGCGGTCAGATTATACTGGCGGACGAACCAACCGGCGCCCTTGACAGCGTCAGCAGCAAAGCCGCTCATCTGGACCCTGTCCAGGCCCTGGCCGCGGAGTAATCTTATGGCCATAGCTCACAACAGACTTTGCGCTTGGCGCTGCCTAAACGGCGAAGGACATTCGGTATCTGCATTTTAACGGCTTGTATAGCCCTGGCAGGCTGCGCCACTCAGATTGCCCCACCAGCTCCCGTGCTTATTGACGGCGCACCTGCGACTGCCTTGGCCAGACCTTGCCGCCGCCGAAGCCCGCTTGCAGGCGGCCAACGCAGACATCGCCCAGGCCCGAGCTGCGCTCTTGCCGGCGGTGTCATTAAGCGCGGCCCTGGGACTCTCTTCCGATGGATTGCTCAGCCTATCCAGCCCGCTGACGACTGCGAACGGTTTGCTCGCCCTGAGCCAAACCCTGTTCGACGGCGGCACTCGAAGCAATAATGTGGCGCTCAGCGAATCGCGCCAGGTTGCCCTGGTACAAAGCTATCGCTCTGAACGTGTTTTCAGAAGCGGGAGACGCTATGGCGCGCATCAATCTGTATCGGGAACAGGAACAGCGACTGGCGGAAATTGAACAGCAGGCCGATGAAACCCTGCGCTTAATTGAGGTTCGCTATTGCCAGGGCGTAGAAGATCTGATTACCCTGCTGGCCAGCCAGCGCACGTTGTTCGGTACCAGAGTACAGCGCAGCGAAGCGCGGCTGAATCATCTGCTGGCAACCGTGGATTTGTACAAAGCAGTCGGCGGCGGCTTTTAAGCCACCGTCGTGGCACGAAGGGCGTGCGGGAATGGCCGTTTAACGAATCAGGCCGGTTCGAAGCGCTGCTTCAGCCAAGCGTTGATGTCGTTGGATTCGTACAGCCATTGGTGGCTGCCGTCCGCTTTGGCAATCCGCAAGCAGGGTACTTTCACGGCACCACCGCCGGCTAAAATTTCAGCGCGGTGCTCAGTGTTATACTGGGTGTCACGCAGTTCAATATTCAAGTTCATGCGTTTGATTTCTTTACGAACTTTGACGCAGAACGGGCACGTTTTGAACTGATACAGCGCCAGGTCCCGGCACGCTTCGTCTACTTTCTGTTGCTCTTGGGCGCTACGCTGCACGGGTTTGCCACCTCCGATTTGCTCGTTGAGCAGTACAAACGGGGTCAGAATCAGCCGCAAAGTGCGGAAAAAATAACGAATAACAATTCTCATGAAAGAAGCCTTGGCGGTCGGTATTAAAAATAAGATATGCGTATTTATTTACGATCGATTCGCAACTAAGGATCGACAGGGTATCAGATTTTTTGCGCTCCGCGCAGAATCCTGTGACCATTCCGGAAATGACAAAGCAGAGTGATAAGCCCATGAACAGCCGCTGGCGGGTAGGCATCGATCTTGGTGGAACAAAAACCGAAGTTATCTTGTTAGACGGCGCCAACAAAACCCACTTTCGCGCCCGCATCGGAAGCCCTCAGGGAGACTATGAAGCCACCCTGGATGCAATCAAAGAACTGGTCGAAGCCGCTGAATTACGGGTCGGCGAAGCCGCACTGCCGGTAGGTGTGGGCATTCCCGGCTCCGTGTCGGGCCTGACAGGCCTGGTCAAAAACGCCAACTCCACGTGGCTTAACGGCCAGCCCATGGCCGCTGATTTAAGCCACCTGCTGCAACGCCCGGTTGGCCTGACGAATGACGCCAGCTGCCTTGCCCTGTCTGAAGCCAGCGACGGCGCAGGGCAAGACTACAAAGTTGTGTTCGCGGCCATTCTGGGTACCGGCTGTGGTGCTGGCATCACCGTTAACGGCCAGCTGCTCACCGGCCCGAACGGCCTTGCGGGCGAATGGGGCCACAACCCACTGCCATGGACACCACAAACAGAACTAAACCAGCGCCCGTGTTTCTGTGGCCGCTTTGGCTGCAACGAAACCTTCTTGTCTGGTACCGGGCTGGCCCTAACCCATCGCTTGCTGTGGGAAGAGCCGTTGGATGCCCGAAACATCGTTGAGCGTTTTCAAAACGATCCCCGCGCTGCCCGCTCACTCGACGATTACGCAGATCACTTGGCCCGCGGCCTGGCGGCAGTCATCAACTTGCTGGATCCAGACGTCATCGTACTGGGCGGCGGCATGTCAAACGTACCGACCCTTTACGACGAGTTGGCAACGCGTTTGCCGGCGTACGTTTTAGGGAGTGAGTGCGAAACACCCATACGCCAAGCGATACACGGCGATTCCAGTGGCGTCCGCGGTGCCGCCTGGCTAGCACAAGATAGGGGACGGATTTGAAATCCGTCCCCGCCCTAGCTCCGCCTTTTTCTCAAGATAGGGGACAGATTTGAAATCTGTCCCCGCTTCTCCCGTCCTAACCTAACTCCGCCTTTTTCTCAGCGAAGCTCGAAGAGCTGAGCTGAGCACGCCCCAGCGGTTCACGATCAATGCCGTAAAAATCAAACCGCAGCCGGCCAGCTGAACTGGCGTCATGATTTCATCAAACCATCCTGCTGCGAACAAAGACACCCAAACCGGTTCGATCACCAGAATAACGGCACCGTGGCTATGCGTAGACAAGCTCTGGGCATACGTTTGGGCAAGAAAGCGCCCTGCGGTGCCCACAATTGCGCTGGCAAGAATCCACCAGATCAGAAGCGGTGGCGGGTCACTGAACGTTGGCTGCCAGGGTTCTGTAATGAGCGATTCCACCAAAGTCACCAAGCCGACGGTAAGCAGCGCAATAGCCGTCAGTGGAAGAGCGGGAATACGCTGTTTTTCGATGGCGTTGCCCTGCCGATTGATGGCAGTACGCTGATTCGCAGCGCGGGTGTTCAATGTAAAATACAGCGCAAAAATAGAAGCCGCTATCGCGAAAAAAATCTGCGCAGGCTCTGGCTGAAAACCGTTACGAAGCGACAGAAGTGCCAGCCCGGCTACCGCGACGGGAATGGCAAGCCAGGTGCTTGCAGGTTGTGCCTCTTTAAAAAGGAGGCGAGCAATAATGGGAACGATTACCACGCCCAGGCTGGTTATAAAAGCACCTTCACCCATGCTGGTGCCATGAAACAACCCCATTACCCAGAAACTCATGGCAACGCCAAACACCAAGCCTACACCCACACCGCGTTTAACCTGATCCCCACTCAAACGTGTCAGCGACCGGCAAGCGAAAGCCGCCAAAAAGCCACCTGCGATCAAAAATCTCAGCGCCATAAACAACAACGGCGGCATCAGCAATACAGCTTCTTTGGAAAAAATCCAGCTGATGGCCGCAAGCAGGGTAACACCAACCAGAATCAGGTCAGATTTATGGGCGTTGGTCATACACAGTGCGGCTCGGCTGCCAAAAGATAGGGGACAGATTTAAAATCTGTCCCCGGGTTGCAGGTAATGTATAGTTTGCGAAGTAAAAAAGGAAGAAGGCTTATTAATAGGCCGTTTTAAAGTAAGAAAAGGCCATATTTTTGTTTGACGTTAAACGTCAAACGTCATACTCTGTATAGCATGATAAAGAGCTTCCGATGTAAGGATACAAGAAGCCTGTTCGAAACGGGGAAAACTCGTCGGTTTTCGGTGATTAAGGCTGCGGTTGAGCGCAAATTGATATTGCTTCAGTCAGCCGAGTTTTTGGACGATTTGAAATCACCTCCAGGTAATCGGCTGGAAGCTTTAACTGGCGACAGGGAAGGTCAGCACAGTATTCGTATCAACAAACAGTGGCGCGTTTGCTTTAGGTGGACAGAAGTCGGCCCGGAAGATGTTGAAATCGTTGATTATCACTAAGGAGAATGCGCAATGACTAGTAATGGTATGCGCCCTATTCATCCAGGAGAAATTCTGAAGGAAGAGTACTTGGATCCATTAGGAATGAGCGTGAATGCGCTTTCCAAGGCTCTCCATGTTCCGGCTACCCGAATGAACGAAATCGTGCGTGAAAACCGTGGCATCACAGCTGATACGGCGCTGCGGCTAGCGCGATATTTTGGTACCAGTGAACGCTTTTGGCTGAATCTACAAACTGAATTTGAGTTGCGGTGGGCGCAGATTAATAAAGCGGCTAAAATTGCCAGAGAAATTCAGCCGCGGGCGGCTTGAGGCGCCCAAAGTCGCCACCTGACTACGGACAGGGACAGATTTCAAATCTGTCCCTGATCTTAAAAACTCACACCGCCCGCCATCGCCTCAGAACAGCACACGCGATTTCGCCCTAAAACCTTGGCTTCGTACAACGCCTTATCGGCTCGCTTGATGGCGTTCTCCACCGATTCCATGGCGGTATTCACTTCCGCAACGCCTATGCTTACGGTAATACGCACGTCCAATCCATCGCCGGCATCAACAACATGTCTTTCAACGCCCCTACGAATACGTTCGGCACAACTCCGAGTTTCTGCATGGTCAGCGCCGGGCAAAAGAATCACAAACTCCTCGTCGCCAAACCGGGTGACCAGATCCCTGTCCCAGCTGTACTGTCGGAAAATGACGGCCATGTCCACCAATACCGAGTCGCCAACATGATGGCCGTGTTCATCGTTCACCGCTTTGAAATGGTCAATATCAAGTGCGATAACAGACAAAGGCTCCCGGCGGCTCTCGCCTTTTCAACCATATACTCACCCTCAGACACAAAATGTCGGCGGTTGTAGAGCTGAGTGAGCGGGTCGGTCGCCGCCTGCTGTTTGAATTCATTCTGTTTGGAGCGGATATCCTCCAGCCCGCGGTGTTCGGTGCGGTAGAACTCGCGCGTTTCGAAAATCGACATCATGAACAACAACAGAAAAATCGGCATGCTGATAACCGCCAGATTCAACACGAAAGCGGCATCGCCGTAGACATTGAACGCTTTGCCAGGCAGCCCGTAGGAGAGCGCAATCCACGTCAGGCCCGAGATGAGATACAAGGAATAGAAAATGTTCTCGCTTTTGCTGGTGGCGAAGTACAAAAGGGCGTTGTACAAAACCATTGCCAACTGGTCAACTGATGCCTGGTCAATCAGATTTTGAGAACGCTCTTGAAAGATATCGACTGAACGCACGTGGTAAGCATTGGGCAAGTGCAGAAAAAGAGCCCTTGCCTTCAGGCTCGAATTGCGCAGAGTAAACCGGAACCAGGTCACGGCCGCATTGGTGCCAAGCGAGGTTCTGCTGGTCGTCTCCTGAAAGGTTTGCTTACGAACCTCCTCGTAGCTCAGCGACTGAGAATCGTCAGTGAAATACTCAACTCGAAAATCCGTTAACCGAATCGCTTCCTGGCCGATATCCAGAGTCGGCGATGCCTGAGCTGAAAAACTCGAGATAAACAGCAACAAAAAGCACAAAGTCGTTCGGTAGGGGGGCCATTGAAGGGATCCTTACACCGGCAGAAGTGGAAAGCTTAGCACCTGCGAAGCAATTCCCCACATCAACCTAGAACGATAGGGGACAGATTTCAAATCTGTCCCCGGCTTTCAATTCCCAACCTCCAGACACAAAAAAAGCCACTAGGCTTACGCTCTAAGTGGCTTGTTTTGAACTAAATTCTGGTAGGACCAGGCAGATTTGAACTGCCGACCTCTGCCATGTCAAGGCAGCGCTCTAACCAACTGAGCTATGGTCCTGTTTTGCAACGCAGCGAAATATACTGATTCGGCTGCGATGCGTCAACTTTTTATTGGCTTAGGCTATAAGCCCTTTTTATAGATGTTTTCGTAAACATAATTGGTCGCTTCTACAAAGCCGTCTATGCTGCCGCAGTCGAAACGGCGGCCTTTGAATTGGTAGGCCAGTACGCAGCCCGTTTTGGCTTGTTCCAGCAGGGCGTCGGTAATTTGTACTTCACCGTTCTTACCAGGCGGCGTTCGCTCCAGAATGTCGAAAATATCCGGTGTCAGAATATAGCGGCCGATGATGGCCATGTTGCTGGGCGCGTCTTCCGGCGCGGGCTTTTCCACCATGTCCGTTACCCGGAACAGACCGTCTTTCATGCACTCGCCCGCAATCACACCGTACTTGTGGGTTTCGTCGGCTGGTACTTCTTCAATGGCCACAATAGAGCAGCGGAACTGGCTGTAAAGTTTGACCATTTGCGCCAACACGCCGTCTCCGCCGTCAGGCCCCACGCAGAAGTCGTCGGCCAGCACCACGGCGAAAGGGTTGTCGCCCACCAGGTTGCGCCCGGTTAGAATCGCATGGCCCAGGCCCTTCATTTCGCTTTGACGGGTAAAGGCGAAGGTATTGTTGTCAATCAAATCGCGGATAGAGGTCAGCAAGCCCTCTTTGCCAGAGCCCGCAATCTGGTGCTCCAGCTCATAGCTGATGTCAAAATGATCCTCAATGGCGCGCTTACCCCGACCGGTCACAAACCCGAATTCGTGAATCCCGGCAGCTGCCGCCTCTTCAACGCCGTACTGAACCAACGGCTTGTTAACGATAGGAAGAATTTCTTTGGGCATGGCTTTGGTGGCGGGTAAAAAGCGGGTGCCATAGCCGGCAACGGGAAACAGGCACTTCTTGATCATCATTTAGCGCGGGAGACCCCGTCCTTCAGGGCGGGGAGGGAGTGCGCGTCGTGCGTCAGCGCGACTCGTTTTCCCTGTCTCCCTTCTCCTTTGGTTGGTTGGGTTGGATGTGATAGCCGTAGCCATCCGCTCGCTGGGTTAAAACGCAGTGGCGATGAGATATTCCCTGGATGGCGCCACTGTTTGTCTG
>NZ_KB889891.1 GCF_000372805.1 Marinobacter gelidimuriae | reverse complement strand
AAGCTCAGCGCGTCAGTCTTTGAGGCTCTCAACAGCGCCCTGCAGGCCCAGATGGATGAGCTGGGGCTGCACAAGACCTGGCAGGGCCTGCGCCTGCTGGCCGTGGACGGCTCCAGCATGCACTTGCCGCTGGAAGACCCACTGGCCCGGCACTTCGGAACCCACAACGGGTTGCCGGTGGCNCGGGTGTCGGTCCTGCAAGACCTGCTGTCCGATCAGGCTCTGCACACCCTCCTGATCACGCCGGATGTGGATGAGCGGGGCTGTGCCAGCATGCACCTGAAGCATGCTCCTGAAGCATGCTCCTGACCACAGCCTGATTCTGTTTGACCGGGGCTATCCCGCCCACTGGCTCTTTGTTGAGCTACAGCGCTGTGAACAGCAATTCCTGATGCGCCTGACACTGACCCATTCCCGGGAAGTCCGCGCTTTTGTGGATTCCGGAAAAGACGACGATACCGTCTCCATGACGTGCCGGCACCGGTTATCCCGACAGGTCTGTGAGCAGTCCGGTGTGGATCCGGACACGCCCCTGCGGATCCGGCTGATCCGGGTGACCCTGCCCACCGGGGAAACGGAGGTGCTGGCCACCTCGCTGCTGGACACCAAGGCTTTCCCCGCATCCCTCTTTGCCGACCTGTATCACCGGCGCTGGGGCATTGAAACCGACTACCGCCGGCTCAAACAAACCCTGACCCTGGAAAACGTCAGTGGCCGGACGGTCTGCGCCGTACAGCAGGATATCCACGCCTGCCAACTGCTCAAAAACCTGGCCCTGCTGATGCAGGCCCTGCAGCAGCCTGATATTGAGCGCAAAACCGCCCACCGAAAGCTGGCCTGGAAGGCCAACTTCACTCAGGGCGTGTCCCGGCTGAAGCATACCCTCGTCGCCCTGTTGGTGCGCCCCAGCCGCGAGGCCCTGGATAACCTGTGTCGTCTGATGGGTAACAGTCTGAGTGCGGTGCGCCCCGGGCGAAGCTGCCCACGACGCCGAAAACGGCCAGCCGCCAAAGGCTGTGAAGGGTACAAACCGACTCGCTGACCGACACCACACCTCGACAGCGTTTAACAAGATTTCCTGACAGACTGTGCTGGTCACCGGTCGGATGACGCTCGTCCTGAAAACCGCTGGCACGACTCTGCCGTGCCAGAAAATACGCCGTTGGCGGTCTTTGGATCGAGTTTCCGGTTAGAATCTGTTCTTATCCGCCTGATTTTTCAACAACAGGCTGCCTCACTGTCGGTCATCTACGCCGGCTCAGCAGGTCGTGCTGGAGTTTTGGGCGCTTAAGTTGATGACATTGGGCCGAGATCAGCTGGATGAGTCCAAAGGTCTGCATTTTGTCTTATTAATTGCTTGAGCAGATCCTCCGAGTTTCCATGGGGGTAAATGATCTAGAAAAACCAGATCCCCATCATACATTTGGAAACTAGCGTTTTTACCAAGCTTTAATGCCTTAATAGCCTCTGGGGTCAATCTTGCGCCGATATTGTAGCTTGGCACCTCAGCAACAATTCGTTTGATAATGGCGAGAATTCCTAAACGAAAAGTTTTTTCTCCCACTGTGAGCAGAACGCCTGCATCGGGCCTATCTAGATAACTGTTTTGACCATCATAGACGACCATAAAAGGTTGGGAGAGTGCCTTCGGCATTTGTGGTCCAATCCTCGCTTGGAGAAAAAGTATATGGTTATCAATCCCGCCTATGGTCGTGCACATATATCCTAGTCCAAACCCACCGATTTCTGGCCCCGCTACCCAGACCGCCTTTGCAACCGTGCTGGTCGATCGCCATTCGGTGTTAGGAAGTGTTTGTTTAGGTTCGGAACTCAAGACCGGCGCAGCCGAGATCAGTAAGCCGATGATTAAGGCTACGAAAGAAAAATGCTTCATGTTGTTTCCTTGACCCGCAAGCAGATGTCTTATTGAACATAGACTAAAAGCATGCACGCCCATATTAATAATCTAGTCAAGCTGACCCGCCTCTCACTGACCTAACCGTCTTAAGCGTAGTAATGCTCAACACAGCAGACGATGATGTTCATGAAAATACACAGTGAACATCCCTGTTTTAGTTGCACTGCTGATTAACAGTTTTCTGTCCATCGGTGTTTCGCAAGATATTACAGTGGCGCCAGGTCTTCAATGAATCGAAGGGGGAGGAGACGGGTTCAAGCAGCCCGGCAGAAAGGTCCGCTTTGTGGTCAATCTGGACGTTCGCTTTGCGAACAGCACGGCCAATTTATGGTGACGTGGACACTCCTGGCCCACTAGCTTCTCGCTAGTGCCGACAGGCCGCGATATGAGCAACGTAAGACGCCTTCCTTTTGTGGATTTTTCGTTGGAAAGTGGGCTTTTGATGCCAAGTTGAAGGGATCTGGATGACGGAAAGAAAATCCTACAGCTTGGCTGATCTCGTGGCACAGTGTGACCCAGACGCCCCGATTCCAAACACGCTTCGAGAGTGGAAGCGGATGGTGCCGATTGGGATGGAGCTGGTCATCACACGGCACGCAGTCGACGTTGTTCATCAGTCGATACGAATCTGGGAATCGCGGGAACAAGCATTGGAATGGCTCCAGCACCCGATTCCAGCGCTTGAAGATGAAAGACCTTGCGACTTGCTGGATACCGTTGACGGTTGTCGCCGGATAACGTCAGTGCTTCATAAAATTGAGCATGGTGATTTCAGCTGATCCTCCCGCTTACTGCGCTAGGGTAGGCCAGAGCCCTAAGCATTCGTAGATGGTCTCAACGAGAGTTTTAGTATTTTTGTTTGGTACAGTTACTAAAGTAGAAAGTCTTCATTCACGCACTCACTCACTGGATTGGGATAGTTTTTATAGTTATAGGCAGCAAAGTCATGGTATACATCGCGGATGTGTCTGGCCACGGCGCCAGCTCTGCGTTTGTTACGGTATTACTAAAAAATCTGACCAGCAGGCTACGGCGTGACTTAAGGCGCGGGTTTAATGATGAAATCATGCATCCTGAACTCTTTTTACAACGTATAAACTCAGAACTCCTAGATACCGGTTTGGGCAAGCACGTTACTATTTTCATGGGCATTATTGACGTGAAAACACGAATCTTGAGCTACACGGTAGGTGCTCATCTGCCAATGCCTATCATCGCGTTTGAAGATCAGCCTGCAGAGTTTTTGAAAGGCAGCGGGCCTCCAGTCGGGCTGTTTGAAGAGCCTGAATGGCAGGTGTTTCAGCTGCCGCTGACGGCGCCGTTCCGGTTGCTGATGTTTTCAGACGGCATCCTGGAGGTCATACCGGCTAAAAGCCTGGATGAAAAGGAGCGAACACTACTTGAACTCGTATCGGGAGGTCGTCACACTATCGCCTCTTTGAGCGAGGCCCTGAATCTCGATGAGATGACGGAATTACCCGACGATATCGCTATGGTGTCGGTCACTGACGCTTTACGCGATTCAGAAAGCCCGTCGTCCTAAACAGTGGCAGTATGGAAAATGGCTGGTTATAAAATTCTGCAAGCGGAAGAAAAAGGCATTTATGTCTTAAAGTTTGTGGGTGAAATACGCCTGAATCTGTGCTCGACGCTGGACAACCTGGTTGAATCCATCACTCAGGATCCCAATTTCAGAACCGTGGTCATCGACCTGTCTGAAACTGAAATTATTGATAGCACCACCCTGGGACTTTTGGCAAAAATAGCACTGGCCGCCAAAAAACAGAGCGGATGCACGCCCAGCCTGATTTCTACCCACCCGGATATCACACGCATCATCGGTTCGATGGGTTTCGACAGTATTTTTATTATTGTCAGCGAGCCGGTCTCCAGCATGGAGCGCCTGGAAGAAATTCCGGAGCTGAAAGCCAGTGAACAACAGGTTCGCGACAAAGTGCTGGAAGCCCACAAAATACTGATGGGTATGAACAGCCGGAATCGGGAAGAATTCAAAAATCTGGTTCACGCCCTAGAATGCGAAGAAACCGGCTGAGCGAAAAACGGAATGACTATTCCTGAAAAGTGAAATAACTATGCCCGAAAATACAGCAGCGCCCGCGCAGGGTAACGCTTCCAATGTACCAGCCCGCCATGATGTGGCGGTGCTCGGCGGCGGCAGTTTTGGCACGGCTATGGTCAAGGTGCTGGCTGAAAATGGTCATCGCGTGCACTTTTGGATGCGTGACCAAGCTCAAGCCGACAGCATCCGTGAAACCGGTCAGAATGAGCGCTACATGCCCGGCATTATGCTGGCCGGCGATATAGAGCCCACCACAGATTTGCCTGGCGCCGTTGCCAACGCTGAAATTGTCTTTGTTGCCATTCCATCAAAAGCCTTCCGTGACGTAATTCACCAGCACGCCAATTGTTTTCGCGACGGCCAGATAGTCGTTAGTCTGACCAAAGGTATTGAAACGCAAGGTTTCAAGCTAATGAGCGAGATACTGCAGGAAGAAATTCCTCAATGTCGTATTGGTGTGCTCAGCGGCCCCAACCTGGCCGCGGAGATTGTAAATCGTGATCTGACCGCCACCGTTATAGCGTCAGAAGACCCAGAGGTGCGCACCAGCGTTCAAAACCTGCTGGGCTGTGAGTATTTTCGGGTTTACGCCAACGCGGATATGTACGGCGTGGAGCTGGCGGGTGCATTGAAAAACATTTATGCCATCGTCGCCGGGCTAGGCTCGGCTCTGGGGATGGGCGAAAATGCCAAAGCCATGCTGATCACACGCGGCATGGCGGAAATGAGCCGCTTTGCGGTCAGTTTGGGGGCCAATCCTATGACCTTCCTGGGGCTGGCCGGCGTTGGTGACCTGATTGTTACCTGCACATCGTCCAAAAGCCGGAATTTCCGCATTGGTTACGCGATTGGCAAAGGCAAGCCGCTGGAAGAAGCGGCGGCCGAGCTGGGGCAGGTCGCAGAAGGTATTTACACCTTGAAACTGGTGCGCGAAAAATCCGAGGCCATGGGCATTCAAATGCCGCTGGTACGGGGCTTACACGACATTTTATATGGCAATGCGTCTGTAAAGGCGGTTATCAACGGTTTGATGACAGCCGCGCAGAACTCCGATGTGGAGTTCATTCTGCCGCGTACAATTGTTCAATAACGACTTCATAGCGGTTGCATAGCGATTCTATCGCGACTTGTTTTTCAAGTTAATCATACGCTTAGAGGTTATTGATGAAGCTTTTTATAATGCGCCACGGCGAAGCGGGCCGGCACGCACAGGACGATCAGCGCGAGCTTACCGACGTGGGTAGGCAACAGGTTGCCCGAGTGGCCGCCCAGCTGGCGGAAAGTGATAGCCGCCCTGAGCTTATCTGGTGCAGCCCCCTGGTTCGTGCCCGTCAAACCGCTGCGATAGTGGCCGAAAGATTGAACTGTCCGGTTGAAGAAAAGCTGTTCATTACGCCAGACGACGATCCTGCCCGTTGCCTGGACGCGTTATTGGCCAGTACGGCTTCACCGTTGTTGCTGGTATCGCACATGCCATTGGTCGGTGTGCTTACCAGCCTGCTGACAGACGGCCACCGGCGCGGCGCAGCGTTCATGACGGCCCAAGCCGTGCTGCTGAACATGCCCATCGTCGGCCCCGGCTGCGCTGATCTGAAAAACCAGTTTTTCCCCTGACCTTCATCGCAGCTACTCATCAAGGGAGGCCTCTATGAGCCAACAGTCGAAAGACCTGGAGCAGCTTGCAAAGTCTGTTCCTGCCAAAGGCTTACCGCCACTGCAAGACTGGCATCCGCCGCTCTCCGGCGATATGGAGATGCGCATAGATCGCGCCGGCGATTGGTGGTTTAAAGGTAATATTATTGGGCGCGAGGCGCTGGTGAAGTTGTTTTCCAGCATATTGCGGCTAGAAGACGACGGCGAGTATTACCTGATTTCACCGGTCGAGAAATGGCGCATTCAAGTGGAAGACACACCGCTACTGGCGCACTCACTAACGGTAAGCGGGCAGGGCGAACAACAGATGTTGACGCTAACCACCAATGTGGGAGAAATTCTCAATATTGGCGCCGACCACCCGCTGCAAATGGACACTTACCCTGGCACGAATGAGCCCCGACCACTAATAACGGTACGCCATGGCGTGCAGGCACGACTGGTAACGGCGGCTTACTACGAATTGGCGGATTTGGACGTTGAGCGTTTAATAGACGGCGAAACCGTGGTTGGCGTGCTCAGCGAAGGAAATTTCTATAAATTGACCGGCAACGGTTGAAAACTCTGCCTGCGCCCCAAAAAATACTGGTTATCGCGGTTTAGTCGTTGTTAAGCTGGGTAAACACGAATTCAATACAGTCATTTTAGACACGCAAGGAGATCACATGGCACAATCCCGCGTTGTATCCATCCATTACACGCTCACCAATGACCAGGGAGAAGAACTGGATTCCTCCCGCGTAGAAGGTCGGGAGCCGCTGTCTTACCTGGAAGGCGCACAGAACATCGTCGGTGGGCTGGAAAGCGCACTGAATGAAAAAACCGTCGGTGACGCCATGAAAGTTTCAGTGGCTCCTGCTGAAGGCTATGGCGAAAAGAACGACGAGCTGGTTCAGCCGGTTCCTCTCAGCGCATTCGAAGGCGTAGAGTCCATCGAACCGGGTATGCAGTTCCAGGCGGAGACGCCGAACGGCCCCCAAGTGGTGCGCGTTATTGAAGTAGGTGACGAGACCGTTACTATTGATGCCAACCATCCTCTGGCTGGCGAGACTCTGCACTTTGATGTTGAAGTTGTTGAAGTTCGAGACGCGACAGACGAAGAACAGGAGAACGGGCAAGCTCAGTAAGTTGTTGTGAACTGTTGGTAGAAAAGGCTCCCTCGGGAGCCTTTTTTTGCCTGTTACTATTACATATTCGGGTAGTTTGGACCGCCGCCGCCTTCTGGCGTTACCCAGGTAATATTCTGGGACGGGTCTTTAATGTCGCAGGTTTTGCAGTGCACGCAGTTCTGCGCGTTAATCTGGAAGCGTTTGCCGCTGCCATCTTCTGCTTCAACCACTTCATACACGCCCGCAGGGCAGTACCGCTGAGCCGCTTCGTTGTACTTCGGCAAGTTGTGCTCTATCGGAATGCTAGGATCTTTCAGCTGCAGGTGAACCGGCTGATCTTCTTCATGGTTGGTGTTAGAGATAAACACCGACGTCAGTTTGTCGAAGGTCAGTTTATTGTCCGGTTTTGGATAAGTGATTGGCTTGCAGTCAGCCGCCAGTTTCATCGCGTTGTGATCGGCCAAGGTGTCGTGCAATGTGAAGGGCAGGCTGCGACCCAGAATATTCTGCTCCAGATAAGCCAGGCCACCGCCAATGATCGGGCCAAACTTGTGAATGCTGGGCCCGAAGTTGCGGTCTTTATACAATTCCTTGTACAGCCAGCTGTCTTTGAAGCGATCTTCAAAGCTGGTGATTTCTTCGCCGCTTTTGCCCGCATTCAACGCTTCAAACACCGCTTCTGCGCCCATCATTCCAGATTTCATGGCGGTGTGGCTGCCTTTGATTTTGGAGAAGGTCAGGGTGCCGGCATTACAGCCCAATAGCAGACCACCCGGAAAGCTCATTTTGGGCAGACAATTAAAGCCTCCCTTGGTGATGGAACGTGCGCCGTAGGATACGCGCTTGCCGCCTTCCAGATGTTTTTTGATTTCCGGATGGTGTTTGAGACGCTGCATTTCATCAAACGGGCTCAGGTGCGGGTTGCTGTAATTCAAATCGGTAATCAGGCCAAAATACACCTGGCCACCTTCAAGGTGATACAAGAAGGAGCCACCGGTAGAATTGCTTTCGCTCAGCGGCCAGCCCGTTGTGTGCACAACCAGCCCCGGCTCGTGTTTGGCCGGGTCTATGTCCCACAACTCTTTAATGCCAAGTCCGTAGTGCTGGGGATCTTTGCCAGCGTCCAGCTTGAATTCGTTGATCAGCCGCTTGCCCAGGTGGCCATGGCTACCTTCTGTGAACAAGGTGTATTTAGCGCGCAGCTCCATACCGGGCATGTAGCCGTCTTTATGGCTGCCATCACGGGCCACGCCCATATCGCCGGTGATAATGCCTTTGACTTGACCGTCTTCCACAATCGTTTCCGACGCTGCGAAACCGGGATAGACCTCAACACCGAGCTCTTCGGCACGCTCACCCAGCCAGCGGCAGAAATTACCCAGGCTGATAATGTAGTTGCCGTGGTTGTGCATGTTCTTTGGCACAAAAGCATTGGGTATTTTTGTGGCTTGTTCCTGGTCTTTCAGCAGGAAAATATCATCACGGGTGACCGGAGTATTCAACGGTGCGCCCAGCTCTTTCCAATTTGGAAACAGCTCGTTCAAAGCGGTTGGCTCAAAAACGGTACCGGCCAGGATATGGGCGCCAATTTCGGAGCCTTTTTCTACCACGCAAACCGTTAATTCCTGGCTTGCATCCTGGGCGAGTTGCATCAGGCGACAGGCCGCCGAAAGGCCGGCAGGACCACCACCGACGATCAGAACATCAAACTCCATCGATTCGCGTTCCACGTTAGTCTCCTCAACCATGTTTTTAAATGTTGGACAGCCACGGCTGAACCGGGCCCGTCAAAATCTGTGCGCAATTATACGTGTAAAAAACCCTGCAGACGACTGTCTACTGTTAAAGTTAAGCTAGCTTCGTATCCATAGCAACTCTTCTCGCGTCTTCCTGACATGCCAAACAAACGTTTGTTTTAATTGATTTGTGGGAATTTTCTCCCTGTTCTCAAGCCGCTACGGCTGTGCCGGCATGACTTAAACGGCGCCATTTGTATTGACCCGCTTTCGCTTTATTGGCAGTATTGGTGCCCTCCCGCAGCAAATACTTCCATTGAATTTGCTGATACGTCTTTAAACACATCGTAGAAGAACGAGGAATCTATGAAGGTTCTGGTCGCTGTAAAACGAGTAGTTGATTACAACGTAAAAGTGCGTGTAAAGCCGGACAACTCCGGTATAGATCTCGCTAACGTAAAAATGGCAATGAACCCATTCTGCGAAATCGCTGTTGAAGAAGCGGTTCGGCTGAAAGAAAAGGGCGTTGTGAGCGAAATCGTGGTGGTTTCTATTGGCCCCAAGGCCTGTCAGGAACAGGTCCGCACGGCTCTGGCATTGGGCGCAGATCGTGGCATCCACATTGAAACAGACGCAGAGATTCAGTCTTTGCAGGTTGCCAAGCTGTTGAAAGCTGTGGCTGATAAAGAGCAACCCAATCTGGTTATTCTGGGCAAGCAGGCCATCGACTCAGACAACAACCAAACTGGCCAGATGCTGGCCGCGCTGGCAGGCATGAGCCAGGGTACGTTCGCGTCTGAAGTTGTCATCGACGGTGACAAAGTAAACGTAACTCGCGAAGTAGATGGCGGCATGATGACCGTTTCATTGACGTTGCCCGCGGTTGTCACCACCGACTTGCGTCTGAACGAGCCGCGTTACGCGTCTTTGCCTAATATTATGAAAGCAAAGAAGAAGCCTCTAGAGTCCATTAGCCCGGCTGATCTGGGTGTTGATGTCGCTCCGCGCCTGACAACCGTCAAAGTGGAAGCCCCGGCTTCACGCCAGGCAGGTATCAAAGTTGCAGACGTGGCAGAGCTGGTTAACAAATTGAAGAACGAAGCGAAGGTGATCTGATGAGCATCCTTGTAATTGCTGAACATGACAACAGCAGCCTGAAGCAGGCGACCCTGAGTGTTATCGCAGCCGCCAAGGCTATCGGTGGCAACATCGATGTGTTGGTTGCCGGTGAAAACGTGGGTGCCGTCGCGGAAGCCGCAGCAAAGGCTGACGGTGTTAACAAGGTGATGGTTGCTAATAACGCGGTTTATGGCCACTTTTTGGGTGAAAACCTGAGCCAGCTGATTGTTGAGCTGGCCGAGGGTTACACCCACATCCTGGCGGCTGCCGGCAGTACGGGCAAAGACACCATGCCCCGCGTAGCGGCATTGCTGGATGTGGCTCAGATTTCTGACATCATCCGTGTTGAAGCCCCAGACACCTTTGTGCGCCCGATTTATGCGGGTAACGCCATCGCCACTATAAAATCCAGCGATAGCGTTAAGGTGATCACCGTGCGCCCAACCGGCTTCGACCCGGTAGCAGCAGAAGGTGGCTCCGCATCGGTGGAACAGCTGGACGTGGTAAAAGATGCAGGTTTGTCCACGTTTGTGAGTGAGCAAAAGGCCAAATCGGACCGCCCTGATCTTGCCAGCGCCGGGATTGTCATCTCTGGTGGCCGCGGCATGCAGAACGGCGAAAACTTCAAAATGCTGGAGCAGATCGCCGACTTGATGGGTGCCGCTGTTGGTGCATCCCGAGCCGCTGTTGACGCCGGCTTCGTGCCCAACGATATGCAGGTAGGGCAAACCGGAAAAATCGTTGCGCCACAGCTGTACATTGCCGTTGGTATCTCTGGTGCTATTCAGCATCTGGCGGGTATGTCTGACTCCAAAGTGATCGTTGCGATCAACAAGGACGAAGAAGCGCCTATCTTCCAGGTAGCCGACTACGGCCTGGTTGCGGATCTGTTTGAAGCGATACCGCAACTTGAAGAAGAACTTAAGAAAGCGTAATAAGCTTTTGGTTCTATTGAAAAAGGCACCTTTTTTGGTGCCTTTTTTTATGAAAAATACAATTGAAAACGCAGGCAGGGATAGTGATGAATGCACGTAAAAAGCCCCCTTACGATCTGTTGGTGTTCGGCGCCACCAGTTTTGTCGGTCAGATTCTGACCCAGTATTTGTACGACACCCATGGCGTGGGCAGCGATGTTTCCTGGGCCATAGCCGGCCGCTCCCAGTCAAAGCTTGAAGCACTCAGAAGCAAGCTAGGGTCAGGCGCTGCCGATTTGCCGCTATTGGTCGCTGACGCCACCGACGAGCCTGCGCTGCAGGCACTGTGCATGCGCACCCGGGTTATTATTTCTACGGTTGGCCCTTATGCACTTTACGGCGAAGCATTGATCAAAGCCTGCGTTGAAACCGGTACTGACTACTGTGACCTTACCGGCGAGGTACAATGGATTGGTAAAATGGTGTCGCGCTATGAAGCGGGGGCGAAAGAATCCGGCGCACGCATCGTTCATTGCTGTGGTTTCGACTCTATACCTTCAGATATGGGTGTCTGGTTCCTTCAGCAACAGGCAGAGAGCGCTTTTGGCAGCGTGTGCCAGGATGTCCGTATGCGCGTGAAAGCGGCCAAGGGAACACTCTCCGGCGGCACAGTCGCGTCAATGATCAACATCGCCAAAGAAATGGCCGCCGATCCCGAGCTACGTCGCTCTATGGCAAACCCGTTCTCCATCAGCCCAGCTGGCCACCGTTCAAAAACCCGCCAGCCTTCGCTGAAAGGCCCCGGGTTTGATAAAACCCTGAACAGCTGGCTGGCACCGTTTGTGATGGGCGCCATCAACACCCGCGTTATTCACCGTTCCAACGCTCTGCAAGATACCCGCTACGGCCAGGAATTCACTTACGACGAAGCCGTTATGACCGGCCGTGGTGTGAAGGGCCGGTTGACTGCTTACGGTATCACTGCAGCTTTGGCAGGTTTTTTTATGGGTTCTGCGGTGAAACCAACGCGCTGGGCTATTGAAAAATTCGTGCCGCAGCCAGGAGAAGGCCCAAGCCCGGACGCCCAGCAAGCCGGCTTTTTTGACATACGGTTTGTAGGAAAAACCGCTGACGGGCGCACGATCATTACCCGGGTTAAAGGTGATCGCGACCCGGGTTACGGTGCCACAAGCCGCATGCTCGGCGAAGCGGCGGCCTGCCTGGCGTTCGATATCCCGAAAAATCGGGACGGTGGTTTCTGGACCCCTGCATCCTTGCTGGGCCAGCCGTTGCTGGAGCGCTTGACCAGCCGTGCCGGTTTGAGCTTTGACGTGCTGGAAACCCGCTAAAACGGGCTCCAGTCAACGGCATGTTGCCGGCTTACCAGAGCTTCTCGTAAAGCTCGGCGATCTGCTGTGCCGTTGGCACTCGCGGATTGTTGCCGGGGGACCCTGACGCCAGGGCCTGTTGAGCCATTGTCGGTATTAACTCAAAGAATCTGGCGCGATCAATACCAAAGCCGCCAGGGGTGGGTACCTGAAGCTCTTCATTGAGCGCATAGAGTTCTTCCAGCAGTTTCTGATTGGCGCTGTTGGTATCGTCGCCCTCGTCAGCAACGCCCATAGCCCGAGCGCAGTCCGCGTAGCGCTCGGGCGCTGAGGGGATGGAGAACTCGGTAACGGCCGGCAACAGCATCGCGTTCGATAAACCGTGCGGTACATGAAACGCAGCGCCAATAGGGCGGCTCATGCCATGCACCAATGCCACCGACGCAGCGGAAAATGCGATGCCCGCCAGGGTTGAGCCCAGCATCATGGCCTCACGGGCCGGTTTGTTGGCTCCATCTTTATAGCTGGTACGCAAATTTGGCCCCAGCAAGCGCATGGCGGCCAGCGCCTGGGAGTCGCTGTACGGATTCGCTTTCTGACTGACGTAAGCCTCCATCGCGTGAGTCAGAGCGTCTATGCCGGTATCGGCGGTGGTTCGGGCAGGTACGGTGAGGGTCAGGTTGTAGTCCACCAGCGCCGCAACCGGCATAAAGCCGATGCCCACACAGAGCATTTTTTCATCACTGGTTTCATCCGTGATGATGGTAAAACGGGTGGCTTCCGAACCTGTACCGGCGGTGGTTGGCACCGCAATCACCGGAATACCGCTTTCATTGACGATGCGCGGAAATTTGTAATCGCTCATTACCCCACCGAAGCGGGCCAATATCGAAATCGCTTTGGCACTGTCAATCGGACTGCCACCGCCAAGGGCGACGATGCAATCGTAATCGCCGATGCGAACCTGCTCAACGCCTGCCTGAATAGAGCCCACTGTGGGTTCCGGGACGGTATCGCTAAACACGTCAGCACTGATCGAATGCTTAAGAAGGCACGCCTTGAGCGAGTCTGCATAGCCCAGTTCGACCATCATCTTGTCGGTAATAATCAGCGGTTGGCTGCAATTCAGGCTGGCAAGTACATTGGGTAACTCTTCGCTGGCACCGGCGCCAACCTGCAGAATGCGTGGAAGTATTATTTGCGAAGACATAGCAGATCCCGAAATTTTTATATTTATATTAAAGCGCAATCGTAGCGGTGCCACCTGCCAGTGCATCCACACTGTGAGCCAGGCTGATCACCGTACGGCCCGCCAAACGTTGTTCCAAACGGCAGCATATGCGGTCGCGCAGGGCTTTGTCGACACCGGTGAATGGCTCGTCCAGCACGAACACGGTCGCAGGGCTTAGCAGCACTCGCGCCAGCGCGATGCGCCGGGCTTCGCCGCCAGACAGCACATTGCCGCCACTGCCCAGCCAGGTATCCAGCTGGGCTGGCTCATCGGCAAAGCGGTCTCCCATCTCGACCAGGTCCAGCACTTGCCATAGATCGGCATCGCTGGCCTGCGGGTTCGCCATTTGCAGGTTCATTCTCAAGGTGTCGTCAAACAGATAGGTTTGCTGAGTCAGGTAAGCAACCAGAAGGCTGCTAACGCTGCCGCCTGATGGCTTTATCAGCCCGCTCAGAGCGTCTGCCAGGGACGATTTTCCGCTGCCTGATCGGCCGGTAAAGCCTAGCCACTCCCCGGGCTTGAGTTTGATGCTGAGAGGGCGGGCCAGCAAAGGCTGACTGTTGCCGTGGCGCAGCTGCAGATCATAAACCGCGACCGCAAAATCGCCGTTCTCTGCCGTTTCCAGGTCAGTCGTCTTCGCCAAGGTGACATCGTCGTGCTTGGCGCTTTCTGCTGTATCGCGGTTCAAGCGCCGGGCAGATGCCACCGTGCCGCCAAGGCGGGAAAATGCGTCGGGCAACATGCCATACACCTCGCCTAATCCCAATAGAGCGATGGGCAGCAAAACCAGCACCGGGCCAGACAGCATTTGCTGCTGGTACAGACTAAAACCCATCCACAGAGCCACCACGACTGCCAGGTTTATCAACAGGCTTGAGCCGGCAAGGTGCCAGCCAGCCCGAGTTTCGATAATGCATTGCTCGCGGGTTAACTGCTCGGCCTGCTGCATCAGCAAAACGCTGTGGTTACGGGCACGGCCAGCGGCGGTAAGCTCTGCGTAACCTTCAATGTGCTGAATCAGCTGGCTTCGTAGCGTGTCCTGGCGCTCACTTTGAGCCTGAGCCAGGCTATGGGTGCCCATGTAGACAGCGCCCGTTGCCACCACAAAGGAAAGGCCCAGGCACGCAGCGACCAAAACGCCGGTTTGCACACTAAACACCGCCGCGGCCAAGATAATAACCCCAACACTTACCAGCGCCGCCAGGGCCGTCGGGGCAAGTAGGCGCAGGTAAAGAGTATCCAACGCGTCCACATCGGTGAGCAAGCGTGACAGCCATTGTGCGCCGGTCATTGGCGAGCGCTGGCTGCGGGGCACAAGGGCCAGGTGTTTAAACAGGGTTACCCGAATGTCGGCCAACAGTCTTAGCACGGTTTCGTGATTGTAAATTCGTTCCAGGTAGCGGAATACCGTACGCGAAACCGCAAACAGGCGAATGGCCGAGCCGGGCAGATACAGCTCGATCGTGGCCTGAACACCCATGGCGATCAACAGGCCAACCAGGGCTGTTTTGGTAATGAACCACCCAGACAGCGCCAACAGAGCGATACCCGCAAGCAGCGTAAGTAGAATCAGAAAAGCACCGATCAGCAAGCGGTTACGACGGTGAAAAATCAGCCGCAACCAAGGGCGCAGGGCATTAATCATAGTGACCTCCTTCAGGCGCGGCCTGTAACCGGCCATTCACCACCTGCAGTACCCGATCAGCCAGTGTGAGCAACGCCGTGTGATGGCTGGAAAACACCAGGGTTTTGCCTTGCTGCTTCAATTTGGACAGGGTTTGCACGATGTGCTGTTCGCTTTCGGCATCCAGTGCAGCCGTGGGCTCATCCAGCAGGATCAGATCGTAATCGGCCACTAGAATGCGCGCCAGGCTCAGGCGCCGTGACTGCCCACCCGACAGGCCCTGGCCGTCTTCCATCACTTTGCTGTGAATGCCATCTGCGCGCTCAGCAAGCAAAGGGCCCAGGCCAACCTGTTCCAGCGCGGCAGCTATATCACTATCGCTGGCCTGCGGTGCGGTTAAGCGCAGGTTGTCGGCCCAGGTGCCATCAACCAAAAAGCCTTTTTGCCCTAACCAGCCAAACGCTTGCTGGCCGGGGGCTTTGTCGAAAATGGTAATGGCACCGCTTTGCGGGGCAATAAATCCCGCTATCATATTCAGTAAGGTGCTTTTACCACCTCCGGACGGCCCCGTTAGCGCAAGTGCTTGCCCGCGGCCGACGCTGAACGACACCCGGTCAAACAACAGCTTGTTTTTGCCAAAGCCAGAGCCAGAGCCAAAGCCAACGCTGACGTCCTGAACCATTACCCCGGGGCTGTCCTGCGAGGGAGCAGGGTGAACCCGCGGGCCAATCGGCTCTGACGCGTTAAGCCGGCTGAAAATTTCAGCGCCGGCACCCAGGGCGGATGCACGATCGTGATAGTGCTGTGACAGCGTGCGTAAGGGTTGAAAGAACTCCGGGGCCAGCAACAATGCCAGCAAACCGGAAAACAGCGTTAAATCCGCTGCCGGGCCAAAATCGATGTAGCCCAACAGGCCAAAGCCCACATACATGGCCACAACGGCGATGGCCACAGACGAAAAGAACTCCAGCACGGCTGACGACAAAAACGCCACCCGCAGGGTTTTCATGGTAATAAACCGGTATTGGTCCGAGCGCTGTTGTAGAACCTCGGCCGCGGGGCCGGTTTGCTGAAACAGCTGTAAAGTAGTCAGCCCGCGCACCTTATCCAGAAACTGGCCAGACAGGCGGCTGACGGTTTGAAAATGCTGTTGATTCAGTGATTCAGCGCCCATACCCACCAAAGCCATGAACAACGGAATCAGTGGTGCCGCAAACAGTAAAAAAAGTCCCGCCAGCCAGTCTAGCCAGAATACAAACGCCAGAATCATCAGCGGTAGCAGGGTGGCAATCAGCATTTGGGGGAGAAAACGTGCGAAGTAGCCGTGCAGAGCATCCACGTGGTCAAGCCATTCGCGGCTGTGAGTGCCAGCGGAAGACTGGTTCAGGTTCACCGGCCCGGTGGCTTGCCAGCAATCGTTAAGTTGCTGACGCACCTGTTGGCGCACCTGCTGGCTGCAGCGTGACGCCAGAGTGGTTTGCCAGCCTTGAGCCAGCGCCCGACCCCCTAACGTGGCCAACAATCCCAGAAAATACGGTGTTAATGCGGCCAAGGCGACTTTTTCCACCAGACCCTGGTGGATAATCGTGGCTAACAAGGTCATCTGTACAATGGTAGCAAAGCCTGTAAGCAAGCCTGCTAACGCCGCGCCGTTAACGCCTTTGTTGTGTGCTTTGGCCAAGCCTTTTAACCATTGCTTCACCTCTGAAACCGGTGGTACCGGCGACGAATCACCGGTACCACCGTTATTCAAGGCCTTGGCGTTTCGCGCTTCGGGCTCAGCCACTTAGTGGTATCCCTCGCCAGCGCGTACTTTGCCGCGGAATACCCAGTAGGTCCAGGCGGTGTACACCAGCACAAAGGGGATCACAACCAGCAGGCCTATCAGCAGGAACAGCTGTGAATTGTACGCCGATGCTGCGTCCCACAGGGTGTAGTTGGGCGGTATCACGTAGGGCCAGCGGCTTACAATCAGCCCCAAATACGTCGTGATAAACAGTCCGATGGTGGCCACGAACGGCATGCCTTCAAGCCGGTTGCGCACGGAACGGAAAATCTGAAACGCAAACAGTAAGGTCAGAACCGGCAGCACCCAGATTATGCTCAGGTTGTCGAACCAGCGGTTACGCACCATGTCGTCAACGAATGGCGTCCATACACCTATTATGCCGAAAACAACCAGAACCGCCGCAAGCAGAGGAAGGCTGATCTTGTACGCCCATTCCTGCAGCCGGCCTTCGGTTTTCATGATCAGCCAGGTGGAACCCAAAAGCGCATAGCCGGCAATCAAGCCAAGGCCGGTCATTACGGTGAACGGAGTTAACCAGTCCAGCGCGCCACCGACGTAAACCCGATTGGCGGTTTCGTAGCCTTGAATGTAACTACCCACCACCACCCCCTGTGCAAAGGCTGCCACGGTAGAGCCACCGGCGAACGCCCAATTCCACAAATAGCGCGAGGTGCGCGCCTTAAAGCGGAACTCGAACGCAATGCCGCGAAAAATAAGCCCCGCCAGCATCAGGAACACCCCGATGTACAGAGCGGGCAGCAATATGGAGTAAACCAACGGGAATGCGGCAAGCAACCCTGCACCGCCAAGCACCAGCCAGGTTTCGTTACCGTCCCAAACCGGAGCCACCGAATTCATCATGGTGTCGCGATCCTGCTCCGAGGGCGCGAAGGGGAACAGAATTCCCACACCCAGATCGAAGCCGTCCATCGTCACATACATGATTATGCCGAAACCAATAATAAACGCCCATACCAATGCCAGATCAATCATTTCCATAATCAGTGTCCTCCCTGGCTAGCCGGTTGCCCATTGGTTTTACCAATTTCAAATTTAGTGTGCGTCGCAGAAAGGGGACGCTTCGGCCGTTCGGTCTGTGATTCAGGCTCTTCATAATCCGCCTCAAGACCTTCAAACAAAACCCGCATCAAATAGTAAACACCCGCGGAGAACACCATCGAATACACCACCACGTAACCAATCAGGGTGAATAGAGCCATGCCGCCGGTGAGTGACGGTGTAATGGCCGCTGAGTAATCGAGCATGCCGTAAACCAGCCAGGGCGAGCGCCCGATTTCGGTCACAAACCAACCGGCCAATACCGCAATAAACGGCGTAATGCTCATGACACGCAAACCCTGCAAAAACCATTTGGTGCGCCAGAATTTATCGCCACGGCGCAGGAATAAACCCGTCAGCGCGAACAAAATCATCAGCAAACCAAGGGCCACCATGACGCGGAAAGACCAAAACACGATCGCAACCGGTGGTTGCTCTTCGACTGGCACTTCGTTCAAACCCAGAATCTCACCATTCTTGTCATGGGTCAGCACCAAAGAAGCCAAACTGGGGATACCAATTTCAAAATGGTTGGTCTGGTTTTCCTGATCTGGAATAGCGAACAGCAACAGCGGCACGTTGGTACCGGTTTCCCAGTGGCCTTCCATAGCGGCCACTTTCATGGGCTGGTGTTCAAGTGTATTCAAACCGTGGAAATCACCAACCACCACCTGAGTCGGCGCCACGATCAACAGCAGCCACAGGCACATAGACAGCGCTTTCCGGTTGGCCTCTACTTCGCGGCCCTTGAGCAGATACCAGGCGCTCACGCCGGCCACAACAAAGCCACCTGTGAGGAACGATGCCAGCACCATGTGGGCAAAGCGATAGGGGAAAGACGGGTTGAAAATCGCTTCGCTCCAGGACGTCACGTAGAAAACGCCGTCACGAAGTTCAGTGCCTGCCGGTGTGTGCATCCAGCTGTTGGCCGATAAAATCCAAAAAGTCGATATGAAGGTTCCGGTAGCCACCATAATGGCCGCGAACAGATGCACACCGGGCGGAACTTTATTACGGCCAAACAACAAAACGCCCAAAAACGCAGCTTCCAGGAAGAACGCCGTTATCACCTCATAACTCAACATTGGCCCTAGAAAATTTGCAGTTGCTTGGGAAAAATTGCTCCAGTTTGTACCAAATTGGAACGACATAACGATCCCGGATACCACGCCCATGCCGAAAACCACGGCAAAAACTTTGGTCCAGAACGACGACAGTCGAACCCACGATTGATTACCTGTTTTAAAGGCCAGGCCTTCCAGCACGGCGATATAAGAGGCAAGACCCACAGTGAATACTGGGAAAATAGCGTGGAAAGACACCACGAACGCGAATTGTATTCGCGACAATAAGATGGGATCGAGTTCCATAGAACCTCCGGTAACGTCTCACACAAAACCATAGGGCTTATGCCCCTGACGGCGAATGCCTTTGGTATCTTTCGTGTTGTTGTTACCAGCAGGTTATTGCATCCTACTATCTTATACAGCCGCGCGCGTCGGACAGATTGTCGCACTCATGACCTATATTAAGAACCTAAGGTTGCGACGTGCTGAGACTATAGCTTAGCCAGAAAAATTAACAACTTACGGGCGCGTCACGAATGGGATTTTACCACGAAAAAATACTGCCACACCTGGTTGCCAAAGTGTGCGCCAGTGAAGACCTGATGGCGTTGCGCCAGAGCCTGGTGCCCAGGGCCAAAGGTGTTGTGCTGGAAGTGGGAATGGGTTCGGGCATCAACCTCGCGCTTTACCAGCCCAGCGAGGTTACGCGGGTATACGGCTTGGAGCCGTCGGCCGGCATGCGTCACAAAGCCATCGAAAATGCCAACCGATCACCAGTGCCCCTAGAGTGGCTGGATTTGCCGGGCGAGGAAATTCCGCTTGCAGACGCCAGCATAGACACAGTGGTGCTGACCTTTACACTGTGCAGCATCGCCGGCTGGGAAAAAGCACTGATCCAAATGAAAAGAGTACTGCGAGCCGATGGCAAACTGCTGTTTCTGGAGCACGGCGAGTCACCGGATGCCAAGGTTCAGCGCTGGCAACACCGAATAACGCCGGCCTGGAAGCGCATTGGCGGCGGCTGCCACCTGAACCGACCCATTGCTGAACTGATCCGCAGTGCAGACTTTGATATCGTTGAGCTAGACACCTTCTATCTGGAAGATGCGCCGCGCATTGCCGGCTACATTTACCGGGGTGTTGCGGTGCACTCAGAACAGATCGTTTAAAATAGAAGTCAATCTGAATTGCGTTAGCGAACGCGGCCTTATACAATTCTCGCCCTCAAAACATCCCCTCGAAATGCTCCGATGGTGGAATAGGTAGACACAAGAGACTTAAAATCTCTCGACCTCACGGTCGTACCGGTTCGATTCCGGTTCGGAGCACCATTAGAATCAATAATTTACGAAATTACTCTCCCGATCCTACCTGCTTCGATTTTCTCATGTAGACGTAATGTAGACAGATGGATATGCATTTTCCTCCGCAAAGCTGTTTCCTCGATGCGTAATGGGCTTGGTCAGAAAACTACTCCGCCACATACTATAGTTTTACACGAAAAACCTTCCAGCACTGATCCTGCGGTCGCGGTTGCCTGGCGTCCATGATAGTTCGCACTTTCCAAAGCTGTAACTACATACAGCCTTATTGTACGAGCAAAAACGAGAGGTCAAGCGATTACTTGGCGACAGTGGCTGGAATCAGCTAAGCTCTTGGTAATGTGAGAATTTGAGACTTCGGGAGAAAAGGAAAATGCGGAGTTATGTGGAGCGCCCTTTTCTGCAATATCGCGGAACGCGGTCTAATCACTGTTATATTTTAAGGAGAGTTTTGAGCAATGATTGACTCCATCCTATACAGGGACATCGTAAAGGCAGTTAATAACCAATTTTCAGAACGGCCTAAACGGATAGCATTTTTTGACGGTGTTAGTCCCGCATCGTCCAAAGCGATGGCTGATGTTAATGCAAAAATAAGGAAGAAAAGCCTCGTTGCAGTTCTTTTTTGCAACCCAAATTCTCAGTTTTGTAGAAGTGAAATTTTAGAGTCGCTTAGTTATTCTCACCACCGCTCAAAGGAACATATAGATATATTCTGTTATGGCTATGGGGCTTATACTGGCCAGAAGATAAATACCCTGACCTTAAAGTCGTAACAACCATAGATGGTGCAGATTGGAGTTATAGTGACAGTTCATTTGTAGCTGTTTTGGAAGATTTTGAGAGTAAAACAAAATGGCGCTACAGTGGCGAGAATGAGCTTCTCTTATTAGACGTAAGTCCCTCCAGCGACCCAGATGAGTTAAATATTAACAGCGCCCTTGTTTGTAATCTGGAGCAAATGAAAAAAGATGGTGCCTTTAGTTCTGTTCGCGCCTTATTTGAAAGCATTATTCGCTATGCAGCAAGCGATGATGCAGTTGGCGCGTGGGGGTTTAGTGACCAAAAAGGCATTGAGGTTGCCTCCTCATTTTTAAAAGACGCTATCTTAGGGCTTCTACCTAAACCACTTCAGAGTAGTTACCGTAAAGCTGAAAACTTTGCAATCAAGCAAATATAACAATCGCAAGCACGCGGACCAACTTTCCGCTGCGCTACAAAGTGCCCGGTGTTGCGGGCGTTATATGCTAAATCGAATTTACCTCAGACCAAGGAATAACTGTGAAAATTAAAGAAGTTAAGCTAAATCGTTTTAAACGATTTACTGACCTTAAGTTAACGGAAATACCTGAGACAGCAAAACTTATAGTTCTAGTAGGTCCTAACGGCAGCGGGAAGACTTCTCTTTTTGAAGCCCTTAATCATTGGTATAAATTTAAGGGCTTTAATGATCGAGGCATCCAAGACTATTTGGAAAAGAATGATGGTGAAATAACGGCCCCTAACCTTTGGCGACAATCTATTCAAAATAAAGTTGAACTGGCGTTTCACAATGATCAGCAGCTTAATCAAGAGCAGATAAAAGGTAAGTTCTATTTTAGAACTGCATATAGAAATGAGCCTGATTTTACTATTTCTAATTTAAGTCGGCAGGGTAATCCATCAGAATCGATAAAGCTTCAAAATTTGATGCAAAACGACCAGACGGTTTCTGAAAATTACCAAAGACTCGTAGCGCAAACATTGGCAGGGGTATATGAAACATCAAATAATGCCAAGACAGTCGAGCAGCTAAGAGACGAATTGATTGGGGAAATTAAGCGCTCACTCTCGAATATATTTGTAGATTTAAATTTAAGCTCCATCGGTGACCCGCTATCAAACGGTAGCTTCTATTTCGAAAAGGGGACATCCAAAGACTTCCATTATAAAAACCTTTCTGCAGGTGAGAAGTCAGTCTTTGACTTGGTCCTTGATATGATAATCAAATCAAGTTTCTATTCGGATGCAATATTCTGTATTGATGAGCCAGAAGCACATATGCACACAAGGCTTCAATCGAAAGTACTTAGGGAACTTTATGATTTAACCCCAGATAATTCTCAGCTGTGGATTTCGACACATTCGATAGGAATGCTTAAAGAAGCTGAAGATATTGAAGAAAAAAATTCAGGTACAGTAGTATTTCTAGATTTTGACAATAGAGATTTCGATTTAGCTGAGGTGATAAAGCCAACTCAGATAAGTAGAGCAATCTGGGATCGCTTTTTTGATCTGGCCTTTGCTGATTTTTCAAAGCTAATATCTCCTCAAAAAATAGTTTTTTGTGAAGGAACAAGCCAAGGAAGAAAGTACAAAGATTTTGATGCTTTAGTCTATGGCAAAATTCTTGGAGAAAATCACCATAGTGCTACATTTGTGTCAGTAGGATCATGCTCAGAAATTGAAGATATAGAGAATCAATCTGTAAAAATGATTTCAAACATATTGAAGTCGTCTAAGATCATCAAGTTTGTCGACAGAGATGATAAAAGTGACGTTGAGGTCGATGAGCTTTTTCAAAAAGGTGTGAAAACTTCAGGCCGAAGACACATTGAATGCTACTTATTAGATGATGAGATTATACAGAAGCTTTGCTCGAGTGTGGATAAAGAAGAGCTTGCAAAGCAATGCTTGCAGGCAAAGGCTTCAGCTATTTTGGCAAGCGTTGGCAGGGGTAATCCACAAGACGATGTGAAATCCGCAAGTGGAGAAATCTTCACTGAGATAAAGAGAATTCTTGGATTAACTCAGTGTGGGAACAATAAATGTGCATTCTTGAGGGATACTATGGCACCACTGGTAACTGCAGAAACCCAGGTATACGAAGAAATTGATAGAGAAATATTTGGCTAGGAGATACTGTGCAGTATATAACAAGTTGCTGCACTCGGAAAAATTACTCGCTTCGCTCCTAATTTTCCGGTGAGCAAGGCGTTAAGTGCCAAGGGAGTTGCATGAAAACGTACGAGTACGATGGTTCGGTAAAGCAACAGGCAGATGTAATCTGTTATGCGTTTTCGTCAGATTTGTTGGATGCATCTGAAAAGGAGCTAAAAAGCTTCCTAAAAATGTTGTCCCAATACTTTCCGAAAACTGACAATGGCGAAGGCGGGTATAAACCGATGGAGAACCGAGCCTTTTTAGATACCTTCAACTCTGCCCATCGGCATGTCTGTGAACTGATTGCCTCCAAACGAGCGCAAAAGCGTCATCGTTGGCTATTGGGTGTATCAATCGCCACGCTCCTAGTCTTAGCGACCACTCTGGGCAATACCGTCCTCGTTCAGAATTTAGAGAGTGGTCAAACTTCGAAAGCACTTAACCAGTCATTCAAGTTCGTTCCCGGCCTGGCGCCGTCCACCGGACGCCCCTGACGGGCCGCCGCTTAATTCAGCGTTATGCGCCAATGGAGATTTCCTATGCTTAAAGTCCAAACCGTTTTGCTGCTCACGCTATTGATATTTTCAGGAGCCTCGTTCGGGTCCGAAGATACCCATCGAAAAGACTGTACAAATTGGCTGCAGGAACATTACTCCAGCTATTCGCACGTAGAGACTATTCAAGAATATACCCTGAATTCTGAGTACCACTACCGTGCTAACTACAACGTTGTTCCATACAACGCGACGGCCGCAACAATAGGCTTCGATTGCACAATTTATCTAACTTCGGGAAAGGTAGTAGCTTTCCCGAACCTAAAGCCTTATCCACGCGAAGCGAAGGCGAAGCCTGCTGCGAAATCCCTTCCTAAGCGACGTATGAAGTCAGGTGGAGATGCCTGCCCAGAATTTGCGGCATGGCAACGCTTCTCGGATGAAATCAAAAAAGGTAATTACTCAGCGAAATTGTCGAGTTCATGTGTATGGCTCGAAAAAGGAGACCGCGTCTTCGGACCAATTGAGAGCAAGAAATATAAAGGTAATACATTCAACTTGATTTCTTTGCCCGGGGGTAAGCGGTATTGGATAGAAAGCGTAAGTTTGTGAATTTGTCGCATAACAAATCGTCGGAGAGGGACGTTTGCTCCGCACGCTGCGCGTGCTCCACAAACGCCCCTCAACTCAGGCGTTAGGCACCAAGATAGGAGAAGAACATGATCACTGATGAAAAACCACCATTCATTCACGAAAAAGCAGAAGTCCAATCTGAGTTCATTGGAAACGGAACGTTAGTGTGGCAATACTCTGTTGTTCTTAAGGGAGCAAAAACCGGAGCGAATTGCAACATTAATGCACATGTCTTCATAGAAAATGACGTCACGGTAGGCGATAACGTAACCGTAAAATGCGGTGTGCAATTATGGGATGGCGTTACAATAGAGGACAATGTATTTATCGGCCCAAATGTTACGTTCACAAACGATAAATATCCAAGGTCAAAAGTATATCCAGAAGAATTTTTAAGAACTACAATTAAAAAGGGTGCCTCCATTGGAGCAAACTCAACGCTTCTTAGCGGTGTTACAATTGGTGAAAATGCAATGATTGGTGCCGGAAGCGTAGTCACAAAGGATGTCCCAGTCGGAGAACTATGGTTTGGACATCCGGCAAGAAAGCAAGGTGTCGCCCCAGCAAAAAGTGCCTAACAAGGCGCTCCATTGCCACCGGTGAGCTTGGTCGTTAGCTGAATTATTCTAGTTTTTGTGTGTATTTATAAATTTAAAAAGGAAAGTTAATTTATGGCAAAGTATTTGATTATCGTTCTATCTCTTTTAATATTAGGAGGTTGTGCTAGTACAACTCGACCTGCTGTTGAAGCGGTTATTAATGTGCAAAACCTAGCATGCGAATCATGTAAGCCATTACAGGAACAACATTTTTCAACACTAATTAATATTGCAAATAAATCGCCTTTCGCGATGAAAGTTCAATCACTTGGTTTTTTAAAACACAAAGATAAAACATACATTTCAATTGACCTCGTTGGTGCAGCATATAATACAATTCAAACAACCACTACTACTCGTCTTACCAATGAATTTTTTAATAAATATAAATCCGCATCCGAGCTTTTATTATCGGGTATGTTTTCCGATGATATAGATGGTGTAAGAGTCTTGCTAAGTTGCACAAGCTATAATTTTGTATCAGATAAATATGGCTTAAGCCCACAGGGGGAAAACTTAGAATTATTTACAGATAAAAATATTATAAATCAATTTTTACTTGGTGATATTACCGCACAAAGCCTAATAAATAATTCGACTGTTTATATAAATGGTCAAAGAATGGATTTTAAATTGCAGATGATGTAATTCAGCTAACAAGCACTTCAAACGGAACAAAAACAGTTGGTTAGGTTCCGCTTCGCTACACATTTTAACCAACAATTTTTGTCCGCTTAAGTGGGCGTTAGAGAGCAGAGGAGTATAGATGTCATACAAAGCAACGGTAATTCCAGTCATGATTGCTTCTCCAGGTGATGTAGCTGATGAGCGTGAAATAATTCGCAGTATCATTCATGATTGGAATGACGTAAATGCAGAAGCATCAGCAGTAATGCTCGCTGCAATAGGCTGGGAAACTCACTCATCTCCTGAACTAGGAACGCGACCACAAGAATTAATAAACAAACGTGTCTTAAAAAATTGTGATCTTCTAATCGGAGTCTTTTGGACTCGTCTCGGAACTCCAACAGGTAAATCCCCGAGTGGAACTGTAGAGGAAATTGAAGAACATGTTGCGGCAGGTAAACCTGCAATGATTTATTTTTCCTCCAAACCTGTTGCGCCGGAAAGTATTAATGCTGAGCAATTCGCGCAAGTACAGGCAATAAAGAAAAAGTGGCAACCACAAGGGCTTATTGAAACATACGAAAACTTGGAAGAGTTTCGCGCGAAGCTGTCTAAACAACTTCAGCTCAGCCTTACTAAAAATGAATATCTCAAAGGCTTGTTTGCAGCCCCTGAAGTAGAGGTCGTCACTGAAAATCCAGCGACCCCAGATAACCGACAACAGTACTCCCTTTCTGAGGAAGCTAAGACTATTCTAAAAGCAGCAGCTTCAAAGGAAGATGGAACAATCCTTAAATCATCCACGTTGGGAGGCCGTATTATTCAGGCTGGTGGGGAATCTTACGGTGGAGGACATGGACGAGAAGCTGCAAAATGGGAAGCAGCGTTAAACGAATTGGAATCAGAAGGATTGGTTGTGGGGCGGGGCTACAAAGGAGAGGTCTTTGAGCTCACTCATGAAGGATGGGCGGTTGCAGATGCTCTCTAACAAGGCGCTCGTTCGGACGCAAACTACGCTGCGCTTAGTTTGCGCCGCACAGCTCAAACGTTAGGTTTCAAAGGAGTTAGTTGCACTCATGAATTTCATTTCAAGGTTTTTCGGAAGTAAAAAGAAAAGTGAGCACGATGACAAGCCACCAATTTATGGAGGCGACGGACTATCAGGTCATGCACCAGCAATCGTTAATTGTGCCAGTATGGGAATGGCGCAGGCTCTTATAGATGGCTTTATTTCTGAGAGCTGTGGGAAGGATTGGGAGAGGGGAACAGAATTTACTATTGCGTCACCGAGCGATCCAAATAAGTCACTCAGGATGATTTGCGTCCAAACATCGGATGGTGAGGAGTGCAGTTACTATTTTGACCTATCGAGGCCAGTTAGTGTAGCAATGAAAATGAGTGGCCTAAGCTAGCGTCAAGGAGAACAAAAATGTTTGGTTTGGGTAAATCAAAAAATTTAAAGGTTATCGAGTCTTTAAAAAATCAGGGAATTGGTGGTCAGTCCGTCATGTATAAGCTTTTCATAAAAGCTCTAAATGTGCCTGACGAAAAAATACGAAAAATTGAACTAACCTACTTTTCGCTATCTGTTCTCACGTATGTTTTTTTGCGGACTTACGATGGCACCGAAAAAGAGAGGGTTATTGATGAGGCATCAATATCTATAATTAATGCCAGCATTCCAAATTGCGGCGAGGTTATATCCAAAAATCAGGCTATAACAGAGTATCAGCGTCGGTATCAAGAATATGATGTATTGCTGCGCCCATTATTTTCAAACAAGGACGTCGATCCAAGTACTACACTTTTAATGCACTTTTACGAGCAGGTAGTACAAGGCAGCGCAAAAGGGGCAATGATTAAAATTGTAGCAGCTTCCTCATTGGTTCATCAGTATGTTGTTGATAACATTGATTTCGTTAAGCAGAAATTGTAAACCTAACAAGGCCAAGCACAATCGTGCAATGCAAAAAGCGCATTGCACTGGACAGCCTACGCTGCGCTTCGGCTGCCTGTGTTGGCGGCGTTATGTGCAATGGCTAGCACTGAATATCTAAATAACATGGAGTATTTAAATTGAAATTAAAACTTGTGACCTTAACTTTATTACCATTTTTGCTTACTGGTTGTATTCAAGAATCAAAAGAGATATCAATTGAAAAAGTAGGAAATCAAACTTACTTAATTAACCAAAAATCAAAAGAGGCTTTTATTGTCTCTAATGAGCGTTTGATTCAGTTAAAAAAGTCTAATCCTACAGCATTAAAAATTGGTGAGGTTCTTAATCGTAAAGGACAAATATCAAAGTCTAGAATAGAAGTTGACGCTTCAATTAAATTTTTTGAATCCAAAGCTTTATACATGGTTACCGTAAAGCCTGTTAGTAAGGATGTTACAGACGAAAAAGGAATTATTACCGTAGATAAAAGTAATTTTGAATGGTATAAAAAAGCTATTGAAAATTATGATTCTCAAGACTATATAATGTTAGTAATAACTGATAGTGATGGGTTTAAATTGCACGAACAAAAAATTAGAATTTCTCATGGTTATGTCAGTATGGTTGGAAATGGCGAAGATGCTGCATCTTATGTTTATGAAGGGGCAATAAACATAAATGCAGAAAACTCTAAATATGCCAGTGTAATAGATT
>NZ_KB889890.1 GCF_000372805.1 Marinobacter gelidimuriae | reverse complement strand
AGTCCACATTGGTTTGTCGGTTGTTCCTGTCTGTATTCCATGCAGCCACTTTAGTTCGCATCTTTTCAATACAATCAATTCGTCCTGCAAGACATTGTCGTTTCAAAACACTGAGTTCTATCTCTGCAATGTTCAGCCAACTCCCATGTTTTGGAGTGTAATGTATCTCAAGCNGGTCAGCCAAACGTTTGGCTTTTTCAGGTGGGAAGGCCGTGTATAACGAAGCCATATTGTGTGTATTCAAATTGTCCATAATAAAAATAACTTTTCCCGCATCTGGGTAACGCTCTTCCAGCATTTCCTTGGTAAAAAAGGCCCAGTCAATTCGCTTTCGTGTTGTAGTAATGTATGTGCGAACCCAACCTGCCGGCACGCTGTTACAATAAAGCCTATGAAAGCACATCGACCGCCCACCTAACGGACGCCTGAATGACTGACACCGTAGTTGTAATTTATTCCGGAGGCATGGATTCCTTCACGTTATTGCACAAGGCACGTGCTGACGGCTTGAACGTTCATGCCATATCTTTCAACTACGGCCAGCGCCATGTGCGCGAACTGGACTGTGCCCAAGAGGTTTGCCAGCGACTTGCTGTACCACACAAAGTGATTGATATTCGCGCCATGAGCGACGTAATGGCAGGCTCTGCGTTAACGTCTGAAACCATTGACGTGCCTGAGGGGGATTACCAGGAAGGTTCTATGAAATCTACCGTGGTGCCCAATCGCAATATGATCTTGCTGGCACTGGCCACCGGCTATGCCGTTACCGTAGAGGCCAGCGCCGTATGGTTCGGCGCCCACGGTGGCGACCACGCGATTTACCCGGATTGCCGTCCTGAGTTTGTGGAAAAAATGAACGCAGTGTGTAAAGTTTCAAACTACCAGCCGGTCGCGGTGGAAGCTCCGTTTATGCACTTCACCAAAGGCGACATTCTGGCCCTTGGTTTACAGTTGAAACTGGATTACAGCCATACCTGGACCTGTTACAACGGCCGTAGCAACGCCTGTGGCCGTTGCAGTTCCTGTGTCGAACGCTTGCAGGCGTTTGCCGAGCATCAGCAACAGGACCCTGTTGCCTACGAGGCGCATTACTGATGTACCGGGTAAAAGAAGCGTTTTATACCCTGCAGGGCGAAGGTGCCCAAGCCGGTCGCGCAGCGGTTTTCTGCCGCTTCAGCAAATGCAATTTGTGGACGGGCCGGGAAAAAGACCGTGCTACCGCAGTGTGTCATTTTTGCGACACTGACTTTGTGGGTACCGACGGCCAGAATGGCGGCGTTTTTGCGACGCCTGAGGCCTTGGCAGCGCATATCGCGGGGTTGTGGCCGGTGGCACCGGGCAAGCCCTATGTGGTGTGCACGGGCGGCGAGCCGCTGCTGCAGCTAGACCCTCCATTGATTAATGCCCTGCACCAGGCCGGATTTGAAATTGGCGTTGAAACCAATGGTACCCTGCCGGCGCCTGCTGGCATCGACTGGCTTTGCGTGAGCCCAAAGGCGGATGCGCCAGTGGTCATTGAACGCTGCAACGAACTTAAGCTGGTGTACCCACAGCCAAAAGCCACGCCCGAGCGTTTTTTGCACATACAGGCCGATCATTTCTTTTTGTCGCCCATGGCCTCGCCGTCGGTGCCGGAAACCAGCATGGATGTGATCAAGCAGAGTAATACGCGTAAAGCGACGGATTACTGTTTGGCGAATCCACGCTGGCGCTTGACGTTGCAGATGCACAAAATTATCGGTATCGATTGAGCGCGAGCTTTACAGCTTTATATCGGTAATCAACGGGTTGTGGTCGGAAGAACGCCAAGGCTGCGGGCTTGAATGGCTGCGGTAATCCGCCATTCGGGGCTGATCTGCGTTGATATTCCATACCTTTGCCGACAGCACCCGCGGTTTTAGCGCCGCGGATGCCAAGGCGTGATCCAGTGACCCCCGAGCCCCTTTAAAACGATAGCTGTAGTGTTCACAGCGCACCGGCGTGCACGGGTGGAAGTGCGCGACCATGCTGGTGTAGCCGGCGCGGGCCAGTTCGCTGATGGGTTGCTCTTTGCTGTAGCTGTTGAAATCGCCGGTGATCAGGATGCCCGCCAAGGCGTTACTTTTGTCTAGCTGCCCCAGTTGATCCAGCTGCTGGTGCAGTGTTTTTGCCTGTTTTACTCTCACCACGGTGTAACAACCCTGGCCATCGTTCTGTTGTGCGTTCTCACCCCTGGCGTTGCGGCAAGATTTTGACTTCAGATGCACGCTCACCAGTCTGAGCGACGGGCCGCCGCTTTTCAGGGCAAAACGCTGGGTTAGCGAGGGGCGTCCGCCGTCGCCCGACAGATACTGCGCTGGCCCAAGCGCGTTTACCCGATCTTCGCGGTACAGCAAACCGTTGCGGATGGCGTCTTTTTGCATGGCCGAGTTAACCGGCACCACAAAGCGCCAGTGTGGCCCAAGACTGGCGGCTAACTGGGCGATGGCGCTGTTGCTGCCGTAGCCATCGTTTTCCAGTTCAGACAGCGCCAGCAAATCGGCACCAGCCTGATTCAGGCCCGCGCTTAAACGTTGCAGCTGGCGCTTGTACTGGGCCTGGGTTTTTGCCCCACGGCTGGTTGGAAAACCCTGGCCGCGGCCATCACCGTTGAACAGATTGTTCAGATTCAGGGTCATAACCCTCAGATTCGCGCTTGTTGGCCTTGCCGGTGCCGGGTCAGGCAGCGGAGGCGGTTTCAGGCTGGGTATCTGGTCAGGCTGTAAGCGCCAGGCGCCGTAGCGATAATCCATTACGCCAGTCAGGCCGCGAACCTGGGTGCCGGCTACCAGGCTGGAAACAGCCGAACCCGGCTGTGCGGCGCTGTAGGCTGGCAGCCAGTTCAGTGAAGGCGGGTTGCGGCGGGCGTGGCCATCATCGAGAGCCAGTGTGTTCACAGAAGCCAGGTTGGCGTGGCGCAGGGCAGCTGTTCCGGGAGCCATGAACTCGGTGGATATCAAGGGGTCTTTGGCTGCCAACGATACGACACCAAAGCGCGTTAGCTGATAGCTGTCGGTAATCTTGAGTGGCCCGTTAATGCGGACGCGCATGTTTTCCAGGCTTTCAGGCGTTCTTGTCCAAGGCAAAGATATTTCCACCGGGGCTGGGAGTGCCTGGTTGCGGCACACCTGTAAATCACTCACCGCAACCAGCTCTGTCAGCCCGTAGTGTTCTTTGACTTTGCCGGTAACGCGAAGGCGTTGGCCCGAGCGGCCTTCTTTATAATGGGTATAAACAAACAGTGCAGAAGAGCGAGTAGAGTCCGCAGGCGTATTAGCCTGCTGCAGGTAAAACCCGGAGAAGCCGTCGGCCTGGCGTGAGTCCAAGGTTAATACGCCTTCAACGGTAACGGTTTGACCCACCAGTGCCGAGGTGTCTGTATTACCCTGAACCTCAGTAATGACTGTTGTAGATTGTCCACAGGGGTTTGCTGCTGCTAACGCTGGGAATACCAGCACTGAACAGCAGAATAAGCGGATAAAAATCGACTCGGGGCGTGTGATCACACGCGGAACTTATGGCACAGTCGAGCGCTTAACTTAACCTTAACCACAGGCGGCGATGGTTTTAAGCGCCTGCTCGCGTTTGCTGCCAAAGCCCAGGCTGTCCGGGTTGATCAGTTCCAGCTGCTGCACCAGTGCGTCAGGATGCTGGGTGTTTATGGTAATGCCCAGCTGCGCCAGAACATAGGGCGCCAGTGCAGCGCGGCTGGTTACCGTTAATTTTCCGTGTTGCATGTCGTAATCGTTAGCAATAATAAGTTGCTGCGGCTGGGACAGGCGCTGGTCTGGCGCCACTTCCAATGTAACCTGACGATTCCAGTCGTCGTCTTGGGAAACACTGTGGCGAACTTTCTGGCGCAGCAGTTCAGGAACGCTGCGTAGACGGCTGATGGCAAAGTCGCGGAATTCGCGATTGGCATCACACCAGGCGCGAACGTGCCATTGATTGCCTGCGCAGACCATTGTATGCGGTTCCAACACGCTGTGAACCGCTTCCGGGCGGCTGAGAGATACGTAGCTGGCTCGGAGTTGTCGGCTGCCGCGAATAGCGCTGACCACGGCGCGCATGGTAGCTGGGTCAATTAACCGTCCGGGGCTTGAAACCGAATAGCTGCCGGGTAGCCGCACCTCCAGTGAGGCAAACACACTGCTGAGCTGTTGCTGGCTGGCCACCAGATCCTGGTACTCGCTGATTTCGCCGCGAGTAACCACCGGTTTGAAATTGCTGGCTGGCACGTAGCCCTTCAAATGACGGTCATATTCCAAATTGCCAGGCGCCAGTTCACGCAGATAGGTGTTAATGTCTTTGGATGCTTGCTGGCGGCCAATACCGAAGCTATAACAAATGTGGTTGGTTGTCAGCCGACCCTCCCACAATGCAATGGCCTCAATCAGGCGATATCGAACCAACAAATCCCAACGGATGGGCCATTCTGTTTTTTTCATAACGATGAACTCATCAATTGTGCGTAAGTTTATTATGGTACATTTTCACAAACATGTGATCTGTTACGACGCATTAATGTAAAAAATGTAAAATCTCTAGTCCTCTCTGGCTAGAACACCGAGTAACAGCGGCAAGTGCCTAGCCCCTAGTGCATTGGTGATGTTTTTGCTGGTTTAATGGTGGTGCTTGAACAGCGCTGCAGTTTGACCGGAAAACATCTGTTCCTGCGATCACCAACACCACTTCATATCCTCAGCTGGTAATTCCGGAGTTCCGCCATGACCCGAATGGTCGTCTCATTGTTTGCGCTGCTTCTCAGCATTGTGCTGCTGAACGGCGGAAACGCTTTTCTGATGACGTTGCTGGGTATTCGCCTGAGTATTTAGGGCGTTGCGCCGGATACCATCGGTATGGTTCTGGTGTGTTACTCCATTGGTTTTGTGCTGGGCACTTTATTTGTGCAGAAAGTGGTATCGCGGGTAGGGCATATTCGCGCTTTTGCCGTGTTCGCGACCATCGCCGCGGTGGCATCGTTGCTGTATCCCATGGCCATCAGCATGGTTTTCTGGGCAATTTTGCGAGTGGTTTCGGGATTTAGCATGGCTGGCGTTCTGGTGGTCATCGAGAGCTGGTTTTCCAGCCGCGGGACCAACGCCAACCGAAGTACCCTGTTTGCGGTGTATCAGGTGGTGTATTTGCTGGCGGCTGTAGGTGGCCAGTTATTGATCAATGTGGGCAATCCCGCAGATTTTGTGCGATCGCTTTGACCGCCGTCGAATCATGTTCTGGATATCGGCGCTGGCGGCCATTTCTGCCTTGGTGGTCAGTATGCTGGGTAGCCATCAGTTGCTGGCATTAACGCTGGCCGTGGCGGTATTTACAGGCCTGTCTGCAAGTATTTATCCGGTGGCCGTGGCGATCACCAACGACCGTATGGAAAGTTCTCGCATTGTTGCAGCCAGTGCTACGTTGCTGCTTAGTTATGGCATTGGCAGCGTGATCGGGCCAGTGGTGCTGTCTAAACTGATACAGCTTTTGGGCCCAGAGGGCCTGTTTTATGGTTATGCCGCTGCGCTGATCGTGTTGGCGGCGGCGACCAGCTATCGCATACCCATACTGAGGACATTGCGGTGGAGGATCAGGAACACTTTGTGCCGGCCATGCCCGAAATGGATCCTCGCAACGCAGAGTTTATCGATTCGCCAGAGGTTGAAGTGGATGCGGTAAACGGCGAGCCGGATGAAAGCTCAATAGTCAAAGATGATCTCCAGAATGCGCCGGCCCACTAGAAGTAGAAGGCGGGCGTCGTGGTTTCCCTGCTTTCAAATATTGCTTACTATTGCAAACCTGTATTTAAGCGCATGGTTAGCATGCTATTATCGAATTTTTCATAAAGTAAGCTTTTGGCATCGTTAGTTCTGTGGCTTTCATGGCTCCGGCGGCTTGCCAAAAACTCAGGAGCAATCACCGATGAGAGAGCAGTTTCCGTTTACCATTGCACGTGTTACCCGTCGCTGGCGCAAAATGCTAGACGAACGGTTGAAAGATCTGGGCGTTACCCAGGCGCGGTGGAGCGCCATGTTCTATTTAAAAGCGGGTGGTGAAGGTTTAACCCAGCGCGAACTGGCCAGTTTAATGGCCATTGAAAATCCGACACTGGTGCGTTTGTTAGACAGCCTGGAAGGCCAGGAGTTGATTGAGCGCCGCCCTTGCCCGAATGACCGCCGCGCCCGCCGCCTGCATTTGACCGACGGTGGCCGTGCGTTTATGGACGAGATGACGACTCGCGCAGATCGCCTGCGTGACGAAATGCTGGAAGGCGTTAGCGAAAAAGATATCGAAGTTACGCTGCGGGTTTTTGGAACCGTTCTGGAAAACGCGCACAAGCAAAGGTAAACGGTGGCAGACAATTCGGTAGCGGGGCTGCAACAGCGCTACGGCGATCGCTGGCGTTGGCTTGCCGTCGCCACGGTTATGGCCGGCACCATGTCAACGGTGCTGAGTGCTACCGTGGTGAACGTGGCGCTGTTCACCGTAATATCCGTGCTGGGAGGCTTTGCCGCAAGCCCAGAGCAGCTTATTGCGGCGCGCATCGGTCAGGGCGCCATGGCTGGATTGATGCAGCCCATGGCCATGTTTCTGGTATTTCGAATTTTCCCTCGTAATCAACGCGGCCGAGCCATGGGCATTTACGGCATGGGCGTGGTATTGGCCCCGGCCCTGGGGGCTTTCTGGTTGACGAACTGACCTGGCGTTACGTGATGTTCGCGCCGGTGCCGGTTACGGCTGCTGGCGTGTTTATGGTCTGGCGCTTTTTGCCGAGTCCCGAGAGCAGGCCCAAACCCTATCCACTGGATGTGCTGGGGTTGGTGCTGCTGGGCGCCACCATTGGTTTATCTCTCGACAGTTTGAACAGGCTGCAAAATGTGGTCGGCCAGGGTGATCATCAAAACGGCATGCCCACCGTAGAGGCGTTTCAGTTTGCCTGGTGGATGGTGGCGGTATTTTTGGCGTTGGCGATTATTCCAGTGTGGAAAATGCGCACCTGAAAGCGCCGGTATTGATTGCCTTTTGCAGCCAAGCGCCAGTAATCTACTTGCTCTGCCGCCGGGCTCCTTTTGTGGCCTGCGTATAATGGAACTCCTGGCTCGGTCCAGGGTCTGAACTTTGTGTACTTTTGTCTTCGAGTAGAATGTTATGGGTGTGAAAATGCGTTTATTGATACTGTTGCTGAGTGCAGCTTTTGCGCCTTTGCTGCTGGCTCAGGGCGCAGCTAAACCTCTTCCGGCTGATAAGGCAGCAAGAGTGGCTACCTACAGTATTCAGGGCGATGTGGCCGGGCAGTTGAGTGTGTTTAAAACCCGCTATGAAGACACGTTTGCAGGTATAGGTAGCGCCGAGGCTCTGGGTTATCTGGAGCTGGTGAAAGCCAACCCCGGGGTAGACCCCTGGCTGCCCGGCGAAGGCACCAGTATTACTTTGCCCCGACACTATGTTATGCCGGATGCGAAGCGCGAAGGTATTGTGATCAACCTGGCGGAATATCGCCTTTATTACTTTAGTGGCAGCGGCGTTCAGGTTTACCCGGTGGGCGTTGGTACCGAAGAAAACCCATCACCGTTAACCAATGCGCAAGTGACCATGGCGCTGACTTCGCCAGCCTGGTATCCGCCGGAGAGTATTCGCGCCGAGCACGCCGCTGTTGGCGATTTCCTACCGCGCATGATTCCGCCAGGGCCAGATAACCCGTTGGGTAGCCATGCGCTTATTCTGAGTGAAAAAGGCTATTTAATTCACGGCACCAATAAAAAATTCGGTGTCGGCATGGCGGTCAGCCACGGGTGTTTCCGCATGTATAACGAAGACATTTCGCGTTTTGCTTATCAGATTGCAAAGGGCACACCGGTGCAAATAGTACGCCAGCCGGTGAAAGTAGGTGTTGCCAACGGTCAGGTATGGCTGGAAGTGCATCGGCCCCAGGAAGATTATTCGGCAGCGGATCGCAACAAGCTTTGGCTGGCTACCGTGGAACAGTTGGAACGTCTGGCTATTGCTCACCCGGAAGTGGAAGTACGGCGCAGGGCGATTGAAATTGCAGTTGATCAAGCAAGCGGCTTGCCTACGGTGATTGGTGAGAAAATCACATCGGTGGCGAAAGGTGAGCCTGTAAAGGCCCTAGAAAATGCTGGGCAACAGCTGTATTTTTAAGCGCAGGTGCCAGAGAGCGCCCAAGCGTGGTTGTTTCAGATACAAAATCAGGACACAAAAAAAGCCGGAGTTACCCAAGCCACACATAAGGCGAGTGGCTTGAAATCAGCCGTCGGTTTTCTCACGCAGTGGTCAGTGAAGCTCTGAGCGGTCAGATGTTGCTCCGCGACGCAGGTGAGCTTTTGGGCGGCATGAAACCGGCGAAGATCAAACACTTTGCTGAGGAGCTGGGTCTTTGAGATATTTGCTGGATGCGAATACCTACATACAGGCAAAAAATCAGTACTACGGCATGGATATTTGCCCGGCATACTGGGACTGGCTAGATCAACAGTTTCAGCAAGGCGTGGTTGCTAGTGTGAATATGATTGGCAGGGAACTGCGCGATGGAAAGGGTGAGCTGGCGGAGTGGGCTCGTGAGCGCCCTGAACATCTTATCACCAACGACGACGAGGAAACCCAGGCTGTACACCCATCGACTCCCGCTGGCGCCGCAGCGCCAACCTTCGTGCCACTTGAACAGACTGTCGCCGATGCCGCCAAGCGTTGGCTGCCGTGCGGTTATAAGCCTATTCCATGTATTTTGTGGGTGTACGGGTCTGCTAAACTGGGCAGCTATGTACAAACACGCTGTGATCAGGGGGCCATGCGTGCCGGTCATTCAAAAATGTGCAAAATATCACCCGGGAACTAGCTGTGGTCAGCGCCCTGGAAGAAGAGCAGCGCCGGGTACAAAGCATTATCGGCGTGCTGCAAGAGGGCGTGCTGATGGTTGATAACGCCGGCGCTGTCCGTTACGCCAATAACGCCGCGCTGCAACTTCTGGGAATACGTGAAATCATTGAGCCGGCTAATTTCTTTGATCTTGTGTCGATCAATGATGAGGATTGCAACTATACCTTAGAGAAATTCCGGGCCAGCCAGAAAATCGATAATCTTTACGCGATTTTGCGCAATCACACCGGCGGCGAGTTTGATATCGACCTAACCATGCTAAAGGTTCGCAATGGTAAGTCCCAGGAGCGCCTGGTATTTGTATTGCGCGACGATAGCGCGCGCCGCCGGGAAAACGAGCGCCTATCGGTATGGAACGCGCCGAGGCTCTGGCGGAGCAGATTCGCGCAGGGATCGAAGCCCTGGTTGTTGAACACGAAGGCGAACACTACAGCGTAACCGCCAGTATTGGCCTTGCCCAGATCAACCCCACTGACACCAGCACAAAAGCCATTATGGCCCGTGCTGACGAGGGCTCATACCTGGCCAAAGGCCGCGGCCGTCATCAGGTGGTTGTGGTTTTGGTGTCAGGCGCCTAAAACCTGCGGATATCATTTACCACCAAACGCCTGCGGCAGCGGCCTGCCAAAGCAGACGCAGAGCCAAGGCTGTCAGTAGCAGATTCAGCACCATGCCAAAGCGCTGATCGCTGAACGCTTTCAACAGGCGCAGGCCAAGCCAGGTGCCGATAAAGCCGCAGCCAATCATCGCCACGATCAACACCAGCCAGTCGCTCAACATAAAACCGGTCAGTCCGAAAACAAGGGCTTTCGGCGCGTGTTGCAGAGCCATGGCGGTTGAAAACGTGGCGATGGTGCTAAAGCGGTCGCGGTGAATCTGTTTGATAAACGCTGCGACCAGTGGCCCGCTGGCCCCGACAAACAGGCTGATAAAACTGGTAAACGCTGAGGCTATAACAATTCCTGGAGCGCCGATGGCGGCTTTTGGCAGCTTGGGTCCCCAACACAGAAACAGCACAAACAGTGCAATGGTCAGCTGCCAGATTTGAGCGGGTAGATCCACCAGTAACCACGCACCCAGACTGGCTCCAAGCACGACGCCGGGAGCAAAAGCGGCAATCACTTTCCAGTCAACATGGCGCCAGGTCAGTGCGGCTCGGCCACAGTTTGAACCCAACTGCACCAGCCCGTGCACCGGGATAATGGCGGCTGGGGGCATCCAGCTGGCCATAATAACGATCAGTAACAGGCCGCCACCAGCACCCAGGCTGGCGCTGATCATCGAGCCGAGCACCGAGGCCAGTAACAGCAGCAGAGCAACACCTGCGGCCAAGCCATCTGGCAACAGCGCTATTTCCATTGACAGAACTCGGAGTTTTTCAGCTCGCGGCTTTCACACAGGGCCTCGGTGGCCAGCTGCACGTCAGCCACGTAATACAGTGACGACAGGCCAAAACGATCCCGCCCCAAGTTGTGGAAAATCATTCCGAACGCGATATCCCCCGCTGAATAGCGGGCCTGGTGGCGGGCAAAGTACTCTGCAGGCCGGCTTAGCAGTTCATCTTGCAGTAGGCTTTTCACTCGCCCCGCACCGCCGTGGTAGGCCTGAACCAGCAATAAACTGAACAGTTCATCGCGTTTTTGCGCGGGCAACTCACCGAAGCGATCGGTAAATGCCGGGCGCAAATTACGCGCATTCTGATTGCTCAACTGCAGAGCGCAGTCCATCTGTGCCAGCCTGTGCCAGTAATTCTCTGGTGGAATACGGCAGTCCGACAGCGCTGCAGGCGACAATTGCATAATGCCGCGGGCGTTGGCCGTTGAATGAGCTCGGGTTTGGGCGCCGCTTTCGATCAGTAATTGCCCGGCTAAATAGCGCGGTAACGCCGGCGGGAGTTCACTTAAGCGTTGCTGTTCATTGCGCTTTTTGTACACGGCCATCAGCGTTTGGTGCAACGACACTGAATCGCCCTGGCCGCCTACCTTGATGTCATCCCACGCGCCCCACAGGCGGTCTTCCTCTTTTTGGCCAAGGTAGCGGGCAATAGAGCCGGGAAGATCAACGTGGGGTTGGTCGCAGGCCAGTGCAAATGGATACCCGGTCACATCCGCCGCGCCGGCGGCCCAGGCGCTGCTGCGGCCATCCTTGAACATGTCCTGGCGGGTGTTGTTGAGCTGCTGTTGGTTGGCTTCGACGGTGTCAGCGTCTTCACTCCAGCCTAAAAACTGGCCGCGCATATCGTAAAAAATGTGGCGGTTCTGGTTGGTGCAGTAGCTGGACTCGTTCAACACCCAGCTGCGAATGGTGAGCACGTTGCGATACACTCCCTGGCTGGACCAATACGGGGCGGCCCGCACCACATCGGTCCAGGCGTCGGCCTTGCCAGGGCTGGCAGCGGCGCCGCTGGCAAACCACGGCAACGTTGCCAGCAGGGCAGCCTGTAACAGCCGGGTTATGGGGAAAAAGATAGGTGTCATAAAGGCGGTTTCGAACATTGAGTGTTTGAATATTGGCCCATGGGCCGGCCAACGTTGTTACAGGTTGAATGTGGTCTCACAATAGCAAAAGTGATGACGGTTGAAAGCATATTCATTATTTGCCGGGGCTTGTGATCTGCTGTTATCGCCCTCACGTTTATCTTTCCATGTTGTAACAGGCTATGCTGATATACAGGGAGCGCGGTTTTCCCTGTTTTATTCTGATGGCATCGAGGAGGCTAGTGCATTATGAACCAACCGATGGCAATCGAAGAACTGGTATCGGTCGCCCAGGCGGAAGCCATGGGAGAGTTAGATGCCCCGATGATGGCCATAGTGCTGGCCAGCGAACACAGCTACGATTTACCCATTCAATCTCTGGAAACCGACGTCGACAAAGCCCGTTGGGGGCTGATTCTTCGCGCTGCCAGGGAACACGTAGAAGCTGACGCGGTAGCGGTGCTGTACCCGGCCTGGACCACCATCCGCAACAAAAAGTCAGGGCCGGAGACCGATTCTGCTGCGGGCACAGAGCCTAATGGCGAGAACGACATCGAGGCGGGTGCGGAAGACGAGGTGGATGGCCCCATCGACACCCTGTTTGTGCAACTACACACCCGTGACCACATCTACTGGCGTGGTTTCGAGCAAATCCGTGACCCACGTCACCAGCGCATTATTGGTTTCCGTAAAATCAAAGCCTTGTCCACCGATTACCAGCGAGATCAAGCGCCTTCGGTTGCAGCGTGGCTCAGTACACTGTTTGACCCACTGCCCAACGAAGGCGAGGAAACCGCGATTGATCTTCAGTTGTCCGATTTACTGGACGAACCAGAAGTGAGCGCAGCTCTATACCCAAGGGAGTTGCGGGCATTGCACTGATCTCAATGACTGAATCAGCAAGATAGGAGACACAGATAGGGGACAGATTTGAAATCTGTCCCCGATTTGGCTTTTTAAATAGTACCTGCCCTTTCCACCACCCACATCAGACTGATGGCGCCCACGCCCACAAGAAGCAACGGCACCACAACCCGTTGGTAAGCGTTAACGTGTGCCAAGGCATACAATAACGGAAAACCGACGATTAGCAGCCCTAATTGCCCTAATTCCACGCCCAGATTGAAGCCCACCAGCGCAATGGCCAAGCTGGAAGTTCCGCCGGTCAGGTCGCCCAGCACGCTGGCGAAACCAAAGCCGTGCACCAGGCCGAAGGCGAACGCCAGCTTCCAGGTTTTCCGGCCCAGAAAAAGCCAAATTACATTAAGTGCGGCGAGAGCAATGGGAAGCCGAACGATATCCAGCGCTGCCAGGGCCAAGGTAAAGCTGTCGCTGGCTTTATGAGCAACCGCTGTGCTTGCGAAGGCGACCATCGACAACAGTGTAAAAGTTGTATGGCACACATCACGAGTCCTCCGGATAGCGTTCACCAGCGGCATGCCCAAGCGCGAAACCTGAGTCCAGGCGCCACCTTCCACGGTGGCACCTTTGCCATCCGCGCTTGGTGCTGGATTAATGATTCTCGCCTGGCGCACGCTGGCGGTGGTCCATGCACCGATGACCGGTTGGTCAGAGGTTGTTACGGCGCTACCGATCAAGCACTGGGTTGGCACTTCCAAGGCAAACGAGGTTGCGGTCTCGACAGTGCCGGTGCGGCGGTCACCACGAATCACGGAAACCGTGTACTCCTGGCTGAGTTGAACGTTGGCGCTGTTGGTGGCGTTACCAATGTTTTTCAGCGGAACAGAGACCATTTTCTTGTCGCCGTCCGGGCCGACCGGTAACTGGATGTCATTCAAAGTGTTTGAGAACTGGAAGCGGAATGTGAGGTTTTCTTGCGCATTGCCGCTGTTATCGATGTGAATTTCGTAAACGGCGTCTTCATCCATGTCGAAATAGTTGGGACCGTCGTAAGCGTCCTGGAGCGGCAGGTAGTTAGCAATCAAGGTAACGAAATCTTCTCGATTAGGTTCGTAGCTTCGGAACATGTAAAAATCGGTGCCGTCCACTTTTGGCACTTCGGTTATGAAAGGCGCTTCGCGGTGACTGGAGGCGTGGCTCAGGCCGGCGCTCAAACAGACGCTGGCAACAGCGATAGCCAGAGTAGAGCGCTTGCTGGTAGCCGTATCCCGTGAAGACCGTGACGCGTTTCAACAGCTCTATCAAATGGTGTCTGCAAGTATGTTTGGGCTGTGTCTGAAGCTGGCAGGGCAGCGCGACCTGGCTGAAGATGCCCTACAGGAGGCATTCATCCAGATATGGCACCGTGCTCGTGAATACCACACTGATCGCGGCATGCCGGCAAAGCCCAATCCCGCGCCAATCAGCGCTGGTTCTGGCCCGGCTGGAGTATTATCGCGACCGCTGCCGCTCTCGTTATGGCAGTTTTATTGATCCAGCCGTCGCCTGAGACTCCCCAAATGCAGCTTTCAGGCGCCATCGTTCAGGCTGGTATCAGTGATCCGCTCTGGCTGGTGAGCGAGACTGGCCATAACAACCTGCTGAAGTTGCGTTCGGTCGCCGCCAATGCCGCCAATGCCGCCGAAGCCGACAAAGATTACGAACTCTGGATCGTGCCGGAGGATGGCCAGCCCTTATCACTTGGCGTTATTCCTGTGGGTGGAGTGCATCAAGTCACACTGACGGATGCGCACAGGCAAGCGCTGTCGCAAAGTCGCACCCTCGCCATCAGTCTGGAGCCCCTCGGAGGCTCGCCGACCGGGGCGCCAACAGGTCCGATTCTGCACGTGGCTCAGTTGTACGAGATTTAGTGAACCCAAAGCGGGGACAGATTTTAAATCTGTCCCCTATCTTGCGTACTTTGCTTGCTGCGCAGGGGGTGCGGATTCGGGTTTGATGAACGGATAGTTTATAATCGCGCCCTCTTTACTATTGCACCGACAAGACACTGACGCCCAGGGCGCAACAAGGCTGATCCGTGATCGTATTTGACCAGATAGAGAAATCCTACCAGGTGGGGGGCAAGGCCATACCTGCGCTGCACCCCACCAGTTTTGCTATTGAAACCGGCGAAGTGTTCGGCATTGTCGGCCATTCCGGCGCTGGTAAATCCACCCTGGTGCGGCTGATTAACCTGCTGGAACGCCCGACCGGCGGCAGCATCAAGATCGACGGCGAAGACGTTACCCATTATAACGCCTCCCAGCTGCGCGCTTTTCGCCGCAACGTTGGCATGATTTTTCAGCACTTCAACCTGCTGTCATCGAAGACGGTTAACGACAACATTGCTTTTCCCATGAAACTGGCCGGCATCTACTCAAAAACCGAGATCCAGCAGCGGGTTGCGGAATTGTTAGAGCTGGTCAGCCTGTCTGAACACGCCACTAAATTCCCATCCCAGCTCTCCGGCGGCCAAAAACAGCGAGTGGGCATAGCCCGAGCTCTGGCCTGCCGGCCCACCATTTTGCTGTGCGACGAAGCCACCAGCGCGCTGGACCCGCAAACTACCCAATCGGTGTTGAAACTGCTGGCCGACATCAACCGCGAGCTGGGTCTGACCATCGTGCTGATTACCCACGAAATGGACGTAGTGCGCCGGGTGTGTGACCGGGTTGCGGTGATGGATGCAGGCCGCGTGGTGGAAATGGGGCCGGTGAGCGATGTGTTCCTGCACCCGCAACACCCCACCACCCGCGACTTTGTCTTCGAAAGTGAAAATATCGATAGCCTGGAACTGCAGCAGGATTTTAAAAAGGCCAAAGGCCGCATTCTGCGCCTGACCTTCAAAGGCGAGTCTACCTACGACCCGTTACTGGGCAGCGTGGCGCGCAAGTCCGGTGTCGATTTCAGCATCATCTCCGGCCGCATTGACCACATTAAAGACACGCCCTACGGCCAGCTGACCCTGGCGCTGGTAGGTGGCGACCTGGCAGTGGCCATGGCAGCGCTGGAAGCCGCAGACGTGCACGTAGAGGTGATGAACTGATGGAAGCCCTGATGCAGGATTTACTGAGCAACGTAGACTGGGTGGAAATCGGCATTGCCAGCTGGGACACCCTGATTATGGTGGCCATGTCGCTGCTGTTCAGCGTGGTGATTGGCCTGCCCGTTGGTGTGCTGCTGTTTCTGTTTGGTAAACGCCAGTTGCTCGAGCAGCCTTTAGCTTACGCGGTACTGTCGTTTGTAGTAAACGTACTGCGTTCGGTGCCGTTTATCATTCTGTTGATTGTGATGATTCCGTTCACCGTGATGATGATCGGAACATCCCTGGGCGTTGCGGGGGCCATACCACCACTGGTCGCCGGCGGCGCGCCCTTCTTTGCTCGTCTGGTAGAAACGTCGCTGCGGGAAGTGGACCGCGGCATTATCGAAGCCACCCAGGCCATGGGCGCTAACGTGCGGCAAATTGTCCTCGGCGCCTTGTTGCCGGAAGCACTTCCGGGCATCATCGCCGGTGTTACCGTCACCGCAATAACCTTGGTGTCTTATGCGGCTATGTCCGGCGTGATTGGCGGAGGCGGCCTGGGCGACCTTGCCATTCGTTTTGGTTATCAACGGTTCCAAACCGACGTTATGGTGATCACCGTAGCGCTGCTAGTAATTTTCGTACAGCTGCTACAAATGCTAGGCGATCGTCTAGTTATACATTTCAGTCGTAAATAGCGGCGAATTAACCTTTAGATTCACCCAAGGAGAACACCGATGACCTTCAAGAAGACCCTGATTGCCCTGGCCGCAGCGGCCACTTTCTCTGCCGCTGTCAGCGCCGAAGAACTCAGCATTGCTGCCACTCCAGTTCCGCACGCGGAAATTCTGGAATTTCTGAAGCCGATGCTGGCCGAGCAGGGCGTAGAACTGGACGTGAAAGTATTCACCGACTACATCCAGCCCAACGTTCAGGTCGACCAGAAGCGCATGGACGCCAACTTCTTCCAGCACCAGCCGTATCTGGACGAGTTTAACGCCGGCCGTGGTACAAATCTGGTTACGGTTACCGGCGTTCACGTTGAGCCTTTCGGAGCTTACTCCAGCAAAATCAAATCTCTGGACGAACTGAAAGACGGCGGCGTGGTTGCCATTCCTAACGACCCCACCAACGGCGGACGTGCCCTTTTGCTGCTGCAAAAAGCCGGACTGATCACCTTGAAGGAAGGCAGCAAAATCACCGCGACACCGCGTGATATTGCCGACAACCCGAAGAACCTGGAATTCAAGGAACTGGAAGCCGCTACCCTGCCGCGCATCCTGAACCAGGTAGACGTTGCCCTGATCAACACCAACTACGCGCTGGAAGCGGGCCTGAACCCGACCAAAGACGCGCTGATCATCGAAGGTTCGGATTCACCTTATGTCAACATTTTGGTGGCACGCCCAGACAACAAAGACAGCGACGCCATGAAGAAGCTGTCAGCCGCGCTGACATCCAAAGACGTGAAAGACTTTATTAACGAGAAATATCAGGGTGCTGTGGTTCCTGCATTCTAAGAGCACCTGCATTCTGATTGAGCGTTGATATAAAAAAGGCCGGGCTGCTAACGCAGCCCGGCCTTTTTGCATTTCTACAAATGCAAAAGCGCGACTTAACCGCCAGACCAGTTGGAGGTCGGGTCTGGAGTCATACGCAGGTACGACTTAACCGCCTTATAGCCTTTCGGGAAGCGCTGCTTGATTTCGTCTTCGTCTTGCAGCGAAGGCACGATAACCACGTCACCGCCGCGTTCCCAGTTACCCGGGGTCGCTACTTTGTGTTCATCGGTCAGCTGCAGGGAGTCGATAACCCGCAGTACTTCGTTGAAGTTGCGGCCAGTGCTGGCCGGATAAGTGATGATCAAACGCACTTTCTTGTTCGGATCAATCACGAACAGCGAGCGCACGGTCAGCGTGCTGTTGGCATTGGGATGAATCATGTCGTACAGCTCGGCCACTTTACCGTCGTGGTCAGCAATGATCGGGAAGTTAACGGTGCAACCCTGGGTTTCGTTGATGTCTTTGATCCAGTCGTGGTGGGAATCAACGGGGTCAACACTCAACGCCATGGCTTTCACATTGCGCTTGGCAAACTCGCCCTTCAGCTTGGCGGTCAGGCCCAGCTCGGTGGTGCACACCGGGGTAAAGTCTGCCGGGTGTGAAAACAACACGCCCCAGCCGTCGCCCAGCCAATTGTGGAAACTGATTTTGCCTTCACTGGAATCTTGTTCAAAATCCGGTGCAGTATCTCCAAGGCGTAAACTCATGTTCGCTCTCCTTCGATGCAGTATCTGATCGCGTTGCTTTGAGGAGCCGGATGACAGGAATGCAAGGGTTAGTTGATTCACCTCATCCGGCACGGGTTTGCTAGTTCTCAGCCGCAATGGCTGTTGTATCAGAGGCCTGCCGCTTTTTCTTTCTCAAAATACTCTTTGGTCAGTCTGAACACCACCGGGCTGAGTAACGCCAGGGCAATCAGGTTGGGCAGTGCCATCATGGCATTCAGCGTGTCTGCTATCAGCCAGATCAGGCCCAGGTTTACGGTTGCGCCAACCGGGATAGCGAGGACCCAGGCAATCCGATAAGGCACTATAGCCTTTACGCCGAACAGGAATTCGACGCAGCGCTCACCGTAGAATGACCAGCCGAGAAGGGTCGTAAAGGCAAAAACAGCCAGAGCTATGGCCACCACATAATCGCCAACGCCCGGAAGCGCCTGGGAGAACGCCATGGAAGTGAGTGCCGCGCCGGATTCGCCGGATGTCCATACACCAGAAGTGATGATGACCAGACCGGTGATCGTACAAATAATAATGGTGTCAATAAAGGTGCCCAGCATGGCTATCATGCCCTGATTGATCGGGTTCTTGGTTTGCGCTGCCGCATGGGCGATAGGCGCAGAACCTAAACCGGCCTCGTTGGAAAAGACACCCCTGGCAACGCCGAACCGGATGGCTGCCCAGACTGCCGCACCGGCAAAGCCGCCTTCTGCAGCGATGGGGCTGAACGCATGCTCGAAGATTAGCCCAAATGCGGCAGGAATCTCGGCGAAATTAATGGCCAGTACAACCAGTCCAGCAAGTAGGTACGACACTGCCATAATAGGAACGAGCGCACTGGCTACCTGCCCGATGCGGCGAATACCGCCAATCAGAACCATACCCACCAGAACCATCAGGATAACGCCGCTGATCCAGTGTGGTAGGCCGAATGTGGCTTCCATTACGTCTGCAACCGAGTTGGCCTGTACAGTATTACCGATGCCGAAACCGGCAATAGCGGCGAAAATGGCAAACAGTACGCCCATCCAGGCCCATTTTTTGCCAAGCCCGTTACGAATGTAATACATGGGCCCGCCGACATAAGAGCCACGCTCATCTACCTCGCGGAAGCGCACCGCGAGCACCGCTTCGGAGTACTTGGTCGCCATGCCCACCAGGGCTGTCAGCCACATCCAGAACAGGGCCCCCGGGCCTCCGAGGAAAACCGCGGTCGCAACGCCGGCGATGTTACCGGTTCCGACAGTGGCTGAAAGGGCGGTCATCAGAGCCTGAAACGGCGGAATTTCACCATCTGACTCCGCACTTGCGGCGCTGCGACCGTTCCACATCAGGCGGAAACCCGCACCGAGCTTGAATATGGGCATCAGCTTCAGGCCGAGACTTAAAAACAGCCCCACACCAAGAATGAGTATCAACATGGGTGGTCCCCAGACCAGCCCGTTAATTGCACTAAATACGTTTTCGATAGCGTCCATGAGAATCCTTTTTTATATGCCATGGTTCGATTTGTATGTGCCATGGTTTGATTTCACCCGCAATGGGTATAACTTACTGAGCTTACTCAATTACTGGTCTGTGTAAACCGGCACTTGGTGAAAGCTGGAGAATTCGGCGAATATTGCCTATGTTTACAGCATAGGGTTAAGGTTTGGCCAATGCCGGCCGGGTCAAACAGAAATGTGAGGAATTGCCCATGTGTGCACTCAGAGTTTCCGATGTTATGTCCAATCATATTGAGCCCATCCGCTGCGGGACATCCCTGACCAAAGTGGTCAAGGCGCTGCTGGAGAATCATATTTCCGGGTTGCCGGTGGTCGATGCGAGTCGGCGTTTGCTTGGTTTTGTGTCTGAGCAGGATTGTATCCATGCGTTGCTGGTGAGCAATTATCACTGTGAGGGTGATCCGATCGTGGACGATGTTATGTTCCGTGAACCCGTGTGGATTTCACCTGGCACAGCGATTGTTGACCTTGCCCAGAAACTCGGCGCTCGCAAACCGAAAGTGTACCCGGTTGTTGACCACGGCAAACTGGTAGGCATAGTCACCCGCAGCGCCATTTTGGAACACCTTGTCAAAGCAGGTTGCAGCGTGGGCATACCAAGGTTTGCTAACTCCGATGACTGAGGGTTAATCTTGTTCGGATACACTAATACCGAGGACACTATGGAACTGCTTTCAACCAACGCCAGCTTTGGCGGCGAGCACCGCCGTTATCGCCACACCGCCGCTACGCTGGAATGCCAGATGGAGTTTTCTGTTTTCCTGCCGCCGCAGGCGCTGGCAGAGCCGGGCTGTAAAGTACCGGTGTTGTACTGGCTGTCTGGCCTGACCTGCAACGATGAAAATTTCATGCAAAAAGCCGGTGCACAGAAACTGGCCGCTGAGCTTGGCTTGGCGATTGTGTGCCCGGATACCAGCCCGCGGGGCGTCAATTTGCCCGGGGAAGACGACAGCTACGATTTTGGCAGCGGTGCAGGCTTTTATGTGAATGCCACAGAGCAGCCCTGGGCTCCCCACTATCGCATGTACGATTATGTGGTGAAGGAACTGCCCCAGTGGGTAGAAAGCGAGTTGCCCGTCAGTGCTGGAAAATCCATCAGCGGCCACTCCATGGGCGGCCACGGAGCGCTGATCTGCGCGCTTAAAAACCCGGGGCTTTACCGGTCGGTATCGGCGTTTGCACCCGTTGCCCACCCGGTGGAGTGCCCCTGGGGCCAGAAAGCCTTTGCCGGCTATCTGGGTGACAACCAGGAGAAGTGGAAACAGTGGGACGCCACCCTGCTGATCGCGGATGCCCGGGAACGCTTGCCGTTACTGATTGACCAAGGCACTGCGGACCAATTTCTGGCAGAGCAGCTGAACCCGCAGGCGCTGGTGCAGGCCTGCCACAGCGTTAACCATCCGGTAACCCTGCGCATGCAGTCCGGCTACGATCACAGCTATTTCTTTATCGCGTCTTTTATTGACGACCATCTGCGCCATCACGCGGAAGCTTTGGGCCTGGCCCAGCCCCAGTTATAGCCGAACAGGCGCCAGCCCATCAGCACACTGGCGGAGATAAGCCCGCCAGTGAGCCCTACCCAGAAGCCCGCGGCGCCCATTGCCGGCACCAGAGCGCTGGTAAACGCCAGCGCATAGCCCAGCGGCATACCCACCACCCAGAATGAAAACAGCATGATGATCATCGGAATGCGGGTGTCTTTATAACCCCGCAGGCCACTGATGCAAGTGACTTGAATAACATCCGCCACCTGAAAGAACGCGGCGTACATCAACAGGGTAACGCTGACCGCCTGCACTTCGGGGTCGCTGGAATAAAGCGCGGCAATGGGCGCGCGGAATGCAAACAGAACAATCGCAAACAGCAGCGAAATAAAGGCGGCCAAAATAATCGAACTGCGTGACAGCAGACGCGCAGACTCGGGCGAGCCCGCGCCTACCAGAAAACTCACCCGCAAGGTGATGGCCATGCCCAAACTCAGCGGCAACATAAACAACAAAGACACCACGTTTAACGCAATCTGGTGCCCGGCCACCACCACTGGCCCTAACGGTGCCAGAAACAGTGCGATCACTGAAAACATGCTGGCTTCCACAAAGATGGTAAAACCAATGGGCAAACCCAGCCGCAGCACATAGTGCAGCACCCGCGGATTGGGGCGGGCGACATAGGCCAGCAGACGAAAATTCTGATACACCCGGCTGCGATTCAGGTAAACCAGCAGCCCAATCGCCGCGATACCGTTAGACAGTGACGTGGCCCAGCCGCAGCCGACACCCCCCATAGCGGGAATGCCCAAACCGCCATAGATGAACAAATAGTTCAGCGGCAGATTGAACAGGGTGCTGATCAGTGAAAACACCATAATCACCCGGGTATGGCCCAAACCATCGGTCAGCCCGCGTAGCGCGGTGATTATTAGCAGCGCCGGAATGCCCCAGGCGAAGGCGTCCAGGTAGCCTTGGGCAATGCCGGCGGTGGCGGGTTCCAGTTTTAGCAGGGTCAGCACAGGGTGCACATTTGTTAGCAAAACAATCATGATCACGGACGCAGCGGCGGCAATATACAGCCCTTGCCAGACCGTTGGCATAATCCGTCGCAGTTTGTTGGCGCCTTTATAGCCGGAAATGATGGGCTGCTGGGCGCTTAGAACGCCCCAGAAAAACAGGAACAACGGCATCCATAAGCTGGAACCAATACCCACGGCGGCCAGATCCTGGGCGCTGGCGTGGCCGGCCATAACGGTGTCAATCACGCCGTTTGCCATCTGTGCAACCTGCGCGACCAGAATCGGCCCGCCCAGTACTGCCAGGGTTTTCCATTCCAGCAGCACCCGCGTAGCGAAAGGCTGGCGAGTAGCGGGCAGTGGCTGGTGCAGTTCATCCATAACAAGTGTCCGAAATACGGTCGAATTCGGTGGCGGCTCTGAATGACCAGTCAGGCGCCGTCTATCGGGGAGCGGATGTTACCGGATTCGGGCGCCCAGGGGCATTGCGCATTGTCCGCATAGGCGTTAGTCAAGGCTTTTTTGCGTCCTGTAATCGGTCGCAAAAGCAGGTAAAATGTCGCCCTTCATTTTTTGCAGGCGTAGCGGCATGGGCTTCTTGGTATTTGTTACCGTTCTCTGGGCGTTTTCGTTCAGTTTGATCGGCGAGTTTCTGGCGGGCAGGGTAGACAGCTACTTTGCCGTTCTTACCCGGGTACTGCTGGCGGCGCTGGTGTTTTTACCGCTTACCCGCTGGAGCGGCGTGCCTGCTGGGCTGAAAAAAGGCATTCTGGTCAGCGGTATGCTGCAGTTTGGCATTACCTACGTGTGCCTGTACCAAGCTTTTAGTTATCTGTCGGTGCCAGAGGTACTGTTGTTCACCATCTTCACCCCTCTGTATGTGACCCTGGCGGACGACGCCCTGAACCGGCGTTTTTCCCCGGCGGGGCTGGTGGCGGCCGCAGTGGCTACCTTGGGCGCTGGCGTTATTCGCTATGATGGCCTGAGTGAAGATTTCATCACCGGCTTTTTACTGCTGCAGGTGGCCAATATGACCTTTGCCGCGGGCCAGGTGGGTTACAAACACGTGATGGCACGCTACCCCTTGCCCATTCCACCCTGGCGCACCTTTGGTTACTTTTTCTTTGGCGCCTTAATAGTGGCGCTGCCGTCGTTCCTGATGTTTGGCAACGCGGACAAGCTGCCCGCCACACCCACGCAGTGGGGCATTCTGGCCTGGCTCGGGCTGGCGGCATCGGGCCTGGGTCTGTTTCTGTGGAACCGTGGCGCCTGCTACGTAGACGCCGGCACCCTGGCGGTGATGAATAATGCTCTGGTGCCTGCCGGTTTATTAGTGAATCTGCTGATCTGGAACCGCGATGCGGATATTCCTCGCCTGGCTGTGGGCGGCGCGATCATTCTGGCGTCTTTGTGGCTGAACTCGTGGCTACGGGCTCGCTGGAGCGGGGCTGGAGGCAGAATTTGAGCGATTGGCTGGCATCAGCTGGCCAGTGCTGGCAAAATTCCGCCCCAAGAGCCCTAGCCTGATCCAGGGCGATCCTTTTTAAACTCATTCCTTAGCCCAAAGCACAGGACAAGAACATGACTCAGTCGAAAACGACCTCGAGCAGCAACGCAGGTTTGTCCCGTGGTCTCTGGTCTTCCCGCTTCGCCTTTATTCTGGCGGCAACCGGTTCTGCCGTTGGCCTTGGCAACATTTAGAAATTCCCTTATGTAACCGGTGAGAACGGCGGTGGTGCCTTTGTATTGGTGTACTTATTGTGCATCGCTGTTATTGGTGTGCCCATCATGATGGCGGAGGTGTTCATTGGCCGCAACGGCCGTCACAACCCCATCACCAGCATGCGCCTGGTCGCTGAGCGCAACCTGAAATCGCCCGCCTGGCGCATTTCAGCGGTGATCGGCATGATCGCGGCTTTTGCCATTCTGTCGTTCTATTCGGTAATTGGTGGCTGGGCGGCGTCTTATGTTGGCCATGCGGCCATGGGCGACTTCACCGGCGGCACTGCGGAATCCATTGGTGATCTGTTCGGCGGCCTGTTTGGCACACTGTTCTTTGTGTTGCTGCTGTTTGCTGCCTGGACCTCCGGCATCTCGTTGCTGGAGCCGGTGGTGATCGAGATAGTTCCGGCGGGCACTTTTTACCCGGCGCGAGCGCAGGCTTTAACCCTGAGGCTTTTGTAAAGCCGCAGCAGGACGAGCTGAAAAAGTTACTCAGCAGCTATGCAGATTCCCACTTAGGGCACGTGTTTGATGACGGCCCGGCTCCCACCGGCAAGCGTTACTGCATGAACTCAGCGTCTATGCGTTTCATTCCGCTGGCGCAGATGGCCGACGCTGGCTACCGCGACTTTATTGACGAGGTAGAACCCGTTAACTGAGTTTTTAGCCAGACGCCATGTTCAGGCGTGACATCAAAGCCACAGATCGCTCACCGGTGTTTGCTCACCAAAATGGTGGGCGATTTGTGCTTGCAGTAATTCTGCGGTGGCAATGGCATCCATTAGCGCGTTGTGCGCGGCATAGTGGGGCAACCCATAACGTAAACGGCTGTCTGCCAGGCGAATAGACAGCGGTTTTTGGTCCCGCCAGCTTTGCCAAAAGGTGGGCCGGCGGTCCGGGTGCAGGTGCGCTTCTATGGCCATAGTATCCAGCAGCGGAAACTGAATCCCTTCCTGCAACCGGTAGCGCAAAGCCACATCCAGAAATGGCCGTTCGATATCACGGTAATGCACCACCGGCAAACGCCCCGCCAGGCATCCCAGTAGTTCCGGCAAAATGTCGACCAGATCTGGCGCCTGTTCCAGATCGGCGTGGGTAATACCGTGAATCGTCACCGAAGTTTGGCGCAAGGCAAGCTTGGGCTTCACCAGCCAGTGGCGGGCGGCGCTGAGCTGAATACCCTCCAGAGTAAACGGCACCAGGCCAACGCTGATGATGGAATGTTCTGTGGCGCTCAAACCGGTGGTTTCAAAGTCTATCGCCACCATCGGCACCTGTGACAAAGGCGTATTCGCGTCGCAGCAGCCGGCCTGGTAAAAAGCCTTCAATAGGGGGTTGTTAGTGGCCTCTGTCAGGGTCTGATAGCGGTCAGGCCAAGGCACATTGGCAAAGGGCTGGGATGGCGGTGTATCCATGTCTTCAAGAGACATTGCGTGCAATCTGGGCGTTGTAGCGATATTTCAGAAATTTCTGGGCGTCGCTGAGCACCTGAAAAGCGTCTTTCAGATGGTTCCGCTCGAAAGGCGAAAGATCCTGCGGGCGCACGTTGTTGTCCGGCTCGCGCCCGGCTTCAATAGCCAGCGCCTGATGGCGAATACGCACAATGGCGATAAACTCCAGGGCATCCCGCAGGTTACCAATGCCGTCGTCCAGAATCAGACGGGTTTTGCCGATGGCGTCCAGGCGCTCGAACGAATTCTGGGCCTTGGAGCCACAAGCCAGTGCGTGTATGCGAATAAGGTCTGACAGCGGCGCCGTGCCACGGCGTTTCAAATTGAAGGTTTTGTCGTGCTTGCCGTGTTTGCCGTCTTCTTCCATCACGAAATTACGGAAGAAGCCCAAAGGTGGCGTGCGATTCAGAGCATTGCGCGCCATCATTGCCAAAAAGCGCTGGCTGTTTGACGCCTTTTGCGCCACCAGAGTTTTTAGCTGTTCGGCAAAATCGGTTTCCCCGTAAATACCGTCAAGATCAAAAAAGATATTACTGTTAAGCAGGGCCCGGGCCTGGGGGTTATCAATCCAGTCGCTGAAGTAGGCTTTCCAGGCCTTCAGCGGCTGGCGCCAGCGCTCATTGGTGGCCATGATGTCACCCGTGCAGTAGGTGTAGCCGCACTCAGCCAGGCCGTCGCTGACAAACTTTGCCAGTTCCAGAAAATAGACGTCGTGTTCCTCTGCCACAAAGCTGTCGTCCAGAATCATGGCGTTGTCTTGATCGGTCACCACCAGCTGTTCATCCCGCGCCATAGAGCCCAGGGCCATAAAGCAGTAGGGCACGGGCGGTGGTCCCAGCTTCTCCTCGCCTAGTTCCAACAGCCGTTGGGTGAAACTACGGCCAATCCCCGCCAGGGCACTGCCAATCATGTGCGAGTTGGCGTCTTCATTCACCATGCGTACGAAGCTGTCGCGCACTTCCAGGCTAATTTTCTTCAGGCCTTTTACGCTGGTTTGGTGGTAAATATTGCTGACTAGATACAGGCTGCTCTGGCTTTCATATTTCACGATGTCAGACAGCGCAATCACTCCGCGCACTTCGTGATCGTTCATCACCGGTAAATGATGCACGTTGTTGTGCAACATGGTCAGCATGGCCTCAAAAATGTAGTGGCTGGCCGGTATGGTGATCAGACCTTCGGTCATAATCTCGCTAATCGGTGTTTCTGACGGCAGGGCTTCAGTCACCGCGCGGATGCGCAGGTCGCGATCGGTGATAATGCCTTTCAGTCGCGCCTGGTCGCCTTCCCCTTCCATCAGAAGCAGCGCTGACACGCTGTTTTCGGTCATGATTCGAGCCGCTTCCTGCAGCCGCACGGTATAAGGTGCAGACACGGTTTTGCGTGAAATTAGCCGGCTTACCCGCGAAGTCATCAGCTGGTTGGATTTTTCACGCCGCGATACCGCGGAGCGCAAACGGCTGCGGTCTTCAATTTCCACGTAGTCCGCAAAACCCTCGTCCTGTTCGAACAGATAATGGAAGGTTTCTGCCGGGATACGGTAAATCAGGCTGTCTTCAAGTACGGTAGCTGGAAAACGCACGTGTTTGTTCATCAGCAGGCCAAATGCGCCAAAGATTTCACCCTCACCAATCCGGTTATACAGTTCGCCCGAGCGTCGAAAAATCTCTACCGCGCCGCTGCGAACGTAATACAGCGCCTTGCTGGGATCGTTGATGCGCAAAAGCTCGGTGCCGGCACGGGCATAAACGATCTCGATGGTTTCGGTGACACGGTTAACCAGTTCCTCTGGCATCTCGTTAAACGGCGAATGCTGGAGAAGGTGGTTACGAATGTCGATCAGTTCAGCCTGCATGCAGCCCCCAGAGTGGATTGAATAGTGCTTGGCCAAAACTATAGCAGAAAGCACTGTTTGATCGTGGGTGATAGCGCCAAAACGGCTGGCGGTGCTAGGCGCAGCCATGAACCCGCTTACTTTCGCCGGCTTGAAGCCGGATCGCTTGCCCGACGGAGTCACACTTCTCAGGCCTGGAATTTTCATTTTGCGCGGGAAATCCCGTCCTTTTAGGTCGGGGAGGAATAGCGCGTCGTGCATTAGCGCGACTCGTTTTCCCTGTCTCCCTCCTCCTTTCGTTGGTTGGGTTGAATGTGATAGCCGTAGCCATCGGCTCGTTGGGTTAAGGTGCAATACTTGTGCGAAATACCCTGAACAGCGCCGTTTACTGTCTGAATATTGAAGCTGCCGGTTTTTCGAACCGCGACTCGGCCACTCCAAGCACCCATTTTTGTGCCTTTTGGCACAATGGCTCTCACCATGTCGCCCGTCTGGAATCCCTGCACGTGTTTATGGCGCATCAGGTAGCCACGAGGGAATCCGTATTTTGTGAGTCGGGTGCGCTGATAGCTACCTCGACCGTTCGCTTTGATACTCAACGTTGGGATATCCCAGTCGGCGATCGCCTCAACTTGGCCCACGCAAGCGGCATCTAACGCGTGGGTTTTCGGAATACCCAATCGACAGCGATTAAACTTGGTACGACCACCGGTGCCCACTTCAACAGGCAGGCCCGTTTTCTTCAGCGCCTGATACAGCGCCCATCGGGTTGAATTGACCGCGGAGGCGTCTCTTAAAGGCTTTTTGCATTGTTTTAGAATGCAATCTAACCTGGCTTGGTGGTTCTTCAGCCGTTTGGATGTGGCAAAGAAATCGACCAGGGACTGCCGGCCTTTTTCCTGATTGCAGGGCTGACACGCAAGCGTCAGGTTGCTGATGCGATTCGAGCCCCCGTTGGCCTTTGGGTCGATATGCTCAATTTGCAGCGGTGTATCGGTGTCGGTGCAGTAAGCGCACTCGCGCCCCCATTTTTCCAGCAGGTACTCACGAATTTCGTAGCCCAGCAAAGTACCCTGTTGATATTCGACGCCACTGATTTCCGGGTTTGCCATTTTCTGCGTGTCGAACCGAACCAGCTCTTGACTAATGCCGGCAACCGGAACCAAAGCCCGGAGCCGATTCACCAGGCTTTTCGTGGTGTCGACCCGATGCTGGAGGCTAGGTGCCAGCCAGCCTTTCGGTTTGGTTCGATTGTTGAATCGGGGTTCCCGATAGCGAATTTGATTGCGACGCCGGCGGCGGAACGCCCGACGCTGCTCCAGAGACTGGCTGATCTGGCGTCCGCGATGGGCCAGCTCCATCAACGCCAGAACGTGTTGCTTCTGGCCGTTTTCTCGTACAACGGCAATCCCGGTGGTCTTGCTGCCCGGGTCAATCTTTACTCGCACCGGCTGTGTGGTCCC
>NZ_KB889889.1 GCF_000372805.1 Marinobacter gelidimuriae | reverse complement strand
ATGCGATCGGCATCCTGCCGCGCTTCAACGGTGTGCTCTGTCATGATCACTGGAAGCCGTATTACCGTTATTCATGCGTGCACTCTCTGTGCAATGCGCACCACCTGCGAGAACTTCAGCGCGCCTGGGAGCAGGATAAACAGGTGTGGGCTCAACGGATGCACACNCTACTGAACATCATGACCGACAGCGTCGACGACGCCGGCGGCGGCCTGCCACCGGACAAAGCGCAGCGGTGGCGCAAGGTGTACCGACGCTGCCTGGCAAACGCGCAAAAAGAGTGCCCGCCACCGGATGAAAGCCNNCGCCANGGCAANCNCGGGCGNCTCAAACGCACGCGGGCCCGCAACCTGCTGGAGCGGNTGATCGNCTACGAATCGGATGTGCTACGCTTCCTCGACAATCCAGAGGGTCCGTTTACCAACAACCAAGGTGAGCGAGACATCCGTATGTTCAAAGTGCAGCAGAAAATATCGGGTTGTTTTCGATCCTTTGAAGGAGCCGAGATCTTCTGTCGCGTGCGCAGCTATCTGTCGACGGCGCGTAAGCAGAACGTGTCTGCCTCGAAAGCCCTGATGCATTTGTTCGAGGGGAGTGTGCCGCCGTTCATGGCGGTGGGTGCGGGTAATGATACGACCGTTTTAAATCAAACCAGCTGAATAGTTACTTAATTTCTTATATAACGACGCCTGTTACGTATGAACAATTATCTTCACTGCTGATTCATTATTATGAATCAGCCTTTCGAAACCTTCAGAAACCAGATCATCCAATTGAATTCGCTGAGTAATGAAAGGCTCCAGGTTCACCGCTGTGTCCACGTCGTCCACAATAATATAAGGCTCGACCACAACATGCTGACCGATTTCGATATCGTCTACACCGTCACCAACCGCGTAAACCACACCTGAGAACTCATGCCCCATTGTTATCGGCGCGGATTCTCCCGAGACCGGATGGGGGTGGCCGCACGGAGGAATAAAGATGGGCCCCTCCATAAGTTCATGCAAATCGGTACCACAGATACCGCACCAGGCTACATCTATGCCCACAGTGCCTGGTTCTAACGTCGGTTCGGGGATGTCTTCAACGCGAATATCACCTTTGCCATAAAAACGAGCAGCTTTCATTTGAATCTCCTTGCTTTTAATTAAAGAGAAACACTAGATCTTCACCATCAACTTGCCTTTGTTACCACCGCTCAGGAATAGATTCAGGCCGTCCATAGCCGACTCCAACCCTTCCAGAGCGTGAGTCCGATATTTGATATCGCCGTTCTGAACATAAGGGGCCAGTTTGGCTTGCAGCTCCTGCGCCTTGTGCATGTGGTCAGGCATAGTGAAGCCCTGAATGGTCAGGCGCTTTTTGATAACACGCATCCCCCCAGCTTGGGCCAGGGCGTGGAGTTTCGGCGGTGTAATCGGCAATCATCCCGCACACCACAATACGGCCGTGCGCGTTCATGCGATCGAACACGTAGTGCTGAATCGGGCCACCGGTGTTTTCGAAATACACATCAATGCCATTCGGCACCAATTCATCCAGTTTTGCGCTCAGGTCGTCGGTCTTATAATTTACGGCACCGTCAAAACCCAGCTCGTTAATAATCCAGTCCGCTTTCTCTTGGCTGCCAACAACCCCAATAACCCGCAGGCCTTCAGCTTTGGCCAACTGGCCGACAATCGAGCCGACCGAGCCAGCCGCTCCAGACACCACCAACGTTTCACCCGACTTGGGATGACCACAGCCGAACAGCCCCTGAGTGGCGGTCAGCCCCGGCAATGCACAAACCGCCAGCGCCATTTAGACATGTAAGTCTGCTTGACCAGAAATTCACCGTCGCCAGGTTCCGGTACGGTTTTTTCCACCACCTCGAACAGCTCCGGTCCGGGTTTTCCCTTGAGGTGCTTCACCAGATTGATCGCTTTATAGGTACTCATAAACAAGTCTCTCCTGTGATGATTAGCGGGATCACTATCAGCTATTGATCACTAAACGTTAAGGCATCTGACAGCGGAACACTATTGCCATAAAGACACAATTGAACGTGCTGGAATGGCTTTTAATTCTCACCGGGGAAGAACTTCTTCACATGATTCACCTTCGCCACAGCGCGATCTCGATCATCAATCGCCACAATCAACAGACGTGCCCGTTCAATACCCGCCTTTTCCAGCAAATCAGGGCGACTGGCATCCCCAAAAAAACCCTGGCAGCGACCGCACCGACAAACACAAGGGCATGAGCCCAGCCCGGAAGGCCAGCCACCAGGCCCCGGCCATCCCTGCTGCCGCCGCAGGCGCTTTGGTAGCCAATACGTGATAGGTCAGAATCGACTGAAGTTGTTCTTTGTTCTCTGGCTTTAGCAAGGTTTCAACAGTACCAGCGGGCAATTTTTCAAAAGCGGCGTTGGTGGGTGCAAATACTGTGAACGGGCCTTCGCCGGAAAGCGTCTCTACCAGACCGGCGGCTCTACAGCGAGTTGCTCTTCCAGATAACTTCTCATCAACCGTGTATTACCAGTATTGGCCTTGTAGATGGCATCAAAGGCATCTCCCACCACAGGTAACAGGCCACCTATAAAATCGATACCCGGATCGCCCGTTGTCGAGCTTCGGTGGGCTTTGCCATTGCATCTCCACAACCAGATGATAGAACGAGGATAGATGACAGATTAGCAGAAAATAGATCTGTCCCGAATTTTAGTCCCAGATTTGAGAGTTGCTGGTCGTGGTTAGTCTTCTAAGCCGCGCAGGTATCGAAGACCGGACAACTGATTCATTTGGCCCCGGATCCACGCAACCCGACCCCATACATACTCTGAAGGCTGGGCGGCGCAGTAATGATCGAATCAATGATTTTAGGGCCACAGTTTTGTCGTCACGCAGTTTTAGGTCAGAATCGAATCTGAACAGAAACCGGAGGAACTTTCCATGAAACATGTAACTATTGATATTGTGTCAGACATTGCCTGCCCCTGGTGTGCGATTGGCTATGCACGGCTGGAAGAGGCCATGGCAGAACTGAAAAACGAAATGGATTTTGCCGTCGAATGGCACGCTTTCGAGCTCAACCCGGACCCATCCGGCGATGGCGAACCCATACTCCCGGCGCTGAGCCGCAAATATGGGCGCAGCGAAAACGAAATGAGGGCAAATCAGGCCCAGATGATAGACGTCGCCCACAGCCTCGGCCTGAATTTCGAGAAACTGCAGGAACGCTATACCCGCAATACTTTTGATGCTCATCGATTGGTGAAGTGGGCTGGGCAGCACAACAAGCAGACGGCGATGAAACAAGCATTTTTCGAAGCCTATTTCGGCCGCGCCGAAAACATCGCCCAGGCGGACGTTCTTGTCCAATGCGTGGAGGAGATTGGCTTGAACGGTTCTGAAGCCCGAGAGGTTCTTACATCAAACCGGTATGCCGATGATGTAAGACAAGACGAGGCTAAATACCAGCAAGCTGGGGTCTCAGCCGTGCCTGCCTATATCGTTAATGGCAAATATCTGATTTCTGGCGCCCAGGAACCTGAAACGCTGGTCAAAGCCTTGCGGGAGATCGCAGCGGAGCCGGTCTAGGTCTTCCCATTACCGAACGTGGCGGCCCTTCCATGGGCCACCCGAGCCTTGTTACGGGATAGCTTACTCAGACGCAGCGATCAGGCTGGCATTACCGCCAACAGCCGTTGTGTCAACACACAGGTGGCGCTCAATCACGTAACGCTGATCAAGTTTGTGCTCGGTAATCAGTGGCAGCAGCGCACCATCGCGCTTTCTCAGCGCCTGCCGATACGGTTTTAGCACTGAATGCTCGCCACAGCTGACCGCTGCTTCGAAGCCCTTGACGGTTTCAAGAGCATCCGGCTCCAGCTGGCCTTCCACACCAACCACCGGCAAACCGGCTTTCGCTGCGCGATCTACGGTATCACTGACACCCGGCGCGATGACCACTGCCTTGTTGCCTTGTGCCAGAGCCATAACCATCTGTTCGATCGCTGTTTCTTTATCCGGACCCAGACACAGAACAGTGCCGCGGGCGTGATTGGTCAGAGTGTTGCTCTCACCGGCTGGCCCCGGCATTTCCTCAGCGTGGGCGTCCAGAGGCTCCGGAACACTGTCGAAGACCCGGTTCATGACTTCAATACGCGCTTTAGGCTCTTGGGTGTTCATTTTACCAAGCTTGCCGATCAGGCTATCCAGCGCTCTTGCATCCACATTCTTGCCACCCGACTCCGCCGGCCGCTGTACCGTCTCGCCTTTCATAAACCGACACACATACTGCGGGCCACCGGCTTTCGGACCAGTCCCTGACAAACCTTCGCCGCCGAACGGCTGAGAACCCACGACCGCACCGATCTGATTCCGGTTGACGTAGATGTTACCCACCTTGATGCGACGGGAGATACGATCAATTCGGCTGTCTACCCGGCTGTGAACACCAAAGGTCAGGCCGTAGCCCTTTGCATTAATGTCATCCACTACCTTGTCGATATCTTTCGCATCAAAAGTAGCCACATGCAGAACCGGGCCAAAGATTTCTTCTTCCAGGTCCCCAATACCGTTCACCTTGATCACCGCAGGAGACACAAAGTTGCCTTTGTGCGGCACTGACAGTTTCTTCAGAAGCTGGTTCTTGTTCTCGAACTTCTTGCAGTGATCGATGATTTTCTTCGCAGATGGTTCATCAATGACCGGGCCTACATCTGTAGACAGCAGCCACGGATCACCAATGCCAAGTTCTTCCATGGCGCCGTACAGCATTTTCAGCAGACTATCGGCAATGTCCTTCTGCACATACAACATCCGCAGCGCAGAGCAACGCTGGCCCGCACTCTGGAAGGAAGAAGCCAGCACATCACGAACGACCTGTTCCGGCAGTGCGGTGGAATCTACAATCATGGCGTTCAGGCCGCCGGTCTCTGCCACCAAGACGGCATCCGGTGCCAGGTTTTCGGCCATGGCCTTGTCGATGACCTTGGCGGTATTGGTAGAACCGGTAAAACAGACGCCGGCTACACGGGAATCCGAAGTCAGGCCCGCACCCACAGTGGCACCGGTGCCCGGCACCAGTTGGATCGCATCCTTGGGAATGCCTGCCTTATGCATCAGCTCTACTGCTCGAACGGCCAGCAGCGACGTTTGCTCGGCTGGCTTGGCCAGAACGACGTTACCCGCCACCAGATTAGCCAGAATCTGACCGGTGAAGATAGCCAGCGGAAGATTCCAGGGTGAGATACACACCACCGGGCCTATGGCTTTACCGCTGTTTTCATAGCGAACGCCTTCGTTGGCATAAAAGTGGGCAAAATCCACCGCTTCACGAATTTCAGCGACGGCGTCCGACAGCGATTTACCCGCCTCCCGGGTGGCCAGTGCAAACAGCTCGAGGGTGTTCTCTTCATAAAGATCCGCGACTTTACGCAGGCAGGCGGCACGTTCTTCTGCGGGCGTGGCAGACCAGGACTTAAAACCTTTCTGCGCGGCAGAAATTGCGGTTTCGATATCGGCTTCGTTGGCCTGGGTAACATGACCCACCAAATCTTCCGGGTTGGCCGGGTTGCGAACTACCTGTACTTCGGTGCCCGATACCTTACCCGCAATCAGCGGCCCGCCTTTCCAATGGTGCTCTTTGTAAGCATCGCGGCCCTTATCAATGGCTTCAATGGTGACCGAATCAGTCAGGTCCCAGCCTTTGGAGTTGCGGCGATTCTCACCAAAAAGTTTGGCTGGACGCACAATCGCCTTGCTGGAAATGTCGTCGCCCATTTCCTTAACCAGATCGATCGGATCTTTTGCGATCATTTCAGGCGAAATATCTTCATCCACAATCTGGTTTACGAAGGAGCTGTTGGCACCGTTCTCCAGCAGACGACGAACCAGATACGCCAGCAGTTCGTGATAGGGGCCTACCGGCGCATAGATCCGACAGGGTACGCCGCTATCGCCCATAACTTGGCCGTGCAGAGATTCACCCATACCATGCAGGCGCTGAAACTCGTAGTTGGCTTCACCACGAACTCTGGCCAGCTCAAGAATTGCCGACACGGAGTGCGCGTTGTGGGTCGCGAACTGAGGGTAAATGCGATCCGTCATGTTCAGCAATTTGGTAGAGCAAGACAAGAACGACACATCACTACAGGCCTTGCGGGTAAACACAGGGAATCCGTCCAGGCCCATGACTTGGGCACGCTTGATTTCAGCGTCCCAGTAGGCACCTTTAACCAGCCGCACCATGATGCGACGATCGTATTTTTCGGCGATTCCGTACAACCAGTCCAGCATGAAAGGCGCACGCTTACCGTAAGCCTGCACACATACGCCGAAGCCATTCCAGCCTGCAAGTTCAGGATCACTCAGCAGAGCCTCAATGACGTCCATTGAGAGTTCCAGCCGGTCCTGCTCTTCCGCGTCAATATTGAAGCCTATATTAGCGGCGGCCGCTTTTTTGACCAGTCGCATAGCCCTGGGCACAAGCTCCTTCATAACCCGCTCTTTGTTGCCGTACTCATACCGTGCAAGCAGTGCAGAGAGCTTGACAGAAATGCCCGGATTCTTGCGAACGTCACCACTGCAATGCTTGGCGATGCTGTCGATCGCGTCAGAGTAGGCGTTGTAGTAACGCTGGGCGTCGTGATCCGTGCGGGCCGCTTCTCCCAGCATGTCATAAGAGTAGGTGTAGCCCTTTTTCATGTAGCCTTCACCGGCTTTCTGGGCTTCCTTGATATCGCGCCCCAGAACGAATTGCCGCCCCATCTCCTTCATGGCTTGGCCTGCCACCGTGCGAATCACCGGTTCACCCAAACGCTTCAGAAGTTTGCGGAGGACTTCGCCCACGCTTTTGCGCTCGGAATCCTTGAGCAGGTTGCTGGTCATCAGCAGGGCGATGGTCGCCGTGTTTATCAAAGAGGAAGAGGCCTTGCTCACATGGTCACCCCAGCACCCGGACGTGATCTTGTCTTCGATCAGGTCGTTGATAGTCGTAGCGTCCGGCACACGCAGCATGGCCTCAGCCAGGCACATGAGAGCAACACCCTCTTTCGTAGTCAGCCCATACTCGGCCAGGAATTTTTCCATGATGGTGGGCTTGGCGCTCTTCCGAACGCCGCGAACCAGGTCGGACGCTCTGGCAGAGATGGCCTTGCTCTCGGACGGGGATAATTGAGCGCCAGCAATCATCTCGTGAACCACGACATGCTCGAACGCAAGATTGTAATCACGGATCGCCTGTCGGCTGTCGACAACTGCGGGAGTCTCTGATTGCTGCGGTCTCATGGTTGTACCCTCATCATTGTTTGTTTTACTCACCGTGCTCGCATTCTACCGAGAACAGCAAAAACATTTTCACTGTAAAAAAGGGATTTACAGGCCATTTTGTCTTTTCTTGGGGGTAAAAAATGACAGAAACTCTGAGACAGCGCGACTAGATAGGCTAAACTCCCAGATCTGAAAACGTAAGTACCACTATTCACCCTGATTACAGCACGCTTTTAAAGCTTAAGCGTAGCCGTAATATCCGTGCTTTGCAGAAGTCGATGGATGGATGCAAAATCAAAACCCAGGCAATCAAATTTCGGATATCCTCAACTTTTTACGTATGAAATACGGAAAAGTTCAAACAGACCGGTGCACACCCAGCAGGAGATAATGATCGTGGAACTGGACCGGATTGACCACTCAATTATTCGCGAATTGCAGAAGAACGCACGAGTCACCGTCACCGAGCTAGCGTCCCGGGTTGGACTGTCCAAGACGCCCTGTCAGGTACGTATGCGGCGGCTAGAAGAACAGGGGTACATTACCGGTTACACAGCACTGGTTAATCACACCAAATTGCAACAAAGCCACATCGCGTTTACGGAGGTAAAACTGAGCGACACCAACAGCCACGCTCTCACCGCGTTCAACGAGGCAGTCATCCAGATCTCCGCCGTTGAGCAGTGCCACATGATTGCCGGTAACTTCGATTATCTGCTCAAAGTCCGCACTCGCAACATGACTGAATACCGGCAAGTTCTCGGTGAACAGATTTCAGCCTTGCCCCACGTTTTACAAACCAGCACCTTTGTGGTGATGGAGAACGTCAAAGACGTGGGGGTCTGAACGTAAAACGTAACGAAACCGGTGACAGGAGCCTATCTGGCTTTCAGTAGCACCGGTATTAAGAAAGTATTGGCCTATTCCACCATAATGGCGCTGGGCACCCTGACCATGCTAATTGGCGTGGGCACGGAACTGGCCCTGACCGCCTTTATCTGTTTTTTAATAGCGCATTCTCTGTACAAGGGCGCCCTGTTCATGGTCGCCGGGGCACTGGATCACCAGACCGGCACCAAGGACATCACCGTCATGGGCGGGCTGCGAAAGGCCATGCCGGTTACGGCGGCAATTGCCTGCCTCGCCGCTCTTTCCCAGGCAGGGTTGCCGCCGCTGTTCGGCTTTATCGCCAAGGAGTTGCTGTTTGAGTCTCTCCTTGAATCGCCAATCTGGTCAGCCGGGCTAACCATCGCAACGGTCTTGGCGGCGATGCTGCTTGTGGGCGTGGCCGGATTGGTTGCGATCAAACCGTTCTTCGGGAAAAGCGGCAACACACCAAAAAAACCCCATGAAGCGCCCTTTGGCATGCTGATTGGCCCGGCGGTGCTATCGGTGACTGCCCTGGTGTTTGGACTGGTGCCTTTTCTTCCCGAAGCTGCATTACTGCAGGCAGCGATAGGAAGCGTCAATGGGGCCGCCGTCGAAACCAATTTGGCGCTCTGGCATGGCGTCAACAAGCCCCTGATGCTGTCGGTCATTAGTCTGCTTCTGGGGTGGGGCCTGCTGGCCTGCTGGAATCGGCTCCGATCCCCTCTTAATGCGATCAATACGTCAGCCGCACGATTTGGCCCGGAGGCTGGGTATTTCAAATTCATGGAAGGCATCACCATCATCGCCGCCTGGCAAGCCCGGGTACTTCAGAACGGTGTGCTTGGGCTGTACCTGCTGATTCTGGTTGCCGTGACCTTCGGTTTAACCGGCTACACCCTGCTGACTCAGCACGGTATCAATCTGACACTGAACCTTGCCGACAGTCACTTTTATGAGTGGGGCATTGCGCTGTTGTTGGTGGCGGCCGCGACTTTCTCCAGCACGACCCATTCACGCCTTGGCTCTGTTGCATCCATGGGCGTGCTTGGCTTCGGTGTTGCACTCACGTTCATTCTGTTCAGCGCGCCGGATCTGGGTATCACCCAGCTGCTGGTAGAGACGTTGACAGTGATTCTGCTGGTGCTGGTGCTGGTGCTGTTCAAACTGCCTGAATTTGGCAACCTGTCGTCCCCGTTTGAACGCTATCGCGACCTTGCGGTCGCCATTTTCGCCGGCGTGGTTATGACCCTGGTGATTCTTGCGGCGCTGGACGTGCAGTACTTCGAGAGCATCTCAAGCTATTACATTGAGAACAGCGCAACGCTTGCCTACGGGCGCAACATCGTGAACGTCATTCTGGTGGACTTTCGGGCGCTGGACACTCTGGGCGAAATCTTTGTTCTGTCTCTTGCGGCACTGGGTGTGCTCTCAATGATTAAACTGAAGGCGAAGGATCAGCACAAACCATGAAAGCCAACACGCTGATTCTTCACACAGCGGCACTCTTCATTATGCCGCTGCAGTTGATGTTCTCGTTATTCCTGTTGCTCCGGGGGCACGACGAGCCCGGCGGCGGTTTTATCGGCGGGCTCGTGGCTGCAGGCGCGTTCGTGCTTTACGCCTTCGCATTCGGTGCGACAGCCACGCGGAGCATTCTTCGGGTCGACCCCCGGGATCTGCTATCGGCGGGCCTGCTATTCGCCCTTGCATCAACGATTCCCGCTTTCCTGGCCGGAGAACCTATGTTGACGGCCCATTGGTGGGAAGTGCCTTTAATTGGAGACAGTTATCTTAAGCTGTCCACACCGTTAATTTTTGATATCGGCGTATACGCGGCCGTGCTCGGAACCATCATGACGTTTGTGATCAACCTGATGGAGTCGGAGGAATGATTCAGGATTATCGTAACCACTCGCCCCCGTTGAACACACAAGGAGAGCCAGTATGGAAAGCTTGATGGCTTATGTCGTCGGCATCCTGTTCGCTGCAGCGATTTACAGGATGCTGCGCCGCTGCTTCCGGAAGGGACCAATGCACCATTGGGCGCCATAGCGGACCCGCTACCCCAAGCGCTGATCCTCACAGCGATTGTTATTGCCTTTGGTGTTCTGGCATTTGCAGTGGTTCTGATACGCCGCGCCTATGAAGTCGTGGGAACCGATGACCTCGACCAGATGAAGGATACGGACACTTGAACCTGGAACTGGCCCTACCGATTCTGATACCGCTGACTGCCGGCGCAGTGTCGATAGCACTGTGGCGTTCGGTTCGCTATCAGCGCATTATTGCCGTGCTGGCGACCGCTTTGCTTCTTGCAGCCAGCGTATGGTTGCTGCGCTCCACCATAGACCAGGGGTTTCTGGTTATGGAAATGGGAAGCTGGCCAGCGCCGTTCAACATTGTGTTTGTCTCTGATTTGCTCAGTGCCATCATGATCGTGCTGACCGGCATCATAGGGCTGGCCATCGCCATTTATTCGCTGGCTTCCACGCCCAAGGGTCACGAGAAGTTTGGCTACTATCCACTGATGCATCTGCTGCTGGCAGGGGTTGCCGGCTCTTTTCTGACCGGCGATATTTTTAATCTTTTTGTTTGGTTCGAGGTGATGCTGCTCGCCTCCTTCGCCCTACTAACCCTGGGTGGCGAACGGGCACAAATGGAGGGCGCGATAAAATACGTCACCCTGAACCTGTTCTCCTCGGCCATTTTCCTGTCTGCGGTGGGTTTGCTTTACGGCACGGTCGGCACACTGAATATGGCCGACATTGCTCAAAAAGTAGCCACCATTGAAGACCCCGGTATGATCACCGTCATATCGATAATGTTCATGGTGTCCTTCGGTATAAAGGCGGCGGCCTTCCCACTATTTTTCTGGCTACCGGCTTCTTATCACACCCCCCCAGGTGGCTGTTTCTGCACTGTTCGCCGGCCTGCTGACCAAAGTAGGTGTCTACGCCCTTTATCGCGTTTTCACGCTGATTTTTACCCAGGACGTCGACTACACCCATACAATTCTCTTGTGGGCTGCCGCGCTGACTATGCTGACCGGCGTGCTTGGGGCTGCCGCGCAGTTCGAATTCCGCCGGATCCTGTCCTTCCATATTGTCAGCCAGATTGGCTACATGCTTCTGGGCCTGGCGCTGTTCACGCCGCTGGCCATTATTGGCGGGGTGTTTTATATCATGCACCACATCCTTGTTAAGACGAACCTGTTCCTGATCAGCGGTATCACATACCGGCTGCTCGGCAGTTACGATCTGAAGGACCTCGGAGGCATTTACAAAGAACGTCCTCTTTTGGCGCTGCTTTTCCTTATCCCCGCCCTGTCACTCGCGGGCATTCCGCCGCTGTCCGGTTTCTTTGCAAAATTCGTGGTTATCCGCGCCGGCCTGGAAGCGGAGGCCTATGTTGTCACTGGTATTGCCTTGCTGGTCGGTTTGCTGACTCTCTATTCCATGATTAAAATCTGGGCGGAAGTGTTCTGGAAGAAAACGCCGGAACACGTGACCGATTTGCGCCGTTTACGGGGCGAGGTGAAAGAAAAACACAACTGGGCCTACTTCGTGCCGGTGATCGGCCTTGCCGCCTGCACCGTGTTCATCGGCATTAACGGTCAGCCGATCTATGAGCTGGCAGAAATGGCGGCACACCAACTGTTGAATCCACAGCTTTATATCGAAGCGGTTCTGGGGGCGCAGCAATGATCGGTTTTTTCTGGAACATCATGCTGGCGCTGGCATGGGTAGCACTGAGTGGCGACTTCAGCGGCATGAACTTCGCGGCAGGCTTCTTCTTCGCCTATCTGGCACTCATGGTATTGCAAAGACAGGTGCCGGTGCTTAAAGGTTACTCCAGGCGGATTCCGAGAGTCGTCGCGTTTTTGGTATTCTTTACAAAGGAATTGGCAAAGGCGAATTTCCGCGTCGCCTACGACGTTGCCACACCGGTCTGGCATATGAAGCCCGGCGTTATTGCGTTTCGCCTCGAGGCCCGCACGGATGTCGAGATTATGTTCCTGAGCAGCGTGATTTCACTGACGCCCGGCACCCTGAGTCTGGACGTATCCGACGACAAAAAGGTGCTTTTTATACACGCCATGTTTCTGCAGGATGAAGAACAGTTGCGGCAAGACCTCAGGGAACTTGAGCACAGAATCCTGAAGATCTTGCGCTGAGGAGCCAAAACGTGATCCCGTTTGTCATCAATATTGTTTATTTTCTGCTTTCCCTGGCGCTCTTGCTTGCGTTCATTCGCCTGACGCGGGGCCCATCTCTTCCAGACAGAGTGGTGGCTTTGGAACTGATTGCATCGATCGTGGTGGGCTTTGTCGGGGTTCATGCGATTGACACCGGTATTTCAAGCCTGCTGGACGTCGCGATTGTTATCGCCCTGACCGCGTTTCTTGCAGCCATCGGCTTTGCGCGGTTTCTGGAACGGGGGACGCAAGAATGACGGATATCATCGTATCCATACTGCTACTGGTGGGCGCCGGCTTCATGTTGTTGGCTGCCGTTGGCATCGTTCGCCTGCCGGACCTGCCCACACGTATGCATGCATCCACCAAGGCGGGCGCCATGGGGGCCATGTTTACGATGGCTGGAGTGGCGTTTTTCTTTGCCGACGGCGTCGTATTGGCAAGGGCATTCGCTATTGTCGTGTTCATCCTGATTACCTCGCCGATCGCAGCTCATGTTATCGGGCGTGCCGGTTACTTTATTGGGACACCACTCTGGAGCGGCACAATAAAAAACGAACTTCGGGACAACTATGACTCGCAAACCCACACTCTCAGGAGCGGTTATGAGGACAGCCCTGAAAGCGTTACGCCACCTCCCGAGCCGAACCCAGACAAGAAACCCTAAACGTACGCACCACCATCCCGTTAATCGGGAGAATCAACACCCTGCATGTGTGCTGAGCTGCCTCACGTTATAACAGCCCGCCCTATCGAAAAGCGCTTGATGCAATGCGGTAACAAGAGCACTAAAAAAGGGGTCGAGTTTTCACTCGACCCCTTACAAGTTCAAATCAGGAATGTCTTATCAGCGCACTTTTGACAGGAATTTCTGAGTTAGCGGGTTTTGCGGATCGGTAATAACCTGTTTAGCCTCACCAAGCTCGGCAATAACACCTTCGTGAAAGTAAGCCACGCGGTCAGACACATCGCGCGCGAAACCCATTTCATGTGTCACGCAGATCATGGTCATTCCCTCATCCGCCAACAGACGCAATGTATCCAGAACTTCGCCCACCAATTCGGGATCAAGGGCGGATGTAACCTCATCAAAAAGCATGTAGTCAGGTTTCATGGCAAGGGCGCGGGCAATCGCAAGGCGCTGCTGTTGGCCGCCAGACATTTTGGTAGGGTAAACGTCAAACTTGTCACCCAGGCCAACATGCACGAGTTCCTTTTTGGCGACTTCAATCGCTTCTGCCTTGCTCATTTTTTTGACGATTCTGGGCGCCAGAGCCGCGTTTTCCAGCACGGTCATGTGCGGAAAGGAATTCCATTGCTGAAATACCATGCCCAGTTTTTGGCGCAGCTTATCTTTATTGGTCTCTTTACTATGAACATCAACACCATCCACGATGATTTTGCCTTTTTGAATATTCTCGATGGCATTGATGCAATACAGCAGGGTCGACTTGCCACTTCCGGAGCCACCGATAATGCTCACGACCTCGCCGTCGTTGACATCCAGACTGACACCTTTAAGAACTTCGAGATCACCAAAAGATTTATGGACATTCTGGATACTGATCATATTGCCATTTTCCTTTCAACATACCGACCATATGACGATAAGGGGTATGAAATAATAAAGTAAAAGATACCAACACCGATCAGAATCATTAATGGTTGCTGGGTACGGGAGATGAGTTGGTCAGACGTACGCAGCAGCTCCATATAACCAATAACAGAGACCAGAGCCGAGTCTTTGATGACGCTTAGGGCAACACCCAACCAGGAGGGAAAGACTCAATGTCATCAACTTAAGACATTTCCCCAAAAATATCATATAATTAGAGCTCACCCATCAACGAGGAAATGACCTATGGAGAGCGAGCTGAGGTCCGCATGGATTGATGCACGCTTTCGAAACCACTACGGAAAACTTCACTCATGAACGCCATAGTGTAAAGCGAAAGAATGATGGAGCCAGCCACAAACGGATCGAGCGGGTATCCCATTGCGCCAACAAAGGTCGAAAAAAGAATCAGCTGAATGATCAGCGGCACACTTCTGAGTATATCCAGCACACTACCAAGCAGTACGTTGACCACCTTGCTGCTTTCAGCGCGCAAAAAACCGACGGCCAAACCCAGCAGGGTTCCCAACACTATCGCTACTATCGATATGGTCACCGTATTCATGACACCGATAAGAATAAAACCGGTGTCACTCCAGGACAGAGGCGTAAACAAAGAGTTCATCAGATTTCCCCTTTGAATAGTTTGCGGGAAAGAAGTGACGAACTGATCAGCACCAACTTAGTGATGATGAAGTACATAACCGCTGCCACCATAAAGAACTCAAGCGTCCGGAATGACAATGACTGGAGTCTTTGGGTTGTCCCTGAAAGCTCGCCCATTCCAACCAAAATACCCAAGGAACTCATCAGGATAGACCAGACAAACTGGTTGGTCATCGGGTGATAGATTCGTCTGAGCATTTGCGGAAGGATGATGTATCGATACACTTGAATACTGGTCATGCCCAGAGATTTAGAAGCACTGTACTGTGTGCTGGGGATGGACTGAAATCCGCCACGAAAAGTCTCGGTCAGGTAACCGGCATTGATAAATACAAGTGCGCTCAACACAGCAACATAAGGGCTTAAATGAATACCTAAAGCTCCCAGCCCAAAATAAGCCATATAAATTTGGAAAATCGCTGGAGTGTTTCGGGCTATCTCGACCCAGGTGGTCGCAATATAACAATAGGGCTTGCTGTTGTTCATCTTGGCAATAGCCAACAGTATCGCTATCACAATACCCAGGAGCATTGCGAGCACAGATACGTGCAGGGTTACAAAGGCCCCATTCAGCAACTCAGGCATATTCTGGAACACGACGTTCCAGTGAAATTCATAATCCATACCTTGGCCACTTTCTGTGGTTAAGAAGGGATCTGATGGGTGCTTTTTCAAAGCACCCATCAGAGTTCGAAGCCGTTACGCAAAGAGTTATGCGCTTGGCCTGTCGACAAGTAATATTGGCAGCCGCCTGACTGGCGGCCACCGATGTCGTTATTACTTGTTATCCCTCAAGGACTGGATCAGATCAGCAGGCGCATCTGAACCGAAGTGCTTGTTGTAGTGCGTATTCATGTTGCCATCGCGAATCTGATGCACCAGGAACAGGTTCAGGTAGCTAATCCAAGCGCCTTCGCTTCTTTTTGCAATCAGACCTACGACGTCGTCATAGTTGGGTACGAAAGGGCCGGCAGCGAAATCTTTGAATTCTTCGCTTTGCAGCTTGGTGGCAATATTGGTGTTGGTTGAAATAACCGCATCCACTTTGCCCTGGTACAAGCCCAGATAGGCATCGCTTTCAGATTTGAACGCTGTGTAGTTATCCGTTCCCCAGCCATTTTTCTCGGCATAGGCAAGGTATTCAGTTTCGTAGGTAGTACCCAGTGCAGCACCAACCTTCATGCCTTTAAGATCGTCAAACGATTGGATATTCTTGTCTTTCGGGGCAATGACCTGGAATTTGAAAACGAAGTACGGATAGGTAAATCCAACGGATTTTGCACGTTCCAGAGTATCGGAAGTAGAGCCGATAACAACGTCGGTTTTTCCGGAAATCAGGGATGGGATCCGATCACCCCAGGTAAGATTGAGGACATTTGACTCCACGCCGAGTGCAGTCGCCAGATCGTTACAATAATCTACATCGAAACCTGCGGGCTGATTGCTTCCGTCAAAATAGCCCATGGGGGGGAAATCGAGAACCACACCACAGTTCAATGTGCCTCGCTGAATCACGGTGTCAAGCTGATCGGCTGTAGCATTCACAGAGGTGAACGCAATGCAGGAAAATACGAGTGTCGTTGCTAATTTACGCATCATAGTTTGTTTCTCTGGTTTTTTTTGTTACGTCATAAGTTACGAAACTTACATGGACTTAAACTAAGCATAAGAAGCTTACCTTAGATTTGTGAGTGAAAATCACTAAAAAGCATGATTAAGTAGGCTATTTAACTTTTGTATCTAGCTTTAATAGGAAATTACGAACAAAATGATGAAAATCCATCCTACACCCCTAACTTTAACATTAAGATGCCCATGTAATCCCTTGAATTAAAAACTTTTTTAAACTTAACCCACAGAACATCGGTCAACCACAAACGAGAGCACTAACCATGACATTAACGCTTAAAGACGCAGCGCTGCTTCGACAGCAGGCATTTATTAACGACGAGTGGTGCGCGGCGGCCAACGGCCGAAGCTACACCGTCACCAATCCCAGCACTGGCGACCGAGTAGGCGATGTGCCCGACATGGGCGCGGTGGAAACCACCCGCGCCATCGATGCCGCCGCAGCGGCGCAGCCCGCATGGAGCGCCCTAACCGCCAAAGCGCGTGCCACAGCGCTGCGCAAATGGTTCGAACTGATCCTCGCCCACCAGGAAGACCTGGCCCAACTGATGACCAGCGAACAGGGCAAGCCTCTGACTGAAGCCCGTGGCGAAGTGGCCTACGGCGCGTCTTTTATCGAGTGGTTCGCCGAGGAGGCCAAACGGGTTTACGGCGACGTTATCCCGTCCCACGGCCCCGACAAACGCATTATTGTTCTTAAGCAGCCCATCGGCGTAGTCGCAGCGATTACCCCATGGAACTTCCCCATCGCCATGATCACCCGTAAAGTCGCCCCGGCGCTGGCGGCGGGATGTACGGTGGTCGTCAAACCCGGGGAAGACACTCCCCTTTCCGCTCTGGCTCTGGCCGAGCTGGCATCCCGTGCCGGCTTGCCCGCTGGCACCTTTAACGTGGTCACCAGCCAAGATGCCGCCACCGTCGGTCAAACCCTCTGTAACGACAGCCGGGTACGTAAACTTTCTTTTACCGGCTCAACCCCGGTGGGCAAACTGTTGATGCGCCAATGCGCCGATACGGTCAAGAAGATTTCTCTGGAGCTTGGGGGTAACGCCCCCTTTATCGTCTTCGACGACGCCGATCTGGACGCGGCAGTAGCCGGTTTGATGGCATCCAAGTTCCGCAACGCCGGTCAAACCTGCGTCTGCACCAACCGCATTCTGGTGCAAGATTCCGTCTACGACACCTTCGTCGAAAAGCTCGCCAGCGCCGTAGCCCAGTTGAAGGTCGGTGACGGCTTGACCGAAGGAGTCACCATCGGCCCCCTGATCAACGCCAAAGCAGTGGCCAAAGTAAAAAGACTGGTGGCCGAGGCCGTCGAACAGGGTGCCATCCTGCATCAGGCCGACAACGCCGAGGGACTTGGAGAAAACTTCTACGCCCCGGTGATACTCACCCAGGTTACGACCGCCATGAGCATCGCCAATGCAGAGATCTTCGGCCCGGTGGCGACAGTATTCCGCTTCTCCAATGAAGCTGAAGCCGTGCAAACCGCCAACGACACCCCCTTCGGTTTGGCCGCCTACTTTTACGCCCGGGACATCGGCCGTATCTGGAGGGTCGCCGAAGTGCTGGAGTACGGCATGGTGGGTATCAACGAAGGGATAATTTCCACTGAAGTGGCTCCCTTTGGCGGCGTCAAGGAGTCCGGCATTGGACGCGAGGGCTCCAAGTACGGCATCGACGACTATGTCGAAATCAAATACCTGTGCATGGGCGGCCTAGGCTGACCGGTTAGATGTCGCCGCAGAAACGATGAGCCCTAACGTCGGCCGATAACCAAGAATTTCCGTGACGTCCACTTCAACCGGTACGATCTCCTCGCCAACACCGCACTGGCTAAACGGAGCTGGTATGAGTGCTGACGGCACGTGCTCCCGCACGTGCCGTCTAACAGTTGACACTCACTCTCTGAATTGAGTTATTTCTGCTTAAGAAGATCTCTGATTTCACCAAGAAGCGTCTCTTCCCTGGTCGCTACCGGAGCGGCTTCAAGCATTACTTCCTCTTTTTTCTTCATGGAGTTCCTTTGATTAAAGTCGCTCAACAGCCTTTGGTAAAGAACGGAGAATACGAAACATAAACCCGCTTTACGAGTATTACTGCAACCTACGCCGTTTCAGTTTTTTATTTCAGCCTTGAAACAAGCCGAGCCAGTTGCTCGCTGGTGCTTTCAAGATAGCGCGCTGCATGTGCGATAGCGTCGCCTTTACTGATTGGCCCCGGAGCAATCGAGAAAACTGCCGTAATGCCCGCCTCATGAACGGCCGTCGTATTGTCGCCCCCCAGCATGCCAGCAAGGCCAATAACAGGCACCTGATAGCGTTGTGCCAGTTTGGCAACGCCTGTCGGCGTTTTACCAGAAGTACTTTGGCCATCAATCGCCCCTTCAGCCGTAATCACCAGATCGGCTGCCTTCATTTGCGCCTCCATACCCACGGCGGCCATCACCAGTTCGATACCGGGTTTTAAAAGCCCACCAAGAATCCCGGCGACCGTTCCCCCAATGCCGCCTGCTGCGCCACTTCCTGCAAAGCTGCTTATGTCGTAACCATTTAGCTCCACACACTGGGCAAAGTGACTAAGGTTGGCGTCGAGCACTTTGACGTCGTCTGGCGAAGCACCTTTTTGTGGCCCAAACACTGCTGCGGCACCCAGGTCGCCGAGTAAGGGGTTGGTCACATCGCAAGCAACCACGACATCTACACCCGCCAAGCTTGCTTTCGCGCCGGCAATGTCAAAGTGGCTGATGTATTTTAAACCCTCACCACCGGGAGGTATGGATCGGCCTTTACTGTCCAATAATTGTGCGCCCATAGCTTGCAGCAAACCCGCGCCACCATCGGTGGTGGCACTGCCACCCAAGCAAACGATAAGGGTCTTCGGCCGGTGTTTCAAAGCAGCCATGATGAGCTGGCCGGTGCCATAACTGGACGCTGTCATCGCATTGCGGTCAGGCTCGGCCACACAGTGCAGGCCGCTTGCCTCTGCAACCTCAACGATGGCGGTTTTGCCATTATCTATCAGCCCGTAACTGGCATTGACCGGGTCGCCGGAAGGGCCGCTTACCCGTGTCTGGTGCAACTTGCCGTGCATAGCCCCCACAAGAGTGGCTGTTGTGCCTTCGCCGCCATCTGCCAGGGGGATTTTAATCACCTGGTCAGCCGGAGCACCACGCAACCAACCAACAGCGATCGCGTCAGCAACGGCTTTCGCCGTCAGACACTCTTTGAACGAGTCAGGTGCAATGAGTACGCGCATGCTGCAGTCCATACCAAAATATCGGATTCGGGATCACCAACGTGGTTTCCAGCCCCTGACAAATCAATCAATGATTTTTAGAAAAAAGCAGCCGCGGCATGCTGCACAACGCACAGGCTTAGCGCACGATCATTACCGACATCTTGGCATGATGCACCACATGCTCGGCATTGGGGCCCAGCACATAATCGGCGAACTTACGCTTGTTATGGGACGCCATAACGATCAGATCGATATCGAGTTGCTTGGCCACCTTGATGATCGCCTCCCAGGGCGAGCCATCAACAATAACGCTTTGCGCCCTTACATCCGCCGGCACGTTCGCCTTGATAAAGGCATGCTGAGCCTCGGTTATCGCCTCATGGGCGTTCTTGGCGAAGTCCTTGGGAAAATAAGACCCCACTATAGGCATATTATAGTCCGGCAGAACCGTGACCAAATGCAACGATGCGTCGAAACTTCTGCATAGCGTCAAGGCCGTGGGAAACGCCTTCGACCAAGATGCATCCTCGTTCAGGTCCAGTGGCAACATGATTTTGCTGTACATGGCAATCTCCTTCAAGCAGTGGCGGTAGCCGCCGTATTATCACGACGCCGGCGCTGCAACATTATGACCAGCCCGAAGACCAGGAAGGCGGGGATCCACATCAGTTCCTTGGTCCAGCGGTCAACAGGAGCCAGTACCTCGATAATTTCCTGGTCAAAGTCGAAGCCAAGATCCGACGCCTGGCTGCCATAGGCCACCATATCGACAATTGCCTTGTCGCCTTCGATCAACAGCTCCAGGCCCAGATTATCGAGCCGCTCCTGCCCGCTATCGCCGTCTGGCACTGGCACGGTCATATAGGTGGTCATGGGATCGCCGAACGCATCGAGACCTGCAATCTGTATGCGCAAGGTAGAGTCTTCATCGGCACTGCCCATGGCCTCCACGAATTGTGCAGGTGGCATGGACTCATAGGGATCGTGAATCATGTCCATCCAGAACCCAGGCCGGAACAAGGTGAACGCAATCAGCAGCAATACAGCGGATTCGTACCAGCGGCTGCGGGTGATCATGTAGCCCTGAGTCGCCGCCGCGAAGATCAGCATGGCTATTGTCGACACCACAAAGATCAGAATGCCCTGCAAAAAGGTTACATCGATCAGCAGCAGGTCAGTATTGAAGATGAACAGGAACGGCAAAGCCGCGGTACGAAGGCTGTAGTAGAAGGCCTGAAAACCGGTCCGGATAGGATCGCCGCCGGAAACCGCCGCCGCCGCGAAGGACGCCAGCCCCACCGGCGGCGTAACGTCAGCCATGATGCCAAAGTAGAACACGAACAGATGCACCGCAATCAACGGCACCAGCAGGCCGTTCTCCGCCCCCAGCTGAACAATAACCGGCGCCAGCAGCGCCGAGACCACAATGTAGTTGGCCGTAGTGGGCAGACCCATGCCAAGAATCAGACTAAGCACCGCCGTAAGCAGCAAGATCAGCAGCAAGTTCCCCATCGCGAGGATTTCCACCACTTCGGCCAGCACCAACCCCACCCCGGTCTGCGACACGGCCCCAACGATGATACCAGCGGTAGCAGTGGCAATACCGATGCCAATCATGTTGCGGGCACCTGTGACCAATCCAACCCACAAATCCATGGCGCCTTCGCGCAAATCGGCGATCATTCTGCTGCGACCGCGGAAGATTGAGGTAATGGGGCGCTGGGTAAGAATGATAAAGACCATGAACACCGTGGCCCAAAAAGCCGACAAACCCGGCGACAGGCGCTCCACCATCAAACACCAGACCAGCACAACTACCGGCAGGATGTACTGCAAACCAACCAACACTGTGGGCCTGGTTTGCGGCAGCGAATAGATCGGCTGATTGGGATCATCCAACTCGAGTTCAGGGTGACCGGCTGCCAGTTTAAGCAGAGCGACATAAATCACCGCCAGCCCAACCGAGACCACCCAGGGAGTGGCATCGCCAAGAACCGGCTTGAGCCAGCCAAGGCCGTAATAGACGACCATAGCCGTCACCATCATCAACAGAAGCCCACCGAGAAAGCCCATCACCTTGCGCACCAGGGGCTTAGGCGGATTGCTGCTTTCAAGGCCTTCCATGTTAGCTTTCAAGGCCTCCAAGTGAACGATATAGACCAGTGCGATATAAGAGATCAAGGCAGGCAAGAAGGCATGCTTGATGACATCGACATAGGAAATGCCCACATACTCGACCATCAGGAACGCGGCCGCGCCCATGACAGGCGGCATAATCTGACCGTTGACCGAAGACGCCACTTCGACAGCTCCGGCCTTTTCAGCGGAAAAACCGACGCGTTTCATCATCGGAATAGTAAAGGTGCCCGTGGTGACCACGTTGGCAATCGACGAGCCGGAAATCAGCCCGGTCATGGCCGACGCCACCACGGCAGCCTTGGCCGGCCCGCCCTTGTAATGGCCAAGCAACGAGAACGCCACCTTGATGAAATAGTTGCCCGCTCCGGCCTTGTCGAGCAAAGCGCCGAACAACACGAACAGGAACACGAAACTGGTCGAGACCCCCAGCGCGATGCCAAAAACCCCTTGGGTCGTCAACCACTGGTGATTAATAAGCCCAAAAAGGCTGACCCCGCCATGGGACAAAATACCGGGCATCCAGGGGCCAGCAAGGCTGTAAATAAGAAAGAACGATGCCACGATCATCAGCGGCGGCCCAAGCGCTCGGCGGGTCGCCTCGAGCAGCAGCAAAACCCCAGCCACCCCGACGATTACGTCCTGCAATATCGGCGCACCAGGGCGCTGAGACAGTCCTTCGTAGAAAATAAACATGTAAGCGCCGCAGAAGGCCGCCACCGTCGCAAGCAGCCAATCCTGGATGGGAATTCGATCGCGGGGCGAACGCTTAAATGCGGGATAAGCCATGTAAGCCAGAAAAAGCGCAAAGGCCAAGTGAATGGAGCGGGACTCCGTCGCACTGAACACACCGAAACCCAAAATGAAAGGCACCGGAGAAGCAATCCATAATTGAAACAGCGACCATGCCGCCGCAATGCTAACCAATAATTTTCCGGGCATGCCAGCTGGTTTGCGGGCCCCCGAGTCACTGGAAGCGACCATGTCCTCCAGATCGGCACTCGAGTCGCAAGGTTTTGTATTGTCGTCCGTCATACTCAGCCCTATCCGCCGTCAGTCAGGTTGCTATTGATATTATTATTGCGCTTGGAAACGGCAGCGCAAACGCAATGCGCGGATACCTATAAGCATCCGCGCATCGGTCACTCGGTTTTAAAAGCCATCAGAAACAGCCATCAAAACAAAATTACTCAATCCAGCCTTGCTCGCGATAGTAGCGGGCAGCACCATCATGCAGCGGTGCTGAAAGCCCTTGGGTAGCCATTTCCTGGGGAACCAGGTTCTCGAAGGCCGGGTGCAGACGCTTAAAGCGATCGAAATTGTCAAAGACTGCCTTGACCGTCTGGTAGATAACTTCGTCATCAGCCTTAGCGGTGGTCACGAAAGTTGCCGCCACGCCGAAGGTTTCGACGTCTTCGTCATTGCCTTTGTACAAGCCACCAGGGATCACCGATGTGGAGTAGTACGGATACTCGGCAACTATGCCTTTAACATCTTCGTCGTTCAACGGAATAAGGCGAGCATCGACGGTTGTGGTCGCTTCCTGGATGGAACCGTTGGGGTGCCCAACCACATAAACCATCGCATCGATGTTGTTATCGCCGAGCGCTGAAGCTTGCTCGGCGGCACCCAACTGAGACGCCAGCGAAAAGGTGTCCTCGGTCCAGCCCTTGGCATCCATCACCACTTGCATGGTGTTGCGCTGGCCAGAGCCGGGGTTACCGATGTTGACGCGCTTGCCCGCAAGGTCATCCAGGGTGGTAATGCCAGAATCGGCACGCGCCAGCAAAGTCAAAGGCTCGCCATGAACCCGAAAAACGGCACGCAGGTCCGTATAGGCATCGCCTTCGAAGCTTTTGGTGCCGTTGTAGGCCTGGTACTGAACATCGGACTGAGCGACACCCATGTCCAACTCGCCGGACTTGATGCCATTGATGTTGGCAACAGAACCACCGGTGGACGGTGCATTACACTTGATATTGGCGTCTTCCAGACGATTAACCAGACGACAGATCGACTGGCCGACGACATAGTAAACGCCGGTCTGGCCGCCGGTGCCGATGGTGATGAACTGCTCTTGGTCTTGGGCCATCGCAGGTGATGCAAACATGGCAGCACTCAGCAGGGTGCCGGCAAATGCGGCGGAAAAAGCATGGCGTTTCATAAACACACCTCAATAATTGTCATTATGGTCGGTAGAAGTTGGCGAGATCTGCACTCGGCGGATTTACCGACGGCTCAACATCGCTTGCTACTTTAGCGAAAAAATTACACTTATGGAAAAACGCCTGCTTGATGAGGTCTGTTTCCCTTATTTCCCAGTTTAGCCGCGACTTACGTGAAGTAAAGCTTAATTTACAGACCCTAACGCCCCAAGGCCCAACTGTTTGGGGCCAGGTGCATGGCCTGTTTTACGTCATCGGTTGGAATATCACCCGGCTCACCCTTTTCAAGCGGGTCGTAGTGAAACACGTACAACCGCCAGCCGGCGGCTTTGGCAATATTGACGGTGGGAACCAGGGATTCACTCGGGCTGGGTAATGCGGGATCAGGGCCGGTTCCCTCGGCAACGGAGAACTGAGCTGTATTTCCGCAGGCAGTAAGCGTGAGTATCAGGCCGATAGGTAATAACAGGTGACGCTGTTTCATACTAATAAACTCCAAAACCAGAACAACCAAAGCGTAGGCCGATTTCGCTGTCACTGCGAGAGACTTCCGACGTTTATTGACTGACTTGGTACCGAACTTTTCGTGCTCACCCAGGTTCGGGGTGTCATCCTGCGCTTTGGGTTTTTACCATTTCTCAGTGTTCAGTAACGGCCGTTCACGCCATGCCTGGCGCACCATAAAAAAAGGGAGGCACGAAGGCCTCCCAAGGACACACAATTCTTTTCTATCAGGCAGAGGCAGTGGTGGTTGTCTTCTTGGTCTGGGTTTTAGTAGCAGTCGGCTTTCTGGTGTTGATCTTATGCCTGGTAGACTGCGCTACGCTGGTTACATCATCAGCGGCGTCAGATACCGCGTCAGCGACCGCATCGGTGCCTTCAGCCGCTTCTTTCTCAATTTTTGACAAGATGTCGGCAGCAAAGCTACCCATACGCAAATTCAGGCTGCGGAGCTGGCTAAACAGCGTTTCACTGTAACCGTAGTAGTGTTCGCGCAATGACTTAACACTGTATTCGCGAGCGCCAGATTCCAGTTTCTCGGCGTACTCGAAAGGCTTGGAAGACAGCTTTTTCTGTTGCGCTTCTGCGGCATTGATACCTTTCTCGACAATTTCCTGAATCTGTTGCTGATATATTTTGAGTTTACCCATTTTGAACCTCCTGATTGCTAATGATCGCTTTGATTGAAGAAGGGTTCACCAAGCGAGTTTGTCGACTAAAGTCCGTCGAACTTCGATCTCAGGATCTACAGTACGGTGAAAAATTAGAGTGTTCATACTAGATCGCGAAAAAATCGGAAAAGAAAAACAGTTTTATAATTCTGGATCGCGTTGAATCGAACGCTACAGGCCGACTAAAAGCCCTGGCACGGAAAGGATCGGGAGCAGCACCAAAGGAATGGCAACGCCCAACGCCATAATCGCCCGCACTTTCGTGCTCAAGTCGCCCATTTCGAGCCGGCCAACCACTTGCAGAAAGTAAATCTGTCCCAATTTTCGTGGCGGCTAGCTTGCTTCTCTCATTGCGGTTAAAGCGCAAGCGTCCGGTGGAAGTCGACGGACGTATCTGGTTCAATCGTTGTGTGATCCCGCCTGCTAAACCAAGGAATACATGACACTGTTTGAAATCGTCGCCATTCTATTGAGCCTCTCCGCATTGTTCAGTTACATCAATGCCCGGTTTATCGGTTTACCAACGAGTATTGCCATAATGGCGTTTTCGCTGGCCTTTTCGCTGGCTCTGGTCGGTATCAACCACCTGGGCGGCCAGGATCTGACCCGCTGGGCAGAGCAGCTGATTGCGCAGGTTGATCTGGGTGAAACATTGCTGAACGGCTTATTGAGTTTTTTGTTGTTTGCCGGTGCCCTGCACGTAAATCTCGACGATCTGGCCGATCAGAAATGGCTGGTGGCGCTGCTGGCGACTCTGGGCGTCGTGGTCACCACATTTTTAGTGGGATGTGCCATGTGGCTGGTGCTGGGTTGGCTTACTATTCCGTTGCCCTTTATCTACTGTCTACTCTTCGGCGCCGTGGTGGCGCCCACCGACCCTGTGGCGGTGTTGGCCATTCTTAAATCGGTGGACACACCGAAAGCCTTGTCCACCAAAATTGCGGGTGAGTCCCTATTCAATGATGGCGTTGCGGTGGTCATGTTTATCGCCATTCTAGGCATTGCACAGGGAGACAGAGAGGCTACATTTCAGGGCATTGGCCTGCTATTTCTGGAGGAAGTGGTGGGTGGATTGGTGTTGGGCTTTGTACTCGGGTGGGTGGGGTATCACCTGCTGCGCCGGCTCGACAATTACCAGGTCGAAATTCTGGTAACCATTGCCCTGGTGGCAGGCGGCTACGCGCTCGCCAGCCGGTTGCATATGTCCGGCCCTTTGGCGGTGGTGGTCGCGGGGCTGATGATTGGCAACCATGGTCGACGATACGCAATGTCGGAAAAAACCGAGCAACAGCTGGATACGTTCTGGGAGTTGATCGATGAAGTGCTGAACGCGGTTCTGTTTTTGCTGATTGGTCTTGAAGTCCTGATCGTCACCTTTGAATTACCGGTACTGTTGGCCGGACTTGCAGCGATTCCGCTGGTGCTTCTGGCGCGGCTGGTGGCGGTGGGTGTTCCCGTGATGGCGTTAAAACCGTTCCAGGAACATACCTCCAGCTCCATTCTGGCGCTAACCTGGGGCGGCCTGAAAGGCGGCATCTCCGTTGCATTGGCATTGGCGCTACCCGCTGGGCCAGAGCGGGATCTGATTCTACCGATGGCCTACGTGGTGGTGGTGTTTTCCATTCTGTTTCAAGGCTTGACGGTGAAGCGCTTTTTGGGGCGCGCGGTGGCTGAATAGCCGGCCGGCCGTGCTGACGTGACACTGCCAACATTCGGACAGCGCGACCGGTCGATTTCATGTTTCACAAACACGTTTGCGAACGCCTTGGTGGCTCAGGCACCTGGATTTTCTAAGTGCCCGACTCTTTTGCTTTCTCGAAAGCCTCGGGATAACGCCGTTTCATTTTCGCCAGCCGGTATATGGTGATGAAGTTAACGACCAGCACCATGGCTTCCGCCAGCGTGCCGCCCACCGAACCGATGGCAATATTGTTCAGCATCCAGGCAACCGCGGCGGCGGCCAGCATAAGCCGCATGGGAATGCCCCTGAGCATGAACATGCCCAGGGTGCCGAAAATAGCCGCCGCAATGGCGAAAAAATCTACCGGGCTGCGCCAGCTCAGTAACGCAGCCACCAAATTTACCGCCAACACCGCAAGCATCACCTGCCAGCTGCCCATATAACGCCGCGCCAGCATAATGCGACCGATCACCAGAAAGCTCAGGATCGCCGCCGTCCAACTGCCAAACAGCGCAAACTGCAGCGCAAAGGCCACGTTTGCCGCAATCAACAGCACCATCAGCCGGTCATCGCGCTTGCTGTTAAAGCCGACAATGCAGAAGCCCAGAGCAATCAGGCTAACAATCTGGCCCGCCAGAGCGGTGTAACTCATTTCTTCGAACATCATCAAAGCCTACGGCACAGGCACTATCGAGAGAAGCCAGCAGGAAAACCCGAACCTGCATTCCTTCTGAATTCTGCAAATTTACGAGAAGGTGTCAAGCCAGCGCGGCCCGCACTTTCTTGCCCAGATGGCCCATGTCGACCCGGCCAAGTACTTGCGGGCGCAGCTCGTTCATCACCTGCCCCATGCTCTGCATTCCTTGGGCATCGGTTGAGCTGATGGCCGCACGGATCAGGCCGTCCAGGTCATCCTCAGTCAGGGCGGCGGGCATGAACTCCTCAATAACCAGCGTTTCTGCCCGTTCGATGTCGCCCAGCTCTTTGCGACCGGCATCGTCGTATTGACTGGCGGAATCGCGACGCTGCTTGAGCATTTTGTCCAGCACCTTTAGAACGTCCTCGTCATTCACCTTGCGGCGTTCATCAATCTCGATCTGTTTGACCGCGGCCTGAACCAGTCGCAGAGTGCCGAGCCGAGTTTTTTCCCTATTCCGCATCGCGTCTTTTACCGCGTTGCTCAGTTGTTCCTTAGTTGATAATTCCGCCATTGCCGAACTCCTGTTTCATAAATTAAGGGGGTTAGTTTCGCATTAAACGAAGAAGTAGGTGTGTTTGTCATCACCAAATTAGAGGCTGCAAAGACGTCGACACATCAAAACCCAACGACTGCCGAAAGCACATAGCCTCTGGGGCAACTACCAGCCAGAACACGAACTGATAGCTGCCCTTCCGCGTTTTATGTCGGAAAACCTGCTGGGCACGCGCCTTGTCCCGTTTATTGTTTGGGCATTACAACCGGGAAACCTAGACTTTAATTGTGCCCCCGACACCCTAATTTAAAATACTATGTCGATTATACATTCCCCAGGACACTCCAATGAACGCTATTCTCAAAAAGTTCCTATTCGTTTCAAGCATCTACCTGCTAGCACCGACCGCTGGCGCATTCAGCCTGAATGACCCTTTGTCCAGCGGAGCACAAGCACTTTTCTCAGCAACGGAAGTCAGCGGTGAAGCCCGGCCATTGCTAGGGCAGCTCAAGGGTCAACTCGGCGTCACCGACGCTCAGGCGGTTGGTGGTACCGGTGCATTGTTGCAGCTGGCGCAAAATCAGCTAGGCACAAGTGCTATGAGCTCTCTTACGAGCGAAGCTCCGGGCCTATCCAGCCGGTTGGGGGACGGCAGCAGTCTGAGCAAAAGTCTGCTCTCCAATATTTCGTCCATGAGCGGAGTGCAGTCGACCTTCTCGGCGCTGGGCATGAACAGCGCCATGATCCAGCAATTTGTCCCGATTGTGACGGGTTTCCTTGGCGAGCAAGGGGTTAGGAACTGTTAAACAATAACTGTAACAAATAATTGCCAAGATGTTACAGTGTTGTCATGGCTGTTATTGATGACGACATTAAACACATACGCACCAGATTCGAGAAACTTACGTGGGTCTTGGATGAGCGCATGAGGCGTCTATTTGCTGCTGCA
>NZ_KB889888.1 GCF_000372805.1 Marinobacter gelidimuriae | reverse complement strand
AAGCCGCGCACGCCTTTCGGTGCACGGCATCAGTGGTTGCTTGCTTCTATCCAGTACCAAGACCGACATTACTTTCCTTTCAATGAATTCCCTTACGGGACTTGTGACGCGAATCTTGCGATTCGTCTCCCCTCGGGAATGTCCGTGACCGGCTCCTGCGATGTCGCAGCGACTCACACCTTCGGCGTTTTACCTTTCGCCAGCATGATCTGAGTCTTCCAGAGCGCCGAACTGAGGAAGCATTCGGCGGTGGGTCTTAACGACCTGTCACGAACGTAGCGGGTTGGTTACCGCTTTCCGGTCAACCTGGCTTGCAGAATGTTCTCTACAAGCCCCGTCCTTTAAGGCGGGGTAGTTGACTTCAGCGTCCTTATGAAAGTCAGTATTGGCAAAGTTTACCGAAGTTGATGGCTAAAATGCAGTTCCCATCAAAGAATTCATCTCACGGCTAGTTTATGGTGTATTAGTTCAGCACGCTAGCAGATTTGGCGCAATAGGCTGAATGTCAATAAGTTATTTAACATTGTGTAATAACTTATTGAAAAATTGAATTATTAAAGTTTTCAATTTTGAGAATTCAGGCTGGTCATAGGAAGTCTCATGGCTTATGGTTCCCCTTCACTTTTTTGAATTTTCAGTCTTTGTTCTGTCTGCCAAAAACCTCGGAACTGCTTGTGCTATTGCTTCGTCTGATGTTCGCGATTATCGGTTTATTTGCCAGTACCTGCGGACTGGCCCGTCCCGCTGCTGCTGCAGGGCTGTGGTCTGCTTTGTCTGTCACCGGTAACAGCACGTTATCGGATGATGAGATGAACGGCTCGCTGGATGTCAGCGCCGACGGTCTGGTGTTCCGCGAACATTTACTGGGCGTGGTTTTTGACCGCAACAGCCGAGCCCGCGAAGGCGCCCGCCGTGAATCGCTGTTCGCCAGTTACAGTTTCCCCTTGCAAGGCAATTACTTTGCATTCAGTACACGCAACAATAGTCGTTACAGCGATCAGGTATCAGGCACATTGCGCGAACAAGTGCATGTGCTGTCAGACGAAACCAACTTTTCGGCGCGACGGGCACTTTTTGTCTGGCAGGGGCTGCAATTCGACAGCGTTCTGCGTCATCGCACTCGCGAAAGTCGACGCATGCAGCAAGGCGAGTGGGCTGAAACCACCGCTGCACAGGTGTCTTCGCTGGGGATGAGTGGCAAGCGCGAGTTAATACAACTCTACGGGTGGGATGCCGCAACAATGGTCACTTTCTCCCGCGGGCTAAGCATAGATAGCCGACAGGCACCCACCCAGGATGGCTACCGGGATTCTGAAAATTTTTATAAGATGCTGTTGGGTGGCTCCCTCGGCCGCGAAATGAGCGACTGGCACCTGGGGTTAAGTGGGCGCTACCAGACCGGCACCGATCAACTGCCTGCCGCAGAGCAGATCCGCGTTGCCGGCTCACAGTTGCTGGAGGGGTTCGCCGGCAGCTCGCACACGGCTGCATCCGGTGGCTGGCTTCGAATAGACGCCGATACGCCGGATTTTAACGTTCCTTTTATCACGGGCGTTCGCGCCGGAGCGCGGTTGTCGTTACTGCGAGGCTGGGCTGACGTTCACAGCACCCGGTATGATCAGTATCTGAACGCCGACGCCGGTGAACTCTCACTGCAACTCAGAACCCGCTACATGCGCGCAAGCACCTCAATTGGTCGGGTACTGGGTGATTCTCCCCTGCTACCCGATGCAGGCAACTCGCCAAACTTCCGCTTATCCCTGACGGTCGATATCTGACACCCTAAATCCGCTCGGAATTGTCCTGTTTTGGTTCGTGGACAGCCTCTTACATCGTTGTCACATAAAGCGCAGCAACACCGTGGTGTTGTATAGTCATAACAAATTGAATTGAACTCAGGGAATACCAGCCATGCTTGCAAGGACAGCCCGTGTTGTAAACGGGTGCGTTGTCGTATTTTGCCTAGGCGCCAGCGCTCCGGTCTGGAGCTTTGGTTTTGCCGATGTCACCGAAAAAGCTCAGGCGCTGGCGCAAACGCCATACAAAGCACCCAGCGCGGTTCCTGAATTTTTAACCGCATTGCCTTACGACCGCTACCAGTCAATCCGCTTCAAGCCCGAAGTCAATCTTTGGCGCCAGCCGGCCAGTGCGGGCAAAAAGCACTTTGAGGTCATGATGGTGCCCGCCGGCAGCGTATACCGGCACGCGGTCACCTTGAATGAAGTGGATCAAGAGGGCGTAAGGCCGCTGATTTTTAATCGCGATCACTTTACGTACCCCTCTCCGGATCTGGCCAAGCGTATCCCCGCCGATTTGGGTTACGCGGGCTTTCGGCTGACCTGGCCGTTACAAGCATCGTCCGCAATCAAAAATCCTGAGCGCCAGGGCAACCAGTTCCTGGTGTTCGCTGGCGCCAGTTATTTTCGCGGTGTCGGGGCCGATAACGGTTTCGGCCTGTCGGCCCGGGGCCTGGCCATAGACACCGGCTTACCTTCCGGCGAAGAGTTTCCGGCATTCACCGAGTTTTGGTTGGAGCGGCCAGCCGCCAACGCGGGCACCATGACCGTTTACGCGCTGCTCGACAGCCCCAGCGCAACCGGCGCTTACCGCTTTGTGATCACCCCAGACACAGCCACCGGCATTGAGGTCAGCGCCCGCCTGTTTGCCCGTAGCAATATCGACCAGATTGGCCTAGCACCGTTAACCTCCATGTTCTATTTCGGCGAGAACACCCGCCAGCCAGCGGGGGAGTGGCGGCCCCAGGTTCACGACTCTGACGGCCTGCTGATACAGGATGAAAAATCCGCTGAACTGACCGAGTGGGTGTGGCGGCCATTACTAAACCCCACCAGTTTGAGGATGAACTTTTTTCAAGTGACCAACCTGAAAGGGTTCGGGCTGATGCAACGCGATACCCGCTTTGATGATTTTTCCGACGCAGAAGCCCACTACGAAAAGCGCCCCAGTGCCTGGATCGACAATACCGACGATTGGGGCGCGGGCGAAGTTGTGCTGGTGGAAATTCCCACCTCCTCTGAAGCCAACGACAACATCGTGGCCTTTTGGAAACCGCGTCAGAAAATCGAGCAGGGCGCAGAACTGAATTTCCAGTACCGCCTTAGATTCGGAGACCATACCGCGTTCGACGGTAATATTGGCCGCGTTGTGGACACCTGGGTGGGTGCTGGCCGAATTAATGGCGCCAACCAGGGCGAAAATAATCGCAACCTGGAAGGTACCTGGCGGGTGGTCGTCGACTTTGAGGGGAAAACCTTGAACGCCGCCAACGTTCCGGTTGTCAGCGAAGTGGGTACCAACGACAACGCCGAAATACTGGAACACTTTGTAGAGCACTTGCCAGAGCAGGGCATCTGGCGCCTGTCGATGCTGGTTAAGCCTTCGCCCAATAAGGACACATCCCTAAGAGCGCGATTATTGGCAGGCCCGAATGCGGTGTCTGAAACCTGGTTGTATCAGCTGCCTGACTTAGCCCAGGCGAGGGAATAAACGTGGAGCAGCTACCGTGCCAGAAGGCACTGGACCGGGTAATAGCCTACCTTCGCGGCAGCGGAATCAAGCCGGGTGTCAATGAATGCCGTACCGCGCTTGAATTGGTTGGTCACGCTTTGCAGCAGGCCCCTGATGGCGATTATTTAAAGCTGGTTATGGAGCTTCTGCCCCAGTATTTCGAGTTGCCACAACCAAAACTGTCGCTTGAAGCCGGGCCAGAGCTGCTCAGGGGAAGCATGGGTTATGAATGATCGGGCCCCCAAGAAACTCTGGCGCTGGCGCACCGTAGCCAGAATAAGGCGCAGCTTGCTGGCGCTGCTGGTATTCGGCCAAACCGCGGTGGCCAGCTATTACTTGTTGTGGATCATGCCTTACCACGGCGGCACTCCGGTGGAAATCGGCTTGCTGGTATTGTTTGCACTGCTCTACGCCTGGATTGCCGTGGGTTTCTGGACCGCGGTGGTCGGGTTTGTGTTGCGGCTGACGGGTGGCGATAAGCACTCATTGCTGAACCGCTACAGCAGCGATGATCTGGAACACACCCCGCTGGTCAAAACCGCCATTGTGCTGCCCGTGTACCACGAACCGGTGCACTGGACGTTTAGCGGGCTGAAAGCGGTGTATCACGAGCTGGAGCGCAACGGCCAGATTGAATACTTTGAATTTTTCATATTGTCAGACAGCCGCAACCCGGAAATATGGCTGGAAGAACAGGCAAAATGGCATCAGTTATGTGACGAGCTGGGCGCCCACGGCCGGCTGTTTTACCGCCGCCGCGGCGTTAACCTGAACTATAAAAGTGGCAACGTCGCCGATTTTCTGCGGCGCTGGGGCCGGCTTTTCAAATACATGGTGGTGTTAGACGCCGACAGCTTGATGAGCGGGCGCACCATCGTGCGTATGGTTCAGTTGATGGAGCGCGAGCCCCAGGTCGGCATACTGCAAACAAACCCCTCTATTATTAACGGCCAGTCGCTGTTTGCCCGTCTGCAACAGTTTGGCAACCGCCTGTATTCTTCGCTCTTCGCGACCGGCCTTGCCGCCGTGCAAATGGGCCACGCCGCTTTTTGGGGCCACAACGCCATACTGCGGGTAGAGCCGTTTATGCAGCACTGCGGCTTGCGCAAATTGCGGGGCTTTGGCGTGTTTAAAGGGCCAATCATGAGCCACGATTTTGTCGAGGCGGCCTATATCGGCCGTGCCGGTTACGAAGTCTGGCTGGAGCCCGGTTTGGGCGAAAGTTTTGAAGAGTCACCCCCCACGCTGGCGGATGAATTGTCACGGGACAACCGCTGGGCCAAAGGCAACTTGCAGCACCTGTGGATTCTGTGCTTTGGCCGCCGTATCCGCCTGGCGCACCGCATGGCGTTTCTCAACGGCATAATGGCCTACGTGGCCTCGCCCTTGTGGCTGGCGTTCCTGGCGTTAACCACAGTGGCCGCCGCGCAATTAACGCTGTCGCCCATCGAATATTTTCCGGCAGGCCACGAAGGGCTCTTCCCGCTGTGGCCGGAATGGCGGCCAGAGTGGGCGCTTACCCTGGCCCTTAGCACCCTGGCCTTGCTGTTCGTGCCAAAATTTCTGGCCATTATCGACGCCATCATTCACGGCCTGGCCAAAGGTTTTGGTGGCCCTTTGCGGCTGTTTTTAAGCGTGTGGGTCGAAATTGTATTCTCGGTGTTGCTGGCACCCATCCGCATGCTGGCCCACAGCCGCTTCGTCATAGCATCTTTGTTAAACGTTTCCTTAAGCTGGGCCGGGCAAAACCGCACCGAAGAAACCGGCTGGCGCGAAGCCTTGATCACCCATCTGCCGGGGTTCGTGATTGGCGGAAGCTGGGCGGTGTTCGCCTGGTGGCTGGATGTCAGCTTTTTTATCTGGTCGCTGCCCGTGGCCGTGCCTTTAATACTGGCGGGGCCCACCTCGGTGCTGCTCAGCCGGGTCAGAGTGGGCCAAGCCATACGCCGCGCCGGGCTGCTGCTGATTCCTGAAGAGCTAGCAACGTTGCCGTTGCTGAAAAATGCCGCTGAAAATCGCGCCCAGCCGGCCAACCCCTGGAGCCTTGGCCACTTTGAACAGGCCGTTCTGGTGCCGCTGGTTCACCAGCAACAACTGGCGCTGGCCCGGCCAGATCGCCATTCCGGGCGTGCCGAAAGGCTTAGCGGTCTGGTGGACCAATGCATCCATACCGGCCCGGCGGCACTGAACAAGAAACAGATCAGCGAATTATGCGAAGACAGAGTGGCCCTGGCCGAGCTTCATCGCCGCGCCTGGATTGCGCCAACGGAAAGCTATTGGGGCCAGGCGAGCGCCCGTCTTTAACAACTGGATAGTGACGAATAACGGACTCAACCAACAATTGACTATCGACCAACAACAGAACATCGACAACCTACCACACCGACTTTTGAGGTTTAATAATGCGCCGTCGCTCTCTTCTAAAAGCCGTATCTGCTGCTACTGTTTTGGGCGTTTTACCCATGCCGGCCCGGCTGCAGGCGGGTGAGGTGGCTCGCAGCACAAAACGCAGCGGGTCTTTTGATTACGCCTGGCTCAAAGGCCATGCCCGCCATCTGGCCGGCAAAGCCTACCAACCGCAAACCAGCGGCATCCCCGCAAGCTTGAACACCCTAAGCTGGGATGACTACCAAGCTATCCGCTTCAAGCCCCAGGATGCGCTCTGGCGCGGCGACGATTTGTTGTTTCAGGTGCAACTTTTCCATCTTGGCTTGTACTTCAAAAAGCCAGTGCAAATATTCGAAGTGGATGGCGGTATCGCCCGGGCCCTGGAATATCGTCAGAGCAACTTCGACTACAGCGGCAAACAGGCACTGGGTAATCTGGAATCGAATCTTGGTTACGCTGGCTTTCGCCTGCATTTTTACACCAATTTCCAGTTAGATCTGGCGTCTTTTCTGGGCGCCAGTTACTTCCGTGCGGTGGGCGAATCCATGCAGTACGGTTTGTCTGCCCGCGGTCTGGCCGTAGACACGGGCATGAGCCGGGAAGAAGAATTCCCCGATTTCACCACCTTCTGGCTCGAAAAACCGGCACCCGGTCAGGACTTCGTCACCGTCTGGGCGTTACTGGATTCTCCCAGCGTTACCGGTGCCTATGCCTTCCGTATTCAGCCGGGACAAAATACAGTGATGGACGTGGATGTGGCGCTCTACCCACGAAAAGCCATCGAACGGGTGGGCATTGCACCGCTAACCAGCATGTACCAAATGGGCGAAAACGATCGCCGTATGGCGTACGACTGGCGCCCTGAAATTCACGATTCAGATGGCCTGGCGATTCAAAACGGCAACAACGAATGGCTATGGCGGCCGTTGATGAATCCCCGCAACGTTCATGTCAGCAGTTTTGTTGACAATAACCTGAAAGGCTTTGGCCTGTTGCAGCGCGACCGGAACTTTGAGCACTACCAAGACGACGGCGTGTTCTACAACCGTAGGCCAAGCGCCTGGATCGCGCCAAAAGGCGATTGGGGTCCAGGGCAGGTAATGCTCACTGAAATCCCCACGGGGAACGAAACATTCGACAATATCGTGGCATTTTGGAACCCGCAGAAGCCTTTGGCTGTTGGCAAAGAACACCTGTTTTCTTACACTCTGACCTGGGGTGAACAGCCACCGGTGCAGCCAGACAAGTTGGCGCAAGTGCAAGCCACCCGCACCGGGCTTGGCGGCGTTATAGGCCAGCAGAGGGACGTATTTTCCTGGCGTTTTGCGATCGATTTCGGTGGCGGTGGTTTGAGTATGTTGGGGGCCGATGCCGAGCTGGAAGCTGCCATTACCACCAGCAGTGGCAAGGTAGAGATAGCGTCTGTGCGCCCTTTGGACTCGATTAAGGGCTACCGCGCAATGTTTGATTTGGTGCCCGGTGAATCGGGTGCTCCCATCGACATCCGTTTGCAGTTGATGCTCAGCGGGCAACCGGTCTCTGAAGTGTGGCTTTACCAGTACACACCGCCGCCGGCCGACGAACAGGCCCGATTCTTGGAATTGTAATGCGTCAGATGTAACGTCTTATACTGAAGGATTGTTGACAATCCGTGTGATGGCGCGTAATTTCTCAACATCACTCACAGGATTGTTAACAAAGTATGTTGGAATTCGTCCCACAGGCCTATACCCGCGCTGATGAAGCCTTCGATTGTCTGCAAACGGCGATCGTGAAAGGCGACCTGACCCCGGGCGAAAAAATTGGTGAAGTTGAGCTCTGCTCCCGCTTTCATTTAACCCGCGGGCCGCTGCGCGAAGCCTTGGGCCGCCTGGAATCCCGGGGCTTGCTGGTACGCCGCCCCCATGCCGGGGTGAAAGTCGTCTCCGTAAGCGCAGACGAATTAATAGAGCTCTATCGCATACGCGAACTCATGGAAGGCCTGGCCGCACGACAGGCCGCCGAACGCATGACAGACGCCGAAATTGCCGCCTTGCGCGCCACCCTCGACACCCACGAAACCATGATCGAACAAGCCCAGGGCCAGGCGTACTACCAGGCCGAGGGCGACTACGATTTTCATCACCGCATCGCCACTGGCAGTCGCAACACCAAGCTGACCCAAATGCTGCTGGGCGACCTGTACTACATGGTGCGCATGTACCGCTACCGTTTAAGTACCTCGTCCGGGCGCCCGCACATGGCGCTGGGCGAGCATCGCAATATTGTGGATGCCATTGCCAATCGGGATGGTGAGCTGGCGGAATTTCTGATGAAACGCCACATTCACGCAGCACGAAAAAACATTGAACAAAAAATCCGCGACGGCGAACTGACCTTCTGATCAGCAAGCCCTCGTCATTTTTATCCAAAGGAGGCAACACCATGTCCAGCAAACTTTCCCCGGGCGCCCGTTTTCGTAAAGCCCTGAACGACAACAAGCCCCTGCAGATTGTTGGCACCATTAACGCCTACGCAGCCATGATGGCCGAGCGGGTAGGGCACCAGGCTATTTACCTGTCTGGTGGCGGTGTTGCAAACGCCTCCTACGGCCTGCCAGATCTGGGCATGACCAGCCTGAACGACGTAGTAGAAGACGTGCGCCGCATTACCGCCGCCACAGACATTCCGCTGCTGGTAGACATAGACACCGGCTGGGGCGGCGCATTCAACATCGCCCGCACCATTCAGCAAATGGAAAAAGCCGGTGCGGCGGCTGTTCACCTTGAAGACCAGGTCGCCCAGAAGCGCTGCGGCCACCGCCCGAACAAAGAAATCGTGTCCAAAGAAGAAATGGTAGACCGTATTAAAGCGGCCGTTGACGCCCGTGCCGACAAAGACTTCTTCATCATGGCCCGTACCGATTCGTTCCAGAAAGAAGGCCTGGAAGCCGCTATTGATCGCGCCAAAGCTTATATAGAAGCCGGCGCCGACGGCATCTTCGCTGAAGCAGTTAACGAGCTGGAACACTACAAAGCCTTCTCCGCCGCCCTGGGCGATGTACCGCTACTGGCCAACATCACCGAATTTGGCGCGACGCCCCTGTACAACCGCAAAGAACTGGGCGACGCCGGTGCCAGCATGGTGCTTTACCCGCTCAGCGCCTTCCGCGCCATGAACAAAGCCGCCGTAACGGTTTACCAGAACATTCTGGAGAAGGGCGACCAAAAAGACGTAATCGACCTCATGCAAACCCGCATGGAACTCTACGACTACCTGAACTACCACGATTTCGAACAGAAGCTTGACCAGCTTTTCCAGCAGACCAAAGGCTGAGATAGGGGACGGTATCGGGGACAGACCTTAGGTCTGTCCCCGATCTAGCGAGAGTGGACAGGGGACGGATTTCAAATCCGTCCCCTGTGTCAAACAACCAAGTAGGGGACAGATTTCAAATCTGTCCCCGGTTTTGAGGGAGAGAGCACCCATGACTGAAACAAAAAAATTAAGTGGCGCAGGGCTGCGTGGACAAGTCGCCGGTCAAACCGCACTGTGCACCGTTGGCTTAACCGGAACCGGCCTCACCTATTGTGGCTACGACATTAGCGACCTGGCAGACAACGCCCAGTTCGAAGAAGTGGCCTACCTGCTGCTGCAAGGCAAACTGCCAAACCAGCAGGAACTGGACGCCTACAAAGCCAAGCTGAAAAGCCTGCGCACTCTGCCAGACGCACTCAAAACCGTGCTGGAAAATATCCCCAAAGACGCCCACCCCATGGACGTCATGCGCACCGGCTGCTCCATGCTGGGCAACCTGGAAACCGAGCAAAACTTCAGCGAGCAAGACGACAAAATCGACCGCCTGCTGGCTGTGTTCCCGAGTATCATCAATTACTGGTACAGCTTTGCCCACAAAGGCGTGCGCATCGACACCACCGGTACCTGCGACTCCATCGGCGGCCACTTCCTGGAGCTGCTGCACGGCAAAAAGCCGAGCGAGTTGCACGAACGGGTGATGAACGTTTCCCTGATTCTGTACGCCGAGCACGAATTCAACGCGTCTACCTTCGCGGCTCGCGTATGTGCCTCTACCTTGTCTGACATCCACAGCTGCGTAACCGGCGCCATCGGCACCCTGCGTGGCCCGCTGCACGGCGGCGCCAACGAAGCGGCCATGGAACTGATTCAGAAATTCAAAACCCCGGACGAAGCCGAAGAAGGCCTGATGGGCATGCTGCAGCGCAAAGAAAAAATCATGGGCTTCGGCCACGCGGTCTACAGCGATTCCGACCCACGCAACATCATCATCAAGAAGTGGTCTGAAAAACTGTCGAAAGAAGTGAACGATACCGTGCTTTACCCGGTGTCTGTGCGCTGTGAAGAAGTCATGTGGCGCGAGAAGAAACTGTTCTGCAACGCCGACTTTTTCCACGCCTCTACTTACCACTTCATGGGCATTCCTACCGAACTGTTTACGCCTATTTTTGTGATGTCACGGGTATCCGGCTGGACCGCGCACGTGAAAGAGCAGCGCGCCAACAACCGCATTATCCGCCCAAGCGCCGAATACACCGGCCCCGATCACGCCGAATGGCTGCCGATCGAAAAGCGCTAACGCCGAGACAAAGCGGGGACAGATTGCCGACGGGGACGGATTTCAAATCTGTCCCCCATTACCCAACCTCGACTGGAGACGGATTTCAAATCTGTCCCCCATTACCCAACCTCGACCGGGGACAGATTTCAAATCTGTCCCCTATGACCGCCAAAGCAGGGACAGAATTTAATTCTGTCCCTGACCACATTGCCCAACGCCAGACAGGGGACGGATTTCAAATCCGCCCCCTGTTGCGTAGAGAGCCCAAAATATGAATACCCACTACCGCAAAAATCTACCAGGCACCGACCTGGACTATTTCGACACTCGCCAGGCCATCGAAGACATACAGCCTGGCGCCTACGCCAAACTGCCGTACACCTCCCGCGTTTTAGCTGAGCAACTGATTCGCCGCGGCGAACCCGACATGCTCACCGAATCACTAAAGCAGTTTATCGAACGCAAGCAAGACCTGGACTTCCCCTGGTACCCGGCCCGCGTGGTCACCCACGACATCCTGGGTACCACCGCTCTGGTTGACCTGGCGGGTCTGCGCGATGCCATCGCTAAAAAAGGCGGTGAGCCATCAAAAGTGAACCCGGTAGTACCCACACAGCTGATTGTGGACCATTCCCTGGCGGTAGAAGCCGCGGGTTTTGACCCAGACGCGTTCGAAAAGAACCGCAGCATTGAAGATCGCCGTAACGACGACCGTTTCCACTTTATCGAGTGGACCAAAACTGCCTTTAAGAATGTCGACGTGATTCCCGCCGGCAACGGCATCATGCACCAGATCAACCTGGAGAAAATGTCTCCGGTGATCCAGTCCCGTGACGGCGTCGCCTTCCCGGACACCTGCGTTGGCACCGACAGCCACACCCCGCACATCGACTGCCTGGGCGTTATCGCCATTGGCGTCGGCGGCTTGGAAGCAGAAACCGTCATGCTCGGCCGCCCGTCCATGATGCGCCTGCCGGATATCATCGGTGTGAAGCTCACTGGCAAACGCCAGCCGGGCATTACCGCGACCGACATCGTGCTGGCCATTACCGAGTTCCTGCGTAAAGAGCGCGTTGTATCCGCCTACCTGGAATTCTTTGGCGAAGGCGCCGAAAGCCTGACCATCGGCGACCGTGCTACCATATCCAACATGACCCCGGAATTCGGTGCCTCTGCCGGCATGTTCTACATCGACCAGCAAACCATCGATTATTTGAGGCTGACCGGTCGCGAGCCAGAACAGATCGCATTGGTAGAAACCTACGCCAAGCACACTGGCTTGTGGGCCGACGCGCTGGTCGAAGCGGAATACGAGCGGGTGCTGAAATTTGACTTGTCCACCGTTGTGCGCAACGTGGCTGGCCCGTCTAGCCCTCATCGCCGCGTAGCGACCAGCGATCTGCACGCCCAGGGCATTGCCGGTAATCTGGAAAGGGCCTTGGCGGAAGAAGCCGAAGGCAAAATGCCAGACGGCGCAGTGATCATCGCCGCGATTACCTCCTGCACCAACACCTCAAACCCCCGCAACGTGGTTGCTGCTGGCCTGACTGCGAAAAAAGCCAACGAGCTGGGCCTGGTGCGCAAGCCCTGGGTGAAATCTTCCTTTGCACCGGGCTCCAAAGTCGCCCGCCTGTACCTGGAAGAGGCCGGCCTACTTAAAGAAATGGAAAAGCTGGGCTTTGGTATCGTCGGCTACGCCTGCACCACCTGCAACGGCATGTCTGGCGCTCTGGATCCGAAAATCCAGAAAGAAATTATCGACCGCGATCTTTACTCCACCGCGGTACTGTCGGGTAACCGCAACTTCGATGGCCGAATTCACCCCTACGCCAAACAGGCGTTCCTGGCCTCGCCGCCTTTGGTTGTGGCTTACGCCATCGCCGGTACCGTGCGTTTTGACATCGAAAAAGACGTACTGGCCAAAGACAAAGACGGCAATCCGGTTACCCTAAAAGACATCTGGCCAAGCGATGAAGAAATCGACGCCATCGTAAAATCCAGCGTTAAGCCCGAACAGTTCAAACAGGTGTACATCCCGATGTTTGATCTGGGCGCGTTCGAAGAAGCCGAAAGCCCCCTTTACGACTGGCGCCCGAAGAGCACCTACATTCGCCGCCCGCCCTACTGGGAAGGCGCACTGGCAGCTGAGCGCACCATGAAAGGCATGCGCCCACTGGCGATTCTGCCGGATAACATCACTACCGATCACCTGTCGCCGTCTAACGCCATCATGATGGACAGTGCTGCTGGTGAATACCTGCACAAAATGGGCCTGCCAGAGGAAGACTTCAACTCCTACGCAACCCATCGCGGCGACCATCTGACCGCCCAGCGTGCCACCTTTGCCAACCCGAAACTGATGAACGAAATGGTTCGTGACGACAAGGGCGACATTATTCAGGGCTCTATGGCCCGTGTGGAGCCGGAAGGCAAAAACCTGCGCATGTGGGAAGCCATTGAAACCTACATGGAACGCAAGCAGCCGCTGATCATCGTGGCCGGCGCCGACTATGGCCAGGGTTCCTCCCGCGACTGGGCCGCCAAAGGCGTGCGATTAGCTGGCGTAGAAGCCATCGCCGCCGAAGGCTTTGAGCGTATCCACCGTACCAACCTGGTCGGAATGGGCGTACTGCCACTGGAATTCAAGCCGGGCACCACCCGCCTGACTCTGACGCTAGACGGCACAGAAACCTACGACGTAGAAGGCGATATGAGCCCGCGGTCCACCATGACTTTGGTTATTCACCGTACCAACGACGAAACCCTGAACGTGCCTGTTACCTGCCGCCTGGATACCGCAGACGAAGTGTCTGTGTACGAAGCTGGCGGCGTGCTGCAGCGCTTCGCTCAGGATTTCCTAGAGGCAGAAGGGGCGGTCGCATGAGCGGTCTTATGATCCAGGCACCACAAGTAAAAATCCCCGCCACCTATATGCGCGGGGGCACCAGCAAAGGCGTGTTCTTCCGGTTGGATGACCTGCCCGAGCGTGCACAAGCCCCAGGCCCGGCCCGGGACAACCTGCTGCTGCGGGTGATCGGCAGCCCCGATCCCTATGGCAAGCAGACCGACGGCATGGGCGGCGCAACGTCCAGCACCAGCAAAACTGTTATCCTGTGCAAAAGCACCCAGCCAGACCACGACGTAGATTATCTGTTCGGCCAGGTCAGCATAGACAAGCCTTTTGTGGACTGGAGCGGCAACTGCGGCAACCTCACCGCAGCGGTCGGCGCCTTTGCCATCAACAGTGGCTACGTGGACGAAGAGCGCATACCAGACAACGGCGCAGTGACAGAAATAGTCACCGTCCGCATCTGGCAGGCCAACATACGCAAAACGATCATAGCCAAAGTACCGGTCACCAACGGCGAAGTGCAGGAAACCGGTGATTTCGAGCTGGATGGCGTCACCTTCCCAGCGGCCGAAGTACAAGTAGAATTCATGGATCCGGCCGACGGCGAAGGCGCCATGTTCCCCACCGGCAACCTGGTGGACGACCTGGACGTACCAGGCGTTGGAACTCTGAAAGCAACCATGATCAACGCCGGTATTCCCACGGTTTTTATTAATGCAGACGCGGTGGGCTACAACGGCACCGAACTGCAGGATGAGATTAATGGCAACCCCGAAGCGCTGGCGATGTTTGAAACCATTCGCGCCTACGGTGCGGTGAAAATGGGGCTAATTCAGAACATCGAAGAAGCTGCCGCGCGCCAGCACACACCAAAAGTAGCGTTTGTTGCGCCGCCTGCGGACTACAGCGCTTCAAGCGGTAAAGCGATTACCATCAACGACATAGACCTGGTTGTTAGAGCCTTGTCTATGGGCAAACTGCACCATGCCATGATGGGTACAGCGGCCGTCGCTATAGCAACGGCAGCCGCTATTCCCGGAACGCTGGTAAACCTGGCGGCTGGCGGCGGTGACCGTACCTCGGTCACGTTTGGCCATCCGTCTGGCACCTTGCAGGTGGGCGCCGAAGCCAAAGAAGTAAACGGCCAGTGGACAGCCACCAAGGCCATCATGAGCCGCAGCGCGCGAGTGCTGATGGAAGGCTGGGTAAGAATTCCCGGAGATTCGTTCTAGCTCCGCAGCTTTCCAGACCTAAAAACACCCCCGCGCGGATAACCGGCTATCCTTAGGGAATGGCTGGAGACCCAGCCGGGGGTATTTTTTTGCCCGCAAATGTCACACAGGAGAAAATTCATGTCTGCCACATTCGACCTCAACGAACGCCCGGATTACGACGACATCCTGCAAACCATCGCCGACTACGTCCTCAACTATAAGATTAAAAGTGACGAGGCGTGGACCACCGCCCGCCATTGCTTGATGGACACCCTGGGCTGCGGCCTGCTGGCCTTAAAATTCCCGGAATGCACCAAGCATTTAGGCCCGTTGGTAGAGGGCACGATCGTACCCAACGGCGCGCGAGTACCCGGCACATCGTTCCGTATGGACCCGGTCAAAGCCGCCTGGGACATTGGCTGCATTATTCGCTGGCTGGATTACAACGACACCTGGCTGGCGGCTGAATGGGGCCATCCGTCGGACAACCTGGGCGGCATACTGGCAGTAGCCGACCACCTGTCGCAAAAACGTGTGGCCGAAGGCAAATCCCCCATCGCCATGAAAGCCGTGCTGGAAGCCATGATCATGGCCCACGAAATCCAGGGCGTACTGGCGCTGGAAAACTCCTTCAACAGGGTAGGGCTAGACCACGTTCTGCTGGTAAAAGTCGCGTCTACCGCCGTGGTAGCCCGCCTGATGGGCGCCAACCGCGACCAGCTATTGTCAGCACTGTCACACGCCTGGGTAGACGGCCAATCCCTGCGCACCTACCGCCATGCCCCCAATGCCGGTTCCCGTAAATCCTGGGCTGCTGGCGACGCCACCTCCAGGGCCGTTCGCCTTGCGGATATCGCCATGCGCGGCGAAATGGGCATACCTGGCGCACTCACAGCGCCCCAGTGGGGTTTTAACGACGTGCTGTTCAGCAAAACCAACAAAGACCAAAAAATCAAACCTGCGGATAAGTGTCAGCTTTCTTTACCACAGGCATTTGGCTCCTACGTGATGGAAAACATCCTGTTCAAAGTGTCTTTCCCTGCAGAATTCCACGCCCAAACCGCCGCGGAAGCCGCCGTTACACTTCACCCGCAAGTGAAAGACCGCCTGCAAGATATTGATAAAATAGTACTGATCACCCACGAATCCGCTATTCGCATTATTTCTAAAGTAGGCAGCCTGGCCAACGCCGCAGACCGCGACCACTGCCTGCAATACATGACAGCCGTGCCGCTGATATTTGGCGACCTCACAGCCGAGCACTACGAAGACAGCTTTCACAGTGCCCACCCAATGATTGATCAGCTGCGAGGCAAAATGGAAGTGGTCGAAAACGAAGCTTACACAGCGGATTACCTGGACCCAAGCAAACGCTCCATTGCCAACGCAGTGCAAATTTTCTTTAAAGATGGCTCAAGCACAGAAAACGTGGTCGTCGAGTATCCAATAGGCCACCGCCGCCGTCGCGAAGCCGCGATTCCGCTGCTTAAACAGAAGTTCCAGCAAAACCTCGCAACCCGCTTTCCCGCAGGCCAATGCCAGCGAATCTCCCAGGCGTTACAAAGCCAGGCGGAGCTGGAAGGCATGGCTGTTCATGAATTTACCTCGCTGTTTGTTATCTGAAATAAATTAGTCCGGAAATGGCATTGCGGCCATACAAGTGCAGACACGGTACGCTCCTGATGCAAGCGTTAAGTCATCTGGAGTTAAGGTTTGGGAAGACGATACGAGCACAAATTTTTTCAGCATCGTTGCTGATGTGGGTTGTTCTCTCGTGCATAGCCATATCTATCCATGGACGTCAGTTGATACGTGGCAGTTGGTCAGATGCTCAGCTAAACTTTTGTTTTATGAACCTATAGACCAGAGCTTTCTGCGAGACTAAGCGGCGAGCCACAATACAACAACTATAGCGGCCGATCCTGGACCGCCGACTGTGAAACAAGGAGAAAGCGATGCAATCGGCAGACGCATTCAAGGCGGCTCGTCAGCAACTTCTGGACCTGCGCGAAGACTATGACCGCGCCTACGAGACCTTCAAATGGCCCGAGCTGAACGAGTTCAATTGGGCGCTCGACTGGTTCGATGGTTACGCCAGAGGCAATGAGAAGATCGCACTCTGGCTGGTGGATGCCGACGGCAGCGAGTACCGCTACAGCTTCGAACAGATGCGACAGAACTCCAACCAGGTAGCGAATTTTCTGCGCGATCAAGGGCTCGGACGGGGCGATACCCTGCTGATCATGCTCGATAATGTCATTGAACTCTGGGAAACCATGCTGGCCGCGATCAAGCTGGGTGCCCTCGTTATTCCAGCCAGCACGCTGCTATCGAAGAAGGATCTCGGCGACCGACTTGGGCGTGGTGGTGTCACTCATGTGCTCACCACCAATGAGCATGTTCCCAAATTTGAAGGCGTGGCAGAGGGGCTGGTCCGCATCGTCGCAGGTGAACCTTGCGAGCAGTGGGTTAATTACGAAGATGCCTATGACTACGAAAAGACTTTCGAGCCGGAGGGCGTAACCCTCGCCACCGACCCGATGCTGCTGTATTTCACGTCGGGCACCACCTCCCTGCCGAAGCTTGTACTGCATACGCATCAAAGCTATCCGGTCGGTTCGCTGTCGACCATGTACTGGCTCGGTCTGCAGCCCGATGATATCCATTTCAATATCAGTTCGCCCGGCTGGGCCAAGCATGCCTGGTCCAACCTGTTCGCACCCTGGGATGCCGGCTGCACGGTGTTCATCTATCGCCAGCCGCGCTTCGACGCGCCCGCCACGCTAAAAGTCATCGCCGACAAGGGCGTGACCTCTCTGTGTGCGCCGCCCACCGTATGGCGCATGCTCATCCAAGAGGACCTGGCGGCTTATGACGTGAAGCTCAAGAGCCTGGTCGGCGCGGGCGAGCCGCTTAATCCGGAAGTCATCGCACGCGTGGAAAAACTCTGGGGCCTCACAATCCGCGACGGCTACGGCCAGACTGAAACCACGGCACAGATCGGCAATCCGCCGGCACAGAAAATGAAGTCCGGCTCGATGGGCCGGCCCTTGCCTGGCTACAAGATTACATTGCTCGATCCACTCGATAAGGAAGTCACCGAAGGCGAGATCGCCATCGATGTGCGTAATCAGCGTCCGCTCGGACTGATGCAGGAATACCGCGACGATCCCGAACGCATGGCCAAGGCACTGCACGACGGCTTTTACCGCACTGGCGATGTGGCCAGTCGCGACGACGATGGCTATTACTGGTACGTCGGCCGCGCGGACGACGTGTTCAAGAGCTCGGATTACCGTGTTAGCCCATTTGAGTTGGAATCTATTCTCATCGAGCACGAATCCGTGGCCGAGGCCGCAGTTGTGCCGGCACCCGATGAAATGCGACTGAGCGTACCCAAGGCCTATATCGTGCTACGCCGCGACTACGAGCCTGGCCCGGAGGCGGCAAAGGCCCTGTTTGCTTTCATTCGCGAGCGCATGGCGCCGTACATGCGGATTCGACAGATAGAATTTGCTGAGTTGCCCAAAACCATCTCCGGCAAGATTCGTCGTGTTGAACTACGTACCCATGCTGCCAGCAGCAAACAGGGCGAGTATGCCTATACCGAAACGGATTTTCCCAAGTTGAAGGACTGACAAAAAAGAACAGAAAAAATCAGCTCTCTGACTAAGCTCCAAACAAGAATATGTCCAGTACCCACGCCAATAAGGCTGCCATTTTCTTGTATAGGGTATCAAAGGATAGCGGAGGCATGTATGAAGTACATCTTCGAAGTACATATCAGGGAAGGCTATACCGCCGAGGACTACGCGGATGCCTGGGAACATGCAAGTGAGTTGATTCAGCGTTCCCCGGGCGCCCGGGGAACGGAATTGCATCGCAAGATCGGTGATCCGGATACGCTTATAGCCATTGCCCACTGGGATAGCAAAGCCAGCCGGGATGCGATGGAGTCACAACACAATCCCGACGTGGCAGAGATTATCCGCAGTGCGGCGCCTTTTTGTGAAATCCGGCCCCTTGGTGAGTTTGAAGATCCGGAATGGGTAGTTAATCCGCCAGCCGAGGTTCCAATTCGGTGACAACGGCCTCACATTGTCAGACCGACCGACTGCATCCCGCCGGGGAGCTTCCCGGATGGCTATTAACCAACCCAGTTGGCCAAGCGTATCCCGGGCACGTTCTCGAACTGCTTTGTGTTATTAGTCACCACCACTAATCCTTGTGATCGGGCATGCCCGGCGATCATTTCATCGTAGGGGCCAATCGGGCGACCAATCCTTTTCAGCTCAGCTCGCAATTGCCCGGTATGTGCTGCCGCGTCATTGTCGTATGGCAAAACCTCAAGTCGGGCTGCAAAACCCTCAACATCCCTAAGATTACGACGCACCGCTGCAGATGCCTCAGCTCCGTATATCAACTCCATAAACGTTACGACTGAAATACACATTTGACCGTCGTGAGCAATGAACGCTTCACGGACCTCGGCAGGCCGATTTTTGATGGTGTAAATAGCGATGTTGGTATCAAGCATGTACTTCAGCATCAAAGCGTTTCGCGCTCTTGGGGGGCCGGCTGTTCGCGGCTTGTCATAAAGTCACCGGAAACCCCTTCACCGTCAAACCAGCTATCCCATGCCTCTCCGGCGGGCGTTATAATGCGAGCACGCCCAATGACCACGATGTCCACTTGTTTGACGTCATCAGGGTAGGCTACCGGCTTTGGAAGCCGCAGTGCCTGACTTTTGTTGCTTTTGAAAATACTTGCACGTTCCATTTGTTGTCTGCCTCGCGATGTATATCCCAAAGGTATATCCCAGCTTAAATAGTGAGCAGGGAAACGTCAATGGTGTATTCATGAAATCTGGGGCGTACGGGCAAATATTAACAAGCGGATCGGATGTGTACAGTAATTCAACAGCCGCAAGCGGCTATTTCTTCCAAAAAGGCGTAAGTGGCTTAACATTGCCAGCGGAGCCAACGGGATCTTTTTTGGAGGACGTTCCCTCTGACGACATCTTCGCCAAACGCCCATCAATGCTCTCAAGCGCGCTGGCGATTCGGTGCAAGGTTTTGGCCATATCACCAAAGCCTTCGGTCGATTGCGCGCTAACCGGGGCGGGGGCGGCACTTCTGTTGTGCTGCGCGTTCTCCGGCAGTTTAACCTTCGGTTCGTCATCTTCGCCCAGCAAATCCTTGCGGATGTTCTTTAAATCGTGGGGGTCTATAAACGGCCGGTCTTCAGCGTAGGCGCACATCATCATGCCGTCCGAATAGCTGGCAGCGCGATAACCAATCACCTCAGCCCCAATAATGTCTTCCAGCTATGAGGCAGTAAATGCTTGTTACATAAAGCTACAAATAGCTTAAAACTGACCAAGTCACGGCGCCGGGTAGTGGTGTTTGGTGCAGGCCAGTTTGTCGCCGCATGCCGCATATAGGCAACTGGATCTGCTTTGTCGACGTTCAGGCCTATGATCCATTCTTTATCGCGGAAATGGCGCACCAGGTCGTCATTGGGGTCAATCAGGGTGTGACGATCGAAGCTCATGTTGATAGCGGCTTTTAACTGGTAGTGGTTCTGGTCGTCTTGCAGCCAGATGGCGCCTGCGTTGCTTTCTACCAGGTCTGCCAGAGCCTGTTTGATTTTTCGCGCGGCGCCGTCGTTTGGCAATGCGCTGCCCAGCAGGGTAAAAATAAGTGCGATCCAGGCGCCTAACGTGAGCCAAAAAACGAGATTTAATCGGTTTATCAACTACTCTTGTAGTACATCATGGCGTTTGTTATTATGCGCGCCGCGTTCAGGGAAACATTCTGAAACGCCGTTATGGTGGCCCTATTGGTGCCTTCGCAACATGAAACCGTGAACCCGGTCAGACCCGGAAGGGAGCAGCCGCAGCGGTCGATATGTGTGCCGGAGTGTCGCTGGTGGGGCCACCACCTGTTTTAGCCCCCCGTTTTTCTGTTATTGCCTTTCTCTCTATTATCTAACTACTATTTTTCTTATTGCTTTTTCGATTACTCTTTATTCACTCTTCATTACCTATACCCTCTGTTTTTCGGTTTTAGCATCCATGCTAGAATTAACGCTATTTTTCACGGCAATTGGCGAACTATGAGCTACCAGGTACTTGCCCGCAAATGGCGCCCGCGCACCTTCGAAGACATGGTGGGGCAGGAGCATGTGCTTCAGGCGTTAATCCACGCGCTGGAAAGCCAGCGCCTGCATCATGCCTATTTGTTTACCGGCACCCGCGGTGTAGGCAAAACCACCATTGGGCGCCTGCTGGCCCGCTGTCTGAACTGTGAAACCGGCATTACCGCAAAACCCTGCGGTGTGTGTGGCAGTTGTCGCGAAATTCAGGAAGGCCGCTTTGTTGATTTGATTGAAATAGACGCCGCTTCGCGCACCGGCGTTGACGACATGCGTGAGCTTACAGACAACGTGCAGTATTCGCCCACCCGCGGGCGCTTTAAGGTGTACCTGATTGACGAGGTGCACATGCTCACCACTCAGTCGTTCAACGCCTTTTTGAAAACTCTGGAAGAACCGCCAGAGCACGTTAAATTCCTGCTGGCCACCACCGATCCCCAAAAATTGCCGGTGACGGTGTTATCCCGCTGCTTGCAGTTTAATTTGAAGCGGATGACGCCGGAACACATCGCCGGCCATTTGAACCACGTATTGACCGCTGAAAAGATTCCTTTTGAAGAACCGGCCCTGTGGCTACTTGCGCGCGCGGCGGATGGCAGTATGCGCGATGCCCTGAGCCTGACGGACCAGGCTATTGCGTTTGGTAACCAGCAACTGGCGGCAAACGATGTCAGTTCCATGCTGGGCACGATTAATCAGCGTGATATCGAAAGTTTGGTGGGCACTTTGGTTGCCCGTGATGGCCCGGCGTTGCTGACGGAAATTAGCCGTATTGCCGATTTTGCGCCGGATTACGGGGTAATTCTGGCGGACTTGTTGTCGCTGTTCCATCGGGTGACGATGGAACAGGTGGTGCCTGGCAGTGCGGACAACGCCTTGAGCGACGCTCACCAGATTCAAGCGCTGGCCAAGAAGCTGAGTGCGGAAGATGCCCAGCTGTTTTATCAGGTGGCGTTAATGGGGCGCAAAGACCTGGCGATAACGCCGGATGCGCGCATGGGGTTCGAGATGACGCTGCTGCGCATGCTGGCGTTCCGGCCCGGAACCGCCCGCCGGGAACCGCCCACGGCGATTGCTGCGGAGTCGGCACCGGCCGGAAACCGCGATGAACCAGACCCTGTTGCTGCTAGTTCGAGTCAACCTGAAGCGCCAGTGCCAGCGAAGCCAGAACCTGTAGCCCCGACTGCTTCGGCGCCGCCACAAACAGAGCGCGCGCCGGTTGACGAAGTTCCACCCTGGGAGCCGCAGCCTGGCACAGACGTAGATTACCCGGATGACGGGGCTTTTTATGGCGCTGCTGAGGCGTTTGAGGCCGCTGTTCCTGAGCAACGACAGCCGGCTGCTGAGCCGGAGCATCAGCCAGAACAGCATAATCGGCCAGAACAGCAGAATCAGCCAGAGCCGCAACCTGCTGTTCAGCCAAAAGCTCCGCCCAATGCTCAATCACAATCGCAGCCTGATGATCAGCAAGCGCATCAAAGTGTTCCAGTACCGCCGGCCCGTGAGTCGTCAGCGCAATCAGAACCCGCGGAGGAAGCATTGCCCGCGGGTGAATTTGTTTGGCAGCGGGATTTTCGCAGCCTGAATATTGCGGGTATGCCGGGCAATCTGGCCAGCCACGGGTCTATGCTGCACCAAGGCAATGACGTGCTGCTGACCATTGATGAGGGCCACGCGCGGCTGCTGAATGCCCGCCACGAAGAAAAAATTCTGGCCGCCTTGAGAAATCGCTTTGGCGATGCCACTGAATTACGTATAGAGAGAGGGCAGCCAAGCGATACGCCGGCTGCCTACGAAGAGCGCCAACGTAAAATTCGGCAGCAAGCGGCGGAGCAGGCCATTCGCACCGACCCGCTGGTACAATCGATTGTGGATCGGTTTGCTGCCCGTGTTGTGGAAGACAGTATTCGACCGATTGAAGTCGCTAAAGAGAGTCCGGGCGGCTCTAATAGGAGATAACGCTATGATGGACAATATGGGCGAGCTGATGAAAAAAGCCCAAAAAATGCAAGAAAACATGCAAAAAGCCCAGGAAGAAATCGCCAAGGCAGAAGTGACTGGCGAATCCGGTGCGGGGCTTGTGAAGGTGGTGATGAACGGCCGCCACGACGTTCGTAAAGTGGAGATTGATCCGTCTTTGATGAGCGAAGAAAAAGACATTCTTGAGGACCTGCTGGCGGCGGCGGTGAACGACGCAGTGCGCCGTGTGGACGCCAACCAGAAAGACAAAATGTCTGGCATGATGTCTGGGATGGGTCTTCCTCCCGGCTTTAAGATGCCTTTCTAACTTATTAAAATTTAGGGATTATTATGGCGTTCAGTCCTCTGGTGGATGAACTGGTTGAAAGCTTGCGGGTGTTGCCCGGCGTGGGCCAGAAAACCGCCCAGCGTATGGCTTTTCATTTGCTGGAACGCGCCCGCAGTGGCGGTAGCCGCCTGGGTGATGCTTTGGGCCGGGCCATGGACGGTGTGCGCCGCTGTGATCGATGCCAGAATTTTGCCGACACCGACGTGTGCGGCATTTGCGAAAACCCCGAACGCAACACAGGTGTGCTTTGCGTGGTGGAAAGCCCGTCAGACCTGTTGGCTATTGAACAGGCCGGTGACTACCGCGCTGGTTATTTTGTGCTGATGGGGCATTTATCCCCCATTGATGGCATCGGACCGGAGCAGATTGGTATTGACCGGCTGGTTCACCGGGTGCGCGATGAAGGCGTAACCGAGTTAATACTGGCCACCAATCCCACCGTGGAAGGCGAAGCTACGGCGCACTACATTGCCGACCGCCTGGCCGACAACAACGTTCTGATTACCCGGCTGGCCCACGGCATTCCCGTGGGTGGCGAGTTGGGTTATGTCGACGGCTTTACCCTGACCCACGCTTTCCGCGGCCGCAAACCTTTAGCTGGCTAAGCCATTTTCCGATCAGGCAAATTTATGAATGCGAATGAACTTCCCCGGCTGACAGCGCCGGCGCCATCCGAACCGGTGCTATGGCTGGAAACCCCTGAACAGCTTGACGACTGGCTGGAGGCGCAGCCTAAAGAGCCTTTGACCCTCGATACCGAATTCGAGCGGGTGAGCACCTATTACCCGATACCGGGCCTGGTGCAGCTTGGGCTGGCCGATCAATTCCGCCTGGTGGACCCGGAAGTGGCAGAGGCCTCTGCCGGATTTCGTGCGGCTCTGGAAGACCAGCAACGCCCGAAGCTGTTGTACGCGGTGAGTGAAGATCTGGAACTGTTCCGCCATTGGTTGGGCATTCCCATGCAGGGCGTGATTGATCTGCAGCTGGGCGTGGCATTTGCCGGGCTCGGGTTCTCTATGGGTTACGCCAAACTGGTTGAAAGCCTGTTTGGTGAAAGCCTGGACAAAACGCTTACCCGCTCTGACTGGATTTCGCGGCCTTTGAACGATTTACAGCAGCGCTACGCCATTGATGACGTGCGCTTTTTAAAGCCGATTTACGACTGGCTACAAGAGGTTTTGGCCGGGCGCGGGCTGCAACAGGCCCTGGTGGAAGAATCCGCACGCTTTGCCGCAGACCTGGCAAGCCAGGACGATCCCACCCGGCATTATTTAAAGCTGCGCGGCGGCTGGCCTTTGAGCGCCCCGCAGCAACAGGTGCTGCAGGCGTTGGTGAGCTGGCGCGAGCGCGAATGTCACCGCCAGGACAAGCCCCGTAACTGGGTGATGGCAGACCCCTTGCTGCTGGCAATGGCCGAGACGCAGCCCAAAACCCTGAACGCTTTGTCGGATATTCAGGGCTTGGCATCCGGCCAGGTTCGGCGCCACGGCGATACTCTGCTGGCGCTGATCGCAAAAGCAGACGCCGCCGATGATGTGGCCATAGAGCTGATTCCGGCGCCTTTGACCCGGGACCAGCAGGGCTTTTACAAGCAGTTGAAAAAACACTTTGTGCGTGCTGCGGAATCGGCTGATATTCCGATAGAATTGCTGGCGCCGCGCAAGCGCCTGGAAGCCGTTGTGCAGCAACAACAACTGGCGGGTAACCCGTTTTTTGAAGGCTGGCGCAGCCAGATTCTGGCTCCGGTTCGGGGCACAATTGAGGAGCTGCTTTCGTGACCAAAACCCGCGACTTTGTTTCCGTTTTTCGCAGCAGTAAAAAGCCCGACACCTATCTGTATGTGCGCCGAGGTCACCTTTGGGATGACTTGCCGGAAACCCTGCGCACCTTGTTTGGCAAGCCGGTACACGCCATGGATTTGGTGTTGACGCCCGAGCGCAAATTGGCTCGCACCAGCGCCGAACAGGTTCTGACGGGTATTGCGGACAAAGGCTTTTTTCTGCAGATGCCGGAAGAGCAGGACATGGCGATTGTCGAGTTCAAGATGAAGCTGGGGCAGCGCAACCGATGATTGCACAGGTGCCATTCTGGCAGCGCAAACGTCTGCATGAAATGACACCGACCGAGTGGGAATCCCTGTGCGACGGTTGCGGGCAGTGTTGCCTGAACAAGCTGGAAGATGAAGACACCGGTGAGGTATACCACACGGATTTAGTGTGCCAGTACATGGATACTGACACCTGCGGTTGCACGGTTTACCCCGAGCGGTTGAAAAAAGTACCCGGATGCACGCTGATTACGCCGCAAACATTGCCGGATTATCACTGGCTGCCCTATACCTGTGCCTATCGCACTCTGGCAGACGGTCGCCCATTGGCCGATTGGCACCCACTGCGCAGCGGCGATCCGCAATCCGTGCACGATGCGGGTGTGTCGGTGCGCGGTAAGGTGGTGTCAGAGGCGGCCGTGGCCGAGCAAGACTGGGAAGAACATATTATTCACTGGGTAATGACATGATGGATGCGGAATTACAGAACATGTACTGGCTGTTTTGGGCCGCCTACGGTATCGGGCTGGTGCTGTTTTTATGGATGATGCAGCGGTTGTTGCGATTTTTGCCGTTTTACGGGTTGCGCACGCTGTTGCTGGCTGCGTTGGCGGCTATTCTGGTGGCCCCGGTGGAATCTTTAGACATAGCGGGTTGGTGGATTCCGGCATGGTTGTATGGCGGTTATGAACTGATTCTGGGTGACAGCGTTGCGGCCAGCGCTGCCTTGTTAAATATTGCGTTGGCCGGCATGGTATTGCTGCTGGTGTGGATTCTGGACTTGGTGCGTTATCGGATGAAACGCTGAGCGTTGAATAATAAATCGGCGGCTGTTCATTTTATGGCCGTTTTACACAGGGAAAACGTGGTGGGAAGCTTCATGAAGTCAACTCTGGTAACGCACAAAACACTGTGGTACGCGCTTATTATCACACTGGTTGCGGCGTTTGCGGGTATGGTCCAGGCTCAGGCTCAGGCCGAGCAGGGGAATAGCCCGCAGTTGCCGGGCGCGGTGGACGTGCGCATTATTGTTGATATTTCCGGCTCTATGAAGCAGAACGATCCGCAAAATCTACGCCGCCCGGCGGTGCGCTTGCTGGCCCGATTGCTGCCCGATGGCGCCACGTCCGGTGTGTGGACCTTTGGCCAGTACGTGAACATGCTGGTGCCCCACCGCGAAGTCAGCAATGCCTGGCGCGATATGGCCATTGCGCAAAGCGACGCGATCAATTCGGTGGCCATGCGCACCAATTTGGGCGCGGCCATTGAAACCGCCAGTGATGGTTACTTTACCGGTGGCGTACTGAGCAACACCCACTTTATTGTGCTTACCGACGGCAAAGTGGACATCAGCCGAAACCCCAGCGCCAATAAAGCCGAAGCTAACCGCATTCTGGATACTTTGGTTCCGCCGTTGAAGCAACAGGGCGCGCGTTTTCACGCGGTAGCGCTGTCGGCCGAGGCAGACAGCGAGTTTCTGCGCAAACTGGCCTCCGATTCTAATGGCAGCTTTCACGTGGCGGAAAATGCGGATGATTTGAGCCGCGCCTTTCTGGATGCCTTTAACGCCGCCGTGCCACAAGAACAGACGCCCATAGACGACGACGGCTTTATGGTAGACGCCGGTGTAACCGAATACACCGCGCTGATTTTCTGGGGCGGCAATGAAACCTCTGCTAACCGCACCTTGGCTTTGAAAGCGCCCGGTGCAGCCGCTACCACCTTGCAGCAGCACCCGGACAATATTCGCTGGGCCCGCGAACCGGGTTATGACCTGATTACCGTAACCGACCCCGTAGCCGGGCGCTGGAACCTGGACGGCCAGCTAGGCGAGGGCAGCCGGGTAAGCGTGGTGAGTGATTTGCGGATGATTGTGAGCCCCATTCCCGGCATCTTCTCCATAGAGGAGCCGCTGGCGATTCGAGTAGGGCTTTTTGACGGTGATGAACCGATCACCAATGCCGATTTTCTGAGTGTGCTGACCGTTAACCTGACGCTGGCAAATGAAGATGGCCGTAGCGGTACCAAGGTGTTGTCAGAGCAGAGCCCGCCAGCAGATGGCGTGTATCGCTATAACATTGCCGAAATGCCGACCGCCGGCCAGTACCAGGTGGTAGTGGAAGCGCGCAGCAGCACCTTTGCGCGCAAATTTTCCGGAACCACCCGTTTTGAACCTGCCGCCGGTGCCGAAGCTTCCGCCGCAGACGCGCCACTGTTTGCGCCTGAAATGGACGCCGCTAATCCTTTCAAAACCGCCACCCCTGCTGAGCCCGAACCGCAGCCTACTGCTGCGCCTGAACCCGCCAGCGAACCTGTCCCAGAAGTTGAGCCTGTCATTGAACCTGTAGCAGAGCCCGAGCCGGCCCCGGAAACGGAAGCGGCTGCACAACCGATACAACCGATAGACGTTGCTGAATTGGACAAGCCCGAGCCGGCAGAACCCGAGAGCGCAGATTCAGCAATAGCGCCCTGGATGATGGCGGCCGGCGTGGGTGCTCTGTTGGTGCTGGCCTTGTTGATCTGGCTGCTGCTGCGCAAACGCAAAAACACCGATGAAAGCGATTCCGAAGCGGACGTGGAGGCAGAGGCCGCTGCGCCCGCCCCAGCCCCGGAAGTGGCTGCCGTGCCGGTGATTACCGATATTGACGAGTCTGAAAGCGTACCGGAATTAAGCCCGGACGACCTGATTGAGCCAGTGCCAGAATTAGAACCAGAGTTAGAGTCGGTGCCAGAACTTCAGCCTGAGCCTGAAAAGGTGCCAGAGCTCGAGCCAGAACCCGCCGCTGAGCCAAAAGATACGCCCGACAACGAACGCAAGAAGTAACTTACAGGACTCAAAACATGAAATTTACCGGCACCGATAAATACGTCGCCACCGAAGACCTGCAAATGGCTGTGAACGCGGCTATTACGCTGCAACGCCCGTTGCTTATTAAAGGTGAGCCCGGCACCGGCAAAACCCTGCTGGCGGAAGAAATAGCGGCGGCCTTGGGCAAGCGTTTGATTCCCTGGCACATCAAGTCCACCACCAAAGCCCAGCAGGGCCTTTACGAATACGACGCGGTGTCGCGCCTGCGGGATTCCCAGCTGGGCGATGAGAAAGTAAAAGACATCAGCAACTACATTATTCCCGGCAAGTTGTGGGAAGCCTTCGAATCCGAAGAGCAGGTAGTGCTGTTGATTGATGAAATCGACAAGGCCGACATTGAGTTCCCCAACGATCTGTTGCAGGAACTCGACCGCATGGAGTTCTACGTTTACGAAACCCAGCAGTTCGTAAAGGCCAAGTATCGGCCGATTATCGTGATCACCAGCAACAACGAAAAAGAACTGCCTGACGCCTTCCTGCGCCGCTGCTTTTTCCACTACATCAGCTTTCCGGACCAAGGCACCATGCAAAGCATTGTTGACGTGCATTTCCCGGGTCTTCAGCAGCAGGTAGTCCGCGATGCCCTGGAAGTGTTTTTTGACGTGCGCAAGGTGCCTGGCCTGAAGAAAAAGCCGTCTACCTCTGAGCTGATTGACTGGTTGAAGCTGCTGATGGCTGATGAGCTGTCTGCCAAGATGCTGCACCAGAAAGACAGCAGCAGTGCTTTGCCACCGCTGTACGGTGCCCTGGTGAAAAACGAGCAGGATGTTCACCTGCTGCAGAAGCTGGCGTTTATGGCACGCCGCCGCGGCTGAGGATGACGTGTTTCGCAAGAGTGCAGTGCTCTTGTGGGTTGCTTTTGTAGGTAGCGATTGAGGGTGTTCTGGCCCGATGCGTTCGTGCGGTGGTTTAAAGGTAGGGTTTTATGCTGATTAATTTTTTTCTGGAAGTGCGACGGGCGAAGGTGCCGGCCAGCCTGCGGGAGTTTCTCGACTTGCTGGAGGCCCTGCAGCACCGCCTGGCCTTCGCCGACATGGAAGAATTCTATTATCTGGCGCGCCTGTGCCTGGTCAAAGACGAGCGCCACTACGATAAATTCGACCGTGCTTTCAAAGTGTATTTTGAGGGCATCGAGCATCTGGATGAGTTGCTGCAATCGCTGATTCCCGACGATTGGCTGCGGGTCGAGTTTGAAAAACACCTGAGCGATGAAGAAAAGGCCAAAATCGATTCCTTGGGCGGCCTGGAAGAACTGATCGAAACCTTCAAAAAGCGCATGGAAGAGCAGAAAGAGCGCCACGCCGGCGGTAACAAATGGGTTGGCACCGGCGGCACCTCGCCCTTTGGTGCGGATGGCTACAATCCGGAAGGCTTCCGTATCGGCCAGAAAACAGGCCGCCACGGTCGCGCGGTGAAAGTGTGGGAAAAGCGCGAGTTTAAAGACTTGGACGACAGCGTCACCCTGGGCATCCGCAACATCAAAGTGGCGCTGCGCCGGTTGCGTAAATTTGCCCGCCAGGGCGCCGCCGATACCCTGGATATGGACGACACCATTCGTTCCACCGCCCGTAACGCCGGATACCTTGATCTGAAAATGGTGCCCGAGCGCCACAACGCGGTAAAAGTGTTGATCTTTTTTGATGTGGGCGGCTCTATGGACCCGCACATTCGTGAATGTGAAGAGTTGTTTTCAGCGGCGCGGCTGGAATTCAAGCACATGGAGTATTTTTACTTTCACAACTTCATTTACGAGGGCGTGTGGACCCAGAACGTTCGGCGTGCCAACGAGGTAACGCCGACCTGGGAACTGCTGAATAAATACAGCTCGGATTACAAGGTTATTTTTGTGGGGGACGCCACCATGGCACCCTATGAAATCAGCCACCCGGGCGGCTCCATCGAGCACTGGAATCAAGAATCCGGTGCCACCTGGTTTCAGCGTATTACCGATCATTTCCGCAAAGTGGTTTGGCTGAATCCTCTGCCAGAGGTCTTCTGGGCGCAGGGCGGCTCTATGGCCATGGCCCGTCAGCTGGTGGATAACCAGATGTATCCACTGACGGTTGAAGGCTTGGAAGGCGCCATGAAACAGCTGAGTAAATAGCGGTAATTTGCAGGAAAATGAATAAAGTGGTGGGTAGAAACTGCTATTTGCTTGAGTTCAAAACTGCTATTCTTCCGTCGATTTTGCGACTTAGACTTTCGTCGACTTGATTTCAGAGAAGAAACTCAGTCGCACAACTTGCCAGGCCAAGTATTATAACTCAAGTTTCGGGGTTCAAAACATAAATAAAAACACCAATAACATATTGATTTAAAAGGAATAGATGCCTNATTGTGGTAAAATACTTGTTATCTAGACAACGTAAAAAACCACAAGAGACATCGAATGAATTCTGTCACAAAGACTTTGGGCTTACCACCATTAACGGCTGATCTACTTAACCAAGAAGACCTTAAAATTGACAATACTTTCAGCACCACATGGAAGAGCATTGGGTTTAACAACGTTTTACGTCAGG
>NZ_KB889887.1 GCF_000372805.1 Marinobacter gelidimuriae | reverse complement strand
TGCCCATGCTCAATACAAAGACGAGTACACCGTATCTACCGTGTTGCCATCGGCCTTTCCCTGGGGCCAGGCGGCCGACAAGTGGGTAGAGCTTGTGAACCAGCGCTCGGAAGGGCGTATCAACATGAAAATTTACAGCAACTCCCAGCTGGTGTCTGGCGACCAGACCAAAGAATTTTCTGCCATGCGCTCCGGACTGATTGATATGGCGGTGGGCTCTACCATCAACTGGTCATCCCAGGTGCCGGAACTGAATCTGTTCTCGCTGCCGTTTCTGATGCCGGATTACCCCGCCATTGATGCGATTACCCAGGGCGAGGTCGGCGAGGCCGTTTTTGCCGCCATCCAGAAACGTGGTGTAACGCCGCTGGCCTGGGGCGAAAATGGTTTTCGTGAACTGTCTAACTCCAAGCGCGCGATCAGCGAGCCGGCGGATGTGGAAGGCTTGAAAGTCCGCGTGGTAGGTTCGCCATTGTTTCAGGATACCTTTAATGCTCTGGGCGCCAACCCCACTCAGATGAGCTGGGCTGATGCCAAGCCGGCGCTGACCACCGGTGCCGTAGACGGCCAGGAAAACCCGCTGTCAGTGTTTGATGTGGCGCGTATTGATCAGGTAGGGCAGGAGCACCTGACCCTATGGCACTACATGGCAGACCCGCTGGTATTTGCCGTTAACAATCGGGTGTGGGCGACATTCAGCGGCGACGATCAGGCCTTGCTAAAGCAGGCCGCAATAGACGCCGGCCAATGGGAAATCGAAAAGTCCCGCAGTGAGCTGGATGCCACTCTGGCCGCCATCAAGGAGCGTGGCGTGACCGTCACCGAACTGACGCCGACCCAGCGCGAGGCGTTCATCAATGCTACTCAATCGGTCTATCAGGAATGGTCACCGCGGATTGGTGACGATCTGGTAAAGAAGGCCCAGCAAGCCGTCGCCGACCGCCAGCAGTAAGCGTTCTGGCCCGAGCTTTGTGCCGAGAATTCCACTCTGGCGCAGAGCCGGGCTGCCTAACCCGGAGTTTTCATGTCTACCCGTCCCCCTAAGTGCTGGCCCGAAGCCTGGCTTGCGTCTGTTGCCTTGATTGCGATCTGTTTGATCAGCCTGGGTAACGTGATTGTGCGCTATACCACCGATGCGTCTTTTGCCTTTACTGAAGAGTTCTCGGTGTTTTTCCTGGTTCTGGTGACTTTTGCTGGCGCTGCGGTAGCGGCGCGCAACAACCAGCACATTCGCATCGAGCTGATCGAGCACCACCTGCCGGCGCCTTTTAGAACGGCCGTATACGTAGTGCAATGGGCGTTGGGCGTGACGGTATTTGCCATTACCGCTTGGTACGGCAGCGTGTTTGCCTGGCAGGAATACCAGTGGGAGTCGCTGTCACCCGGGCTGGGCTTGCCCAACTGGATTTACGTGATTTGGCTGCCGCTGATGGCGCTGGCCATTATTGTGCGCATGACCCAGAGTTTGATAGATCGCCTGCGCAGCAAAGCTGATCCGGAGATCATTCATGAGTCCTGATCTGTTAATGATCGCCAGTTTCATGGTGGCGCTGCTGTTGGGTGTACCCGTGGCCATCGCCTTGGGGCTGGGCGGCGCGGTAGGCATTGTGGCCGGGCTTTCGCCAGATATGCTGGCCACCTTTGGCACTAACACCTACAACAGCGTGGCAAAGTACCCGCTGATCGCCATACCGCTGTTCATACTGACCGGTTTGATTTTTGAACGGGCTGGAGTGGCCGCCAGTCTGGTGCGTTTTGCCCAAGCTATTATCGGCCCGCGCCACGGTGGCCTGACCGTCGTTGCCGTGCTGGTATGCCTGATTATGGGCGGCATGAGTGGCTCCGGTCCGGCTGATGCTGCCGCCGTGGCCATGGTAATGCTGCCCAGCATGCGCAAGGCGGGTTATCCGCAGCCGTTTTCCGCCACGCTGATTGCAGCATCGTCGTCTACCGCCATTCTGATTCCACCGTCCATCGCGCTGATTCTGTATTCCATTGTGGTGCCGGGGGTGGATTTGCGCGCGCTGTTTGCCGCCGGTGTGTTCCCCGGTATTCTGGCGGGGCTGTCGCTGCTGGTGCCGGCGCTGTATTTTTCCCGGAAATACCGCTGGGAAGATCCGAAAACCTCAGAGCGTCCACCTTTCTGGCCCAGCTTTAAAACGGCCTTGCCGGCTTTGTTTGCGCCGGTGATCATTTTGGGTGGCCTGCGTTCCGGCCTGTTTACACCCACCGAGGCCGCGGTGGTGGCGGTCACCTACGGGGTGATTGTGGGCTGCCTGATCTATCGCAATCTGAGCCTGCGCGGGCTTTATGACCTGGTGACCGATGCTGCGGTTACGTCCGGCGTGGTTATGCTGATTATCGCTTTGGCGGGTATTTTTGCTTGGGCTGGCACAACTCTGGGCACCTTCCAGCATCTGGCTGATACGCTGTTGTCGCTGTCAGACAATGGCTGGGTTCTGTTAGGGCTGGTGATGCTGCTGGTGTTGCTGGCGGGTATGTTGCTGGACGCGGTATCCATATACCTGATCCTGATTCCCATCGTACTGCCGCTCATGAACCACTTTGGCTGGAACCCGGTTTGGTTTGGTATTCTGCTAGCCATGAACATTGCGATTGGTCAGTTCACTCCGCCGGTGGCAGTGAATCTGATGGTTACCACCCGTATTGCCAATATCCGCCTGGAGCACACCTTGGGTTGGGCGCTGGTTTTTATTGCCGCTATGGGCGTGAGCCTGCTGCTGGTCGCATTGGTGCCGGGCATTGCGCTGTGGCTGCCCGACAAACTCGGCTTTGTGGTTGGGCCTTGGTAATTACAGCGCCACAGTTCAACAGATCCTTAGTTAAAAATTGCCAGGCTGGCTGTTGCGTTAGGTGCGATGCGTGACAATCTCGCGGCGGCACAACGGGCATTGGCCATCGTAGAATAAAATCGGTTTTGCGGGCATAGCGCGGCCTTGTGGTCAGTCTTTTCGAATCGTACGTTAACGGAGTTGTGGTACTGAGGTTACGTTGGCGGGGGCGAAGCGTATTCATTAGCGGGGTAGGAAAGGCACGTATAAAAAAGGCAGACAGCAAAAAGGCAGACAGCAAAAAGGCAGACAGCAAAAAGGCAGCCGGAGCTGCCTTTTTTGATTATTGGCTGTTATTCACAGCGCAATTATCTGTTCTAGCTTAGACAGCTACAACGTTCTCTGCCTGAGGACCTTTCTGGCCCTGAGTAACAGTGAACTCAACCTGCTGGCCTTCAGCCAGGGTCTTGAATCCGCCGCCTTGAATAGAGCTGTAGTGAACAAATACGTCGGGGCCGCCTTCGCGAGTGATAAAGCCAAAACCTTTTGCTTCATTGAAGAACTTAACGGTACCGGTAACTGTAGACATAATAATAATCCTGAATTCTTTAAGTAATGTGCTGTCAGTCATCCTTAATGACGACGGATCAGCGGTATGCGGGAAACAAAAAATGAGGCGTGATCAAAAACAGGACGATGCGTTACTTAGTACGTTCTATTGATGAAGTGCTTTGCTAAATCTTTCCGACGGAAGGCACTCTACACGCAAACGAGGTCATTGCAAAGCCTTTGTGTGGTTTTTTGTAACCTGTAGGGTACAGCAACGGATAAGCCACGTGTTGAAATGGTGAAACCGCGGTAGCACGTCAATAGAGCAATAACCAAGCTATAGTTGTGACAACGCAGCTGCCAGAGGAGCACAAATTATGGCCGGAGGATGGGCACGGGATGGCGCCGTGCAAGATCAGATCGACGCCAGCGTTGAAGATGCGGTTAATAAAGCCAGAAGCAGCCTGGGTAAGGGCAATAGCCTGACCCATTGCGAAGAATGCGACCGGGAAATACCTGAAGCCCGGCGGGTCGCGGTGCCGGGTGTGCGCCTGTGCATACAGTGCCAGGCCGAGCTGGAAAAGCAGCAGGGTAAAAGCGGCGGCGTTAACAGGCGCGCCAGCAAAGACAGCCAGCTGCGCTAACCCCCGGGTGTGAGGCTGCTCAATAAAGGTGCTATGAGAGTGCTATCCTAGCGCTAAGATAGCGTCCAGCAACGCCGTGACCAAGGCGCTTCCCGCACATCTGCCAGCGATACCCTCTGATTATGACCATAACGCCATTCAACCACCTTATCTGCCCGTTAGACGGACAACCCCTGCTGATGCAGCAAAACAGTTGGCGCTGCGCCAACGGACACAGTTTCGATAACGCCCGCCAAGGCTATGTGCACCTGTTGCCGGTGCAGAACAAGCGGTCACTGGCGCCTGGCGACAGCAAAGAAATGGTGGCCGCGCGCCAACGTTTTTTAAATGCCGGGCACTATCAGCCGATAGCCGCAGCGGTTGTGCAAGCTGTCGCGGAAACAGTTAACACGCAGGGCGAGGGCATTGAAACCCAGCCAGGTATAAAAGAACCTTTCGCCTGTTTGGATGCGGGTTGCGGCGAAGGCTATTATTTGCGCCAGCTCGAGGCTTGCTTGCCGGGCCGGAAACACGAACAGCAACTGTCGCTGGTGGGCCTGGATATTGCAAAGCCGGCGGTGCTGGCTGCGGCAAAACAGTCAAAAACAACGCGATGGCTGGTCGCCAGCAACGCCAATATACCGCTGGCTGACGGGTCTCTCGGCTGCATTTTGAGCCTGTTCGGGTTTCCGGTGTATCCGGAGTTCCGGCGGGTGCTGCGCCCTGGCGGCCGGGTAATGGTTGTCGACGCGGGGCCGGATCATTTGCGCGAATTGCGAGAAGTAATTTACCCGGTACTCAAGCCCGAGGTCGACAAACCCAACGCCAGCGAAGCGCCTCCGGGCTTTCAGACAATAGGGCGGCAAACTATAAATTTCAGCCTTGCACTGGTCGGCGAAGGCGCCATTGCCGACTTGTTGGCGATGACCCCGCACTTTTATCGCGCCAAAGCCGAGGGCCTGGCCCGCGCCGCTGCACTTGGCGAATTGCAGGTAACGGTGGATGTTCGGCTGACGGTGCTGGAAACCACACCGGGTGACGGCGCCAGCGCCCCAAGCGCTGCCTTGAAATAGCGTGGGTTAGCATCCACATATCCAGACTACCCGTCGCTGCTTATCAGAGGTGGGTGGGAGTGTAAGCAATAGCTTCAAGCTATCTCTTGTTTGGGTATTATTAATTTTTGTTAAGCGCGCAGCATCATTATAGTTGTGCCCATCCATTAATCATCTAGCAAGCAAAGGGGAATATCTTATGGGTATCATCAACTCTGAAATTAAACCGTTTAACGCAACCGCTTTCAAACAGGGCGAGTTCGTTGAAATTTCCGAAGCAGACGTAAAAGGCAAGTGGTCTGTATTTTTCTTCTACCCGGCTGACTTCACTTTCGTATGCCCCACCGAACTGGGCGACGTAGCTGATAAGTATGAAGAATTGCAAAAGATGGACGTTGAAGTGTTTTCTGTATCCACAGACACCCACTTCACTCACAAAGCCTGGCACGACAGCTCTGAAACCATCAACAAGATTCAGTACTACATGGTTGGCGATCAGACCGGCAACATTACCAACAACTTTGGTGTGATGCGTGAAGGCCAGGGCCTGGCAGACCGTGCTACTTTCCTGATCGATCCGGATGGCGTAATTCAAGCCGTAGAACTCACCGCGGAAGGCGTCGGTCGTGATGCGTCTGAGTTGATGCGTCGGGTGAAGGCTGCTCAGTACGTGCGCAAGCATCCGGGCGAAGTGTGCCCTGCCAAGTGGCAGGAAGGCGAAGCGACACTGTCTCCTTCACTGGATCTGGTTGGTAAGATCTAAGACTCCTTTTAACAGGGAATCAAACAGTACAGGCTTGTGTTACGGGCTTGCTACTATTAAAAAACCCCGGAAATCCGGGGTTTTTTGCGTTCAGGGCAAGGCGGATTATGAACTGCGTGCAGCGGCTTGGGGCTTCTTTGATGAGCGTCCGCTGTCCATAGTTACGAGCTCCTATGACGGCGAAGTTCATAAGGACCCGTGTAATCAGAAATCTGGCCAGAGAAACGATCTGCGTCAGGTACTGGCGATGTCGGTGCCGTAACTGACACCGCGGGCCTTCAGGCGGTAGAACTGTTCTACCACATCGGCCATGGCATCCGGGCAGTAGGGGCGCAAGCCGCCCAACACCAAACGTTTGGATACGGTACCCAGCGCCTGGTCGCCAGACATCAGGCGATACTCCAGAGTTACCTGGCCGCGCTTGCCATTGGCTTCCAGGGTGGCGTTATGCAGCTCCAGTTCCGGTGACGCTGCATGCAGGCTATCCAATGTGACGGTCATGCTGTCGTACATCACCATTGGCCGGTCCGGGTTGAACATCACACCGTTGGATTCCATCAAAGGCTTCATGGTGTGGGGGAAGTTTTTGCCCGAGGCTGCTACGTAACCCAGAGTGAACTCTTCGATAAACACCTTGTCCGTGGTTATGTCGCCGCTACGGGCCACTTCCAGATACACCTTGCCGGCTTGATCGCACACCTGAATAGTGCCATCGGCGCCTTCGCGAAATTCCAGCGGCACGTCTTTACCCAGCAGGGCGCGAAAGTGGAAGGTCATATTCGTTGACAGGCCAAAACGCCAAAGTACCACCGCGAACAGTAAATCCCCCGGCACGCAGAAGCGGCGGGCGTCCGGGTCGTGAATCGGGTTAAAGTCCCCGGCCACTTCCTTGGCAAACAGGCTGGCCTGGGCGGCGCTGATGTATACGCGGCCATCCTTTTCAGAGTGAAAACGTTCTAGAAACATGGAGTACCTTATTCCGAGTGGCCAGATTCAGGGCCCCATGATAGTCCAGCTGCACCCATATCAAAATGCACCATCTGGCTTAATGCAAAAATACTGCAGAAACTCTTTCAATAGGGTGTGAACTGGTCGACGCTCATTAATAGTAAATCCCTATCGCAGTTTTTGAATCAATTGATTTGAGCTTTTTTGTCAGGCGCCGTATCTTGGCTACTTCAAATTAAAACAGCCGGCTAAAGCCAAGCCGGTTCACCGGCTTTATTCCTTATAAAGGACGACAAAATGTTAGATGCCAATTTGAAAGGCCAATTAAAAGGTTACCTGGACAACGTGAAGCAGCCCATCGAGCTGGTTGCCGCGCTGGACGACAGCGCAAAAGCCAACGAGCTGTATGAGCTGCTGCAGGAAATTGACGGGTTGTCTGACATGATCACCCTGCGTGAAGATGGCGATTCAGACGTGCGTCGCCCGTCATTTGCCATCAACCGTGTGGGCACCGATGTAGGTGTACGTTTCGCCGGCATCCCCATGGGCCACGAGTTTACGTCTCTGGTGTTGGCACTGTTGCAGGTGGGTGGGCATCCTTCCAAGGCCACCCCGGAGCTGATCCAGCAGGTTCAGGAACTGGACGGCCATTTTGAATTTGAAACTTACTTCTCGCTGTCATGCCAGAACTGTCCGGATGTGGTGCAGGCGCTGAACTTGATGAGTGTGCTCAATCCAAGCGTGAAGCACACCGCCATTGACGGCGCCTTGTTCCAGGCCGAAGTGGAAGAGCGTGAAATCATGGCGGTGCCCAGCGTGTACCTGAACGGCAAGCTGTTTGGCCAGGGCCGTATGAAGCTGGAAGAAATTGTAGCCAAGCTGGACACCAACACCGACGCCCGTGAAGCCGATAAAATTCGCCAGAAGGGCATCTTTGAAGTGTTGGTAATCGGCGGTGGCCCCGCTGGCTCCGCAGCGGCTGTTTACGCCGCCCGTAAAGGCATTTCCACCGGCATTGCCGCCGAACGCTTTGGTGGTCAGGTTGCTGACACCATGGGTATTGAAAACCTGATTTCCGTGCCCTACACAGAAGGCCCCAAGTTAGTGGCCGCGATGGAGCAAAACGTTAAAGAATACGGCGTGGATATCATGAACCTGCAGCTGGCTGAAAAGCTGATTCCGGCGGCTAAGCCGGGCATGCCCCATGAAATTCGTATGGCCAACGGTGCGTCATTGAAAGCCCGCACTGTGGTGCTGTCTACCGGCGCTCGCTGGCGCCAGCTGGGTGTTCCCGGTGAAGACAAGTATCGCAACAAGGGCGTGGCTTACTGCCCGCACTGCGACGGCCCGCTGTTCAAAGGCAAGAGTGTAGCGGTGGTTGGTGGCGGTAACTCGGGTGTGGAAGCCGCCATCGACCTGGCCGGTATTGTTGGCCACGTAACCTTGCTGGAATTTGGTGCCGAATTGCGTGCTGACGAAGTGCTGCAGCGCAAGCTGCGCAGCTTGAAGAACGTGGATATTGCGGTATCGGCCCAGACCACCGAAGTGACCGGTGCCAACGGTAAGGTGAATGGCCTGGACTTCACCGATCGCAACAGTGGTAAAAATGTTCACGTAGAGCTGGAAGGCGTGTTTATACAAATCGGCCTGTTACCCAACACCGAGTGGCTGAAAGGCGATATCGAACTCAGCAAGCACGGTGAGGTGGTCATCAACGAGCGCAACGAAACCAGCATTCCTGGCGTATTTGCCGCCGGTGATGCCACCACCGTGCCCTACAAGCAGATCGTAATTTCCATGGGCGAAGGTTCCAAAGCGGCCCTTAGCGCCTTTGACTTCCTGATTCGCAACTCTGCTGACGAGTAGGTGTTGAAGAGCATTTGCTGACGCGCAATCGCTGCTAAATAATCAGCTGCGCATCAGCTCCCAGCTGCAAATGTTGACCGCCGAGGCCAGATTGAGAGATTCAATCTGGCCTTTGCCATTTATGGTGTAGGCAGTGGCGTTCAGTTCATCGAGGGCCTGAGCCGGAATGCCGCGGGCTTCGTTGCCAAACAAATAGCAGTCGTGATCGGCAAAGCCGGGCTCGGTTAAGCTGCGGCCATTCAAGTCGAGGCAAGCCAGACGGTGAAATCGCTCGCTCAGGCTGGCTAGCTCAACATCGGTTTCCAGCGGCAGATGAAATATCGCGCCCATGCTGGCACGCACCACTTTTGGATTGTAAGGGTCAACGCTGCCGGGGCTGAGCAGGCAGCGAAAACCGCCGAACCAGGCCAAGGTGCGTAAAATGGTGCCCAAATTACCTGGGTCCTGCACTTCGTGCAGATAAATGGCTTTTTCAGGGCTGTGCTGTGTATTAATGGCTGGCCGTTCTTGCGACTGGGCCATGGGCGTGACTATCGGCGTCACTTCAGGCGCTATTATGGGCACTATCGCCAAAATACCCTGGGGCGTTTGGGTATCGGCGAGCCGCGCCATCTGGCGTTCGCCGATCAGGTGCGTTGTGAACGGGCTTTGCCAGTGCTCATAAGCCGCCGTCACGTAAAGTTCTGAAGACGTTAAGGCTGGCTGGGTGCTTGCGGCTTTCTGCAGCTCCAGCACCAGATGCTCGCCCTCCACCAGATAGTGTCCGAAAGCCTGGCGATATTTTTTTTGCTGCAGTTTTTTGATGTCGTCCAGCTTCACGGTTATGTCCCGGTAGTGTGTGCAGAGCTAATGAGCGGCTAATCATTGGGGTTATTGTACGTGGCTGCCGGTTTGCTGTCAGTGCGCTGGTGCCGACGCGCGGGGCGCTTTTGCGGCGCCCTGGCCCTCGGCGTACAATGGTGCGACTAATAACCCGACTAACAACCGAACTCATGAAGAGCCACGATCGTTCGGTTAACAAAGAGACGCTATGGCCCGATCAAAAAGCAGTAGCCGCTGGCTGGAGGAGCACGTTAACGATCCATTCGTGAAAAAAGCGCAAATGGATGGCTACCGCTCCCGTGCCAGCTACAAACTTCTTGAAATTAACGCCAAAGACAAGCTCATCCAACCCACCATGACGGTGATGGACCTGGGTTCTGCACCTGGCGGTTGGTCCCAGGTGGCCACCGACCTGGTGGGGCATAAAGGTCGGGTAATAGCCTCGGACATTCTGCCCATGGACGCCGTTGCCGGTGTCAAGTTTATTCAGGGCGATTTTACCGAGAACGCTGTTTTTGAGGAAATCATGGCGGTACTGGGCGATGCAAAAGTCGACGTGGTGATTTCAGATATGGCGCCCAACATCAGCGGCGTAAACGCGGCGGACCAGGCTGCGTCTATGTACCTGATTGAGCTGGCGCTGGATATGGCCAGCCAGGTGCTAAAACCCAAAGGCAGTTTCGTCGCCAAAGTATTCCACGGCGGAGGTTATGACGGCTACGTGAAAGCCGTGCGCGAACAGTTCGACAAGGTGGTGGTGCGCAAACCGGATTCTTCCCGTGCCCGCTCGCGGGAGGTCTATCTGGTGGGTAAGGGCTTTCGCGGCTGACCGCCTGTCTAAATGAGCTGTTATCAGCTATGTTCAAAAGGTCCTTTTATGCTAATCGCAGCATGGCGTAACGGGGCTTTTTGCTATTCACAACACAACGATGAGGAACACATTATGGCGAATGACAGCTACCACGAACCGGTTGGCGAATTGTCAGATGAAACGCGGGACATGCACCGGGCCGTCAGCTCGTTAATGGAAGAATTTGAAGCCGTTGACTGGTACAACCAGCGTGTAGATTCCTGCAAAGACGCGGAGCTCAAAGCCATTCTGGCGCACAACCGCGATGAAGAAAAAGAGCACGCTGCGATGGTGCTGGAATGGATTCGGCGTAAAGACCCGACCATGGACAAGTACCTGCGGGAATTTTTGTTCACCGACGGCTCTATAGCTGATCACGGATAAGCGAGGAGCTCCATGAGCGCGTTCAGAAAGATTGTTTTGCCTTTCCTCTTCTTGTTGAGTTCTGGCGTGGCTTTGGCCGCAGACGGTTTGATTATGGTGAAAAGCAATCATAGCGTAGCGGCGACGGCCGATAGACTGGAAGCGGCTTTGAGTAAGAACGGCATGACCATCATGAACCGCATCAATCACGCAGCCGGTGCTGAATCGGTCAACATGGAATTACGGCCCACCGAGCTGGTGATTTTTGGTAACCCAAAAGTGGGTACGCCACTGATGCAATGCTCACAAACCGTCGCTGTGGATTTGCCCCAGAAAGCGCTGATCTGGGAGGACGAGAATGGCCAGGTCTGGCTTGGCTATAACGATCCGCAATATCTGAAAATCCGCCATGCTATCGAAGGTTGTGATCCCGTATTGGCGAAAGTGGAGGCCGCGCTGAAGAATTTTGCCCGAGCCGCCACTGCGGATTGATAAAGCCCGGAGCAAAACACGGGAATGCTCATAATGGCTGATACCTGGCAGGGTTCCGGGCGCCTAATATACTCGCCCCTGCTATTCAGAGACGCGCTCCCTTGCTGCTGATACGTTCTGCTCTTGCTTACCTTGCGTTGATTGCCGCCATTCTGGCATTGCTTCCCGGCACGGCCGGTTTGGGCGCTGCAGCGGTCAGCCTGGCGGTTATTCTGGGTTGGCGGGATATGCGCCTGGTACCCAAGGTGGTTTTTCTAGTGGCGGGTTTTGCGTTGGCGTTTGCTCTGGGCCGCGACCCGGGCATGATTGCGGCAGCGGCGGAGAATATGAGCCGCCTGGCTGGTTTGGTGCTGGCAGTTATGCTGCTATCGTCGGTGCTGGGCCGTACTTCAGATTTGCAAAGAATTTCGGCCAGTCTTTTTGGCGGGCGGCCACGGGTGCGTTATCTCAGCCTGGCCTTTGGTACCGCTATGGTGTCGATACCGCTCAATTTTGGTTCGGTAGCGGTGGTCGGAAGTGTGGTGGGCGAACGTATTCGCAGCAACGGCGATTCCCCGTCTACCCGCAACGCCACACGTGCCGTGCTCAGGGGCTTTGGTGTATCGCCTACTTTTTCGCCGCTGTCGATTTCTGTGGTGCTAACACTGACTTTGCTGCCGGGCCTTGGCAGCCTTCAGTTACTGATGCTCACCATTCCTTTTTCCATAGTTTTGCTGTTTTCCGGGTTGATCTGGTGCGAACCTGAGCCAGAATCTGAAATAGAACTCGTTAAGGTTGAGGTTTTTGGCGCCAGCGCCACTTCTCGTGCCACTACTCGCAGTGGTGTGAGCGACACTGGCCTAGCACCCTGGTTTCGATTCTGCGCCTTGATTTTGGCAATTTGTGCCGGTGTTTTCTTGCTTAGCCATCAGTTTCAGCTCAGCTATGCCTACGCCGTTACGCTCAGTTGTATGGGCGCGGTCATAGGTGCCAGGCTTCTGGCATGGAGCCGCCGAACCAACCCGCCCCTGGTGAGTATGGCTAACGTCAGTAACGAGCTGGCGATTGTGGGCGGCTCGGCGTTTATTGGTGCTGTCATCAGCGCCGCAGTGCTGGGCCAGATTAGTGGTGATTTGAACGTGCCCGACTGGCTTTGGCCGGTGCTGGCCGCGGCCGTGCCTTGGGTGTTTTTCATCGCCGGACTGGGCGGCGTAAACCCGATTGTTATCGGCACCCTGGCAGGCGGTATTCTGGGTGCCGTGTGGCCGGAAAACGCTCTGGTGGGTTTGGGCTTTGCCATGGTAACCGGTTGGGGAATTACCGCCTTTGGTACACCGTTTGCCGCTAACGCGCTGATTATGGAGCGCTTAACCGGTTACAAGGCGGTAGACGCATCATTGCGCTGGAGCCTCAGCTTGGCGCTGTCGGGATTAACCGTCGCCAGTGCGCTGGCGGCCGGCCTGACGCTCGTTCTGGCGTAGCTCGCCTGCCAGTTAAGACATCGTTTCATTTTGTGCGATCTTGTGGAAAGCGCCCTGCGTCCCGGCTTTATGGCAATCACCTATGGCGTATGCCAAAGCCCTCTGTTACTGTCTGCGCCATCCTGCCTCTAGGGATTCCGCAATTTCAGGCGTAAAGCCCACGTGCGAACCATCCATACGACCTGTCAGAGGACGTCACCCCGTTAACGGCGTGTGACCGTAGTCGTTTTTTATTCCATGAATCCTCATGGCATCTGCCCGCATTCGCCCACAACGGTGTTCGTGGAGGCAGAACAATCAAGAGTTAATCTATTATGAGTTTTTCTTCACTCGGTTTGTCTGAGCCGCTAGTCCGTGCCACTTTGGACCAGGGTTATGAAACCCCGTCACCCATTCAGTTAAAAGCCATTCCAGCGGTATTGGCCGGTAAAGACGTGATGGCCGCCGCGCAAACCGGCACCGGTAAAACCGCCGGTTTTGTCCTGCCGATACTGCAGATGCTGGAGCAGAACCCGCGTACCGGCAAAGGCCCGCGCGTGCTGATTCTGACGCCTACCCGCGAACTTGCCGCCCAGGTGCACGACAGCGTGAACCTTTACAGCCGCTACGTGCCTACCCGCGCGGCTGTCGTATTTGGCGGTGTGAAAATTAACCCGCAGATGATGAAGCTGCGCAAAGGGCTGGACGTACTGGTGGCAACACCCGGCCGCCTGATGGACCTGTATCAGCAGAACGCCGTGCGTTTTAACGAAGTAGAATTTCTGGTGCTGGACGAAGCCGACCGCATGCTGGATATGGGCTTTATTCGCGATATCCGCAAGATTATGGCCATGCTGCCTGCGAAGCGCCAGAGCCTGCTGTTTTCTGCAACCTTCTCCAACGAAATTCGCACCCTGGCCAAGGGCCTGCTGAACGACCCGGTGCAAATTGATGTTGCAGTGCGCAACACCACCGCCGAAAACGTTATTCAGTCAGTCTATCCGGTGGATCAGAGCCAGAAAACGGCGCTGTTAAGCAAACTGGTGCGCGACAACAGCTGGGAACAAGTACTGGTATTTACCCGCACCAAGCACGGTGCCAACCGCCTGACCGAGAAGCTGGGCAAAGACGGTATTACCGCCGCTGCGATTCACGGCAATAAGTCCCAGGGTGCCCGTACCCGTGCTTTGGCCGAGTTCAAGCAGGGTGATGTTCGTGTGCTGGTAGCGACCGACATCGCCGCTCGCGGTCTGGATATTAAGCAGTTGCCCCAAGTGGTGAATTTTGAACTGCCTAACGTGCCGGAAGACTACGTTCACCGCATTGGCCGCACCGGTCGCGCGGGTGAAAGTGGCCACGCGCTGTCTTTGGTGAGTGCTGACGAACTCAGCATGCTGGTGGGTATCGAAAAGCTGATCAAAAAACAGCTGCCGCGCAAGGAAGTGGAAGGCTTTGAGCCGAAAAACCACGTGGCACTGAAGCCAAAAGCCAAAGCCGATCCGAGCAAAGCTCGTAACCGCAGCGGTGGAAACGGTGGCGGCAATGGCCGGCCAAGTGATAAGCCAGGCGGCCGCAGCGCAGGCCGTAGTCAGAACGGCAATGGCGGCCAACGTGGACGTTCAGGCCAGCGCCAGGACGCCTGAAGCCATACAGGCTTGAGGTAGCAGGTTAAAAAATGCGGAGCTTCGGCTCCGCATTTTTTTGTTCAGAATTTGAAAATAAAAAACGGGGCCGTGTAAAAACAGGGCCCCGTAAAAGGTAGTGCGTTCAGAGTGTGCTGGGCCAGCTGCTCAGCAGGTTATTCGTAAGGGATCAGAACTTGTAGGTGAAACCTACCATGTAGACCATCGGGTCGATTTCGACTTCGAACTCATCGACTTTCGTTCCGTCGGCAAGTGTAATCTGTGTATCGGTATTTATGTCAGCCCACCATACCGCAGCGTTCAAACCAAAATTGTCACTCAACATGTAGTCAAATCCTACTTCAGCAGCAACGCCTACACTGTCGTCCAGCTTGATATCGGCTCCCGCCAGTGCTGCGAAATCTGAGGTTACTTTTTCTTCAAAAAAAGTGGTGTAGTTCACACCAACACCCGCGTATGGCTGAAAGGCCGATGAACTGTGCATCGGGTAGTACTGTAGCGTCAGAGTGGGTGGCAGGTGCTTGATTTCAGCCAGCTTGCCAAGTGCAGCAAGATCGCCTGCACCGCTAATATTGTGTTTGAAAGGCGTTGCCGCCAAAAGACCGAGACCAATATTACTGGTGAACATGTAGGTCGCGCGAATACCTAACTGGGTGTTGTCATCAACATCAACGCGAGCGTCGGCGAGGCCAAGCAAAGGAGCGCCACCAACTCTAAGCTTCTCACTGGACGCATCCGGTGCAACCTGAGCAGCACCAGCACGAACAATAAAATCACCCGCTTCAAAAGCCTGAGCAGCCGGTGCAACCGCCATTACGGCCGCAGCTAAAATACCAATTTTGAAAGTATGGGACATAGTAAATCTCCAAGGTTCGATTCGTATTGGCTGTAAGAGTAATGGTTGTTAAAAAAGCAATCTTGATTCAGCTCAAGTAATGAATGTATTGCGGGGTGTTTTAACGCCGTGGCCAGTAACGCTGCATTTTCATAAACAGGAAAGACGCAGTCCAGAAGGGTGCCGTTAAAGTTACCAACCAGCAGCCCCCAGCCCAGGGTATGGTGCATAGCAAAGTACGCTATGGCAAAATCCATACTTCCAGAGCATGAGCGGCCAGAACCCCCAGCACGGTCACAATCAGGCGGAAATGGTGATGATTACCCCTTTTCCCCAGTACGCTGCTCAACCGCACCAGCACTTTGTGATGAATCAGCACCACGGTCGCAACCAGCGCACTGAAGGCGACAGTGGCGATAAGCAGGCTTCCGGGTTCTTCTACAGGCAAAGGTGAATCTCTCCATGCTGGATGACAGGCCCGCAGAGCGGGTGAGCCTACCCCAGTTTATAATGGGTTCTTGCAGGTATTATGGTTGGGTTTGTTTTTTCTGTCACCCGATTGGCGCTATAATACAGGTCGAAAAATGCAGAGCAGTTTCCACAGGAGTGAAGGCGATGTTTGTGAAAAAAATCTCAGCAGCCGTGTTGATGGCCGCTACCCTGACGTTTGCAGGTTGTGCATCTGTGGGCCAGGATTTTGCCACCCACAATGTTGACCAGATTACAGTCAACGAAACCACTCGCTCAGAAGTGCAGGCGTTGTTCGGTGAGCCTTGGCGTACCGGTATGAAAGACGGTAAGCGCACCTGGACTTACGGCAAGTATCGCTGGTCTGCGTTTGGCGACGACAAAACCGAAGACCTGATTATCACGTTTGATGGCAACGGAGTGGTGCAGTCTTACAATTATAACGCCACGCTGTAAATCGCGAAGAGTGAATAAACAAGACGGGCTGCAAATGCAGCCCGTCTTGTTTTGTCCCCAGTTTCCCGTCACTCTGCCGCTTGCGGCCTCTATTTTTTTGAATTTCGCAGCGCTGGGTTGAAGCCTCTTGCCGGGTATTTTTTTCTTTGGGTCAGGCCGATCAAGATTAGCGGTATTACGATCATCAGGCTGCCGGCCAGGAACCATAAATCCGGGACTTCGTTGAACCATATCCAGCCGATCGCGACAGCCCAGATCAGGCCGGTGTATTCGGCGCTGGTGACCTGGTTGGCGTCTACCTGGCGGTAGGCCAGCAGTACGGTGATGTTGTAACCCAGTATGAACAGGGAGGAGCCGGCGGCGATGATGACCAGGTCGGTGCTCCAGCGTGAGCCTTGCTGCCAGTCCCAGATGGCCAGTGCGCCGGCGGCCGGGATAATCAGCAGGTAGTTCAGGACCAGTTTGTGCACGGTGGTCTGTTGCTTTGGCAGTTTACGCACCAGTACGGCGTTGATGGCCAGTGAAAACGCCGAGCCCAGGGCCGCAAACGCTGCCCAGGTGAAGTCTATGGGTCTTAATATCAGGATAATGCCGGCAAAGCCGCTGAATACGGCAATCACGCTTAGGGGTGTGAGGCGTTCGCGGAAGATGACGACTGATAACAGCATCACCAGTATGGGCGCGGCGTAGAATACGGCGTTGGCGGTGGCCAGGGGCAGGTTGGCCAGGGCGATGATCATGCACAGCATGCCAATCAGGTGAACATGGGCGCGGATGGCGTGAATGCCGGTGCCAGCAAAAAACTGGCGGCGGTCTATTTTTTTGGCCAGCGGTAACAGCAGCAGCAGAGTTAGCACGCAGCGCAGGAAGGCGAACTGGAATATGGGCGCGCCGGGATCCAGCAGTTTTATCAGAACATCGGAAATCAACGCCATGGCGTTGCCGATCACCAGCAGAAAGATGGCGCTGCCAACGGTTTTGCCGGACATGAATAACCTCAGAAAACGCGGAATGGATTCAGCAAGGCAGTATAGCCGTGCCTTTGGCCAGCCTGAATGCCGTTTAGTACCTATCTAATATGTAAGTACCTATTTAATAACTAAGCTATCGAAATGAAGGAGCCGGCAATCTTTGTGGGATTGCCGGCTCAGCGATCAGTGTCCTGCGGGGCGTTCGACCACTTTGCGTTTGCCAGTGGCGCACTTTGACAGCTCTTTCAGGCCGTCGCTGTCAAACGCATCCACGCGAATAACGTCGTAGAGCGCGGTGAGTGCCTCTTCCAGTTTTTCGCACTCATTGGCTTTCACTACGCCTTGGGCGCAGGCCCAGTCGACCAGCTGTTTGCGTTCGTGGCCCATCAGCAGGGCAATGCCGTCCAGGTCGTCTTCATCGCGGTCTCGAATAGCTTGGTGCAAGCGAGCGCGCATGTCGGTGGTTTCGTTGGCCAGACGGTAGGCGTTCAACACCCTGCCCAGAGAGTCGCTGCTGTCTGTGGGTATATAGGCGCCGCGGTGAATGCGCTGGCGCAGCGGTGTGTCTTCTACAATGCTGGCGGCCACTTTGGTGCCCAGGCGGTCGTCGGGGCCATTCAGGCCCGTCGCGCCCAAGGGGAACACCAACAATCGCAGGGGCCAGCGCAGGGCTGGAACCGGGAAGTTGATGATGGCTTCACGCATGGAACCCTGCAAATCGCGCAGGCAGGTTTTCAGGCACCATTCCACCATGTGGCGCTGTTCTTCCGGATAGCCTTCTTCGTGCCATTGTTTGATCACTGCGGTGGCGTAATACAGCTGTACCAGGCAGTCGGCCATGCGCCCGGACAGGCGCTGGCGAGCCTTCAGGCCGCCGCCTACGGAAAGCAGCGTAACATCGGTCATCAGCGCAAGGGCCGCCGAAAAGCGCGCCAGTTGGCGGTAGTAAGGTTTCAGGTTGCCTTGGCGCGGCACCGGTTCGGCCAGGCCGCCGGTCAGGCCCAGCACCAGTGCGCGCAAACCGTTGCGGGTGGTGTGTGCCAGGTGGCTGTAGAAAACGCCATCGAACTTTTTGGCGGCCTGATTTTGGTCTTCCATGCCAGCCGCGGCGATTTCGTCAACAATAAACGGATGGCAGCGGATGGCGCCTTGGCCAAACACCATCAGGCTGCGGGTAAGAATGTTGGCGCCTTCTACGGTGATACCGATGGGTATAGCTTGGTAGGCGCGGGCCAGGAAGTTGCGTGGCCCGGTAATAACGCCGCGGCCGGCAACGACGTCCATGGCGTGGTTGATCACAATGCGCATCAGGTCGGTGTTGCGGTATTTCAGCAGCGCAGAAGGCACGGCCGGGCGTACGCCGCGGTCCAGCATACCTGCCGTGAGCAAGCGCGCAGCGTCCATCATCCAGGTGTAACCGGCGATGGGTTCCAGCGCTTCTTGCACGCCTTCAAACTGGCTGATAGAGCGGCCGAATTGTTCTCGGGTCAGGGCGTAAGAACCGGTGGCCAGGCTGGCAACTTTGCCGGCGCCTGTGCCCAAAGCCGGCAGCGAAATAGAACGACCTATGGACAGGCATTCCAGCAGCATGGTCCAGCCTTTGCCCAGCATGTCCTGGCCGCCGATCACCTGATCCATGGGAATAAATACGTCGTTGCCCCAGGTCGGGCCGTTCATGAACACCGTGTTCATCGGCAAGTGGCGGGCGCCGGCGTGAACGCCATCGGTTTCCCGCGGCACCATCACACAGGTCACACCAATATCGGCGTTGTCGCCCAACAGGGCGTCTGGATCATACACTTTGATGGCCAGCCCAATCAGGGTGGCCACCGGCGCTAGCGTGATGTAGCGCTTGTTCCAGGTGACTTTCAGGCCCAGTACTTCTTCGCCCTTCCACTGGCCTTTGCACACAATGCCTTTGTCTGGAATAGCGCCGGCATCCGAGCCTGCCACCGGTGATGTCAGAGCAAAACAGGGAATTTCCTGGCCGCCGGCCAAACGTGGCAGATAATGCTGCTTTTGGGCATCGGTACCATAGTGCATCAACAGCTCACCGGGCCCAAGAGAGTTGGGCACCATCACGGTGACCGCGGTTGACACGCTGCGGGTGGATATTTTCATCACGATTTCGGAGTGCGCGGTGTTTGAAAATCCCATGCCGCCGTCTTTTTTGGGTATGACCAGCCCGAAAAAGCCGTTACCGCGTATGAACGCCCAAACTTTTTCGGGCAAATCGTAATGCTCGTGGGTGATTTCCCAGTCGTTCAGCATGGCGCAGAGTTCCTCTACCGGGCCATCCAGAAACGCCTGTTCTTCGCTGTTCAGGTGCGCCGGCTTTGCGCCCAGCAGTTTCGACCACTGTGGCTTGCCGGAAAACAGCTCGCCGTCCCAATCCACCGAGCCGGACTTCAGCGCTTCGGCTTCGGTATCCGACAATTGCGGCAAGCGTGAGCGCACCCAGTTCAGCAAAGGCCTGCTGAACTTATTGAGTCGCAGATCGCTGGAGTTCAGCAGAATTAACGCCAAAGCCAGGGCCAGCCCGCCGACGATAAAGCTGACCAGATGCCAGTCGTCTTGGGCCAGGCCAATCAGCGTAGCAACGCTCAGCACAACGCTGGCCGTCTTTCCGCCAATACTGAGGTAAATCAGTACCAGCGCGCTCAACAACAGAAGCACAACACTCATGGCAACTCCTTGTCACAATGAAAAATGTCCGGAACAACTCATGATGCCCGGAACATACACTATAGCAGGCCCCTGTAGAGCGGGTCGCACTCTGCGCCCTGTAACGATTTGTGATATCGATTAAATACTGTAACAAACAGCGACAGTCAGCAACACTGAAACGAGCTGAGGGCGTGATCACCGCCTCCCGTTACATGCTCAGCCCGATAATCAGCAAAGCCAGTGTGGCAAGCAGGCCTGCTACGTTCATGGCCAGAACCGGCGGTAGGCGGTGATGATCGTCGGCTACCTGGGGTAATTTAAAGGTAATCCATAACGCCAGCGGCAAAGTTATAAAACCCAGCGCCGTTGCTGGCGGCAACCAGCCGCTGACCAGAGCCAGCGCGAGTACGCCATAACTGGCCAGTAGCATGGCTCCTGCCAGCCACGCAGCTTTATAAACGCCCAGCACGATCACCGCGTGATAACGGCCGCCACGGCGATCGGCTTCGGCGTCGGGAATCTGGTTCATCAAAAGCAGTGTGCTTACCAGCAGCAGACTGATAACAGACATCGCGACGGCCGCGGCGTTGATCGGCGCCCCCAGCGCTACCAGCGTCCCCAGTACCATCACCGGGCCAAACCCCAGCCCGGGCGCCAGCAGACACAGCAGGGGCGAACGGGTAATCCAGCGGGTGTAGGTGATCACCAGAGCAACGCCAGCCCCCCCAGTATCAGCATCGGCAAGCCCCGTTGCGATAAAAAATACAAGCCAATAACCACTACCAGACCCAATGTAACCAGTGCTCCCAGTAAAACGGAGCGCGCCGCCGACGGCAGCTGTGGCAGGGCGCCGCTGCCGCCTGAAAACGGCGTACGGCGGGTGTGCAAATCCAGTCCGGAGGTAAAATCCTCGTATTCATTCAGCATATTCACCGCGGCGTGGGCCAGCAGCGCACCCATGAACACCAATAGGGTGTCTAAGATGGGCGGCGGAGCTCCTGGCAGCCGCCAGGCCAGCGCAACTCCCAGACCCACACACAGCGGGGCCATCACCAGAAAGTTGGGGCGGGAAGTGCGAATAATGACGGCGGTTTGAGACATGGATTACGGGGCCTTGTGATGTATGCTGATACTTTGCTATCAATCAACTATAACCTCAAGTTTGAGTCAGGCTCGCAACGGCGAACGACCTTGCTTGTGGCAATTTCAGGGAGTGACCTGTGTCCCACACAGATTTTGATCAGCCGGTAAACCGGGAAAACACCCATGCGGTAAAATTGGACGCCCGCGAAGCGGTGTTTGGCCGCGCCGATGTCCTGCCGGTTTGGGTAGCCGATATGGATTTTGCCGCGCCGCAAGCAGTGACCGACGCGCTCAGCGAGCGCGCCCGGCACCCGGTATACGGTTACACGATGTTCCCCGACAGCCTTTACAGCGCCATGGGCGACTGGTTTCGCCAGCGTCACCAATGGAGTTTCGAGCGTGAATGGGTGCTGATGGCACCGGGTGTCGTGCCCTCGTTAAATGCCGCGTGTATGGCGTGTACCGATCCGGGCGACGAAGTGATTATACAGCCGCCAGTATACCCGCCGTTTTTCAGTTCGGTGCGACAAACCGGGCGCCAGGTTCTGGAAAATCCGCTGCTGGCGGAAAAGCAGGAAGACGGCAGCTTGTACTACCGCATGAATCTGGCCCACCTGGAGCAATGTGCAGCGCGCCCGCAGGCAAAGATGCTGGTTTTGTGTTCGCCCCATAACCCAATCGGGCGGGTGTGGTCTGAAGCCGAACTGACGGCGGTGCTCGACATTTGCCGACGCCACAACCTGGTGCTGTTGAGCGATGAAATTCATTGCGACCTGGTGTTTTCCGACAGCCACCGCCACCGTATGCTAGCGGCCCTTGCGCGCCCCGACGACCAGTTGATCAGCGCCATTGCCCCTAGTAAAACCTTCAACATCCCCGGCCTTGGTTTGTCGGCCATGGTGATTGCAGACAGCGGGCTTCGGCAGAAAATGGCGGATGTGCTGGAATCGTTCCACATGCCCCAGAGCAATCCGTTCAGCGTAACCGGTTTCGAAGCCGGTTACCGCCACGGCGGCCCCTGGCTGGACCAGTTGATGGATTACCTGCAGGCCAACCGCGACTTTGTGGTGAACCAGGTTGCCCAGCGCCTGCCGGGCATAGAAGTGAGCGCCCCCGAGGGCACCTATCTGATGTGGCTGGACTGCCGCGCACTGGGGTTAGACGACACCGGCCTGAAACGCCTGTTTGTGCAGCAGGCCGGTGTGGGTATGAATCCGGGTAGCTCGTTTGGCGCCAATGGCAGCGGTTTTATGCGCCTGAACATCGGCTGCCCGCGAGCCACCCTGGAGCAGGTGATCGAGCGTATCCAGGCGGCGCTTAGCGCTCGGCAGTAGATTCACGATGAATGGTGGGGTGGTGGCTTAACCATCGTTGTCGATGAGGTCGTCACCGCTGGTGTGAAATCCCGGGCTGTCAGCTTTGGTACCCAGGTGGTAAGCGCCCGCCACAACTATGGCGCTTGCCAGAGAACGCCTGGCCAAGTGCTGCCAAAATGCCATCATCACCCTGTGTTTGCTGGCCATACTACCTCTTGTAATCGTGACTTCCGGCTTTTGCCGAGCCTGAAGGTAGACAGATTAGAGCGCTTTATAGATGGTTGATATGGCTGTGACAAAGGTTTAATACCGTTTTCATGAAGCCTTCGCCGGATTTGGGATGATAGGTGGCGGATTGAACGAATATTTCAGTAGCATGCTTTTGTCATCAAACAAGGAGTCGAGCCCATGAACCTTCTGCGCCCGGTATCGGCGTAATCAGGTATGGCGGGTGGCATGCCAGACGTCGTCGTTGCAATTGGCGCGGTCCTCCTGCTCCAGCTTTAGCAGGTGTGCCAGCGCCGAGCGCGCGGCCACCCCGTGAATCGTCACCGGTACGTCGTCATAAGCGCTGGCGGTAAGCTTTTCCAGGCTGACCGGTGCCAGTTTCTTCAGCACCCGGGCAATTTTGTGTTCGCGGGTCAATCGGTGGGTAATTAAATAATCTACCGTCGCCTCTGGCCGCGCCATCACGAAGCCATGGCCAGGTGCAATAAAACTCAGCGGTTCGGCTAGCAAATCATAGAGCGAATCCATGTACGCCTTCATATCGCCGTCTGGTGGGTTTATCACCACGGTGGATCCCTGCATGATGTGGTCCCCGGAAAACAGCATTCCCTGTTCCAACAGCAAATAACACAGGTGATTCGATGCGTGGCCCGGCGTGTGTAAAACCTTCAGGATGCCGGCGTCTGTGGCAATCAGGTCGCCGTGTTCGGGCTCCTCATCCGGGTTGAAACTGCTGTCCTGTGACGCGCCTGCCGGTGCGGTGCGGCCAATCAACCGGCATCCGGTGCGTTGTTTTAGCAGGCTGGCGGCCGGTGAATGGTCCTGATGGGTGTGGGTTACCAGCACCTGATCAACACGGCCACCGGTTAACTGAAGAATGCGCTCGATGTGGGCGGGGTCTTCCGGCCCCGGGTCAATCACGGTGAAACAATCGTGGCCCACCAGGTACGTGTTGGTGCCCGGCCCTGTCATCACGCCCGGGTTGGGTGAGGTCAGGCGGATAACGCCCGCGGCAATTTCTACCGGCTCGCCGGGGACAATCACCGCGTTGGTGGTGCCTGCGCCTTCCGGGTCAAGCTTGCGGGCTTCATCGTACGCCGGCGCGTCGGGTTCCAGAACGATGGTTTTATCGCGGCGTCTGGCGGGCCAGGGTTCGCTGGGCAAAGGCTCGGGCGGATTGGCATGGGCGTAACGCATAACCTCGCCGGTGTTGGTGAAATCGTGCAGCACCCGCAGGGTGCGCAAGGTTGGCAGGCTGAACAGGCGTTCGCCGCTGCGGTATTCCGCCAGGCCCCGTTGCGGGGTTATCCACAAGTGGTCAATGGTTTCTTCGCCATCGTGGCTGGCGATCTGGTTTTCTGGGGTAACCGCCACAAAAAAGCGGGTATCAAAGCGCCGCGGTGGCCCCGGCGGGGTTACCCAGTGGCTCAGGTAAGCCAGCCGATCCAGAGGCAGAATCAGATTGTGTTGCAGACACAGCCCCTGCAAGCTCACGTCGCCGCGAAACAATGCCTGCCGTGACTGATGAATGGGGTGGTCTGCGCTGACCAGTTCGCCGTTATCGTTAACCGCCAGCAGCAGGCCGGCTTCTTCGAAGCATTCCCGCAATGCCGCCACCATGTAGTCTGCGCCGCCCCCGCTTAGGCTCATGGTCTGGCTGATGGCGCTATCGTCAGGGCCGGCAATGTGGGCGCGGCAGGCTTGGTCGGCGTCATCCACCGCGCCGCCGGGAAACACGAAATAACCCGGCAGAAAAGAGGCTTTCCAGGTACGTTGTAGCAGCAGCACCTCAAGACCCTTGTCGCTATCGCGGATCAAAGCAAGAGTGGCAGCGGGGCGAATATCCATAAAATTACCAGCAGTCAGTGGTCAATATAACGCAATTGGGATTTTTGCGTGATTATGCCAACATACCTCATTTCTCGGCATAGGCGAATGGATTGTGGTTCGAATAAAACTGGAATTTCCCGAACAGGTGTTTTGTTTTCAAACTCGTCTGGCAGTGCGCAGCACCGATCTCAATGGTGCCAATCATTTGGGTAACGATGCGGTGATTTTGTATTCCGCGTAACCCGCGAACGGGACGGCACTGCAGTGGCGCAGGCCAAATACGGTTTTGTATTTTTTGATTATGGTGAAAAACAGGTAACGCCCATGCCGGATAGCTTTCGCTTGAAGTTCGCCGCCTGAGGCTCGCTTAACGTTCGCCTAACCGGCATTACGGGCAGTTACTTCGCCGGGTTCTTGCCTGCTTTTTGCGGATAGCCTTGTCATACCGGCGCGGTAAAGCTGCCAGGCGATCATGCCGGCCAGCAAATTGCCCACCAGCGCGCCGGTCATCAGGCCGGGAATGCCATTAAGCTGGCTGCCCAGCCAGAGCATGGGCAGGTAACACAGAAACAGTCGCAAGGTGGAAATCAGCAGCGCCCGCAGCGGCAGCCCCAGGGCGTTGCACACCGACACCATCAGCATGCAGGCGCCCAGCCCACCGTAGCTCAGCGGTACCCGCCATAGATAGCTGGCCAGAATGCTTTGCACCTCCGCATCGGTGGTGAACAATTCGGTCACCAGGCCGGATCCCAGCAGCCACAACAGGCCAATGGCCAGCTGCCAGACCACCAGAAACCGCACGGCCAGGCGCACCAGGCGACGGACATTCTCTATTTCACCCCTGCCCAGCATGCGCCCGATCATTTGCGGCATCGACATGGTCAGCGCCAACACCACCACAATCGAGAAAAACTCCAGCCGCGACCCCAACCCCCAGGCCGCTACGGCAGTAGAGCCAAAACTGGCGACTAATGCCGTGGCCAGCACCGCGGCCATTGGCGGCATCATCTGGCTGACCATGGCCGGCGCCATAATGCTGGCCAACTGGCGTACAGCACGAGCCAGCTGCAGGCCGGCCAGATCAAACCCCAGCCAGCCGCGCTTGAACAGCAGCGGAAAGATCGCCAGAGCGCCCAGGCCAAAAGCGGTGGCGGTGGCCCAGGCCGCGCCGGGCAGGCCCCAGCCAAAATAAAAGATGTATAGCCAGTCCAACCCGATGTTGAGCAGGCTGGTGGCCACCATCACCGCGCCGGGCAGTTTGGTGTTGCCGTGGGAGCGGCAAAGGCTGTAGCCGAAATACACCATAGCGCCGATCCAGGCTGCAATCAGCCAAGGCGCCCAGTATTGGCGGATAACCGGCCATAGTTCAGGCTCGGCGCCCAGAAGGGTCAGAATCGGGCGCTGACCGAACCACACCATCAGACACAGCGCCAGCACCAGGGCAGCGCCAATTATGACTACCAGTCCGCCTAATTGGCGCGCGCGATCGCTGTTGTTCTGGCCCAGAGTGCGGGAAATTACTGCGGTGGTGGCAATGCCCAGGCCCACATACATGCCACTGACCAGTTGCTGCATGGGAATGGTAAAGCCCAGTGCCGCCAGCGGGTCGCGGCCAAGCTGGCCTATAAACGCGCTGTCGGTAAGCTGAAAGGTCATCAGCGATAACACACCGAACAGCATCGGCCAGGTCATGTCGTAAAGCTGGCGAGGCAGGCTGGCGCCGGTGCTGGCGTTAGTGGCTAATTGACTCACAGGGGCAATCCGGATGTGCGTTCTGAATGAAGTCGGGCAGTGTAGCAGCAAGCGCCGGGGCATTGGATACTTGCGCGTTGAGTTGAATAGCAACGCAAAGTAAAAAAACCGGCACCGCAGGCGCGATACCGGCACTCGTTATGGCTGGTTACAGAGCGTTCAGAGCGGCATCGTAGTTGGGCTCGTCTTTGATTTCGCCAACCAGTTCGCTGTGCAGTACTTTGTTGTTCTCGTCCAGAACAATCACCGCGCGGGCGCACAAACCTGCCAACGGGCCGGTTTGCATAGCGACGCCGTAGTCCTGCTGAAAGCTGTAGTTGCGGAAGCTGGACAGGGAAATTACTTTGTCCAGGCCTTCGGCGCCACAGAAACGGGCAAAGGCAAAGGGCAGGTCTGCGGCAATCACCAACACCACGGTGTTGTCGAGATCAGCGGCTTTTTCGTTGAATTTGCGGGTAGATGCGGCACACACGCCGGTATCTATGCTGGGGAAAATGCTTAGAATTTTACGTTTGCCGTCCCAGTTGCTGAGTTTAACGTCTTCCAGGCTGTTGTTGGTCAGGGTAAAAGGGTGGATGGTTTCGCCAGGTTGGGGGAAGTTTCCGCTCAATTCTACGGCATCGCCGCCAAGTGTTACGTTGCTCATAACATTCTCCTTAAGAATGGAAGTGTCAGAAAAACAGACTTTATAATAGTAAGCGCCCTTAAATCGACCCACTTGTCCTCAGTCGATCTGCGACACTTTTTTTGAAGCCCGTTCCAGGCCCACGTTCCACGGTAGCAGTGCTTCCAGCTTTTCCAGTGTGTCAGCCTCGGCAACGCGCTCTAGCACATGCTCTATGTAAATCGAGGGCTTGAGGCTGTTGGCTTTAGCGGTTTATGCCGAACCCAGAACTATGCCGAACTGGCTTTGTCGTTTGCGTAAATAAGCCGGCACCACGCCATTTTGGGTCTTTCACTAACGGTGCCGATTCGGCATAGTTTGCGATCAGTTACACGTTATTCAGGAACGCCAGCAGTTCATCTCCGGGCTGATAGCGCTTTATTCCGGCATTCCCTAATGGATCTATTTTTGCCAGCGCAGCTTCCTTCAGAGCCATATGAGTATAAAGGTAAACCTGGGTGGTCTCAACCGACTCATGCCCCAGCCACAATGCTATAACTGAACAGTCTACCCCCGCTTGAAGCAGCTCCATTGCCGCGCTGTGCCTCAGGACATGCGGGGTGATCCGCTTCTGTTTTAGTGAAGGGCAATGCTGCCGCGTGATATCCGCATATTTTGCAACAAGGTACTGGACCGCGTCGGCGCTCAGTCGCCGGCCTTGTCTTGTCGAGAACAATGCCTTGCTGTCACACCTGGCCGGTTCCTTTAACCATTCCTGGACTGCCCTCGAGACAGTGCGTGTAAGAGGTGTGCACCGCTCCTTCCGGCCCTTACCCAGACAATGAACGTGGGCACCGCTGCCCAGCACAACCGAAGCGCGATCAAGACCTGTGAGTTCGGAAAGTCGCAAACCTGTCTGTACAGCAAGCAGCAGCCGGAAGGTGTCGCGATAGGACGCTATGGTGTTCGCGCTGACGTGTCGCTGACGCATAAACCGATCGGTAAAGAAGCGTTCCAGCAGAGCCGGTAGAGTGGGAGTGTTCATGGCAATGCCTCCCAGTGTTTCTCAAGTCGGCGCGTGGCGTGTTCCATGAGCTCGGGGCAAGCTGACAGATACCAATAGGTGTCACGAATGCACGTATGACCGAGATACGTCGACAGCACAGGCATCAGGTTGTCCACATCCTTCCCGGCCCGGTACCCGTCGAGCAACGTGGCCACCGCAAATCGATGACGAAAATCGTGCAGCCTCGGGCCTGTGTGAGCGGTCGCAGCCCGGAGTCCGGTCTGGCGCGACAGAGCCCAAACAGACAGTGGTATGTCCACCGTCGAAGCGCTTGCTCGGGGGGCAGCGCCAATGCAGCTGTCAGCAGTGTTTGTATTTCCGTATCGGAGTAGCGGTAGGGGCGAATTCGTCCAGAACGCGGGATGAGTCCTGTTGGAGGAATCTCTGTACGCGGCTCGCTATTGCGCAGATACCGGGCAAAGCCGCGCACATCGGCAAGATGTATGGCCCAACTGGCGTGTCTCCCGGCCACGGCAGCCCGAGTTTACGAAGAGCGTTGATGTCCACCTTGGCGTAAAGACGCGTCGTGTCGTGATTCTGGTGCCGAAGAACCTGGCCAATCTCCGTCAACGAAGCGCCGGCACCTAACAGCTGAGTTGCAAGGCTGTCGCGAAAAATGTGGGTACCTTTACGAGGCACATCTACTCCGGCCCGCTCCAGCGCAGAGACAGCGATCATCGAGATACTGCTCGATGACGTGAATCCTCGGTGTGGAGCGAGTGAACGGATGAATACCCGGCGACTGTCGGTCGTCCATCGTCCGTGCTGCAGGTAATCAGCCAGCGCAATGCCGACCTCGGACAAGAAGGGCATAACGGCGAGTTGACGGCCCTTGCCCCGTACAGTCAAGAGGCCCGAGTGCCAGTCGATGTCTTCCAGCGCCAGTGTGGCAACCTCGTTGGCCCTCAATCCGAGGCGTGCCAGCAAAAGTAGCACTGCACAGTCTCGTTTCCCAATCGCAGTTGTCCGGTCACAGCCATCGAGCACACGCTGGATCTTGGGAGGTGGAAGATGATCAGGCAGTGGTCCGAATCGCCAGCTCCGCACACTGGGAACAGCGGCGGCGAGATCGTCAACGATAGACCCCCTGTACACCAAATAACGAGTGAATGCGCGCAGCGTCCAGCACATGGATCTTGCTGTTCGGGGAATGGTCATGAGCGTGGTCGGCTATAAAACGGACAATGTCTTCCGAGGAAAGTCTCGGAAACCTTGCCGTTCCCTCGCGACAGCATTCCTGAAGAAACTTCCGCAGCGGGGGCGATGTCGAATCACCGTTGTTTGAGAAAGTCCGCGCTCTCGTAACAGGTAATGCTCGAAGTCCTGTTCGATTTGCTCAAGTGGCTTTGGCGGGATAATTGTTTGTGGCGCGATGGCATCGATCTGTCGAAGCAGTCCGAGAAGTCGGCAAAGTGCAGGTCGGTCGCTGCAAAACGGCCGCTGGTATTGCGTCCGGAAACGAAGGTACTGCACCACGAGGCTCTCGTCCACGTCACTAATATTGAAATGCTTGCGGGCCAACCACTGACTGAAATCACCCACAATTCGGATACAGCGCGTCCCACTCTGATAGCAATGCCCCTCTCTCAGCAGTTGTGCGGCATAAAGATTAACGTAATCCCCCAACGGACCTTCGTGCAGTCGTCGAAGTACCTTTGGTAACGTAAAGTATGCATTGGCAGTCATGTCCTCTACTCCTCATCGAATGACGGGAGAGAGATCAAACTATGCCGAATAGGCTGACGGCAAGTCCGGGGAATACAGGCTTCCGAATGGGGGATGCGGCATAGTTCTGGGTTCGGCATAAACCGCTAAAACCAACAGCCTCAAGCCCTCGATTTACATAGAGCATGTGCTAGAGCGCGTTGCCGAGGCTGACACACTGGAAAAGCTGGAAGCACTGCTGCCATGGAACGTGGATCTGGAGCGAACCTCAAAAAAAGTGCCGCAGCTCGACTGAGGACAAGTGGGTCGATTTAAGGGCGCTTAGAACGCCGAGCTAGGCCGAGATTTGCTGTGAATAACCCGGTTTTAACGAAAACCTTTCTAAAAGCGGCTACACTGGTATATTAAGTGGTCCAACAACATACACCCAAACAATAGAAGAATCTGAGGAACAAACCATGCAGGCAATCAGAGGCTACATGCAATCTATTTCAGGCATCATGGCGATGGTTATGATGTTGGCGTCAATGTGGGCAATACCCGCCTCTGCCAGCATTGTCGGCACCGGCGAATTATTAACAGAGCAGCGTGCCGATATTGACCGCCAGGCCCTGATGGAGATGCTGGAGCGCGATGATGTAAAAGGTACTCTGGCCAGCATGGGGGTCGGGGAACAGGAAGTGCGTGACCGCATTCAAAGCCTGACACCTTCTGAGCTGGCGGACTTCAAACAACAACTGGCTGCGGCACCGGCCGGTGAAGGCGTTGTCGGTATCATCGTGCTGTTTCTGCTGGTGTTCATCATCACCGATATGCTTTGCGCCACTGATATCTTCCCGTTCGTCAGGTGCCTGCGGTAATGACATCAGCATGTTTGCTTTTTTGTTGAAACCAAGCAAGCTACTCACGGCCGCATTCCTGGGGGTTCTGCTCTCAGGGTGCGCCAGCCGGCCGCAGTGGCCAACTGGCTTCGAAAGCGCTGAGCTCACGGACGTGCCATTTCATCCTCAGGAACAGTATCAGTGTGGCCCCGCTTCGTTGGCGATGATGCTGAATGCACAGGGCGTGAGTGCCACTCCTGATGAGTTGATTGACCGGGTGTACCTGCCAGAGCGCCAGGGAGCGTTGCAGGTTGAAATGGTGGCTGCTGCGCGCCAATACGGCATGCTGGTGTACCCGCTGGATCCCGACCTAACCAGCGTATTGACCGAGGTGAGTGCGGGCCACCCGGTGCTGGTGCTGCAAAACCTGCGTTTCAACTGGTGGCCGCAGTGGCACTTTGCCGTGGTTATCGGGTTTGATAGTGCCCAGGAAGCGCTGATTCTTCACACCGGAACGGAACAAGGCTACCGGCAGAAAGTCTCCGTTTTCATGGCGACCTGGGATCGCTCAGGCCGGTGGGCCCGAATGATAGTGCCGCCAGGCCAAATTCCGGTAACGGCACAGCCGTTGCCTTACCTGGTGGCCGCGCATGATCTGGAAACCACACAACAGCCTGTTGCAGCGGAAGCTGCCTATCTGGCCGCGGCAAAAGCCTGGCCGGATCAGCCCGCTGCGTTATTGGGGCTGGGCAACATTGCCTATCAACAAGGTCGCTGGGCCGCGGCAGCCGAACACTATCAGGCCATGACCTATCGGTTTCCAGGCATTGCATCGGGTTGGAACAACCTCGCCGAAGCGCGGCTGAAGCAAGGCTGCACCGAGGCGGCAGAGACGGCCTCGACCTTCGCGAACCGGTTGGCCCCAGACCGTTTTTTTGTGATCACCCCGGAATCATTGCTCCCCAAGTCAGCGGATACCGGCATGACCGGCGACTGCCCGGCACCGGCGGCGTATTGAAAGAGGCCTTGCGCTTAGGGTTATACGCCCGGATTCTTTTGCACTGCGCACCTGCTCGGCCGTAATAATTAGTGTATTTTGGGCTAGATCGGATAACAATTTAATCCACGCGACAAGCGCGTAAATATGGTGCCGTGCCCACATGGAAAAATAACATGCTCAACCCCATCAACGCACTCACTCGCCGCGCCCTTCACACGTGCAGAGTGCCCAAGGACCTTGCCAGCGTCACCTGCCGTAACACGGCTGGGGAGAACGCTGTGGCTGTAGGGTTGCGTCCAGAATTGGTGGAAGCGGTATGGCGCAGTGTTGAGAGTCTTTACCGCACCGGTGTGCATCCGGGTATCCAGATTTCATTGCGTCACCGGGGCGAGTCGGTGCTGCATCGCGCTATCGGTCATGCCCGCGGTAACGGCCCGGACGACAGCGTTGATACGCCGCGAGTAGCGATGACAACAGACACACCCGTCTGTTATTTCTCCGCGTCGAAAGCGGTGACGGCCTTTTTGATTCATCTGCTAGCCGAGCAGGGGTTGGTCAACTTGATGGACCCGGTGGCATATTACTGCCCGGAATTTGCCCATAACGGCAAGCGCACCATCACCCTGCACCAGATACTGTCCCATCGCGGCGGTATTCCGGCGATTCCGGGTTCCACGCCACCTGAGGTGCTGTGGAACCCGGAAGAAGTCTGGCGCCTGCTGTGTGAGGAACGGGCGATGCAGGTAGGCGGTTCAAAAGTCTTTTATCACGCTATTACCGGCGGCTTTGTGCTGCAGCGGGTTCTGGAAACCGTAACTGGCCTGACGATTCAGCAGTATCTGGACCGTTATATTCGCAAGCCCATGGGGATGACCTGGTTTACCTATGGCGTTGCAGCGGCGGATTTGACCGTGCCGGCGGCTAACTACGCTACTGGCCCGCGGCCTACCTGGCCGGTATCGCGGGTTGTAAAGCGGGCGTTGGGTGGCGATATCAAATCTGTGGAAGCGGTGACTAATGACCCCCGCTTCCAGCAGGTGGTAATACCCGCCGGCAATCTGTATGGCACCGCCGAGGAAATGGGGCGATTTTTCCAGATGATGCTCAATGGTGGCGTGTGGGGTGGCAAGCGCATCTGCAGTGAGATTACGGTGCAGCGCGCAATTCAGCAGTTTGGGTCGCTACAGCTCGATCGCACTCTTATGCTGCCTATGCGCTTCAGTGCCGGGATGATGCTGGGGGGCGACCCGGTAGGAGTCTGGGGGCCAAACACCCGTTATGCGTTTGGCCACGTGGGGCTAATCAACAAGTTTTGCTGGGCAGATTCGGCGCGGGATATTTCAGTGAGCCTGCTGACTACCGGTTTCCCGATTGTGGGCCATCATTTACCGGCGCTGGGGAAATTTCTGTACAACGTCAGTACAGCGTTTCCGCAATTGCCTGAAGGCCAGCGGGTGCATGTCGGCGTGTAATTTACGGCTGTTTCAGGCAGGAGTCTAGAGCGTGCGCAGCTGGTCTTCCAGAATGCCCAGTACAGAAGAAAGAATGTCGCGAAAGTCGGTCAGGGTCTGCGTGCGCTGGATGATCAGTTCGCGGGCTTCGTCCAGGCGCTCAAGCTTCGGCACGATGCGGCGGATGCCTTCGGTGATCACTTCGTAAGGGTAGTGATGGTCTTGAACGCTGAGTTTGTTCAGCTCGGCCACTTCCTGGCTGAAAATACTGATGATGTCGTACAGCATGTCTTTGTGAGCGATGCAGCTGGCTTCCCAATAGGCGTCGTCCAGCAGTTCCAGTAACGACTGGTATTCGCGCAGAGTATCGGTAACAGAGGTTTGCGGCATAGCTCGGGCTCGGCAACGGTGATGAATCAGAACACAATCGTATGATTATAGCAGCGGCAGCCGGGCCAGGGGCGTAAATCATAACGCACCCTAATCTCATCTAGTGAGTGGCCAGAGTGGGTTATGAATCGGGGCATGGCAAGCTCGTTTTATGGGTGGTATAGGAGCCTTAATATTACGAGTTTGCCTTTTTTATTCAATGCCTTATGCGAAAACGTCAACAGCCCCTAGTACACTGTATAGTTTAAAACTTCGGATATAAACGCTTTAACTTGCGTCTTGCATCATTTGTACCGAATTGCCAGTCCACATTGGTTTGTCGGTTGTTCCTGTCTGTATTCCATGCAGCCACTTTAGTTCGCATCTTTTCAATACAATCAATTCGTCCTGCAAGACATTGTCGTTTCAAAACACTGAGTTCTATCTCTGCAATGTTCAGCCAACTCCCATGTTTTGGAGTGTAATGTATCTCAAGCNGGTCAGCCAAACGTTTGGCTTTTTCAGGTGGGAANGCCGTGTATAACGAAGCCATATTGTGTGTATTCAAATTGTCCATAATAAAAATAACTTTTCCCGCATCTGGGTAACGCTCTTCCAGCATTTCCTTGGTAAAAAAGGCCCAGTCAATTCGCTTTCGTGTTG
>NZ_KB889886.1 GCF_000372805.1 Marinobacter gelidimuriae | reverse complement strand
GTTTTTTTATTGTGCTCCATAGGGCATTTCCTTGTTGATGGATGAGCTCTAATTATAGGATATTTTTAGGGAAATGTCTTAAGTTGATGACATTGGGTTGCGCCTGCCGCAGGTGTTCTAGCGATAGCCGGGCGGCAGAATTTTCGCCGTTTAGGTAGCTTTTGCGAGGCTGGGAAATTGCCGAGGTTGTAGCTGATTTTGATTTGGTCTGAATTGGGTGCATATTTCGGCATATCAAGTGACGGAGGGAACTCTGTCATCACCCCACTGGCGGCAATAGATGCCAAAAGCTTTGTTAGTCTATGGGGCCAGTATTATTGGCTCTGCATTCGAGCTAATACCGGTATTTATCTTATCCTGAGCTTCTCTTAACCTTGAAATGATGGCTTCGAAATCATCCGGAACGCCAAAAAACATCCTGCCTTTAATAGCAGCTGTGTGATCGGCTGCAATCTGTTTGAGCCGTTCCCCTTCTGGTACAAGAACCAACCGTCCTTCAAGCACTTCCTCAAAGATGACGCCTTTTTGTGCCCAACGCTGGCTCTTCATGGTCACCACATCCGTCATTGCGTCAGTGGCATCAAGGGCGTTGGTGAAATCACCTTGTTGAAGAAGGCAGTCCACGTCGTACCAGTGCCTTGCCAGTCTATGAGGGTCTGGGTCTTTTTCCTGGGTCGAAAATTGGTGCAGGGCAGTTAGTTTTTCCCAAAGAACATAGCTAGGGTGATAGGCGGCAACCGTAGCTTGCGGAAATGCGATGGTTTGAAGCTCATCCAGCTCTGACAGGTAGCACGCGACCTTATGATCTACCGTTGGCCGGCCCCGGTTGCGGCCACCAAATTCCAGCAGGATGTAATCAAGTTGGTAGTTGCTGTCGTGGCTGCTCAGTCTCGGGAAATGGATGTTGACCTTTTCACCTTTTGAACCAGATTCCAGCTCCGCGCTAAGCCCATCAATCCCGTATTTCGCCAGTCTTTCGTTGAGGCGATTGACCAGAGCGCCAGACCATTCTGTCAGTAGCTTTGTTTGCTGCTCACGGAATTTCTTTTTTTGGCTATTGCTTTGAGTGGACTGCTCCCACGCCGCGATCTCGTCGGGTTCGCCTGCAAGTTCGCTCCAGTGAATGGAAAGGTCGATGTCTTCCGAAAAACGCTCTATTACCTTCCAGCACTTGCTCAGGGCGGTTCCGCCCTTGAAAGCTGTTGAGTGAGCGCCCAGCAGGTTTTCGTCGTAGAGTAAGCGCAATATCTCGGCTACCCAGATATCCTTTTCCAGGAAATTCTGGGCCAACCCAGCAGGATGCTTTTGGGCGCCCAAGTCCAGGATGGCTTTCAGGTCATCATGCGTTTTCGGATCACGATAGAAGTCGAAAATGTTCGTCAAACCATCATTTCCTTTTCAAACTGCTCCAATTTGACGTGCCATCCTTCAGGCAGAGGCGTCGCCTTGAGCTTTTTGATTGCCGAGCGGCTTTCTGCTTCGGAAAGTTTCAGCCTGGAAAGCGCCTTTTTCAATTCGCTGAGTTTTACGGAATTGGCTGGGGTGACGGTAAAACTACGCAGCAACTCACCTTCAGGGCGCGATTTCCATCGCAGCTTTGACTCCGCCACATGTCGCACCTCAACAATCTCATTGCCAACCGAAAACGTTCTGTTGGCGCCGTTGCTCCAAAACACGGTTTTGACGGGGGCCTGTGTCTGAAGGCCAAGTCGATAAGCGGATTCAATGCCCTGCCTTACCAGTGTGTGGCTGTTCTGCTGTGCCCATTTTTTGGCTATCTGTTCAGCACTTGCTGTGATTTTGATTGATGGCATGCTGGCCAATGCCTTGGGGCGTGTATAAATGCCTTTGGCTACTCGTTCAATCACACCTTCCTGCGCAAGCCTACTCAGCGCTTTTTGCACAGACGCAGCGGTGCCCAGTTTGTGGAACTGATTGATAGAAAACGGGACACCCCGCCTCATGCGCTGCAATTGACGGGTCACTTTCTCTGACGTAGACATGTTTTAACCTGACATAAGAAGAGTGAGGTGTGTTTATATTAACCCCGTCGTATCAACGCTTGCAAGGGAGTTCGTGTCAGGACTATCGCTATTGAGTGTAAAGTTATAGCTCCCGAGGAACCGTTTTCGATCCAGCAAGCATTCGCAATATCAACAACGCAAACCCTCTCTGTGTCTGCTCATCGCCCAGCACCTCTATAGAAAGCTTCTCATGGTCAGTCATGGCATCCAGCACCATGTCTGACACCCGCTTCGGAAATAACCCATGCATTACCTGTTCCGGAGAGTGACTATTCACCTGGGCCATCACAGAGTCATCCCGGCGAATCCTGTCAGCCACACCTTGGGCGAAGTGAAGCTGGTCTTCATCGTTCACCTCTGAGCCAAACAGGTCGTTCAGCGTCTCAATGATTTCAGAGAGGCGCTTTTTCTCTGGATCATGGGCCTTGCCGGAACCCACCTCTGATAGTGGCTTGAGGCCGTACTCTGCTGCGTCCTCGGAAAGCTTTAGCTGCTGCTCGTTGCGCTTGGTGAGTCGATAATGGGTCAGCGCCAGTTCCGATACATCGATGTCGTCATCGTCCAGGCGATCTATACGCAGCAATGGCGAGAGGTGCTTGGCGAAGACGCAGAACTGCTCCAGCTCCCGGTCTTCATAGCTGACGATCTGTGACAGGAACTCGTAAGCCCGCACAAAGCTGGTCAGGTTCTTCTTAAAGAGATCCAGCTGGTCCAGGCCCTCGCCGATATCCTTGAGGGTTTTCTCGGCATTGGTCAGGCCGACCTTGTCACCATCGCTTTCGGCCCGTTTGCGTGCGGCTCTGGCTGACTGCTTTTCTTCCAGCAGGTTTTTATAGCGTTTGGTGAAGCGCTCTTTTGCTGGCTGGCAGAAGAAGGTGAGCTTGCTGGCTGCCGCCCGGGTGTCATAGAAAGCGGTGGCGAAGGACTCGACCTCGTTCCAGTGGTAGATCTGTTCTTGGTCTAGCACTGTTTGCAGGTCATACACTACCTGCGCGTCAGAGACGCCCTCCAGTTCGGCTTTGGTGTAATAAGGCAAAAAGGCTTCCAGCACTTCCTGGGGATCGTTGAAGAAATCCAGCACGAAGGTCTGCTTGCCTGGGAAGGTGCGATTCAGGCGGGAGAGGGTTTGCACGCAGTCCACACCTTTCAGCTTTTTGTCCACGTACATCGCGCAGAGTTTGGGCTGGTCGAACCCGGTCTGGTATTTGTTGGCGGCGATCATCACGTTGTAATCGTCGGTATCGAAGGCATCCGCCAGGTCACGGCCTTTCAGTTTCGGGTTCAGCAGCTGGCTGTTTTCCGAGACTTCCTCGGGGATTACGTCATCTGGCAGAATCGTGCCCGAGAACGCTACCAAGGGGTGCACGTCCTGGTAATTCTGTTCTTTGGCGTAAGCCTGCATGGCCAACTGGTAGCGCACGGCTTCCTGCCGGCTGCTGGTGACCACCATCGCTTTGGCTTGGCCGTCCAGCAGGTGCCTCACGTGCTCCCGGAAGTGTTCGACGATCACTTCCACTTTCTGATTGATGTTGTAAGGGTGCAGGCGAACCCAGCGAGCCAGCTTGATGCGGGCCTTTTTGGAGTCCACCTCGTCATCCTCGCCGTTGGGGTGGGCCAGCTTCCAGGCGGTGGAATAGGTGGTGTAGCACTTGAGCACGTCCAGAATGAAGCCTTCCTCGATGGCCTGGCGCATGGAGTAAAGGTGAAAGGCTTCCGGTTTGTTGCTGTCTGACGGTGGCTCGTCCTGGTTGGGTGGCCGACCGAACAACTCCAAGGTCTTGGCCTTGGGGGTGGCGGTGAAAGCGTAGTAGCTGATTTTCTCGCTGGGCTTGCGGGCGGTGACCGCTGCATCTAGCAGTTCTTCCGCGCTGATCTCTTCACCTTCGGGGGGCTCTTTACCTTCAGGAAGTGCGGCCCCCAGAATGGACTTGAGCTTGGTGGCAGAAGAGCCGGTCTGCGAGGAATGAGCCTCGTCCGCCACCACCGCATACTGCCCAGAGGCCAGTTGGGGATGCTTGTCTAGCGCTTCAAACAGGGCTGGGAAGGTCTGAATGGTAACGATGATGATACGGGTACGTTCAGCCAAGGCTTCCGCCAACTGTTCCGATTTGCTCTGGCTGCCAATGTCACGGGTAATCGGGCGCACAACCCCTTGGGCGTGCTCAAACTGGTAGATGGTGTCTTGCAGCTGCCTGTCCAGCACCGTGCGATCCGTTACCACAATGACCGAGCTGAACAGCTTGTTGCCCTCGGCATCATACAGCTGGGCCAGTTGATGGGCGGCCCAGGCAATGGAGTTGGACTTGCCAGACCCGGCACTGTGCTGCACCAGATAGCGTTTGCCGGGGCCTTCTTCCTGAGTGGCGCCTACGAGCTGGTTGACCACATCCCACTGGTGGTAGCGGGGGAAGATCATGGTCTCTTTAGTGGTGCGCTTGCCGTGAAAATCTTCCTCGGTTTTCTTTTCCAGGTGCAGAAAACGCCCGATCACCTTCAGCCAGGCATCTTTCTGGAACAGCTGTTCCCAGAGATAGGCGGTGGCATAGCTGTTTTCATCCGGCGCCTGGGGGTTGCCCGCGCCGCCTTCTTCAGTGCCGCGATTGAATGGCAGAAAGAAGGTGTCTTTCCCAGCCAATCGGGTGGTCATGGCGACCTGATCCTGGCTTACGGCAAAATGCACCAGAGCGCCACGCTTGAAGGTGAGCAGGGGTTCGGGCTTGCGGGTGATGGGATCTTTGACCGGGCGATCCTTGCGGTACTGGCGCTTGGCGTTTTCCACCGACTGCTTGAATTCGCTTTTCAGCTCCAGAGTGGCGGTAGGCAGGCCATTCACGAACAGCACCAGATCCAGGCGCGGGTTGTATTCGCCTTCCCGGGCATGGGGGGAGTAGGAAACCTCTTCCACCACTCGCAGGCGGTTGGCGCTGTAGCGTTTCAGTGCGTCTGGGTTCATGCCGTGGTCGGGCCGGAAGCTGCATAGATCTACTTTCACCCCCGGCAACTTAAAACCGTGGCGTAGCACCTCCAGAGTGCCGCGTTTGTCCAGTTCCCGGACGGTGGCTTTGATCAGCACTTGTTCCGGGTTCTGCGGGTTGTTCTTGCAGAACTTGTCCCAGCGGTCCGGGTAGGCTGACTGGAAATAGCCGATCAGATCTTCCGGATAAACCGCGTTTACCTTGTCGTACCCCGACGCCTTACCGATTAACCAGCCCTGGCTTTCAAGGGCGGCCATGATGTCGTTCTGGAATACTCTCTCGCGGCTGTCTGCCATGACTGCTCCCTAAAGGGTTGCGCCAAATCTGATCTGGCGTTGCTTAAACATTGGCTCTTAAATCGCTCAGCGTGACCATCAGCATCATTGGATCAAGGGGCGAAGGGTTGAAGCCCAGCCGCTGATAAAAATCTTTAGCCGACTCCGACAGGGCATGAACTACCATTCCCCGGATACCAATAGCATCCGCCGCCTGGATAACCCGCAAGCCTGCGTCGCGAACCAGGGCACGGCCGAAGCCTGCGCCTTGATACGAGCGGTCGATGGCCAGCCGCCCAAGTATCACAACAGGAATCGGGTCCGGCATATTCCGCTTGAAGCGTCCCGGGGTATGGTTTGCAATCACGGCGCCGGACGCCAGGGCGTAATAGGCTTTCACCTGATTGCTCTCACACACAACAAAAGTTCGGGATGCGCCACTGGCTTGATTCTTCAATGCACGACGCTTAAGCCAGTAGTCCAAACTGGGCTCTGTAGAATCAAAACTCTCCGTGTCGTGCTCAGGCCCAATGGGTGTGGGTGCCGATAGTGTCATTCGGTGTCCCAGGGTGCCGGGGCTTGCATGGTTTTACGCAACCGCTCATTCGGTTTTGGCGGCAGGTCCAGTTGTTCAAGGAACGCCTGATACGCCTCGGGTGTTACTGAGATAACAGCCTGATCCAGAATGGCTTCTTCGGCGGCAATGCGAGCCGCCTCAAGAACAAACTCTGTACGATTCTTTCCCCGAGCCTTGGCGGCGCGATCAATTAAGCTACGCTCTTCGGGTTTGATCCGAATGTTCAGGGTTTCACGCTTGGGCAGGTCGGTGTTTGCTGAAATCATGATGAGATTCCTCTATTGATAGCCCCAAGCGTAGCAAGACGTACTGCTAATGTCATTACAGATAGGCGATGTCAATTTACACATCACCCTATCCTGAAGCTCCGTCAGCGGGGAACAGTCAGCGGCTGATCAGAGCCCAGACTATCGGCCCAGGCCAACACCGCCTGATGATCAATCACTTGCCCCGCGTCAACGTCGGCCAGCGCCTCTTGCGTTAGTTGGTCATGTTTATCCGCTTGGGCATTCCAGTCAGCCATGGACACCAGCACATGAGTGATCATTCCGCGGGTATCGGTTTTAGACATAAGTGCACCTTTTACGGATGTTATTCATTGTGATTAAGTAAAATTAATCAGGACCACACGGTCGTCTCCTGCTCGTCGCACGCGGCCTAGTCAAAGGCACTTTCATCGGCGGGTGGCTGCCAGTTGCGGACATCGATCTTGCCGGTGACGGCGGCGGAGATCAGGGCGGAACGACGTTCTTGGAGCAAATCGTTGGTTTGATGGGCTTCTGCTAGCAGCGACTCAAAAGAAGCAACCATAGCGTCAACATGGAGGGCAATTTCGCTTTGCTCTTCAATGGGAGGAAGCACTATTTTCATCTGGGCCAGATGCGTCGGACCGAAGTGCTGGATTGTCGAGCCGGCTTTGAATAAATCTATTTGAGTGGAGAACTGGCTCGAACCGACAACTGCACGAACAAAGTCTTTACAGGTGAGTTTATTTCTCGGGTTTAACCGAATTAGGCCGGTGTAAGGAATGGCTCCTTCAACACTTGGCCCCACTTCGCATACCGTTCCCATGCTCGCGCTTGCGCTAATTAGAAGATCACCTTCCTTCAGTTGAAAATGGCTCCACTTGGTCCTAACCTTACTTGGATCTAAATAATTGCAACCACGAAGAGACGCCCAACGGTGTTTTACTCCAGATACTCTTAAGAGAGGAACTCCTTCTTCATGGAAGTCTGCTCCCATAATGCCTGGGCCTTCCTGATATGCGATTGCATAGTTGAATGGAACAATAACCCAATGCGCCGGTACCTCCCCAAGCCATTCCACCCCGGAATCCTTCATCGGCACATCGGGATCAAGCCCTTTGGTCACCGCATGGGATATCACTGCCTGGCGCTTTTCCTTGAGCAGTTCGATTAGGCGCTTCTGCCCGTGGATCAGGGTGTCGATTTTGGCGGTTTCGTGGTCGAGGAAGCGGGCGATTTGGGTTTGTTCCAGCAGTCCCGGGAAAGCGAACTTATTTCTTGAAACATACTCAGTTGTGATCTGTGGTATTGCAGTCCTGTCGAAATGGAATAAGATTTCACGCAAACCAATAGACCAATAGTAAGCATATTTACCGCAGACTGCGCCAGGATCTATGTTGTTAGCAACAATGGTTGTCTGTGTAGCACTGGCCATCTCTCGAACCAGCTTTACGTGACCGATTGAGTTGCCTCTTGCGGGAATTACAAGGTCTCCAGCTCTAGCCAAAGGCACGCGGTTGGATACAAAGCCGTAGTATTTATCTTTTTCTGTCGCCGAGAAAACCGGGAGCCATCCATCCTCGGAGAGTTCCCCTTCTGGTATCGTTTCGCCCATTCTTATAGCGAAATGCCGTGCAAATTTACTTAAAGTCCAGTGGGTGGGGAGCCTTGGAAGCCACTCAATTTCGGTGTGTTTGTACTCCGGGTACATCGGAAAGCTCATGCCGACAACCCCTCGATCATCTCCTTGATCCTGTCGGTGCACTGCTTGAGATCCGCATCGATCTCGTCGAGCGCCCGGGGCGGCGTGAACACATAGAAATGCCGGTTAAACGGAATCTCGAACCCGACAATGCCTACCTCGCCATCCTGCTCATCCGTCTTGGACTCGTCGATCCAGGCATCCGGCACGTGGGGTATCACCTCCCGCTTGAAGTAGTCGTACACCGACTCACCTAGGGGCACATTCTCGTTATCCCGTAAACCGCTGTCAGGCTCAGGCTTGCCTTTGCTCTCACAGACATCCGCTTCCGGGTCCCGTTCGCTCAACGCATTCATCAGGGCCTTGAGTTGCGGTGTGCCGAGATAGACCTGATGATCAGTTAGCGAGGCTTTCAGTAGTTTTTGGAACCTTGGGCGGTTCTGGTAGAGGGTGCTGCTGTCCATGGCACGGCAGGCGGCGAGGATTTTCTCCTGCTCTTCCGTCGGCATTTTCTGGATTGCTTTTTCGTCCGTGATGCGCGCAATGCGCTCGTCAGAAGTCTGGAAGTTCAGGCGTAAGGGGCGCTCCACCGTTATGCGCCGGTAGCCAAACGCGTCGTTGGGGAAGATCTTGCTCTTTTCCGTCGCCTGGAATTTCCCATAAAGCCGAACAATCTCATCCTGGTCGGCTTCACTAACAATCTGGCGCTTGCTGCCCAGGGATTTGCGCATCTTCGAGGCCCGGTCAGAGGCGTCAATCAGCTGGACCTTGCCCTTACGGTCGGCAGGTTTGTTGTTGGACAGTATCCAGATGTAGGTGGAGATGCCCGTGTTGTAGAACATGTCCGTGGGCAGGGCGACGATGGCTTCCACCATATCGCTTTGCAGCAGGTAACGGCGGATCTCGGATTCACCACTACCGGCACCCCCGGTGAACAGCGGTGAGCCGTTCAGAATGATGCCAATGCGCGAGCCGCCATCCCGGGGATCGCGCATCTTGCTGACCAGGTGCATCAGAAACAGCAGGGAGCCATCAGAGACTCGGGGCAGGCCCGGGCCGAAGCGGCCATCAAAGCCTTTGAACTTGTGCTCGTCAGTAACCTGCTTCTGAACCTTCTTCCATTCCACCCCAAACGGTGGATTGCTGAGCATGATGTCGGCTTTCAGGTCGTAAAGCTGGTCGTCAGAGAGGGTGTTGCCCAGCTTGATTTGCTCGACCTTCTGGCCCTTTATCAGCATGTCTGCCTTGCAGATGGCGTAGGACTCCGGGTTCAGCTCCTGGCCATGCAGGGAGACGGTCACCTTGTCACTGACTTGCTGAATGTACTCATCCCCTTCTGAGAGGAAGCCGCCTGTGCCGGCGGTGGGGTCATAGATGGTGACGATGCTGTTGGGCTGGAGCTTATGTTCCTGGCCGGTCAGCACCAGGGAGGTGCTCAGGTGCACAATGTCACGGGGGGTGAAGTGTTCCCCGGCGGTTTCGTTGGAGCTTTCGGCGAACTTGCGAATCAGCTCTTCGAAGATCAGCCCCATGCCGAAGTTGGATATGCGTTTGGGGTTCAGGTCGATGCTAGCGAAGCGTTGCACCACCTGGTAGAGCAGATTGTTAGCGCCGAGCTGCTGGACAAAATCCTCAAAATGGAAATGCTCGAAGATTTCCCTGGCATCCTGGCTGAAGGACTGCACGTAGCTCATCAGATCGTCAGCGGTTTGGGTGTCAGACAGTGAACCCAGTGACAGCGGTGAAGCATTGAAAAAGGGCTGTTCTGCTTCGCGCAGGAGCAATTTCTCGCGCACGACGTCTGGCTTATCAACATGCGCCTTGGCCCCGACAAGCACCTTGTCTTTGGTGGGCTCCAGCACGCACTCCAGCCGCCTTAATAGAGTGAAAGGGAGAATGACGCGGCCATACTGGGACTGCTTGAAATCGCCTCGCAGGAGGTCGGCTACGGACCAAATAAAGGCGGCGATCTGACTGTTATTCTCGGCGTTCACTCGGGGACTACTCCATGCGGTGGTTATTCTTGACTGGTGACTGCCGGAGGGTAGCCCAGAGAAAATTATTTTGTGATGGGTGAAAGGGGGATGGGGTAATAAGCCTCAGGCTCTTCCTGAGGCAATACCATACCAGAATTCAAGAGTTTGGATGGGGGTTAGGACTGCGATAGCCGCTGTTGGTGTTGATGTTATTTTGGTGAATACAGGGCGGGTCATTGGGCAGCGAAAAGGCTTGGGCTGGTGGGGTGTTTAAGATTTTTGAATTCCGGTGCGGTTCCGGCGTCTCAGAAGTTGGCGGTTATCGACGGGCGGGAGTAATCCTTTATGGTTGGCAAGTGTAGGTCTTCGCCAAAACCGGTCATCAAAAAAAGGCGGCGCTTTTAGCACCGCATTTACCAAGAGCAGCCCGTAATCAAGCTGCGCTAGCAGGAATCCTTTCTTTCATTGCCTCAGCAATAACGCGAAGTACACCTTTGTGTGCTCCGACAACCTTGACCGAATCGAGCGTTTTTTCCAGGCCAAACTCTATTACGAGAACGCCAAACATCTCGTCAGCATAAGAAGACGAAATCGACACGACGGTGCTAAGATCATAGACAACTGTAGAGCCTCTTCGGATTGCAGAAGCAAGCTTTTCCCGCTCTGCCACAGCTGCTCTACGCGAAGCTAGTGAATAGCCGTCTGTCGTAAATGTTTCAGTATTCATAACTTTACCCTCCTAGCCGCTTCATTATTGCAGCAACCTGATCGTCAGGCTCTTCATCATCTTTGTACAATTCATCTTCGTACAATCTACACGCTAGGGCAACTCCTTCCCACAGCGGGCAAATATTATATGTCATTTGACCATTAGTATCCATTTGTAAGCACCCCGTCCCGCTTACGAGCGTGAGTTTTCCCCGGTATTTTCGGATTAACTCAGTAAGCTTCCAAAGCCCCAGACCTTGATGATTTAATCGGCTTGTAACCCGGGGAACAACGGCGCCAAAGGGCACTCCACCCATCATATCTTCAGGGACTGACTGAGCCCACTCATCGTCGTCGTCCGCATGTTTCGTCGAGTTGTTTTTTTGAACGCACCATTCGACGGCTTGGATGTCACTTTCAGCAGGTTTTCCGTAACGTTTTAGTTCTCTGAGAAAGCCGTGTCCTGTGTCGGCCAGAGCAAATTCAATTGCTTGCCGCCCGCAATCATTCCACTTCTGAGCCATCGAAACGCCTGTTGCTCTTCCATGTGCCCACACGTTGTCGTGGAGTTCTCCAATAACATTGGCCAAATCGACACCACCTTGCGATTCAGGATTTGCCAGCATTTTCCTTACGCAGCTAACAATCTGGTTATTCGCTTCATCTGTCGACTCGATACAGTCTAACCGTGTTAAAGGAGAGTAGTTCGAGCCAATGCTCTTGCGATTATGTTCATAGTCGTCTTCTCCGTATACACAATCATTAAAGCCAATTGCGGATGAATAATGTTGAACCTTTGGGTCGGAAAATGAGATTCCGCTCGTCGCGACGTTGTTTCTTCGCGCAGAGCTTGCTAGCACGACCCAAGCACCAGGATTTATGAAGCCTTTAGGGATGTTCAGTTTTGGAGTGTCCGTGACGGGTGCGCTGTCTAGTTCTTGAAGCGCCTTTATCAGATCAATCTGCATTCCTAAGTGAGCTCCCAGTTTTCTAGTCTTAATATTCCGATGCTATCGGCAGAGCACAGTGATTGCTAGTGGGCAGATCTGTTTCTCTAAACCCATAAACTATAGGCAGAAAAAAGCCCCGACTAGCGGGGCTTTAAAGTTCTTTGAGTTCCGGTGTAATCCCGGTGCCTCAGGAGTTGGTGGAGACGGCGGGAATTGAACCCGTTTACTTTATCTATTTAAAGCCCACACAAAACCACAATTGTCATAAAAGCATAGACTTACGTTTTTCCATGACCACACAAAAACACTCTGTTTCTCAGTTTGGTGGACACTTCGTTGACATTTTCGTTAGTCTCTTCCATTCATTTAGAATGTTCTTAGCGGTATTTCTCGCCAATATGGCTGCATGGCTAGTTGTGTCTGTTGTTGGCCTTATTTTTTGGTCTGCTTACGTCGAATCTTATAATGCTTCGCTGTTTTCAGCTTTTGAAGAATTTCAGACCGTTTTTCCGGTGCAGATCGCTCCTCAAAATATAAATGCTTGCATGCGTTACCGAAATAGCATGAAGCCCTGATTTAACCTGAAGCCGTCACCACTCACGTTGACGGCATCCCTCTTTTTGATCATTCCCTTTGGTTTCTCCAGCTTTTCGCAATTCGATTAGCTATCTGGAGACCTATCCGATTTTCAGGTTGTGCTCTTTTCTCGCCACTTCAATTTCCGGGCTAATTTGTCCCGCTTCTGGAATCGTTTTCCCCGTCGTTAGCCAGTACGCAAACTGTGGATAAATTTTGCAAATAGCTTCTATGTGATCTTCATTTACCCGCTGTTTTCCCCCGCGAATATTAGACCACTTGTTTCTGTCTATTCCTGTCGACCGTTCCATGTCCCTGGAGGACACCTCCAGTACATTGAATAGCTCTATCATTCTGTCTTTTATCATTGGTATCTTTTATTGGTAAATATTACGATAGATATTATAATGGTTAATATTACGAAGGTACAGTTACTCTGTATCTGCCATTGTAGTGTAACAGAGTGCAGAAAAGTGGACGAACAAAATCAGGTTTTCATGGGATCTATACCGGTTATGACGCAAGAGCGTTTTTCTCAGCTCTCTGGACTGACTGAGGGTCAGGTACGGGGAATGATTGAGAAGGGCCACCTCCCGTCAATAAAAATCGGTAAGCCACGCCTGGTTAATGTCGCCGCTCTTTCACGTGAAGCTCTCGAAAAGGATGAATTCTAATGAGCCATCAAGATATGTTTCCACTTGACGTCCCATCAACTGATTGTGCGCCTTCGCCGTTTGATTTTCCTTTGGAAACTCGAACTCTTCAGGATCTTAGTCACGCCGTTTCATGTATCGGCATTGCGGCAGTTATTGGCGGTTCTCGTGGTCTCTTTGACGCTAGTATCAACTTTGACCCAGCGTGTGCTAACTGTTTTGAACTTGTTATCAAAGAGATTGATAACGGCATTAATCGTAACGAATTAAAAACGCTGATTCGTTTGAGGGTCAATCTTGACACTATGATTGACTTTCCATATAGCGACCTTCAACAAGCTGATTGGCAAAAACTTAGACATGCTTATTTCTATATCAAAGAAATCATGGGCCTTAATGTTTCGGAGGCCGCGTAATGTCTCGCATACCGCCACGTCAACTCAACGTCAAGGACAAGGATCGCCGTTTTTATGTGGCGGCTCCATCGTCTGTTTACCTCAAGCTCCAGCACGAGGCCATTACCCGTGGAACGGATCTCTGGACCCTTGGCGGTGCGGTTCTCACGGATTGGCTCTCCGCTGGTTGCCCTGATCTTCGTCTTTCTGATCCAGGTGTAACTGAAAATTCCCTTTCGCCCCCCTCGTCATCGTCACCGCTCGCCGGCCCTACAGGGGGTGCGGAATGATCATTGCAAGGCTGCGCAGCACGCGTAGCGCCTGGCCTTGCAATGATCAGGCCGTGCCTCATGTTGCCGGTAAAAGAGCGGAGACGGTGTCGAGGGGGGCGAACCCCCCTTTGATTCCGAACTGTGAGCAGTCGAGGCAAGCGGAGCGCGGCAGGCAACAGGGATCATTACCCGTAAGGGCTGCAACTGTCGTTGCAGGGAGCATAGCGACTAGAGCCTGCCCGGGACGGGTTGCGATTAATATTACGGACATCGAAAGCCTCATGCTTCAGCGATTACTGGAGCGTCAATTAACGGCCATTTCTCAGAGCATTGCCTTCTGGAAACGTGAAATTTCTTTTGGACAGGAACCTACTTTCAGCATTGCGCTACGTGAACAAGAAGCGCTCTTAATAAAGCGTCTTTATTTCGGCCTTTTCGATATCAATAAGTAAAACCCAAAGCTCGTAAAAACCAACGCCTATAAAACGGCAAAAAACGCGGAGTAATACCATGCAATTTGAAATGACGGCTACAGTATTTAGCTGCAACAAAGTCACCGTTGAGGGAAATACATACTGCTCCATCTTTACTGGCCAGAATCCAGTAGGGGACAACGCCGCAAATACCCTGGGACTTGAAATTACAAAAATAGCCGCTGATCCATCGGTATTTGATCAGCTGAGTTCTGACGGTTTCAAAAGTGGCCAGTCTGTCAAACTGATTGCCAAGCTGAAAAAGGCCGCTAATGGTAAAAGTCAGCCTCACATTATTGGCATTGTGCCTGGGCAACGGAACCAGCAACAGCCAGATCCGGCTAAGAAGTCAGTGTAATGTCAGCGTTTATTTCTTTACCTGGTGCTCAAATGGGTCAATCTCATTTAATAATTGAGGCTTTAAACAACCTCAATAACATGCAATTCGCGCTCGGGTGCATTCTAACGTTTGCACTCGGCTGGATAGCAGGTCACCAACGATGAACGAATCGGACCTGTTGCAATACTTCGGCTATTTTGTCGTTGCCTGGGTGATTGGATACTCCATAAGCCTTAAAATATTAATCTTCAGAAAATTTGCAGATGAGGTTTCGTCATGAAAAAAACTTTAAAATTGGTTAAAAAGAACGGCGTTCTTGTAGTTGTAGCCGGTGGTTTTACTGCACTGTCAACGTCGGCAGCTGCTGAGCTTCCGGTAGCTGTAGGAACGGCTTTTACTGGCATTTCCTCCGATTTTGCGGCTCTGTTAGTACTGGCTTGGCCAGTGCTTGGAACAATCGTCGGTGGTTTCATCGTGATGAAGTTGTTCAAGAAGTTTGCCAATAAAGCCACCTAAAAACCGGTTTTTTCGGTACACGTCCGGCCGCCTTCGGGCGGTCTTTTTGGTTTCTAAAATGAGATTAATTTTTTTCGTAACTTTCTCTTTAATTTCTCTTTTTTCGGGCCCTGCGTACTCTGTTGATACCTACTCTGAAGCCAAAGCTCTTTGTGAAAATCGTGTCTATCGAGGTGATGATGATTGTCGAGATTTAGGTCAATACAATCCCGACCTTCTGCATTATGGTTATTTCGGCTATTTCGTAGTTTCTACCAATTCCGGTCCTTCTAATACTTTCAAATATTATTGGTCTACTGCTCCTGAGCCTTGTGTTTCTCCAGATTATATAGATGAGTTCGGCTCATGTGTTGAACCTAAATCTGTTTGTTTTATTACGTTAGGAGACATGAGAGATACATGTCTCCCCATTGGTAAAGATGATCCTGACGATGGCGTTCCCGAAGGTTGCGTTGTAAATTCTGACGGGATGGAAATGTGTCTAACGGATGATCCTGCCTGTTACGAGGTTGACGGAAAAACGGTTTGTCCTGAGCCCGACAACGTTTGCGGCACAAAGAACGGCGCTTTTTCGTGCGTTGATCCAGTTGTGGAGGGCTGCGGATCTTTTAATGGTGAGCAAGTGTGTTTCACCCCAGATGGCGACAAAGTCGAACCCGAATCACCGGATCACCCAAAAAATGGCGGCAATCTGGATGGTGATGATACTAATGACGTGATTGATTCCCGTCCTCCTGACCAGGGCGGCGATCCCTCTAATCAGGCTGATTCGGGTACAACAACTGACGGTAGTTCGTCCGAAAAGCAACAAAAGCTCGGTAATAAAGAATTATCCGAAATAAATAAAGGCATTGACGGTTTATCTGGCGATATTAAGAACTTGGAGGCTAGCTTAACGGCAGAAGGTTCTAAAACACCTGGTGATTACGAGTCTGATATAAGTGAGGCTGGTGATGCTGCTATAGCTGGAACCGGTGTCGATGAGCTTATGGAAACTATGTCTGACAATCCTATGTCGGGCACGAAGGCTGATTCTAATCTTGAGTTGATCGGTGATAATTTATTAGGAATAATTCCCAAAGGTTCATGTGCACCTGTAGGCATGAGTTATGGTTTAGCTTCTTTTGAGATAACGTGTGACGACACGGCGGTTATTAGAGATCTTTTGGGTTTTTTGTTTTATGCGTATACATTAATATTTATGTTTAATATTGTAACACAACCTAAATCTACAGGAGGCTCATAAATGGCTATATTCATTGCGTCAGTTCTGGGTGCTATTGGCTCGGGTCTAGCCGGTTTTTTTGCTAAGTTCTTAACCAAGCGGGTAGCGGTAGTGGTAGTGGTAGTTGCTGCATTTGTAACTGTTACGGGCGTCTTTGTTGCTGCTATATACGCTTTGCTTAATGGGATTTACGTGGCTTTTCCTGATTTTGGTCCTGTCTTTATGTTTTTGCCTTCAAATACGGCAGGATGTTTCGGAGCCATTGTTTCCGCAAAAACTTTGAAGTGGGCTTATGATTGGAATATAACCATCATTCAATCGAAGTTAGTCTAATGGCTGTTTATTTTGTGACTGGTAAGCTCGGCAGCGGTAAAACGTTGGCGTCTGTCGGCAAGATACGCGATGTTCTTATAGAAGGTCGTCCAGTGGCAACGAATTTAGAATTGCGTCTTAACAAGTTGATTGGTCCAAATGCAAAAAAAACGGTTGTTTATCGTTTACCAGATAAACCGGCACTGAACGATATGGTGGGCATAGGTTCCGGTAACCTCAGTTACGACGAAGAAAAAAATGGTTTGATCGTCCTTGATGAGTGCGGTACTTGGTTCAACGCCCGAAGCTGGCAGGATAAAGATCGTCCCGCCCTTATCGAGTGGCTCCTTCATGCTCGTAAGCTCGGTTGGGATATAATTTTTATTATTCAAGATATCAGTATGATCGATAAACAAGCACGCAAAAGCGTGGGTGAGTTTGTCGTGTACTGTCGCCGTCTTGACCGGTTGAAATATCCTCTTGTAGACACAATTGCAAAGTTGATTACGAACAAACATATTTCTAAGCCAAAGATCCATATGGGTATCGTTAAATACGGTGATCTTCCCAATAGTCTAAAAGTGGATACTTGGTGGTATCGCGGCGTTGATCTTTATCCCGCCTTTGATACTAAACAGATGTTTTCAGATAATTACCCGCACGGTATGTACCAGGTGCTTCCACCTCATTACACTCACGGCAGATACGCTTGCAAAAAAACATGGCGGTTCTTTATGCGATTAACAAAGATCTACTTAAAACGATTTTCTAAGGTGGCCGCGCTTATTGGCGGTCTTCTTGCGGGTGTAGCTCTGGCGTCTGTCATGCAGCCGGAACCGGAGGTTCTTCAGGCTCCTGTGCCAAATGCTCTTTCTGAGGATGTTTCTGATTCATCGGGAATAACGCCACCTGGTGTTTTTTCCGATGAATTGGATAAGCCGTTAACCCTTTCTGAGAAATTCGCCGGCTTCGTTATATCTGGTATTGCTCAAGATGAAACCGGAAAAGTCATTTTTGCTGAAATTGCGTCAAAAGAGGAACGATACAACGTCGAGAACCTTCGAGCTGCTGGCCATATAGTCCGCTTTGTCGATCGCTGCGAGATTCTTATCATGAATGAGGACAGGAGCGACACTGTCAGGCTTCACACCAGCTACTGCGGCCCAGATAAGCCTCTTGTGACTTCTGATTTAGAACTTCCAAGGATGTCACCACAGGAGCGTTACCAGTTGCGGCTTGAACAGGTCCGCGCCACTGAGCGCTTACAGAACAATTATTAAGAATTTGCGGTCGTTGCGCCGTGTGAACCAGGGTGACTGCGCAGCGGGTGCACTGGGTCACACGGCGCAACGTTCCTAGACGTCCCTGTAACACGTCTTATAGATAACATCGTTAATCTTCATACAGCCACAGAGAACCACAATTATGTCTAGTCATGATTTCGAACGTCTTGATATTTTAACCGCTGAAGTTGGTAAGGGTGATCTTTTTATTGGTCCAGGTGGTCAACAGGTTAATCTTTCCAGCGTTAACGTTCTTTGGAGCGGTGTGGATACGGTTCGGCAGCTTTTTCAGGGTCGTCTGAAGCCTGAATTGCTCGCTGAAATTGCCTATTCCTATGATTCCGGCCATGACGCCACTGTGACAGTCAATAACACGCTTTTTCGGGTTATGTCTGGCCGCCGCGGTGGTTTCCGTTACATCTTACAAAATCGTGAATACGGCCTCACTATCCTGATTCAGAATTTCTATGCAGAAGCCGATAGTCAGGGCACCCACGTTAAGATTGAAACGTCTCCCCGCTGGCTTTACGAGCGCACCAGTGATCAGATTCATCATGAATTGATGTTCTGGGGTCGTCACTTTCTGACCGGTATGGAATCGTCCGGTATTGCTATTCACCTGGCCGTTGATTTTCAAGGTTGGGAGCCTCCAACTCATTTTGCGCAATCCTTTGTAACACGCGCAAAAACGGTCAGCGTTTACAACGGGGTCAGTTCCATAGAATGGGAGACGGGTTCAACCGTCAACGGTCGTGGAGAGACATACACTTTCGGCAAGGCCAATAGTTTACAGACCTGTCTTTACGATAAATCGAAAGAAATTGACGTGTCCGACAAGCGCGCATTCATGGAGGGTATCTGGGACTGCGCTGTTAGTGAAGAGTCATTCCCTGACACCTGCTATGACCGTGATAAGCCTGTTTGGCGCCTTGAAATTCGGATTCATCATCGAATCGTCAATGAAATTTGGCAAGGTTCCGATATTGAGCCCATCGTTGATTTCGCCGGTGCTGTCCCTCACCTCACAGGCCTTTGGCGCTATGCCTTACAGCGCAACAGGTTTGAGGTAAAACGCGACTTGATTCACCCTGTATGGACTAAGCTTCGGGATGACGTCTCGTTCGGTTGGGATGCTCCAAGCTTGGCATACAAACGTTTAAAAAAGCAGCCTGGTTGCGGCAATGAGAAAAATGTTTCTCTCGCATTCGGTAATTTGATGAGCATTTACGCCCGCAACTATTTTAACCCTCGCCAGGCTTGGGATTGTTTGAAAACATCTGGTCTTTGGGAAGATCTCACCAGTTATTACCGTAATCGAGGCATTGGCAAGAACGAGCTTTTCAAACTCATAGAGATTGGACTTATACGCCGTCGATTGCTTACCAAGGTGGCTTCATGATCAAGAAGCTTTCAACGGGCCGTTGGCAAGTCGATATCCAGCCTGGCGGCCGTGGATCTCGTCGCATACGTAAAAGCTTTGATACCAAGCTGGAGGCACGCCGTTTTGAATCGTTTGTGTTAGCTCACAATGCCCAGGGTAACGACTGGAATCCTTCTGCCCAGGACAAGCGCACGATCAGTCATCTTGTCGATCTTTGGTACGGTGCTAAGGGTATTCATTTGAAGGATGGCTATAGGCGCAAATGTTCGTTGCTGGCTATCGCTTCTATTCTTAGCGATCCGGTAGCATCATCACTTAAACCAGCAGATTTCTTGCAGTATAGAGGTTTAAAGGTTTCAGCTGGCATAGCTCCAAAAACTCTCAATAACCATCTCGGTTACCTTAATGCCGTCTATAACGAACTGTACCGGCTTCGCGAAATTTCTTACACTAACCCTATTGAGTCCGTTTCTCCCGTTCGTGTGGATGAAATAGAGTTGTCCTGGCTCACGTCTGATCAGGTTCAGCATCTGCTTCACACGATTGCTAATTTTACCGCTAACCCTCATGTTTTTTTATTGACACGCCTTTGCCTTTCAACTGGGGCCAGGTGGGGTGAGGTTGAGCGTTTAACAGTGCGTCACTTACGTAATTCTAGTGTTACCTTTGTCAATACAAAATCTGGCAAGTCTCGCACGGTGCCTCTTTCGCCTGGTCTTTTTCAGGAGTTGACGAAACACCTGGTGTTTTATTCTCATTTTTCTGGCTCTTTGAGTGCCTTTCGACGATGCCTTGATCAGTCCGGTATCCAGTTGCCCAAGGGTCAGTGTTCTCATGTTTTGCGCCATACGTTTGCAAGTCATTTTTCCATGAACGGTGGCCATCTCCTCACTCTGCAGAAGATCCTCGGTCACTCCACCATTAACATGACTATGCGCTATGCCCACCTCTCTCCTGATCATCTTGTGGACGCCGTGAGGCTTAATCCTTTCTCCGGTGTTGACGTTCCGTTGACACATCCATAAAAAATTTAAGTCTAGAAACGAAAAAAGCCCCTAAAATCAGGGGCTTAATTCGGTTTGGTTGGTGGAGACGGCGGGAATTGAACCCGCGTCCGCCAGCACTCAGCCTTGAGATCTACATGCATAGCGTCTCTCTATTAATTTAAGTTCAAGCGACCCGAAAGTCAGGGTGCAGAAACCGATCTCTTTAGATCTTAGCCTTTAGCCAGTGAGATCTGGAAAAAGGAGCATCCCGTATGCGATGACGTCCTGAGATGTAGCTCTAGGCTACGGGCGACCCAGTCAGGACGACTAGCGGCTTACGCTGCTAGCGAGTAGTTTTCGTCGTTTGCGACTATTACGTTGCAGCTTTGGATTAACGAGATTGGCTGCCATCTCGACATGCACCCAAGGGTTTGTCACCAGCGTCGAAGCCATGTCGTCCCCTTACCGACAGTATATGTGGGTGCTCCTGCTAACTTCAAGGGCTGTGTGCCAGAGAATTTAAGCCGGTTGCTTGCGCTTGCGTGGGGCAGGACATGGGAGTTTGCGTAATCTTGCTCATGCGCCTTCCTTATTCCATACGCCGCCGTTATTTAGGGCCTTGTCTCAGATATTAGCCTCGCGCAGCACCCGTTGCTTCTGGCGGTTCCAATCCCGTTCTTTCTCGGTGGCGCGCTTGTCGAACAGTTTTTTGCCTTTTACCAGCGCGATCTCGCACTTCACTTTGTTCTTTTTCCAGTAAAGCGCCAGTGGTATGCAGGTACGGCCTTCTTGGCCGACCGAATCCACAATTTTAGCGATTTCTTTGGCGTGCAATAACAGTTTTCGAGTTCGTGTGGGATCTGCAATTACGTGGGTAGACGCAGTGGTCAGCGGCGTAATGTGGGTCCCCAATAGCCAGGCTTCGCCGCCTTTCAGCAGAACGTAAGAATCGGTCAGCTGTGTTTTGCCTGCGCGCATGGACTTTACTTCCCAGCCCAGCAGGGAAAGACCGGCCTCAAAGCGGTCATCAATGTGGTATTCGTGTTTGGCTTTTTTGTTCAGCGCGATGGTACTGCTTGAAGTACCGGGTTTTTTCTTGCTCATCGATTTTGCGCGGGAAACCCCGTCCTTTTAGGTCGGGGAGGGAGTGCGCGTCGTGCGTCAGCACGACAGACTTTCCTATTTCCCTTCTCCTTTTTGTGGTGTAGGTGATAGCCGTAGCCATCCGCTCTTTGTATGAGCTGGCAGTGCCGGTGATGAATGCCTTGAACGGCTCCGTCCGAGGTTTGAATGTTGAAGCTGCCGGTTTTTCGGATGGCAACCCGGCCTAGCCAGGTGCCTTCCTTTTTCCCGGTTGGGACATTGGCTCGAACCATATCGCCGGTTTGGAATCCGTGAACTGATTTCTCTCGCATGAGGTAACCGCGAGGGAAGCCGTGTTTTGTTAGGCGCGTCCGCTTGTAGCTGCCGCGACCTGTGGCTTTTATCCGTAGCGTAGTTTTTTGCCAGTCAAACACCTGCTCAACAATACCCACACAGGCCGCGTCAAGGGCGTGGGTTTTGGGGATACCGAGTCTTTGACGGTTGAATTTGGTTTGTCCTCCGGTGCCGACGTTCACGGGAAGCTCTGTGGTTTTTAGCGATTGGAATAAGGTCCAGCGGGTTGAGTTCACCGCTGCGGCGTCCCGCAAGGGGCGCTTGCACTGAATCAGCACGTTGTCCATGCGCGGCTGTTTGTCTTTTAGGCGCTTGGAGGTTTGGAAAAAATCGGCCAGGGTTTGAGAACCTTTCTCCTGATTGCAGTCGTGACAGGCAATGGTCAGGTTGCTGATTCGGTTGGAACCGCCGTTGGCTTTTGAAACAATGTGTTCGATTTCCAGCGGTGTGTCGGTCACGGCACAATAGGCGCATTCACGGCACCATTTTTCCAGCAAATACTCCCGAACTTCGTAGCCTAACAAGATGCCTTGCTGATACTCAACGCCGCTGATTTCGGGATTCTCCATCTGTTGCAGGTCAAACCGCACAAGTTCTTGGCTGATCGACGTGACTGGCACCAAGGCGCGAAGACGTTTGATGACACTGGTGGTGGTATCTACTCGATGTTGAAGGCTTGGCGCCAGCCAGCCTTTTGGCTTTGTCCGGTTGTTGAATCTCGGTACGCGGTAGCGCAGTTTTCCACGACGACGACTCCGAAATCCCCGGCGCTGATCCAGCGCTTTGCTGATCTGGCGGCCACGGTGAATCAGTTCGATTAAGCACAAGACATGCTCCCCTTGGGCGCTGACTCTGGACACCGCTAAGCCGGTTTCTTTGCTACCAGGATCGATCTTAAGCACGACTTTCTGAACAGCACCGCCAACGCGGTCTTTCAAGCGAAGGGTGAACGGATACACTCGCACCACCACCGCTCGTCTGCGAGTAAGCAAAAGCCGGGCTCGTTTTTCCGAGCAAGGCATCAGTGGGTTCTTTTTTCTGTCTAACACAAGCACAGCCATATCGTTTTCCAATAATTACCCTTACGGGTCTGGTGACGGAGGCCGAAACCTCTCTCCCCTCGGGAATGTCTACCACCGGCTCCCGCTTGCGCGGCAACTGAAACCTTCGGCGCTTTACCTTTCGCCAGCGTGATCCCTGTTTTCCAGTGTCCGGTGCTGAGGTAGCACACCGGAGTGGGTCTTAACGACCTGTGGTAAACGTAGCGGGTTGGTGTCCGCTTTCCCTGGTCAACCTGGCTTGAAGGGTGTTCTCTACAAGCCCCATCGTTCACGGCGGGGTAGTTGACGAATCCTTTATCCGACGTCGCACGAATGTACCGGCCGGCGATTGCTGGTCCGGCAAAGCGCCTATTGTAGCTCAGGAGTGCCAGACCGGTCACGAATTCACCTGCTTGCCGGCAACAGGTCGTGCGCTACAACCGGTATCGGCTACAATAGGCGATCATTTTTGACCGGATTGTTCATGCCGCCGCATCTTCAGGCACAGATGGGATCATTTACCCGCAAGTCCACGTTTTTTTGGGCGGCGACGGGCGCTACTGTGGGATTGGCCAACTTTTGGCAATTTCCCTATCTGGCCAGCCGCCACGGCGGCGGGCTTTTTATTCTGCTTTATTTGGCCTGCCTGTTGTTAATCGCTCTGCCACTGGCGATTACCGAAACGTCTTTTGGCCGCTATAGCCGTCATGGAATGGTGCGGGCGATGGACAACTTCGTGCTCACTGCCAAGCGTTCCCGCAATTGGGTATGGCTGGGTTACTTGAGTGTGCTGGCGGCCTTTGTGGTGTTGTCTTATACCGCTGTATTTGGCGCTATTGCGCTGGCCTGGGTGTTTTATGGCGCCAGTGGGGACTTTACCGGTAATACCGCCGCCCATGCGGCAAGCGTATTATCACGCCTGGTGTCTGACCCGCAACGATACCCGGTGTTCATGGCCTGGCACGGTTTCTTTTTGTTGCTGGTGGCAGGTGTGTCTATGCGCGGGGTAGTTCACGGCCTGGAGCGGGCGTTTCGCCTGCTGGTGCCGGCCACCCTGATTTTGCTGGCGGGGTTCGTTGGGTTTGCGGTTTATTTCGGTGAAGCGGGTGCTGCTATGGCGCGTATGCTGGCGCTACATCCTCAAGATGTCACTATGGACAGCCTCAGAGCCGCGCTGTTTCATGCCTTTTTTACCCTTGGTTTAGGAGTGGGTGTGTGGGCCATTTTCGGTGCTTATAGCTCGCCACACACCCGTTTGAAACGGTCTGTTCTGGCCGTGGTTTTGTTGGATACGCTGGTTGCCGTGTTGGCTGGCCTGGCGCTGTTTGCGGTGGTAGTGGATGTCGATGGTAATCAAGCCAACAGGGGTTTTGGCCTGTTGTTTGTAGCCCTTCCTGCGGCGCTGGGTCAGCTGCCTGCCAGTCAGGTGGTTATTGCCCTGCTATTTTTGATGCTGGTGATGGTGATTTGGGCCAGTGCACTGGCGCTGATGGAGCCGGTGATTGGCTGGCTGCGGGAGCGCACGAATCTGTCGCGGGGCAAAGCGACCTTGCTGGTTCTGGTTTCCTGTTGGCTGTTGGGCCTGCTGTCGCTGTATTCATTGAATATATGGAGCAGTTATCGGCCCGCAGGCGCAACACTGTTTCGCTGGTTGGAATTGATCTCTGGTGGCGTTTTTATACCGGTTGTTGGGGTGATGGTGTCGCTGTTTGCTGGCTGGTGCCTTACCCGCCGGTTATTGCAAAAAATTCTGGGCAACCCGCCCGGTTGGTTGTTTGATGGCTGGTACCGGGTGATGCGTTGGGTGTTGCCGCTGGTGGTTTTGTACATCGGCCTGCACTACACATTTATTCTTTTATAAGACAGGACCGTGTTTTACCCAATGGCTCATCAGATTGATAAAACCGCGTTGGTGTGGCATTCCGCCGAGCGCATGTTTCACCTGGTTAACGACATAGCCCGTTATCCGGAATTTCTACCGTGGTGTCGCAGTGCCAGTGTGCAGCAGCAAGATGAGCAGAATGTTACTGCTTCGATGGAAATTGCCAAAGGCGGTTTGAGCCACATTCTCACTACGCGCAACCAGCTTTTGATGCCTGAAGCCATCGAGATGCAGTTGGTGGACGGGCCTTTTAGCAATCTTAGCGGGCGCTGGCACTTCAAGCCGCTACAAAACAACGCCTGCAAGGTGATTCTGACTCTGGAGTTTGAATTTTCCGGATCTTTGGCGCGGATGACCTTTGGGCCTATTTTCAATCAGGCGGCCAATACCATGGTCGACGCGTTTTGCCGGCGGGCAGATGTCGTTTATGGAAAAAGCTCATGAGCATTCGGGTAGAAGTGGCTTACGCGTTGCCTGAACGGCAGGAAATTGTAACGGTGGATGTTCCTGAGGGCACCAGCATGTTAAACGCAGTCAAAGCGTCGTCTATCTGTGAGCGGTTCCCGGGGCTGGATCCTGACAACACTGACATGGGCATTTTTGGTAAGGCAATAAAACAACCAGGCCAGCATAAGGTGCAGGTGGGCGACCGTATAGAACTGTACCGCCCGCTCATGATTGACCCCAAGCAGGCGCGATTGAACAGAGCTAAAAAGCAGTAGGCGATTATAGCTTCAGCCTAGCCTTAGTAGGCGGGTGTCTCTTCCAGCAATTGTGCTTCGTAGTGGGAGAACTGGTCATCATCGTAATACACGATAATGCGCTGTTCTTCGATGTCTCCGCCTGCACGCTGGAACGTGTAAACGTAATATTCCCTGGATGTGTCTACAGGATTGAGCATCAGCGGTGTGCCCATCACCGCGTGAACCTGGCTGCGGGGCATGCCTTCCGTCAGTGCGGTCAACTCTTTGTTGGTGACAATATTGCCTTGTTGGACGTTGATTTTGTAAACGCCGGGAAAGGCACAGCCAGCCAGAAAAAGAGTGAGAATAAGAGCTATGAGCTTTTGCATCGCCGGGGGAAATCCTCTATCTTGAAAATGCCTGCCAATGGCAGATGTAGCACGGGTTGATCCTAAAATGGCGGCCCCATCATACCGGAAGCCGCAAGACACACCAACGAGTGAATAGTAATATGCCATCTGAAAACGCCGAATTACGAAAAGTCGGTCTGAAGGTTACTCTTCCGCGGGTAAAAATCTTCGGTATTCTTGAAAGCGCCACGCAGCACCACATGAGCGCAGAAGATGTTTACAAAAAGCTTCTGGAACAGGGTGGCGATGTAGGGCTGGCGACCGTTTACCGGGTGTTGACGCAATTCGAATCGGCGGGCCTGGTGCTGCGGCACAACTTTGAAGGCGGCCATGCGGTATTCGAAATGGCCAGCGAACACCATCACGACCATATCGTATGTACTGAAACCGGAAAAGTCATCGAGTTTTTTGATCAGGTGATTGAAGACCGCCAGCAAATCATTGCGGCCGAGCACGGTTACGAGATTGTCGATCACAGCCTGACGCTGTACGTAAAGCCCATCAAGTCATAAGGCAACTCACGCTCAAGCATTTCCCCAGGCGCAAAAAAAGGGGCGGGCTTCTGGCCCGCCCCGAAAACTCTCGGAGTGGAGAGTAGAGAGGGGGAATGCTGTTAGTGATGGGTTGCCTGTCCCTTGCTGTACATTTCTTTGGCGTGGGCAATGGTCTGTTCTGTCATATCCACGCCGCCCAGCATGCGGGCGACTTCGCTGATCCGGCCCTGATCGTCCAGGGCTTCGATTTTCGAGAAGGTGGCTTCCTGCTCTGTGAACTTACTAACGAACAGATGCTGATGGCACTGGGCTGCCACTTGCGGCAAGTGGGTAACACACAACACCTGACCGTTTTCGCCGAGTGCCCGCAGTAGTTTGCCCACGACTTCGGCGGTGCCACCGCCAATCCCTACGTCTACTTCGTCGAACACCAATGTCGGTGTGGTAGAGGTTTGCGCTACCACCACTTGAATGGCCAGACTGATCCGCGACAGCTCGCCGCCCGAGGCGACTTTCGCCAGTGGTCGCGCCGGCTGGCCGGGATTGGCGCTAACCAGAAATTCGATGTCTTCGTGGCCATGAGCCGCCGGCTCGTCACGGTTGTCTGCCAGCTGCGTCACAAACTGCATATTGGGCATGTTCAGTTGAGCCAGTTCTGCCGCTACGCGAACGTCCAGATTCACCGCCGCGTGCTGGCGCAACTGTGTCAGTTTGTCGGCCAGCGCGTTGTATTCCAGTCGCTGCTCGTCCAATTCGGCCTGAAGCTGCTCCAGACTGCCGGCGCCGCCGTCCAGATCGGCCAGCTCGCCGTTCAGCCGCTGGTGCAGTTCGAACAGTTGTTCGGGCATGATGCGATGCTTGCGCGCCATCTGATAAATCGCACTCAAGCGCTCTTCTATTTCTGCCAGGCGTTGCGGGTCCGCTTCGTAATCGTCAACAAAGCGGCGCAAATTATCGCCGGCTTCGCTGATTTGTATCTGCGCTTCGCTCAGCATTTGCAGGGTGTCGGCCAGTGCTGGAATTTCCGTTGGCAGCTGCTCAAGTTGCTGCAGCGCCTGGCGCACCAGTGCGGCAGCGCTGGTGTCGTCTTCGGAGCACAGTAAAGCCGCCTGATTGCTGTGGTGCAGAATAGTGTCAGCCTGGCTCAACTCTTGTTGTTGCTGTTCCAGTTGCTGCTGTTCGCCTTCTTGCAGGCCCAGGCGGTCCAGCTCTTCTACCTGATAGCGCAACAGTTGCAGCCGGGCTTCGGTTTCATCGGCGTTGTTCTGGCGCTCGACCATTTTCTGGCGGGTTTTATTCCACCCGCTCCAGGCTTGACGGGTTTGCCCGGCCAGTTCATCGGCCCCGGCGTATTCATCCAGCAAGGTGCGGTGGGTATCCTTGCGCAGTAAGGATTGATGTTGGTGCTGGCTGTGAATGTCCATCAGCAGGCCGCCCAGTTCTTTCAGGTGGCTTAGCGGGCAGGGTTGGCCGTTGATGTAGGCGCGGGAGCGGCCATCGCGGCTGATGGCGCGGCGTAAGATGCAGTCGTTATGATCGTCCAGCTCTTGCTGTTCCAGCCAGCTGCGTGCAGCCGTAATAGCTGAAATATCGAAGGTGGCGGTAATGTCAGCCCGCTTCGCGCCATAACGCACGGCGCCGGCGTCTGCGCGCCCGCCCATGGCAAGGCCAAGCGCATCCAGCACAATCGATTTGCCGGCTCCGGTTTCCCCGGTAAGGGCGGTCATTCCTTTATGGAAGTGCAGTTCCACCCGTTCCGCGATGGCGTAATTGGAAACCGTTAGCTGTGTGAGCATGCCGAAACCTCCGCTCTATCTATATGCTATGTGCCTGAACACTGTTTTTCATACAGTAGCTGTGAATATATACAGGCTTTTTGATTGTTGCAAACTCTGTGGCGTCAACTTTGTTGCAAAATGCGTCGCGCATCGGTTGAAACTGCGTCGCGGGGCCCCATATCGACTTGCAAACACCTCGTTCCGGCCGTTATGGCGGTTATCCGAATATAGATAGTAGGCCGTGGTCATACCGGTCGTGTTTATTAACCAGGAGTAGTCATGAGCACTGACGAAAAGCGCAACGAGCAATTTGCAGACGAGCTGCAACAAGCTGTAGACAATGCCGCAGAAGAAAACGCAGAAGCAGCCGAGGCGGCACCAGAAAGCTCGCCATCCGCAGACCTTGAGGCACTGCAGGCAAAGGTCCAGGAGTTTCAGGAGCAGGTGCTGCGTTCGCAGGCAGAGATGCAGAACGTGCGCCGTCGCGCCGAAAACGACGTCGAAAAAGCCCACAAATTTGCGGTAGAAAAGTTCGTCAAGGAACTGCTGCCGGTGGTAGACAGTCTGGAAAAAGCGGTTGAAAGCACCGAAGGCCACGAATCTTCTGGTGACTTGGTGGCGTCTATTCGCCAGGGCGTAGAGCTTACCCTCGACATGTTCCTGTCTGGTCTCAAGAAGTTTAACGTCGAGCGCCTGAATCCTGTAGGCGAACCGTTTGATCCGCAATACCACGAGGCGATGTCTATGGTGCCAGCGCCCAACGCCGAGCCCAACAGCGTGGTTGCGGTTATGCAGAAAGGCTATTTGTTGAATGGCAGGGTTGTGCGCCCGGCCATGGTGATGGTGGCCAAGCCCCAGGATGCACCAAAAATTGATGAGCAGGCTTGAAAAATAGCTTAAAGCGCCAATATAGCTTTTAACCAGAACAGTCCGGAGCGATCCTCCGGCCCCAGCATTCAGAAAGATTTGGAGTGACTCAATGAGCAAGATTATCGGTATTGACTTAGGTACAACCAATTCCTGCGTTGCCGTTATGGACGGTGGCAAGGTTAAGGTTATTGAAAATTCCGAAGGCGATCGCACCACGCCATCGATCATCGCCTACACCGACGACAACGAAATTCTGGTGGGTCAGTCTGCCAAGCGTCAGGCTGTTACCAACCCGTACAACACCCTTTATGCGATCAAGCGTTTGATCGGCCGTCGGTTCGAAGACGATGTTGTGCAAAAAGATATCAAGATGGTGCCTTATAAAATTGCCAAGGCCGACAACGGCGATGCTTGGGTCGATGTAAAAGGCCAGAAAATGGCTCCGCCGCAGATTTCCGCGGAAATTTTGAAGAAAATGAAGAAAACCGCCGAAGATTACTTGGGCGAGAAAGTGACTGAAGCCGTTATTACCGTTCCTGCGTATTTTAACGACAGCCAGCGCCAGGCGACCAAAGATGCAGGCAAAATTGCCGGTCTCGACGTTAAGCGTATTATCAACGAGCCGACCGCGGCAGCTCTGGCTTACGGTATGGACAAGAAAGGCGGCGACCGCACCATCGCGGTTTACGACCTGGGCGGCGGTACGTTTGACCTGTCAATCATCGAAATTGCCGATGTAGACGGCGAACACCAGTTTGAAGTGTTGGCCACTAACGGCGACACCTTCTTGGGCGGTGAAGATTTCGATATGAAAATCATCGAATTCCTGGCCGACCAGTTCAAGAAAGACAGCGGTATTGATCTGCGCGGCGATTCATTGGCCATGCAGCGCCTTAAAGAAGCCGGCGAGAAAGCTAAAATCGAGCTTTCCAGCAGCCAGCAGACCGACGTGAACTTGCCGTACATTACCGCTGATGCCAGCGGCCCCAAGCACATGAACGTCAAGCTGACTCGTGCCAAGCTGGAGTCCTTGGTAGAAGACCTGGTGCAGCGCACTCTCGAGCCGTGTAAAGTCGCTTTGAAAGACTCGGGTCTGAGCCTCGATCAGATCGACGAAGTTATTCTGGTAGGCGGCCAAACCCGTATGCCGCTGGTGCAGGAAAAAGTAAAAGAGTTCTTCGGTAAAGAAGCTCGTAAAGACGTCAACCCGGATGAAGCTGTTGCTATGGGCGCCGCCATTCAGGCCGCCGTATTGTCTGGCGATGTGAAAGACGTACTGCTGCTGGACGTAACTCCTCTGAGCCTGGGTATCGAAACCATGGGTGGTGTGGCTACGTCGCTGATCGACAAGAACACTACGATTCCGACCAAGAAGTCGCAGACTTTCTCGACAGCGGACGACAGTCAAACAGCGGTAACCATTCACGTGGTTCAGGGCGAGCGCAAGCAAGCCACGCAGAACAAATCACTAGGCCGTTTCGATTTGGCTGACATTCCGCCTGCACCGCGCGGCGTACCGCAGATCGAAGTGACTTTTGACATCGACGCCAACGGTATTCTGAACGTGTCTGCCAAAGACAAGGCGACCGGTAAAGAGCAGTCCATCGTGATCAAGGCCTCTTCCGGCCTGAACGAGGAAGAAATCGAAAAAATGGTGCGTGACGCCGAAGCCAACGCTGACGAAGACCGCAAGTTTGAAGAGTTGGTTCAGGCTCGCAACCAGGGCGATGCCATGGTTCACGCGGTGCGTAAAACCTTAAAGGACGCCGGCGATAAAGTCAGCGACAGCGAGAAAGAGTCGATTGAAGCGTCTGTAACTGAACTGGAAGAAGCGCTGAAAGGTTCTGATAAGGACGACATCCAGGCCAAGACCGAGAAGCTGACTGAGGTTTCCGGCGAATTGGCCAAGAAGATGTACGCCGATCAGGCGGAGCAGGGCCAGCCGGCAGAAGGGCAGGAAAAAGCCCAGTCGAACACCGCTGATGACGCTGTTGACGCTGAGTTTGAAGAAGTGAAGGACGACGAGAAGCGTTAATCGATTGACCTAGATTTTTGCCAGTAGTTGGAAAACGCGGGTCGCTCCCGCGTTTTCCTCGTTATAACCACGGGATTTGAAGCATGGCCAAGCGCGACTATTACGAGACTCTCGGCGTAAGCCGGGACGCGGACGACAAAGAAGTAAAGCGGGCGTACCGCAAGCTTGCGATGAAGTATCACCCGGACCGTAACCCGGATGATAAAGACGCCGACAACAAATTCAAAGAAGCCAGCGAGGCCTACGAAATACTCGCAGACGCCAACAAACGAGCGGCCTACGACCAGTTTGGTCATGCCGGCGTTGACGGCCAGGGCGGCGGTGGCTTTGGTGGCGGTAACGGGAATTTCTCGGATATTTTTGGCGACGTATTTGGCGATATTTTTGGAGGCGGTGGTGGCCGTGGCCGCAACACCCGCGGCTCCGATTTACGCTACACCCTGGAACTGGACCTGGAAGAAGCCGTTAAAGGCAGAACGGTTAAAATCACCATTCCTGGCCATCGTGAATGCGAAACCTGTGATGGCAGTGGTGCCGAGAAAGGCTCGCGCCCCGAAGCCTGTGGTACCTGTAAAGGTATGGGCCAGGTGCGTATGCAGCAGGGTTTTTTCACCGTGCAGCAAGCGTGCCCTACCTGCCGTGGCGCGGGTAAGGTTATCAAGAATCCGTGCAGCAAGTGCCACGGTCAGGGCCGGGTGAAAGAAGAGAAAACCCTATCGGTTAAAGTGCCCCCCGGCGTGGATACCGGCGACCGCATCCGTTTGTCTGGTGAAGGCGAAATGGGCATAGAGGGCGGCCCTCCTGGCGACCTGTATGTGGAAATGGCCGTGCGCGAGCACTCCATCTTCACCCGCGACGGTCGTAACCTGTATTGCGAAGTGCCCATCAGCATTGTTGATGCCGCTTTGGGTGGTGAGCTGGAAGTGCCAACGCTGGATGGCCGCGTGAAGCTAAAAATACCTGCCGAGACCCAAACCGGAAAATTGTTCCGCCTGCGCAACAAAGGCGTGGCACCTGTGCGTGGTGGCGGTGCTGGCGATTTGCTGTGTCGGGTGACCATCGAAACCCCGGTACGCCTGACCAAACGCCAGAAAGAACTGTTGCACGAGTTTCAGGATACCCTCGACAGCGGTGACGGCGACCAGCACGGCCCGAAGAAAACATCGTGGTTTAGAGGTGTGAAGAGCTTCTTCGACGAAGCCAAGTTCTGAGGGTACGCAGATGCGAGTACTGAGGACTTATAATAGATGCAAGCACTGAGGGTTTATAGATGAAGGTAGCCATCATCGGCGCTGCGGGCCGCATGGGAAAAGTACTGATCGAAGCCGTTGACGGCACTGATGGCCTGCAACTGGGCGCGGCTATTGTTGAGCCCGGCAATAGCCTGATCGGCGCTGACGCCGGCGACATGACCGGCATCGGAAAAACCGGTGTCGCCATGGCCGGCAGCCTTGCGGACGTGAAAGATGATTTCGACGTGCTGATCGACTTCACCTTTCCAGATCTTACCTTGGAAAACGCCCGCTTCTGCCTGGCCCACGGCAAATCCCACGTTATTGGTACCACTGGATTGTCTGACGCCGAAAAGCAACAACTGGCACAAGTCGCCGAAAATGTACCGGTGGTGTTTGCCCCCAACATGAGTGTGGGCGTAAATGTGGTGCTGAACTTACTGCGCACTGCGGCGGCCGCGCTGGGTGACGACTACGATGTTGAAATCATCGAAGCCCACCACCGCCACAAAAAAGACGCTCCGTCAGGCACTGCGCTGCGTATGGGCGAAGTGGTTGCCGATGCGCTGGGCCGCGACCTGAAAGAATGCGCTGTTTACGGCCGCGAAGGCTTCACCGGCGAACGTACCCGCAAAGAAATCGGCTTTGAAACCATTCGCGCGGGCGACGTTGTGGGCGATCACACCGTCCTGTTCGCCACCGAAGGTGAGCGAATCGAAATCACCCACAAGGCCAGCAGTCGCATGACTTTCGCCAAAGGCGCAATGCGTGCCGCGCTGTGGCTGAAAGACAAGCCGGCCGGCTTGTACGATATGCAGGATGTGTTGGAATTGAAGCAATAACGCCATCGGGTGGATTCTTCGTGGACAAAAAGCGCCTTATTTTCTACAATAAGGCGCTTTAACTGCATCAAGCGTAGCTTTTACAGCGCCACGGGAAACATCTTTCGTTCCCGTAGGACAAAACAGCGGGACGGAGCCATAACTCCCTCTCGCTTTTTTGCGACCTGAATTTGCGCCTACGCTCCTGTTCATGACGAACATGACGCCACTCGATGAGGATAGAAGCCTTGAGCACACCCGCAATCCTTGCACTCGCAGACGGCAGCCTGTTTTACGGCACCGCTATTGGCGCTGACGGCGAAACCAGCGGCGAAGTGGTGTTTAACACCGCCATGACCGGCTATCAGGAAATACTGACTGATCCTTCCTACGCTCGCCAGCTGGTTACACTGACGTACCCGCACATTGGTAACACCGGCGTAAACCCGGAAGACGTGGAATCAGACCGCATACACGCCGCCGCTCTGATCATCCGCGACCTGCCGCTGGCAGCCAGCAATTGGCGCAGCACTCAGAGTCTTGATGGCTATTTACGCGACAACAATATTGTGGGTATTGCCGATATTGACACCCGTCGCCTCACCCGAATTCTGCGCGACAAAGGCTCCCAGAACGGCGCCGTCGTCGCCGGCGAAAGCGCTACTGCAGAACGCGCTCTGGAATTAGCCAACGCCTTCCCGGGTTTGAAAGGAATGGACCTGGCGAAAGAAGTCAGCTCGAAAGACGTTCGCCACTGGACAGAAACGGAGTGGGACCTGGGCAATGGTTACGGTCAGCAGGACAGCCCGCACTTTAAAATCGTGGCTTACGATTACGGTATTAAACTGAACATTCTGCGCATGCTGGCATCGCGCGGTTGCGACATCACCGTTGTGCCGGCACAAACGCCTGCCGCCAAGGTGTTGGCGATGAATCCGGACGGCGTGTTCCTGTCCAATGGCCCCGGTGATCCTGAGCCCTGCGATTACGCCATAAAAGCCATTCAGGACATTTTGGAAACCGACCTGCCGGTGTTTGGTATCTGCCTGGGTCACCAGCTTCTGGCCTTGGCTAGTGGTGCTAAAACCATGAAGATGAACCACGGGCACCACGGTGCCAACCATCCGGTGCAGTGCCTGGCTGATGGCACCGTCATGATCACCAGCCAGAATCACGGTTTTGCTGTAGACGAGGCCAGCCTGCCGGCGAATCTGGAGGCTACTCACAAGTCGCTGTTTGACGGCACCCTGCAAGGTTTGCGCCGCACCGATAAAGCCGCGTTTAGCTTTCAGGGCCACCCGGAAGCCAGCCCTGGCCCCCACGATGTTGCGCCACTGTTTGACGAGTTTATCCGCTCGATGGAAGCCCGGCGCGCTTAAAGTGTAGGCAAGCGAGGTCGGCCAATGGCCTCGCGCAAACAGGCGCTGCGCACCGCGCTGCAAGAAATTAAAGTTGCTGACAGGTTGACCAAGACATGCCAAAACGTACCGACATTAAAAGCATCCTGATCCTGGGAGCAGGCCCCATCGTGATCGGGCAGGCGTGCGAATTCGACTATTCCGGCGCCCAGGCCTGTAAGGCTCTGCGCGAGGAGGGCTACCGGGTGATACTGGTTAACTCCAACCCGGCAACCATCATGACCGACCCGGCCATGGCCGATGCCACCTACATCGAGCCGATAATCTGGTCAACGGTTGCCAAGATTATCGAAAAAGAAAAGCCCGATGCCCTGCTGCCGACCATGGGCGGGCAAACCGCGTTGAACTGTGCGCTGGATCTGGAAAAGCACGGCGTACTGGCTAAATACGGCGTTGAAATGATCGGTGCCAACGCCGATACCATCGACAAAGCTGAAGACCGCAGTCGTTTTGACAAGGCTATGAAATCCATTGGCCTTGAATGCCCCCGTGCCGACATTGCTCACAATCTGGAAGAAGCCCACCGCATTGCCGACAAGGTGGGGTTTCCGTGCATTATTCGGCCTTCGTTTACTATGGGCGGCTCCGGCGGCGGTATTGCGTACAACCGTGGAGAGTTCGAAGAAATCTGCATTCGCGGGCTGGATCTGTCGCCCACCAACGAACTGTTGATCGACGAATCCCTGATCGGTTGGAAAGAATACGAAATGGAAGTGGTGCGCGACAAAAACGATAACTGCATTATCGTGTGTGCCATTGAAAACTTCGACGCCATGGGCGTGCACACCGGCGACTCTATCACCGTGGCACCGGCGCAAACCCTGACCGACAAAGAATACCAAATCATGCGTAACGCCTCGCTGGCGGTTCTGCGTGAAATTGGTGTGGAAACCGGCGGCTCCAACGTGCAGTTTGGCATTCATCCGGACACCGGCCGCATGGTGGTGATCGAGATGAACCCGCGGGTGTCGCGCTCCTCGGCGCTGGCGTCTAAGGCCACCGGCTTCCCCATTGCCAAAGTGGCGGCCAAGCTGGCGATCGGTTACACCCTGGACGAGTTGAAGAATGACATCACCGGCGGTATTACCCCCGCTTCGTTCGAGCCCAGCATTGATTACGTGGTGACCAAGATTCCACGGTTCACCTTTGAAAAATTCCCCCAGGCCGACGCCCGCCTGACCACCCAGATGAAATCGGTGGGTGAGGTGATGGCCATTGGCCGCACCTTCCAGGAATCGCTGCAGAAAGCTCTGCGCGGTCTTGAAGTAGGCTCTGACGGCTTTGACGAAATGCTGCCGGAATTTGACAGCGAAGAAAGCCGGCAAACTTTGACCCGCGAGCTGAATGTGCCCGGTGCCGAGCGCATCTGGTGCATCGGTGATGCCTTTCGCGCGGGCCAGAGTGTGGCGGATATATTTCGCCAGACCCACGTAGACCCCTGGTACCTGGTGCAGATTGAAGACCTGATTAAAGAAGAGCAGGCGCTGCAGGCGTCTGGCAAGGCCGAGCTGGACCGCGCTACCCTGTTTCGCTTGAAGCGTAAGGGGTTCTCCGACGCGCGCCTGGCGAAGCTGATGGGCGTGAAAGAAGACGCCTTCCGCGCCATGCGCCACGGGTTGGGTATTCGCCCCGTGTATAAGCGTGTAGACACCTGTGCTGCGGAATTTGCCTCAGACACGGCCTACATGTATTCCAGCTATGAAGAAGAATGCGAGTCAAACCCGACTGACCGTGAAAAGATCGTGGTCATTGGCGGTGGCCCCAACCGTATTGGTCAGGGCATCGAGTTTGATTACTGTTGCGTACATGCGGCCCTGGCGATGCGTGAAGATGGTTATGAAACCATCATGATCAACTGCAACCCGGAAACCGTGTCGACCGATTACGACACCTCTGACCGCCTGTATTTTGAGCCGATCACCCTGGAAGACGTGCTGGAAATTATCCACGTTGAAAAACCCAAAGGTGTGATTGTGCAGTACGGTGGTCAAACCCCGTTGAAGCTGGCCCGCGGCCTGGAAGCCGCTGGTGTACCCATTATCGGCACCAGCCCGGACGCCATTGACTGCGCCGAAGACCGCGAACGGTTCCAGAAGCTGATTGCGGGCCTGGGCCTGAAACAGCCCGAAAACGCCACCGTGCGCAGCCACGAAGAAGGTATTGTTGCTGCCCGCAAGATTGGGTACCCGCTGGTGGTCCGCCCGTCTTACGTGCTGGGCGGCCGCGCCATGGAAATTGTCTATGGCGAAGCCGAGCTTGAGCGTTATATGCGCAGCGCTGTGCTGGTATCCAACGACAGCCCGGTATTGCTGGACCACTTCCTGAACGCCGCGATTGAGGTGGATATAGACGCCATCTGCGACGGCAAAGACGTGGTCATTGGCGGTATCATGCAGCACATAGAGCAGGCCGGCATTCACTCCGGTGACTCGGCGTGTTCACTGCCGCCCTACAGCTTGCCCGCAGATGTTCAAAACGCCATGCGTGACGCGGTCAAACAGATGGCCCTGGCGTTGAACGTGGTCGGCCTGATGAACGTGCAGTTAGCCTGGCAAGACGGTGAAATTTACGTGATTGAAGTGAACCCCCGTGCGTCGCGTACCGTGCCGTTTGTGTCCAAGGCCATCGGCGTGTCTTTGGCCAAAGTGGCCGCACGTGTTATGGCGGGCACATCGTTGGCGGACCAGGGCTTCACCCAGGAAATCATACCGGCGCATTACTCGGTGAAAGAGTCGGTGTTCCCGTTCAACAAGTTCCCCGCGGTTGACCCGATTCTTGGGCCGGAAATGAAGTCCACCGGCGAGGTGATGGGGATTGGCGACAGCTTTAACGAAGCCTTCGGCAAAGCCGTGCTGGCCGCTGGCGAGCGCTTGCCATCCACGGGCGTTGCCTTCATGTCACTGCGCGATGTCGACAAGCATGGCGCCGAGCACGTAGCGCGTTCGCTGGTTGAATGTGGTTTCAAAATAATTGCCACCGCCGGCACCGCCGCCGCCCTGCGTAAAGCGGGCGTAGAGGTAGCGTTGGTGAACAAAGTTCACGAAGGTCGCCCGCACATTGTGGATGCCATCAAAAATGGCAAGGTCCAGCTGGTGATCAATACCACCGACGGCCGTAAAGCGGTGTCGGATTCATCCCAGATCCGCCAGTCCGCGTTGCAGGCTAAAATCAGTTACACCACCACCCTGGCAGGTGGCGAAGCCTTCTGTCGGGCCATCAAGTTTGGTCCGGAGCGTACGGTTCGCCGCCTTCAGGATTTGCACTCAGGAAAATAAGATTATGTCGGCAAGAGTACCAATGACCACGTTGGGCGAAGCACGCCTGCGTGCCGAGCTGCAGAAGCTGAAATCGGAAGATCGTCCGCGCGTCATCGCTTCCATCGCTACCGCACGTGAACACGGCGATCTGAAGGAAAACGCGGAATACCACGCCGCCCGCGAGCAGCAGAGCTTTATTGAAGGCCGGATTCAGGAAATTGAAGGCAAGCTCGGTGGCTCTCAGGTGATTGATGTCACCACCATCGAAAACACCGGTAAAGTGATTTTCGGTACCACCGTTCACCTGTTGAATACGGATACCGATAAACAGGTTAAATACCAGATTGTGGGTGAAGACGAAGCGGATATCAAAGACGGCAAAATTTCGGTGTCGTCACCGATTGCTCGCGCCTTGGTTGGTCGTAGAGCGGATGACGTAGTGGCTATTCGCGTGCCGTCTGGCACCGTGGAATACGAAATTGAAGAGGTTGAATACATCTGATCAGCGATGTGACTCACACAAAAAAGCCGGTCTGGAATTCCCGACCGGCTTTTTTGTGTCTGCTGTTTGCGCAACCTGCACCTTGGTCAGTGCTTAAGGCGCAACAAGTTAGACAGTTTGGGATTGGGTTTCTCGGCGCGGCGCAAAATCACTGCAATTTTACCAATGGTCTGAACGACTTCAGCCTTGGCGCCGGCGCACAGTTCGGTCACTGCCTGCTGGCGTGCTTCGCGATCCTGGCTGGCGATTTTTATCTTGATCAGTTCGTGGTCGTTCAATGCCCGCTCCAGTTCTTCCTGAAGGTTCTCGGTCAGGCCCTTGTCACCTACAATAATGACCGGTTTCAGATTGTGGGCGATCGCCCGGTATTCCCGGCGCTGTTCTGGTGAAAGACTCATGATGCAATCTCTTTATAGCGGCAATTAACAAAGGGGCAGCACTCGTTGTGCTGCCGTCAACGTATAATGTCGCGATTGTAGCAGAAAGCGCAGCGAGAAAAATTGCCGTTAACACTTATCGCGCGGGCCTTTTGCCCATCAGTGGAACGATACCTGCTTCAATCAGTCAATTCATTTAGTGGTGGTATTGCAATTCGTTATCAAGTCCCCCACTTAAAGAATTCAGGTATTTCGGTTGTTGGCACCCGCAGCCAGAAATGACCGGCAAGTTTGGTGACAGCAAGGCCATTTCTGGTGAACGGCCGTAGAAATGGTGTAAGGTGTCAAAAAAGGGCGTGCCATGGCGCAGCCCGGCAATTCACAGGTGGTGATCCTTGAACAATATGGCAAAAAATCTGGTTTTATGGCTGGTAATAGCCGCAGTGCTACTGATGGTGTTTCAAAATTTCACTCCTACCACCAGTGGCCAACAAGTCAACTACTCCCAGTTTGTGGAGATGGTTCAACAGGGCCGGGTAAACCAGGTCACGATTGACGGTCTGCAGATTGAGGGTACACGCCCCGACGGTTCACAGTTCCAGACGGTCCGCCCGCAAGTGGCCGACAACAAGCTGATGGACGACCTGCTGGCCAACAGCGTTGAGGTGATCGGTAAAGAACCCGAGCGCCAGAGCCTGTGGACCCAATTGCTGGTCGCTGCATTCCCGATCCTGATCATTATTGCGCTGTTCGTATTCTTTATGCGGCAGATGCAGGGTGGTGCCGGCGGCAAAGGCGGTCCCATGTCGTTTGGCAAGAGCAAAGCCCGCCTGGTGAGCGAAGATCAGATTAAAAACACCTTTGCGGATGTGGCAGGCGTAGACGAAGCCAAAGAAGACGTAAAAGAACTGGTGGATTTCCTGCGTGATCCCAGTCGATACCAGCGCTTGGGCGGCCGTATCCCCCGCGGCGTTCTGATGATCGGTCCTCCGGGCACGGGTAAAACCTTGCTGGCAAAAGCCATTGCCGGTGAGGCCAAGGTGCCATTCTTTTCGATCTCCGGTTCAGATTTTGTCGAAATGTTTGTCGGCGTGGGTGCATCCCGTGTACGCGACATGTTCGAGCAGGCCAAGAAGCAAAGTCCGTGCATCATTTTTATTGACGAGATTGATGCGGTCGGCCGCCACCGTGGCGCCGGCATGGGCGGCGGGCACGACGAGCGCGAGCAAACGCTGAACCAGTTGCTGGTGGAAATGGACGGATTTGAGGGTAACGAAGGCGTTATCGTGATTGCCGCCACCAACCGCCCGGACGTTCTAGACCCCGCGTTGCTGCGCCCCGGCCGTTTTGACCGTCAGGTGATGGTGAGCCTGCCAGACATTCTGGGTCGCGAGCAGATCTTGAAAGTACACATGAAGAAAGTGCCGCTGGATGACGACATCAATCCTGCCGTTATTGCCCGTGGTACGCCTGGCTTCTCCGGTGCCGACCTGGCTAACCTGGTGAACGAGGCAGCGCTCTTCGCAGCCCGTCGCAACCAGCGTTTGGTGTCTATGGAAGAACTGGAACTGGCGAAAGACAAAATCATGATGGGCGCGGAACGCAAGTCCATGGTGATGAGCGAAAAAGAGAAGTTGAACACCGCGTATCACGAATCTGGCCACGCCATTGTGGGGCGCCTGATGCCAGAGCACGATCCCGTGTACAAAGTGAGTATCATACCTCGCGGCCGTGCTTTGGGTGTGACTATGTTCTTGCCGGAAGGAGACAGGTACAGCCATTCCAAGCGCTTCCTTCATGGCCAGATCAGCAGTTTGTTTGGTGGCCGCATCGCCGAAGAGCTGACATTGGGCGCAGACGGTGTCACCACCGGTGCCTCTAATGACATTGAGCGGGCGACCAGTCTGGCTCGCAACATGGTGACCCGCTGGGGTCTGTCAGAAAAGTTGGGTCCGCTGCAGTACGGTAGTGAGAATGATGAACCGTTCCTGGGCCGTACCGCCGGGCAACATCAAACCGTGTACTCGCCGGAAACCGCGCAGCGTATCGATGAAGAAGTGCGTAACATCATTGATACCTGTTACGAGACCGCCCGCAACGTATTGGTCGAGAATCGCGATAAGCTGGACTTGATGGCCGAAGCTCTGATGAAGTACGAGACTATTGATCGGCTCCAGATCGACGATATCATGGAAGACCGTGATGCCCGTACGCCAAAAGGCTGGGACGATCGGGGTGGTTCTTCGGGTGGCGAGGCTACTTCAATTGACAAAGAAGATACTTCCACCGAAGGCAAAGTGAAGGGCAAAGCCGGCGACGAGTCTCAAGGTGGCGTTGGCCGCCCGGCGGGAGAGCACTGAGCGATCTGTAACGCGCTCGTTAGGAAGAAGTAAAAAACGCCGCCCGCTTTAGGGCGGCGTTTTTCATTGTAAGACCCCCAAATTATTTGCCGAGGTTGGAATGAAGATGAATTTTGCCGGGCGCACGCTGGACATGACTCAGTGCCACGTAATGGGCGTGCTGAATGTAACGCCTGATTCGTTTTCCGACGGTGGTCGGTTTGATCGCCCGCAGCAGGCCTTGGCCCATGCGCGCCAGATGGTGGAAGACGGCGCCCGTTTTATTGATGTGGGCGGCGAGTCTACCCGCCCTGGTGCCAAGCCTGTCAGCCTGCAACAAGAGCTGGACCGGGTGTGCCCGGTGGTAGAGGCCATCGCCGGCGAACTGGACGTGGTGATTTCCGTAGACACCAGCTCGCCGCGGGTGATGACTCAAGCTGCGGCCCTGGGTGCCGGTCTGATTAATGACGTGCGAGCGCTAACCCGTGAAGGCGCTTTGCAGGCCGCTACAAACACCGGTTTGCCGGTGTGCCTGATGCACAGCCAGGGCGAGCCGGATACCATGCAGAACAACCCGCAGTATCAGGATGTGTGCGCACAGGTCAGTTTGTTTCTGGCACAGCGAATACTCGCGGCACAGGGCGCCGGCATTGATTCTTTAAGAATCATGCTGGATCTGGGCTTCGGTTTTGGCAAAAGCCTGGAGCATAATTTGCAGCTGTTTGCGCGGGCAGAGCAATTTACTGTTTTGGGGTATCCTCTGTTGTTGGGGCTGTCGCGCAAATCTATATTGGGTGCTATTACCGGTCGCAATGTGGAAGAAAGGTTGCCGGCAAGCCTTGCTGCCGCGACAATATGTGCCATGAAAGGCGCGAGTGTTGTGCGTGTGCATGACGTTCGGGAAACGGTAGATGTCGTTAAAATGGCGGCGGCGGTCAAAGGAGCGGTGTGATGTCAGGCATGCAGTATTTTGGTACCGATGGAATTCGCGGCCACGTCGGTGAGGGCCCTATTACTCCTGAGTTCATGCTGCGTTTGGGGTGGGCTGCAGGCCAGGCGTTTAAACGCGAAGGCCAGCGTAACAGCGTAATGATCGGCAAAGACACCCGGCTGTCAGGCTACATGTTTGAATCTGCGCTGGAGGCCGGCCTGGCTGCTGCCGGGGTAGACGTAAAGCTGCTGGGCCCCATGCCAACACCGGCTATCGCCTACCTTACGCGCACATTCCGCGCTTCGGCCGGTATTGTGATCAGTGCTTCGCACAATCCCCATTACGACAACGGTATCAAGTTTTTCTCGGCAGACGGCACCAAGCTGGATGACGCTCTGGAAGCTGAAATAGAGCACTGGCTGGAACAACCGCTGACGGTGTGTGATTCGGCAGAACTCGGCAAAGCGTCACGCATTGATGATGCCCCTGGCCGCTACATAGAGTTTTGCAAAAGCACAGTGCCCAACGAATTTACTTTGGAAGGCATGAACATTGTTTTGGATTGCGCTCACGGAGCCACCTATCACGTTGCCCCAAAAGTGTTTCGTGAGTTGGGAGCGAGCGTATCGGTGATTGGCGCAGCACCCGATGGTCTTAATATTAACCTCAATGTGGGCTCCACCCACCTTGCAGGTCTGAGTCAAGCGGTTCTAGACAGAAAAGCCGATCTGGGGATAGCCTTTGATGGCGACGGTGACCGCGTGCTTATGGTCGACCGTGACGGGTCCGAAGTAGACGGCGATGAGCTGTTGTATGTGATTGCCTCACAGCGCCATGCCGAAGGCCGCCTGAAAGGCGGTGTGGTGGGTACCCTGATGACCAATCTTGGCGTTGAGCTGGCCTTGAAGGAGCTGGGCATTGAGTTCGAACGCGCCAACGTGGGTGACCGCTACGTGATGGGGCGCCTGTTGGCGAAGGGCTGGGTGCTGGGTGGCGAAGGTTCCGGTCACATGGTGATTCGTGACTGTACCAGCACCGGCGACGGCATTGTGTCGGCGCTTCAGGTGATGCTGGCTATCTGGAAATCCGGTAAAACCCTGGCTGAAATTCGCCGGGGTATGAGCAAACTGCCGCAGACCATGATCAATGTGCGAGTAACCAAGCGCTTCAACCCACTTGAGCGCGAAGATATTGTGGCCGCCGTAAGTCGCGCCGAAGCCGAACTCGGCAGCGACGGCCGGGTGTTGTTGCGGGCATCTGGCACCGAGCCGCTGATTCGAGTCATGACAGAAGGCCAGGATGCCGAGGTGATTGAGCGCATTGCCCGGCAATTAGCGAAGGTGGTGGAAAGCTCGATTGCCTGATCAGAGTCGGCGGCAAGCAGTTGTTTGGCCTTGGGGTGTGGGGTATAGTTCGCCTCTCTTTTCGGCGGACTCACGCCGCCGCTTGCGAATGAATAAAGGTGTGTTATGCGTCGTCGCATTGTAGCCGGAAATTGGAAAATGAACGGGTCCCAAAGCCTGGCCAACGAGTTGGTTGGCCCGGTTGCACAACAGGTGCGTGAATTGGGTATTGAGGCGGTTGTTTTCCCGCCCGCGCTCTATGTTTCCGCGGTGATTCAGGCTGCCGATAACGCAATGGCAGTGGGCGTGCAAAATGTCAGTGAAAAAGCGCAGGGCGCCTACACCGGCGAGCTTTCCGCGCCTATGGTGGCCGATGTCGGTTGCCGTTATGGTCTGGTGGGCCACTCCGAGCGACGTCAGCTGTTTGGCGAAACCGATGCCCAAGTGGCGGTGAAAACCGAGCAGTTGCTCAGTGCAGGCTTGAACGCCATTGTGTGCGTGGGGGAGACTCTGGAACAGCGCGAAGCCGGGCAGGCCGAAACAGTCGTTGCTACCCAGGTGCGTGACGGTTTGAGCAAAGTGACGCCAGAGCAATGGGGGCAGATTGTAGTTGCTTATGAGCCGGTTTGGGCCATAGGCACTGGCAAGACGGCCACCGGCGAAGACGCCCAGGCCATGCATAAGGCCATTCGTGGCGTACTGGCAAATATGGGTGCTCCAGCCGAATCCATTTCTTTGCTTTACGGCGGCAGCGTAAAAGCGGATAATGCAGCCGCACTTTTCGCTGAGCCGGATATAGACGGCGGATTGATCGGCGGTGCGTCTTTGAGTGCAACAGATTTTGTCAGTATCTGCCAGGCGCTGCCGGCAGATACCCATTGTTAAAGGTTTGCGAGCGTCTTTATGGATTTGATGGAAACTTTGATCGTTGTCCTGCACGTGGTTATTGCCGTGGCCCTGGTGGGTCTGGTTCTGATCCAGCAAGGCAAAGGCGCTGACGCCGGTGCAGCCTTTGGCGGCGGAGCGTCGCAGACCGTATTTGGCAGCCAGGGTAGCGGTAGCTTTTTGACCCGCTTCACGACCTTTTTGGCCATTGCGTTTTTTGTAACAAGTTTCACGTTGGCGATTTTTGCCAAGCAGCGCGCTGAAGTAGCGGGTCAAGCTGGTATTCCGATGGTTCAGGAATCCCAACCTTCCGCTGTAGATCCTGCCAGCGAAACCGACGGCGGGCAGAGCGATCTGCCTGGCCTGGAGTAACCGAATTGCCCAAGTGGTGGAACTGGTAGACACGCCATCTTGAGGGGGTGGTAGCGAAAGCTGTGCCGGTTCGAGTCCGGCCTTGGGCACCATATGCAGTGAAAAAATGGCCTGGTTTTCCAGGCCGTTTTTTTGGTCAGTCCTTGACCAGTGAGGTCTGCGGCTCTATACTCCGCCGCAGATTGGGTGCAGTCGAAGTTTGGCTGGCGTCCGGCAGGCAAAGTGTCTGCTAGCATCAAGCGCTGTTTAATCGTGCTTTTTGCGAGTTCTTGCAACAAACAGCCTTTATATTGTGGGCTGTTTGACTAAGGGGCCTGGCGCATCAGGTTCTGGTGCATGAAAAGGGCTGATAGACAGCCCTTTTTTTGTTTTTGTCGTCAGCAAATTCTGAATACGGAGATGGCGTAACTTGTCAGCCAAGATCAAACAGTTGGAAGACATTCTGCGGCCGGTGGTTGAAGGCCTCGGCTATGAATACTGGGGTATTGAATTCCGCGCTCGCGGCCACGAATCATTGTTGCGGCTTTTTATTGACGATGTCGAAAAAGGCATCGGGATTGAAGATTGCGAAAAAGTCAGTCGCCAGGCCAGCAGTGTCATGGATGTGGAAGACCCTATACAGAGCGAATACACGCTGGAAGTGTCATCGCCTGGAATGGATCGTCCGTTGTTCGAATTGGCTCAGTATCAGGCGTTCGTCGGGCACAAAGTGCAAATCCGTTTGCGTATGGCGTTTGAAGGTCGGCGCAAGTTTCAGGGTTTGCTGAACGGTATTGAAGGCGACGAGGTGATTGTGGTGGTAGATGACCACGAATATCTGTTGCCATTCGACAGTATCGACAAGGCGAACATCGTTCCGGTATTCGAGTGACGCACTCTTTGAGTAACACTCTATTTGAGTGACCTTTTATTTGAGTGATGCATGCGAATACATTAAATGGACGCACAGAATATTTTGAAGGCAGGGTAATTCAATGAGTAAAGAGATCTTGCTGGTGGTCGAATCCGTCTCGAACGAAAAAGGTGTCGAGAAAGACGTGATTTTTGAAGCCATCGAATTGGCGCTGGCCACCGCCGCCAAAAAACGCTTCGAAGACGAAGACGCCGATATCCGGGTTTCGATTGATCGCCGTACCGGCGAATACGATACCTTTCGCCGCTGGCTGGTGGTCGATAATGACGCCGTTCCGGCGCTAGGCACCGAGCTGACCTTTCAGGAAGCTGAAGACATCAGCCCTGACTTGCAGCCTGGCGACATGCACGAAGAACAGATCGACTCGGTCGCTTTCGGCCGCATTGGCGCCCAGGCGGCTAAACAGATCATCTTCCAAAAAGTGCGGGAAGCCGAGCGTACCAAGATTGTAGACAGCTATCGCGGTCGCGTTGGTGAGCTGGTTTCCGGCACCGTGAAGAAAGTGACCCGCGACAACGTGATTGTTGACCTGGGAAACAACGCTGAAGCGTTGCTGCCCCGCGAACACCTGATTGCACGGGAAACTTTCCGCATGGGCGACCGGGTTCGTTCTTTGCTGCTGGAAATCCGCACCGACCACCGCGGCCCGCAGCTGATTTTGACCCGCTCTGACTCGAAGATGTTGATTGAGCTGTTCCGTATTGAAGTGCCCGAAATTGCTGAAGAGCTGATCGAGATCCGTGGCGCTGCCCGTGATCCTGGCTCGCGCGCAAAAATTGCGGTAAAAACCAACGATCGCCGCATTGATCCGGTGGGCGCTTGCGTAGGCATGCGCGGTTCTCGGGTTCAGGCCGTATCTAACGAGTTGAATGGCGAGCGTGTTGACATAGTGCTGTGGGACGACAACCCCGCGCAACTGGTCATTAACGCCATGGCGCCGGCCGAAGTGGCCTCTATTGTAATGGACGAAGACCGTCACACGATGGACGTAGCGGTTGCAGCGGACAATCTGGCTCAGGCCATTGGCCGTAACGGTCAGAACGTGCGCTTAGCCACCGAGCTAACCGGCTGGACTCTGAACGTAATGACCGAAGAGGAAGCTGGTGAGCGCCAGGAACAAGAGCAGGGCCGCCTGCTGGAGCACTTTACCAAGCATCTGGATATCGACGAAGAATTCGCCGGCGTGTTGATTGATGAAGGCTTTAGCTCAATTGACGAAGTGGCTTACATTCCGATGGAGGAAATGCTGGCAATTGAGGGATTCGACGAAGAAACCGTCACCGAACTGCGCAAGCGTGCCAAAGACGCATTATTGAATCAGGCTCTGGCCAGCGAAGAAGCGTTGGATGGTGCCGAGCCGGCTGAAGATTTGCTGGCAATGGAAGGCATAGACCGCGGCTTGGCGTTCAAGCTCGCAGGCATGGGTATACGCACCATGGAAGATCTGGCGGAGCAGTCGGTCGGTGACTTGATCGAAATTGAAGGTATGAATGAAGAGCGTGCAGGTCAGTTAATCATGACAGCACGTGCCCCCTGGTTTGAAGACCAGGCCTAATTCGGGAGGAGGACCAGTATGGCGGAAGTAACGGTAAAACAACTGGCCGAAGATGTAGGCGCTCCCGTGGATCGTTTACTGAAGCAGATTGTGGAAGCAGGCTTGAAGGCGCGTTCTGAGAACGACGCAGTTTCCAGCGACGAGAAACAGCAGCTGCTGACGTATCTGCGTAAGAACCACGGTGACAGTGAGGCCAAGCCTCAGAAAATCACCCTGAAGCGCAAAACAACCACCACGTTGAAAGCCGGCAAGGCTAAATCCGTGAATGTTGAGGTTCGCAAGCGCCGCACGTACATCAAACGCGCCGAAACGCAGTCAGACGAAGCGGAAGAGGCAGTGGTGGAAGCGCCGGTCACTTCAGTTGAAGCAACCACAGCGACTGAAACACCGATTACAGCGACGGAAGCTGTGGTCGAAGCCAAGGTTGAAGGCAGCAACTCTGAAGCAGTCAAGGCAGAGCCTGTTGCGGCTGAGCCAGCGGCAGCGAAGGCAGAAAAGCCGGCCGTAGTAGCGCCGGAAGACATGCCGGTACCGCCGCCTGAAGGCGATGGTAAAGACCGCAAGCCGAAGAAAAAGAAAGAAAACGTTCGCGAACGTAGTGACGATAACGACGACGGCAAGCCGAAGAAGAAATCGGCCGGCCATCGTGGCCCTCGTAGCCGCGCTCAGGATTCGCCGCGGGCTACTTCGGACGAAGAAGACACCAAGCTGCGCAAGCCGCTGCGTTCGAAAAAGAAACCTAAAGAGAAGCAACACGCCTTCGAGAGGCCGACCAAACCTATGGTCAAAGAAGTAGAAGTTCCCGAATTGATCACAGTGGGCGATCTTGCCCATCTCATGTCTGTTAAATCCGCTGACGTGATCAAAACCCTGATGGGTATGGGCATAATGGCCACTATTAATCAGCCCCTGGAGCAGGAAACTGCAGTCCTTGTGGTGACCGAGCGGGGCCATACCGCCAAAGCAATCAGTGACGACGCCTTTGAAGAGGCCGTGCTGAGTGAATTCAGCAGCCAGGAAGGCCAGGAACAAGTGAAACGCGCACCGGTTGTGAGCGTAATGGGTCACGTTGACCATGGTAAAACCTCGCTGCTGGATTACATCCGCCGCACCAAGGTTGCGTCTGGCGAGACTGGCGGTATTACCCAGCACATTGGTGCGTACCACGTAAAAACCGACCACGGCATGGTTTCCTTCCTGGATACCCCGGGCCACGCGGCGTTTACCGCCATGCGTGCTCGCGGCGCCCAGTGTACCGACATCGTGATTTTGGTGGTGGCGTCTGACGACGGCGTTATGCCGCAGACCAAAGAAGCGGTTGAACACGCTCGTGCGGCCGGTGTGCCCATCGTGGTAGCTATTACCAAGATGGACAAAGAAGATGCCGATCTGGATCGCGTCAAAAACGAGTTGTCTACCATTAACGTGATTCCGGAAGAATGGGGCGGCGACGTACAGTTCGTGCCTATTTCTTCCAAGACCGGTGACGGCGTAGACAATCTGCTGGAAGCGGTATTGCTGCAAGCTGAAATTCTTGAGCTGCAGGCGTCTCCGCCTGCACCCGGCCAAGGCGTTGTGGTTGAATCCAGCCTTGAGCGTGGCCGCGGTTCAGTGGCTACCGTACTGGTTCAGAACGGTACTCTGCGCCGGGGCGATATGGTTGTTGCAGGTTCTTTCTTCGGGAAAGTGCGCGCAATGACCAACGAAGCTGGCAAGCAGGTTAAAGATGCAGGCCCGTCTATTCCGGTAGAGGTTCTGGGCTTGAATGGCACGCCCAACGCTGGCGACGAATTCTTCGTTGTAGCCGATGAGCGCAAGGCCAAAGAGCTGGCTGAGTTCCGCCACGTTCGTGAGCGCGAGCAGCGTTTACAGCGTCAGCAGGCAGCCAAACTGGAAAACCTGTTCGAGAACATGGGCAAAGACCAGGTGAAAACCCTGAACGTGGTATTGAAAACCGACGTTCGTGGTTCGCTGGAAGCCATTACCCGTTCGCTGCAGGATCTGGGCAACGAAGAAGTACAGGTGAAGATTGTCTCTTCCGGTGTGGGCGGTATAGCCGAAACCGACATCAGCCTGGCCGTGGCCACCAGTGCCGTGATCTTTGGCTTTAACGTGCGCGCCGATAACGCCGCCAAGCGCCTGGTTGAACAGGAAGGCCTGGATCTGCGTTACTACAGCATTATCTACAACCTGTTGGACGACGTGAAAGCGGCTCTGACTGGCATGCTGGCACCGGAATTCCGCGAAGACATCATCGGCATTGCCGACGTACGCGACGTGTTCCGTTCGCCGAAGTTTGGCCAGGTGGCCGGTTGTATGGTGACTGAAGGCAACGTGTACCGTAACAAACCGATTCGCGTACTGCGTGACAACGTGGTGATCTTTGAAGGCGAGCTGGAATCCCTGCGCCGCTTCAAGGACGACGTGCCAGAAGTGCGTAACGGCATGGAATGCGGTATTGGCGTGAAAGGCTACGACGTGAAAATGGGCGACCAAATCGAAGTATTCGATCGCATTCGGGTTGAGCGCAAGCTTGAATCCACGGGGGCGTAATGGCTAGGGGGTCCAATGGCTAGAGAATTCAGTCGTATTGATCGCATTGGCGATCAGATGCAGCGTGAACTGGCCCAGCTCATCCAGCGGGAAATTAAAGACCCGCGGTTGGGCATGATTACGGTCAATGCCGTTAAGGTAAGCCGTGATCTGGGTTACGCCGACATTTACGTGTCCTTGCTGACTACTGAAGAGCTTGGCGCAGAGTCGCCAGAGGTGAAAGAATCTCTGGCGGTGCTGAACAAGGCCTCCGGGTTTCTGCGCGGCCAGGTTGGCCGTGCGATGAAGCTGCGTGTGGTGCCTCTTCTGCGCTTTCGCTTTGATGAACTGCAGGGTTACAGCCGCCGCCTGGATGGCCTGATTCGCAAAGCCGTGGGCGATCAGCCCGCGGTCAGTGATGACAGCGACAGCGCTGACAATAGTGCCGTTGATGGCCAAAACAATCCGGAGTCCAGCGTTTGAGCCGCCGACACAAAGGCCGCGACGTTAATGGCATTCTGGTGATCGACAAGCCTCAGGGTTTAACCTCCAATGGCATTTTGCAGCAGGTTAAACGGTTGTATGGGGCGGCCAAAGCCGGCCACACCGGAGCCTTAGATCCGCTGGCCACCGGTGTATTACCGCTGTGCTTCGGCGAGGCCACCAAGTTTTCGCAGACCATGCTAGACAGCGACAAAGCCTACATTGCGACCGCCCGCTTGGGCGAACGCACCGAAACTGGAGATAGCGAAGGCTCTGTGGTAGAAACCCGACCCGTGCCGGAAGGCCTGATTGCTGACATTTTAGAGCCCCTGTTGGACCGCTTTCGTGGCGATCTCCAGCAGGTGCCTTCTATGTATTCGGCGCTCAAGCACAAGGGCCGCCCGTTGTACGAGTACGCTCGTCAAGGCATCGAAATTGAGCGCCCAGCGCGCCCGGTCACTATTTACAGTCTGGAATTGTTGGCTATTCGCGATAACGAAATGGACATTGCGGTTAAGTGCACAAAAGGCACCTATATCCGTTCACTGGTGGAAGATATCGGTGAAGCCATCGGTTGTGGCGCCCATGTGATTGCACTGCGCCGTACCCTGGCCGCAGGCTTCACGTTGGCCGACGCCCACGACGTACCGGGTATGGAAGCCATGCGCGAGCGTGATGAAAGCCTGGACGGCTTGCTGGTAGCGCCAGACGCGGCACTTAGCATGTTTCCCGAACACCGCCTGAGTGGACCGGTGCTGGTGTCGATATTGAATGGCCAAGCAGTTAGAATAGAAGCACAGCTTGAACAGGGTTACGTGCGCGTTTATGGCAATCAAGACTTTGTTGGGTTGGCAGAAGCATTCCCGGACAGCGAGGGCACCCAGCTGGTGCCCAAGCGTCTGGTTAAAACCGACGGCCGCCTTTAGGCGAGCCGTTTAGCCGAGCTGTAGAGATGCGCGGTTCGGCTGTACTCTTAAGCATCGCAATATATTGAGGTGGTTTATGGCACTTTCTGCCAACGAGAAAGCTCAGATTGTTAAAGATTACCAGCAGGCTGAAAGCGATACCGGTTCTCCTGAAGTTCAGGTGGCACTGCTTAGCGCTAACATCAACAAGCTGCAAGGTCACTTCAAGATCAACAAGCAAGACCACCATTCACGCCGCGGTCTGATCCGTATGGTAAACCAGCGTCGTAAGCTGCTGGATTACCTGAAAGGCAAGAATGCTGATCGTTACCTTGAGCTGATCAAGCGTTTGGGTCTGCGTCGCTAATCTGTTTCGACGGCCTGAGAGCTGGGGCATGGTTATTTGCCCTGGCTGACCAACCGGCGGTGGTGCTTGCAAGAGCGCTACCGCCGGTTGTGTTTTTTTTGTGTAGCGCAGAACAGCAGTTACCCACATGGGTGAGTAACTGAATCAATCGGAAAGATATTCAGGAGTTTTTTGTGGAACTTAATCCCGTAACTAAAACGTTCGAACTTGGTGGCAAAACCGTTACTTTGGAAACTGGCCGTATCGCTCGCCAGGCCACCGGTGCCGTACTCGTAACCATCGACGATATTTCTGTGCTGGGCACCGTTGTAGGTGCCAAAGAAGCCAAACCCGGTCAGGGCTTTTTTCCGCTGACCGTTAACTACACCGAAAAAACCTACTCTGTGGGTAAAATTCCCGGTGGTTTCTTTAAGCGCGAAGCGCGTCCTACCGAAAAAGAAACGCTGACGTCACGCCTGATCGACCGCCCGATTCGTCCGCTGTTTCCCAATGGCTTCATGAACGAAGTCCAGGTTGTGCTGACCGTTATGTCAGCCAACAAAACTCAGGATCCGGACATTGCTGCCATGCTGGCAGCTTCTGCGGCCCTGGCTATTTCTGGCATTCCATTTGAAGGCCCCATTGGTGCTTCCCGCGTTGGCTTTACCAACGAGCGTGGTTACTTCCTGAACCCGACTCACGAAGAGCGTTCAACCTCGCTGCTGGACATGATTGTTGCCGGCACCGAAGACGCCGTGCTGATGGTGGAATCCGAAGCCAAAAGCCTGACTGAAGACCAAATGCTGGGCGCCGTGCTGTTTGCCCACCAGGAAATGCAGACGGCCGTTAGCGCCATTAAAGAATTTGCCGCTGAAATTGGCAAGCCCCGCTGGGAATGGCAGGCTGAAGCCGTAAACGCCGAACTGATGGGCGCGATCAAGGCTGACTTTGCTGATGCTATCGCAGAGGCCTACAGCATCCGCGATAAAATGGATCGTTACGCGCGCCTGGGCGAGATCAAAGCCGCCGCCGTTGCAAAACTGGCCGGTGACGAAGAAGGCAAGCACTCTGCTGAAGACGTCAAAAAGTGCTTCGGTAAGACCGAAAAGCACGTTGTTCGCCAGCAGGTCATTGACGACAAGCCGCGTATTGACGGCCGCGACACCAAAACCGTGCGCCCGATCAAAATCGAAGTCGGCATTCTGCCGGGTGCCCACGGCTCTGCGCTGTTCACCCGTGGCGAAACCCAAGCCATCGTGACTACCACGCTGGGTACCTCACGCGACATGCAGATCATCGATGCGCTGCAAGGTGAAAGCAAAGACCCGTTCCTGTTCCATTACAACTTCCCTCCGTACTCCGTTGGCGAAGCTGGCCGTATGATGGGCCCCGGCCGTCGTGAAATTGGTCACGGACGCTTGGCCAAGCGTGGCCTTCTGGCCGTAATGCCAACCGTTGAAGAGTTCCCGTACACCATTCGTGCGGTGTCTGAAATCACTGAATCCAACGGTTCCAGCTCTATGGCATCGGTGTGTGGTTCCAGTCTGGCACTGATGGACGCAGGCGTACCTATCAAGTCCGCCGTAGCCGGTATTGCCATGGGTCTGGTTAAAGAAGGTGACAAGTTCGCCATCCTGACGGACATCCTGGGCGACGAAGATCACCTTGGTGACATGGACTTCAAAGTAGCCGGTACCAAAGAAGGTATCACCGCGCTGCAGATGGACATCAAGATCAACGGCATCACCGACGAGATCATGGAACTGGCCCTGGAGCAAGCCTACGGCGCTCGCCAGCATATCCTTGGCGAGATGAACAAGGTGATTGCGGCTTCGCGTACCGAGCTGTCATCACGTGCGCCTAGCATCACCACCATCAAGATCAACCCGGAGAAAATCCGTGACGTGATCGGCAAGGGCGGTGCTACCATCCGTTCTATCTGTGAAGAAACCGGTGCGTCTATTGATCTGGACGACGACGGCAACGTGAAAATCTACGCCGACAACATGGAAGCGGCACAGGCTGCGGTTAAGCGGGTCATGGAAATTACCGCTGAAATCGAAGTGGGTGCTATCTACCAGGGTCGCGTTGAGCGCATCGTCGACTTCGGCGCGTTTGTAAACATTCTGCCGGGCAAAGATGGCCTGGTGCACATCTCCCAGATTTCTGACCGTCGCATCGAAAACGTGACTGACGAACTGAAAGAAGGCCAGGAAGTTCTGGTTAAAGTGCTGGATGTAGACAACCGTGGCCGCGTTAAGCTGTCTATGAAGGAAGTGAAAGAAGGCGAAAAGCCGACTGACCTTTCTGCCTGATAGTTTGATGGTGGGGGGGAGGGGACAGACTTCAAGTCTGTCCCTGTCTTACTCTTTGCTCAGCTTGGGGACAGACTTCAAGTCTGTCCCCGACTTTGCTTGGTCTGTCGCTGACCTCTTCGTCATCAGAAAATCAACCAGGCTCTTTTGGTATTCCGGCAGGGCAAAAGTCGCCGCGTGGGGCGTGTCGGTCTGCAGAAACTTCTTTGGCTCTTTCGCCGCCTGGTACAGGGTTTCGCCGTTGGCAAAAGGGATAACGCCATCGCGCGCGCTGTGAATCATTAGTAGCGGCGTGGGACTTATACGGCCGATATAGTCGGTCCCTTCGTAGCCGTTGGGGATGGTCCAGCTCAGAGGGGCCTGCAACGGCCATGTGAGCCAGAAGCTGGCGAGTTTGTCCCGTGCAATGGCGCGAAAGCCAGCGAAGGTGCCGTCGAGGATTACTCCGTTTAACGGTGGTTGTTCGTTGCGTTGCTGCCACTCGGCCGCCAGGGGGATGGCGAGGGCGCCGCCCAGGCTTTGACCGAGTAAGAAGATGGGTTTGCCTTGGGTTTGTGGTTGTTGGATTAGCCAGCGCATTCCGCTTTCCACATCGTGCAGGGCACCTTCAATATCCGGCGTACCGGTTGAGCGGCCATAGCCGCGGTAATCCAGCGCAAATACGTTGTAGCCTTCTGCCGGCAGCCAGGCAACGTTCATGATGTGGCTGCTGATGTTCTGGGCGTTGCCGTGCAGGTAATAAACCGTGCCTTTCGCGTTTTTTCCCGATGCTATGTTGCCTTCGCTCAGCTGTTTGGCTGCGGCTGGTAACCACCAGCCGTGTAACACTTCGCCGTCTGCGGTATTGATGAAGACATCGCTGTATTCCAGATTCAGCCGATCCGGTGTTATGTAAGTGATCTGGTCGGGGAAAAAGAACAGGCCACTGCAACCGCTCAGCGAGAAACTAGCAGCCATTAAGCCAATCAGAAGTAGGCGTGTAGGCCGGCTTGCCATGTGTTTTGCATCCTGTCGAAGTGGTCTTCACGGTTAAACTCGGCGAACACGCTGAATTCGCGGCCAAGGTGCCAGCTGGCTTTGCCATAAAGCCGGTCCTGGCGATGTTGGCTGCTGACAATCCAGGCTTTGGTTTTCACCCCGGCCAACAGGCTGAAGCGGGGGGTCTGGTGCAGGAGTCCGAGGTCAGCGCCGGGTGCTGCATCGTAACCGCGACCCAGGTCATCATCGATTTCAAGATCCGCCGTTGCCAGGGCAAAAGCCTGCGTATTGCTGGCGATACGCCAGCTGCCACCGGCGCCGCCGTCCAGATAGGGTGCCAGAACCCTTTCACGCCCCGTATCCGTGCGCCGACCACCAAAGCTGACCTGCCACGACAGCGGCGAGAAAAAGCGATTGCGGGGGCTGATAGAGCGTATTTCCACGCCAGTCAGTTTTTCCAGCTGTAGCTCCCTGTTGTTGGTGTAACTAAGAAAAATGCCGCGGTAAGCGAACAATCGTTCGTCATCGTGGGCCGCAGCGTCCGCGGCGTAGGAAATGTGTCGGCCAGCAGCAGGTTGGTCTCTTCGTCACCCCGGGGCGGGGCCAGCCGCAGAAATGTATGGCTAAACATGGACGAGGGGCTGTTCAAATAGGACGCCGCGAACACAAGGCCGACAGTGTCGGTATTCAGCTCATTGGCCAACTGGTAAAAGGTTGGGTGCTTTACCGGTTGCTGGAGCAAGCCAAGTTGTTGTCTCAGTTAATAATCTCCTGCAGGGAAACGGCAGCGGGCATGTCCTCCTCCGGGCTTTGTGATGGCGCTTAGTGTCGCTTCGAACTCTGCCTTTGGTGAGGTTTTTCCTACTTTAGTGAGGAAGAAGTTTTCATCGTCTGCCTGGCTGGTGAGACCGTTATCGAACCGATTGGATTGGTAGTGAACCAAAGTTTAGGTGCTTATGAAGGTTGTCTGAGTCGGACAGAAGAGCAGCAAAAGGCTTTAAACCTGGCGTCAGTTAAAACGGGACCAGCACGAAATTAAGCTAAGTGCGTATCGATAGTCAGTTAGTTCCAGTTTGGGCTTCGGGTGGACGGTTTAGGAAGCGTGGCTTCGTCAGTGGCGCGCGATATCCTTTTCGAGCCGAAAGCTCAGGCTGCTACATATTTGCTCAGGGTTTTGTCTGTTTCCAGCAGGGCCACAACAGCATCTACTGCCTTACCGGATCTGGCGCCACGCAAGTTCTTAATATTCCCCCTTGTTGTAATGCGTTTAGCTCTCCGCTAAGTCTTGAAAACTCGGCTTCCTGCTCTTTGTTTCCTCCAACGAACCACACTGTATAAGGTGTCGCCACCAGAAGTTTGTCTCTGTCGGCTTTATCATCAATTCGCCCGCCGAGTTCACTTACTCTTACTCTGAGTCTCTGTTCTTCCGCTGCCAATTGCTCACAGTTATAAGTTTGATACTGTAACGGTGAAACATAGGTAGGTGTAAGATCCTTAGACGAAGAAGCGCAACCAAAAATTACTGATGTAAAGAGGAGAACAGCAAATATCTTCATCAATTATGCCTTTAAAATTTTGTGAATTTTATGTGCCTTGATGTGTGAAAAACAACCGCGTGGCGTCGCTGATCTTACGATCAGAGCCGCAATTCCATCAAGAGTCTTCTGGTCTGATTGTCTCTATCAATAGTCTCAACAATTATTTTAAAAAAATAAAAGCTTCGGATTGCTTGAATACGACTCTGTGAGCAAGTTGTAATATAAGAGACCTATGCAACATAAAGAAGAGTTCTTGTCTGAGTCGTGCAATCAGTTTGGCCGATTGTTCCAGTGTTGAATGATAGAAGTCAGTTTAGCCACCCAAATACGCTTCTCTTATTGCCTGATGATTTGAGAGTTGAAGGCGGAGGACAGGCTTCAACTCTGTCCCCCGCTTTGATCTATATAGTTATTTCACCCGCCCAAATACGCTTCCCGCACCTGTGGATTCACCAGCAGGTTTGCTCCCGTGTCATGCAGGCGAATGCGCCCGGTTTCCAGCACGTAACCCCGGTCGGCCAAGTTCAGCGCCTGATGAGCATTCTGTTCTACCAGAAATACCGTCATTCCGTCATCGCGCAGTTTTCCAATAATCTCGAAAATCTGCTTGATAATCAGCGGTGCCAGGCCCAGGGACGGCTCGTCCAGAATGATCAGTCGCGGTTTGCTCATGAGCGCGCGGCCAATGGCCAGCATTTGCTGCTCGCCGCCAGACATGGTGCCGGCGCGCTGGCTTTCGCGTTCTTTCAGACGCGGGAACAGTTCGTAAACATGCTCCTGGCTTTCGCGGATTTCTGACTTGGTGTTGAAAAACCCGCCCATGTGCAGGTTCTCTTTCACCGTCAGCCCAGAAAAAATGCGTCGGCCTTCGGGCACTATGGCAATGCCGGAACGCATGATTTGCGAGGTTGGCTCTTTGGTGATGTCGCGGCCTTCAAACACCACCCGGCCAGCACTGGCTTGGGGGCTACCGCATACGGTCATCAGCAGCGTGGTTTTGCCGGCGCCGTTGGCGCCGATCAGCGTGACAATTTCGCCCTCATTTATTTCAACCGATACGCCGTGCAGGGCTTCGATTTTGCCATAGTGGGTGTGTATATCTTCCAGTATCAACATGGCTGGTCCTCAGGCCTCGCCCAGGTAGGCTTTGATAACGTCTTTGTTTGCACGCACTTCCTGCGGTGTTCCGCTGGCAAGTGGGCGGCCCTGGTTAATTACCGTAATCCGGTCGGAAATATCCATTACCAGGTTCATGTCGTGCTCAATCAGCACCACCGACACGCTGTAGTCTTCTTTTAAGCTGACAATCAGCTGGTTCAGCTCCAGGGTTTCCGCCGGGTTCAAGCCGGCTGCGGGCTCGTCCAGCATCAACAGCTGCGGCTTGGTGACCATGCAACGCGCTATTTCCAGGCGCCGCTGCTGGCCGTAAGACAGGTTTCCGGCATCGACGTTGGCCTGGTCTAGCATGCCTATCCGCTCTAGCCAGTAGGCGGCGCGATCCAGAGATTTGCGCTCTCGCTCACGATAGTTCGGCGTTTTTACCAGACCGGCCAGCAGGTTGGTGTTCAAGTGCCGGTGCTGTGCCACCAACAGGTTTTCCACCACCGACATTTGAGTAAACAGCCGCACGTGCTGAAACGTGCGCACCATTCCCATGCGCGAGATTTTATAATCCGGTTTGCCCTGAATTTCCTTGCCTTGAAAGATGATCTTGCCGCCGCTGGGCTTGTAAAACCCGCTCATACAGTTGAATACGGTGGTTTTGCCGGCGCCGTTAGGGCCGATAATAGAGTGAATTTCCCGTTCCTGAACATCCAGACTTACGCCGTCTACCGCCAGTAGACCGCCAAAACGCATGGCCAGGTTTTGTATTTCAAGCATTGCCTGTTACTCCTGCGTTTTTAGGGTGATGTGAAGACGGCGCATAGGCACCAATCCCTGGGGTCGCCAGATCATCATCAGCACCATGGCGGCACCAAAGATCAGCATGCGGTATTCAGAAAACTCCCGTGCCAGCTCGGGCAGTATGGTGACGGCAATGGCCGCGAGTATTACGCCAATTTGCGAGCCCATGCCGCCCAGCACCACAATGGCCAGAATAATGGCTGATTCCAGGAACACGAAAGATTCCGGGCTTATAAAACCCTGTTTCGAGGCAAATATGGTGCCGGCAAAACCCGCAAAGAAGGCGCCGATGGTAAACGCCGACAGCTTTACCGCGGTGCGGCTGAGGCCCAGGGAACGTGCGGCAATTTCATCTTCACGCAGAGCTTCCCAAGCGCGGCCTACCGGCATTTTCATCAACCGGCGAATAATCAGCGCGGTGATAATGGCCAGTACCAGGGCAATCAAGTACAGGAATATGACTTTGTGTTCGCCGCTGTAGGCGATGCCGAAGGTTTCGTGAAACGAGGTATTACCCTCTTCTTTAACACGCCGGCCAAATTCCATTCCGAACAGGGTAGGGTCGGGAATGCCGCCAATGCCGTTAGGCCCGCCGGTCACGTTGGTCCAGTTGTTCAGAAGTATGCGGATAATTTCGCCAAAACCCAGGGTCACAATGGCCAGGTAGTCGCCCCTTAGCCTCAGCACCGGAAAACCCAGAAGCAGGCCGAATAGCCCTGCCAGCAAAGCGCCCAGGGGCAGCGCCATCCAGAACGAGATGCCGTAATACTGCGACAGCAAGGCAAAGGTGTAGGCGCCTACAGCGTAAAAAGCCACGTAGCCCAGGTCCAACAGGCCAGCCAGACCCACCACCACGTTCAGGCCCAGCGCCAGTATCACGTAAATCAGCACCAGGGTGGCCAGATCAACCGCGCCGCGGGACGAGAAAAATGGCCAGAACAGCGCCACAACGACCAGCCCGGTCAGTACCCAGCTTTCAAGCTTTGCCCGTTTGTCTTGCTCCATGGGCTTGCGGCCGGTCAGCGGGTTCAGGTCGCTCACGGCGCCCAGCTTGCCCATCACGCTGTCGCGGAAAAGCTGAAACAAAAACACGATCAGGGCCGCACACGCAATGGCGACGATGGTGGTGGCGTCGGTGCCAGTCAGGACAATATTGATCCCTTCGGCTTCCAGATTCAGCCCCAAAATGGGGTAAGAGATAACAATGGTTACGATGGCACAAAAGAGTGCGTGCCGAACATTGGACGTCGCCATCAGATTTTTTCAACCTCCGGTTTGCCCAGTAGGCCGGTCGGTTTGAACAGTAAAATCAGGATCAGCAAGCTGAACGAGATGACGTCTTTGTATTCACCACTCAGATAGCCTGACGTCATGCTTTCAGCAATGCCTAGAATAAGCCCGCCCAGCATCGCACCCGGAATGCTGCCAATACCGCCCAGTACCGCTGCGGTAAACGCCTTTAAGCCAGCGATAAACCCAAACAACGGATCAACCGAGCCGTAGTACATGCCCAGCAGCAGGCCGGCAACCGCCGCCAATGCGGCGCCAATAATAAAGGTGGCGGATATGATGCGGTTGGTGTCTATGCCCAGCAGGTTGGCCATGCCCAGATCCTGGGATACGGCACGGCAAGCGCGACCGGTGCGTGAGCGCGATATAAACGTCGATAGCACGGTCATACAGATCAGGGTGGTCACGAAGATGGTGATTTGCATGTACGACAGCGACATCTGGAAGGCGCCGTCCGAACCAAAATTGAAACCGCCTTCGATCAGTATGGGAAAACCGACGTTGCGGGAACCTTGGGCCAGGTGCATGTAATTTTGCAAAAAGATGGACATACCAATAGCGGAAATCAGCGGGATCAGGCGGTGCCGGCCGCGCACAGGCCGGTAGGCCACTCGTTCCACTGCCCAGCCCATAGAACTGGATACAAGGATAGCGCAAACCAGAGCCACAACCAGCACCAGCGGTAGCCAGGCAATGCCCAGGGCAGTCAAACCGGTGATGGCGATGAGCGCGGTGTAGGCGCCAATCATATAAATCTCACCGTGGGCGAAGTTGATCATTCCGATAATGCCGTAAACCATGGTGTAGCCAATGGCAATCAGGGCGTAGGCGCTGCCTATTGTCAGCCCGTTAATAAGCTGCTGAGAGAAGTATAGAAGGTCTTGCATGGGGTGCCATCTCCGGAAATCGACTTCTGACGGGCAGCGAAGCGCGCAGCAGGCAAGGGCGCCGCGCAATTAACGTTTGGATCAGAAGCTTGGAAAGACACCCCTCAGCCGTCGGCAGGCTGCGGGGTGTCGTCTCTTTCAGCGCTGCCGCCGGGCTTGCACCCGCACGACAGCGGCGGGTTGGGGGCCCGCGTTAGTTACTGACCGGAGTCTTGCTACCGTCTGAGTGCCATTCATAAACTATAAATTCGAACGACTTCATGTCGCCGGCTTTGTCGTACTGAACGGTGCCAATGGGCGTTTCGAAGCTGTTGGCGCGCAGTGCGGCGGCCACTTCAAACGGGTCTTTGGAACCTGCTTTCTCGATGCCTTCAGCTACCAGCTGAACCGCTGCGTAGGAAGTCAGTACAAACGGGCCGGAGGGGTCTTGGTCTTTATCCGCAAACGCGGCAACCAGATCTTTGTTCTCTTCTTTTTCATCGAAGGCCGGAGGCAGGGTAACCAGCAGGCCTTCAGCGGCTTCGCCGGCAATGGTGTTGATGTCTTTGTTGCCAACGCCTTCAGGGCCCATAAATACAGCGTCGAGGTCTGCTTGACGAGCTTGGCGCAGAATCAGACCCAGTTCGGGGTGATAGCCGCCGTAGTACACGTAATCGACCTGGGCCTGTTTGAGTTTGGTCACCAGCGATGAAAAGTCTTTACCGCCTGCGGTAATGCCTTCAAACATGGCTATTTCAACGCCAGCGTCTTTCAGGGTGTCGCGCACGGCGGTGGCAATGCCTTCACCGTATTGCTGTTTGTCGTGGATAACCGCGACTTTCTTGGGGTTCAGACTGGCCAAATACCCTCCGGCGACCGGGCCCTGCATGCTGTCCAGGCCGATGGTGCGGAATACCAGTTCATAGCCGCGAGCGGTGATGCCCGGGCTGGTGGAGGCCGGGGTGATCATCAGAATACCTTCGTCTTCGTAGATATCAGACGCCGGCTGTGTAGAGCTGGAACACAGATGACCTACCACGTATTTCACACCGTCGTTGACCAGAGCGTTGGCAACGGTCACGGCCTGCTTGGGGTCGCATACGTCGTCGTATTCAACCGCTACCAGGTTTTCACCCATAACGCCGCCAGCGGCATTAATGCGTTCGATGGCCATCCGCGCGCCAGAAAATTGCATGTCGCCGTACTGCGCAACCGGTCCTGTCATGGGGCCGGCAATGCCTACTTTAATCTCTGCTACGGCGGCGCCTGCGCCCAGCAGGGCAACGGATGCGGCGATCGCTGTTACGAGTTTTTTAACGTTGTTTTGCATTATTAGTTTCCTGTAATCAGATTTTTATTGTAATACTCAGGCATCAACAAAACACTACCGCTTGGTTGTTGTCAAGCGGTGGCTATGCAAGGGCGTTATCTTGCCGTGAAAATCGCCGTTTGTCTTCTATTTGATCGCTGCCAGGCCATATAAAAGTTGTTGGTGATTGATGGTTTTTGCAGTGGATCGTGATATAAACAACTCTAAATGTTAGTGGTATAAGCATGGCAGGAGCGGCGCGTTGACCAATTATGACGAAGTATTAGTAGCATTACGCCGGGTAATCCGCGCAACAGATCTGCACTCAAAACGATTGAGCAAGAGCGCCGGGCTGACCGCTCCACAGCTGCTGATTATGCGGACCATACGGGATTTGGGCCAGGTCACTATTGGCACCATCGCTGATAAAATCAGCCTTAGCCAGGCCACAGTAACCACTATTTTAGACCGCCTGGAATTGCGCAAATTGGTGTACCGGGTTCGCAGCACTCAGGATAAGCGCAAAGTGCACGCCCACCTGACCGACGCCGGCGGCGAGATTCTGGCCCGTGCGCCCAACCCGCTGCAAGAAGACTTCATCAAAAAATATCAGGCTTTGGCGGAGTGGGAGCAAACCATGATTCTGGCCTCGTTGCAGCGAGTGGCTAATATGATGGACGCAGACCACATAGACGCATCACCGGTTCTGGATGTCGGCGCGGTGACGCGTGAAGACGGCTGGAAGGACACCTCTAAATAGTGCTACCTGTCGCGATGGCGGGTCGAGGTAGCACCTTGGGATGAAGAGCAGCGCCAGACGCGTTAGTGCATAACCGCACCCTTCTTCGGTTGTTGGCCAAAGCAAACCTGAAACACATCGCTGTAGTGTTTCGCAAAACTGACCGCAATGCCTTCTTTCAAGTACCCCGGTAGCTCGTCGTAATCGCCTCGATTGGCCTCTGGCAGAATCAACTGGTTGATTTTCTGCCGCCGGGCGGCAATCACCTTCTCCCGTATTCCCCCGACTGGCAGTACCTGCCCGGTCAGTGTCAGTTCACCGGTCATGGCGATGTTTTGCTGCGGCGCTTCACGGCGAGTAATCGACAGCAGCGCCGTGGCCATAGTGACGCCTGCGCTTGGGCCGTCTTTCGGCGTGGCGCCTTCCGGCACGTGCAGGTGCACCAGAGATTTGTCGAAAAACACAGGGTCGCCTTTATAACGTTTCAAATTAGACGCCACAAAGCTGTAGGCAATCTCGGCGGATTCGCGCATCACATCCCCCAGTTGCCCGGTCAGTTTGAAACCGCGCTGGCTGCTGTGAATGCGTGAGGCCTCAATGCTGAGCGTAGCGCCGCCCATGGCGGTCCAGGCTAAACCCGTGACTACGCCCATGCCCTTCATGGATTTTTCTTTGCGGAATATAGGCTGTCCCAGGTATTCCTGTACGTCGGCAATGCCAACGCGAATGGGTAAACCAGGATTTTCCAGCAGTTTTACGATGCCTTTGCGGATAATTTTGTGCAGCATCTTTTCCAGACCACGCACCCCGGCTTCACGGGCATAGCCTTCAATCACCTGTTTTATGGCAGCGTCAGAAATGTTCATCTGCTTTTTAAGCAGTCCGGCGCGTTTTAGCAGTTTCGGTAACAGGTGGTGCTTGGCGATCGCCAGCTTTTCTTCCGCTATGTAGCCAGACAGGCGAATCACGTCCATGCGGTCAAGCAGCGGCCGCGGTATGGTGTCCAGCTGGTTGGCGGTGCAGATGAACAGGACCTTCGACAAATCCATGCGCACATCCAGATAGTGGTCCAGAAACTCGCGGTTCTGCTCCGGGTCTAGAGTTTCCAGCAGGGCAGAGGCCGGGTCGCCCTGGTAAGACGCGCCAATCTTGTCGATTTCATCCAGCATAATGACCGGGTTTGCCACTTTTGCGTCTTTCAGTGCCTGCACAAATTTGCCGGGCATGGCGCCAATATAGGTGCGGCGATGGCCTTTAATTTCGGCTTCGTCACGCATGCCGCCTACGCTAAAGCGATAGAACTTGCGCCCCAGCGCGTCTGCTACCGAGTGGCCGATGGACGTTTTGCCCACGCCCGGCGGGCCCACCAACAGCAGGATGGTGCCGCTGACTTCTTTTTTGAAGCTGCCCTCTGCCAGAAACTCGATAATGCGGTCTTTTACATCGCCCAGGCCGTCATGGTCTTTGTCCAGAATGTGCCGCGCCTCGGCTAGGTCGAAATGATCCTGTGAGTGTTGGCCCCAGGGCACTTGGGTTATCCAATCCAGATAATTGCGAGTAACGCCGTATTCTGGCGAGCCCTGTTCCAGAATTCGCAGTTTTTGCAGTTCTTCATCAAAGCGTTCGCGCACCGCTTCGGGCGGGTCTAGTTCCGCCATGCGCGCTTCGAAACGTTCGGCGTCGGCGGTTTTGTCGTCTTTCGACATGCCCAGTTCGCGCTGAATCACTTTCAGCTGTTCTTTCAGAAAGAACTCACGTTGGTGCTTTTGTACCTTTTGGTTCACTTCCGCGCTAATTTCAGACTGCAGCTTGGCCACTTCCAGCTCTTTACGCATGAGCAGCAGCACTTTATCCATGCGTTGCAACAGCGGCACGGTATCCAGTACCTCCTGCAATTTCGCGCCAGGTTCGCTGGTCATCGAGGCGCCGAAGTCGGTCAACGGTGAACTGTCCTCCGGGCCGAAGCGCGTCAGGTACTGCTTCACTTCCTCGCCATACAGCGGGTTGGTGCGCAGCAGCTCTTTAATAGCGCTGATAACAGCCATTGTATAGGCCTTGGTTTCATCCAGGTCTTCGGCAGGTTCTTGCGGGTATTCCACTTCAACCAGGTAGGGTGGGCGGCGGCGCAGCCATCGCACAATGCGAAAGCGCTGTAAGCCCTGTGCAATAAACTGAACCTTGCCGTCTTTTTGCTGGGCGTGGTGCACGCGCACGGCGCAGCCCATGGTGGCCAGATCTTTGCTGTCAGGCACGCCCTTTTCACTGGCTTCGTTGTCAACGTAGCAAATGCCCAGCATGCCGTGATCGGTCTCCCTCACTTTTTTCAGGGTTTCGTGCCAGGGGTTTTGATTGACCATGACGGGCTGTACCTGGGCGGGGAAAAACGGCCGGTTAGACACCGGCAGCAGGTACAGGCGCTTGGGCAGCGTCTGTTCAGACAGTGCCAGGTCTTTGCTGTGTTCGTCTTTGCCTTTGCCTATGTACTCGGTTATATCTTCTTCGAGCTGTTCCAGAGAGTCATTGCTGTTGTCGTCTGTCATGCTACTTGGCTTCCCGGTACTGGGTGTGTTCGGCGTCGTGTATTCGGTGTCGAACGTTTGCTGTTTACTTGCTGCCAAAACTCTGATTTTCAAGGCCGCTTATTAACCCCTTTGGCCTGTTCCTCTTGAATTTCGCCGCCGGGCTCCCCATCTTAGCTGTATCTATAAACAGCGACAGATTCAGGTGTCCCGATGAGCAGCTCCCCTTATAGTTTCGAAGCCACAATGGAAAACTTCCAGCAGCAGGTGATGGAAGCCTCTTCCACAACACCCGTTCTGGTAGACGTATGGGCAGAACAGAGCGCGCCTTGCAAACAGCTGATGCCGCTGCTGGAAAAGCTGGCCAATGAGTATCAGGGCGCTTTTTTATTGGCCAAAGTAAACGCCGACCAGCAAGAGCAGCTTACCTCCAGCCTGGGCGTGCGCAGCCTGCCAACCGTTATTTTGGTGAAAGACGGCCAGGCGGTAGACGGTTTTAACGGCGCGTTAGCGGAAAGCGAGATCCGCAAAGTGCTGGACAAGTATGTGGAGGCGCCCGCCGAGGACCCGTACGAAAAAGCTCACGCGCTCTGGGAAGAAGGCAATCTGGATGGCGCCCTGGCCATTCTGGGCGACATGAACCAGAAAGATCCGGAAAACCTGAAAGTGCTGATTGATCTGGCCCAGATCAAAGCCGAAATGGGTGAGCTGGACACCGCCGAGCAGATTTACGACAGCTTGCCCCCGGAAGAAAAATTGCAGCACCAGGCCAAACAGCTGGCGGCCCGCATCAAGTTTTTGAAACAGTCCGCAGAGCTGCCGCCCCAGACCGACCTGGAAATGGCTCTGGAGCAAGACCCGAAAGACCCCAACGCGCTGCACATGCTGGCGTTGCATAACGTGTTAAAAGAAAACAACGCCGAGGCCATGGAACTGCTGATTCGCCTGATGCAGGTAGACAGCAAGTATAAAAATGAAGTGGCCAAGACAACGCTGGTGGAGCTGTTTGAAAAGTTGGGCAACAACAATGCCGATGTGCGCACTTATCGGCGGAAACTGTATACCTTTATGCACTAGCGGTATAAATTGATGCATTAAACAGCAATCTGGTCTTAAATCCAAAAACGGGTTCACCTCACGGTAAGCCCGTTTTTTGCGTATTATTCAAAGTGAAACGTAGAAGGTTTAAGTTTACAAACGAAATCACGTAGAGTTAGCGGTGTTCGACCTTGGTCAGATGCGACTTGTCTGGAGGGTGTAAAAGCGTCATTATTCCGTAAGGAATCGAAATTAACCCCCATTTTCCCAGAGTTTTTGAGGGTCAATCGAAAAAATTTCGATAAATTGTAGTAAAAAAACTACAATACCGGTCAATTCCAGAAGCAGATTTGCAATCTGTTAAACGCAAATTGTGAAACCTGATCTATGCTTGTTTATAAATAATTAAAAGGCGCTACGGCCCCAACGCCGCAAGCCCCACTGACTGACTCAGCAGCGCAGCCCGTGATACATGGCGCTGGGCCGCATTTATATAGACGCCTACGGGAGGATTTGATGTACCAGGACGACGATCCGATTGAAACCACGGAGTGGATTGACGCGCTCGAATCACTGATCGAGCAGGAGGGTGTAGACCGAGCCAAGTACATTCTGGAGCGCCTTGCTGAACGTGCAAGCCGTGACGGCACCCAGCTGCCGTATGCCATCACCACACCATTCCGTAATACTATCCCGCTTGCACAAGAAGCACGTATGCCGGGTGACCTGTTCATGGAACGCCGTATTCGTTCCCTGATCCGTTGGAACGCCATGGCGATGGTCGTGCGTGCCGGCAAACGTCCGGGTGATCTGGGTGGTCATATTTCCACTTTCTCGTCTGCGGCAACGCTTTACGACGTGGGCTTTAACTATTTCTTCCACGGTGGCGACGAAAAACGCGAGTCAGACCTTGTGTATTTCCAGGGCCACGCCTCGCCGGGCATTTACGCCCGTTCCTTTTTGGAAGGCCGGTTTGAAGAAGCGCAACTGGACAAGTACCGCGAAGATGTCGACGGTGGCGGTCTGTCATCCTATCCGCACCCCTGGCTGATGCCTGATTACTGGCAGTTCCCCACAGTTTCTATGGGCTTGGGCCCGATTCAGGCCATTTACCAGGCTCACATCATGAAGTACCTCGACAGCCGCGAGCTGGTCGAAATGGAAAACCGCAAAGTGTGGTGTTTCGTTGGTGATGGTGAATGTGACGAGCCGGAAACTCTGGGCTGTATTTCCAAGGCTAGCCGTGAAAACCTGGACAACCTGGTGTTTGTGGTGAACTGCAACCTGCAGCGCCTGGACGGCCCGGTGCGCGGCAACGGCAAGATCATCCAGGAATTGGAAGGTTCGTTCCGCGGTGCTGGCTGGAACGTGATCAAAGTGGTTTGGGGTCGCATGTGGGACCCGCTGTTTGAGCAAGACGAAGACGGCACCATGCAGCGCGCCATGGACGAAGTGGTTGACGGCGAACTGCAGGCTTTCACCAACGGTGGCCCGGCGGCAACCCGCAAGCAGTTTTTCGGCAAGTATCCGAAGCTGGCCAAGATGATTGAAAACTGGACCGACGACGACATTCAAACGCTCAATCGCGGCGGCCACGACCCGTACAAAGTGTATGCGGCTTACAAAAAAGCGGCAACCGAAACCAATGGTAAGCCAACCGTTATTCTGGCCCACACCATCAAAGGTTATGGCTTTGGTGCCGCTGGCGAAGCCAACAACACCACTCACTCTCTGAAAAAACTTGATGTGGAAACGCTTAAATCATTCCGTGACCGTTTCGCGATTCCGGTGAAAGACGAAGAGATTGAAGACGTGCCTTACTATCGCCCGGCGCCCGACAGCCCCGAGCTGGTGTACATGAAGAAGCGCCGGCAGGATCTGGGGGGCTTCCTTCCCAAGCGTCGTAAAGACAGCCAGCCTCTGCAGATTCCTGACCTGGACATCTTCAAGCAGGTTTTGGACGGTTCCAACGGCCGTGAAATCTCCACCACCATGTCGTTCGTGCGCATTCTGAGCGCGTTGGTAAAAGACAAGCGTGTGGGCAAGCGGGTTGTGCCGATTGTTCCTGATGAAGCCCGTACTTTTGGTATGGAAGGCATGTTCCGCCAGCTGGGTATTTATACCTCGGAAGGGCAGAAGTACGTGCCGCCGGATCGCGATCAGATCATGTATTACCGTGAAGACAAAAAGGGTCAGATTCTGCAGGAAGGCATCAACGAAGGCGGCGCCATGGCGGCCTGGATTGCGGCTGCTACATCGTACAGCAACAACAACTTTCCGCTGATTCCGTTCTACGCGTTTTATTCCATGTTCGGTTTCCAGCGCGTTGGCGACCTTGCCTGGGCCGCTGGCGACATTCAGGCTCGCGGCTTCCTGATTGGCGGCACCGCAGGGCGTACCACGCTGAACGGCGAGGGCTTGCAGCACCAGGACGGGCACAGCCATATTCTGGCCAACACCATTCCTAACTGCAAAGCGTACGATCCGGCTTACGCCTACGAAATGGCGGTGGTGATTCATCACGGCATGAAGGAAATGTACGAAAAGAACACCAACGTTTATTACTACATCACCATGGAGAACGAGAACTACGTTCAGCCAGCGATGCCGGAAGGGTGTGCAGATGGCATCATCAAAGGCATGTACAAGTTCAGTTCGGTGGAAGCAAAAGGTAAAGGCAAAACCAAGTTGCGGGTTCAGATGCTGGGCTCCGGCGCTATCTTGAACGAAGTAAATGCCGCGGCCGAGCTGTTGAAAGACGATTGGGGCGTCAGCTCTGACGTGTGGAGTGTGACCAGCTTTAACGAACTGGCCCGCGACGGCCAGCACGCAGAGCGCTGGAACCTGATGCACCCGGATGACAAAGGCCGCAAAGCCTATGTTACCCAGTGCCTGGAAAACCAGACGGGTCCGGTTGTGTCGTCTACCGACTACATCAAGCTGCACTCTGAACAGTTACGGGCGTTTATCCCCAAAACCTTCCTGACTCTGGGTACGGATGGCTTTGGCCGCAGCGACACTCGTGAAAAACTGCGTGATTTCTTTGAGGTTGATCGTTACCACGTTGCCGTAGTGGCTCTGTCTGCTCTGGCGAAAGACGGCGAGATCAAGCACGAGCAGGTTCTTGAAGCCATGCGCAAGTACGGAATCGATCGCAACAAACCGAACCCGGCGCACCGCTAAGGAGACCGCTATGAGCGAGCAAGAAATCAGGGTCCCCGATTTAGGCGGGGCAGATGAAGTTGAAGTTATTGAAATACTGGTCAGCGCCGGTGACTCGGTGGCCGAAGAAGATCCGATTTTGACGGTTGAAACCGACAAGGCATCGGTTGAGTTGCCGTCACCGAGTGCGGGTAAGATCGTTAAGATCATCGTCAAAGTGGGCGACAAGATCAAAGAGGGCGACGTTGTTGGCATGCTTAGCTCTGATGGTGCAAGTTCTGATGGCGCTTCAGATGACGCTTCAGATGACGCTTCAGATAACAACAGCGCGCCAGAGCCCGAGCCCAAAGCCAAAGATGACGCACCGGCTAAGTCTGACGACAGCGCCCGCAAGCCGGCTGCGGCCAGCGATAACAAAGCCAAGCCTGCAGACACCGGTTCTGTAACCTATGAAGCGCCCGCCGCCGGGAGCAAAGTGCACGCCGGCCCTGCGGTTCGCAAGCTGGCCCGTGAACTGGGTGCAGACCTGGCCCGGGTGAAAGGCTCCGGCCCGAAAAGCCGTATTATTAAAGACGATGTGCACGGTTATGTGAAGGATCAGCTGCAACAGGCACAGCAGGGCGCCGTAGTGCCCGGCACTGGCAGTAGCGGCATTCCTGGCGTGAAACTGCCAGATTTTAGCCAGTTTGGTGAAGTTGAACGGGAAGGCATGTCGCGCATGATGTCTGTTACGGCGTTGAACATGCACCGCAGCTGGCTGAATGTGCCACACGTCACCCAGTTCGAAGACGCCGACATCAGCGATATGGAAGATTTCCGTAAATCGTTGAAGCCATTGGGCGAGAAGAAAGGCGTGAAAATGACGCCGCTGCCGTTCATGCTCAAGGCCTGTGCCGCGGCCCTGGCTGAATTGCCCCAGTTCAACGTCGCCCTGGATATGGATCGCAAAGAAGTTGTACACAAGAAGTACATTCACATCGGTATTGCGGTGGATACGCCCTACGGTTTGATGGTTCCGGTGATTCGTAATGTGGATCAGAAAGGCCTGTGGGAGCTGGCGGCCGAAAGCGCAGAGCTGGCGCAGAAAGCCCGCGACAAGAAGCTGAAGCCGGCAGAAATGCAGGGTGCCTGTTTTACCATTACCAGCCTTGGTGGTATTGGCGGCACGGCCTTTACGCCGATTGTGAATACGCCGGAAGTGGCGATTCTGGGTGTGTCCAAAGCGGCGATGAAGCCGGTTTGGGACGGCAAGGCTTTCCAGCCACGGCTAATGCTGCCGCTGTCGTTGTCTTACGATCACCGTGCGGTGAACGGGGCCGACGCAGCGCGCTTTACCTCAGCGCTGGCTCGGCTGATGGGTGATATTCGTACCCTGTTGCTGTAAGCAAGAGTGAGGGGGCCGGCTCCTAACCGCACCGGTCCCTGATATAAAGCAACCGCTTTGGCGGTGCAAGCTAGTACACTGGTTATACGCTGGAGGGCGCAGAGCAATCTGCGCCCTTTTTCTGTTTTACAGCGCGGGTGGTTTCAACAGAAAGCGCCGGCACACGCTTCAGGACGGTCTTCATGGCACACCCATTACAGTTGGCAGCGATTATCTACGACAACGACAGCCAGCCCGTAGACGCGCTGCTGCACAGCCTGGCGAATCATTACAACCGTAAGGGCATCCGCGTGGCGGGCCTGGCCATGGCGCTGAACGAGCAGGGCCTGCGCCGTGAGCCCATGGCGGTGCAAGATGTGGAAACCGGCACCGAATACTCTATAGCCCAGAATCTGGGCAAAGAATCGCAATCCTGCTGCCTGGACCCGTCTGGCCTGGCGGATGCGACCGGCGTTTTGCGCGGGGCACTGAATAATCCGCCCAGGCTGGCCATTGTGAACCGTTTCGGGCAGCAAGAAATTGACGGCAAGGGTTGCCGTGCCGAGTTACTGCAATTGCTGGAAGCGGGGGTACCGGTGCTGACCGTTGTGAAACGAAAATTTCTGTTTCAGTGGCATGAATTCAACGGCGGTGCGGCAACCGATCTGGCATTTTCAGAGAACGACGTTAAAGAGTGGTGTGACGGGGTGTTTGCGCGTAGCCCGGTCAGGTCGATTAAGAGCCAAGATGAGGCGTAATGCCGGGAGTGCGCCATAAAAAGCCCCGGCACGGGGCCGGGGCTTTGTTTCCCTAAAAGATTTCGGGATTAGAAGCTGAACTGGGCGGAAGCCTGCAGACGGGTGTTGTCGGCAGAATCGCCGTTCATCAGCTCTTTGTCCACAAAGGACAGTTCCAGGCCCAGGGTGACAGGGTCAGCAACCTGATAGAAGTTGCTGAAGTGCACGCTCTGCAGGGTTTCGAACGAGTTCGGGAACAGATTCTCCGGCTGGTCCCCTTCCACGCGACCGTAGCTGAGGCCGGACTTGAACTTCGGGGTCCACTGCTGGGAGGCCGCGACGTTGAAGCCGAAGGCTTCGATCGCTTCCAGGTCACCGTTGGGATCGATGTAGCCTTCACCAATACCGCTTCGGCCGACACCACTGTCGTTGTTACTGAACGAGGTGTAAAGGTAGCGCCCGACACCGTCGCCAAAGATGGCACCGGCCATCAGCGTGGTGCTGTTGGTGACGTTGAGTCGGCCGGCCAGCATCAGGCCATAGGCGAAGGCTGAGTCGTCGCCCGTCGCGGCTGGGTCATCTGTCTGCAGCTGGCGGGCAAGACCGGCGAATTCAATGCCGCCGCCATCGCCGGCCCACTTATACCTGGCCGTAAAGTCTGGCAGTACGTCCCTGGAGCCCTTAAAGCCGGTTGTCTCGGCGTTCTCGGCAGAGACGGACAATGCACCGCCACCCATGGGCATGGTGTAACGAACCTGAGCCTGGCGAATGAAGCTTACGCCCACAGGTCCGTTGAAATCGACGGTGGTCGGGTAGGCCGTGAAGTGCATGAAGTTACTCCAGGTCTGACCGGCCAGTAAGCCGCCCAGTTCGCCGTAGGCGTGACGAATACGCAGGCCGTTGGAGTTGGAGAAGATCTCGTTACCGCCACCGCCGAAGAAATCACCCTCGAAGCGCGTCTTGACGACACCCGCATCCGTGGGCGTGGCAGTACCAATGATGATTCGGGACTGTCGTGCGTGGGCCTGGAAGGCGCCATTGCTCTTGTTGTTTGCCGTATCAAGAGCGGTAACTGTCCGTAAAACCGCCCTGCTGCTGGTCAAAATCGTAAATCATGTCCAGCTTGACGTAACCACCAATGTCCACGGTGGTATTGCCTATTTTGATGCCGTCGCTGGAAGCCGCCTGACTGGCGTTCATCTGGTTGATTTGCCTCTGCATATCGTCCAGTTTCGCCTGCATGTCGTCAGCGTTCACAGTCTGTGCCAAACCAGGCTGTGCAGCCAGTAGCAAAGCGCTGCCTACACCCACCGCAAGACGGCGCATAGTAAAGGGACTGGTAATATTAGGTTTGTTGCTTTGCATTGTTAGCTCCACATATTGTTTTATTGTTGTCAGTCTCGGGCACTAAGTTAGTTACCAAGCGTACATAATTCAACCACTATTTTTTGTTTATTAGACTATCGTCTACGTTCTTGGGCTGTTTGGGCTGTTTGGGCTGACCCGGAAGTGGCATTTTGAGCGAACATTGTCGCCTTAAATACGAGGGTAGAAGGCTTAATTTTACGGCTCTAACCCCCCAAAGCGGCGATAGAACCCAGCCCCCGGGACAGGCAGCGGGCCGGATGCATTTTCCAGATCGCAGGCCAGGAATTCGTCAGAGCGCGCGTACATTGCGAGGTAAAGGTTTCGGCACAGCTGCTTGGCGCTGCGCCCTTCCCAGTCACTGGGCAGTAGTTCGTCAGGCAGTAAAGGGTCGCGCAGCAATATTTTTCGGTATTCGTGAATGAGTAAAAGCCGCGCAGCCAGACAGTCCTCGGCGTTGAGGTTGTCATTATGGCTGAGCTCCCTCCAAAGCGGGCGAAATTTTTCCAGGAAGCGTTTATAGCGTAAACCCAGCTCATCCAGATTCCAGCTTTCTTTAACCTGCCTGCGCAGCGCTTTTGAGTTGCGTGGCTCTATGGGGTGGGTTTGCATCACAATGGCGTCATCGGAGGCGCCCCATTCTTGCAATAACGGGGTTAATTGCTCGGGCTTGAAGCGCGGATGTTGCATAATTGTAGGTGACAGGTTGCCAAAACCCAGCCACTTGAGCTCTTCGCGTACTTTTAAACGCAGGTCAGGTTCGAGCTGATTTAGCAACGCCAGGCTCCAACCTCCGTTCCAGTCGTCATCACCAATGCTGTAAACCTGCTCGAACGCCTGCCGGAAACGCCGGAGGCCGTCCCCGGTTATGCTGTAATAACTGCAGCGACCCACTTTTTCAGTCTGCAACCAGCTTTCTTGCACCAACCGGTAAACCGACGTTCTGACCAGGCGCTCGTTAATGCCCATAGGCACGACCAGCTTCATCAGGCTGCCTAACCACACATTACCGCCGCGCGGCTGGATAACATCGCCGTAAATGGTAATGATCAGAGAACCTGCACGTACCGGGCGCTGTTGCTGAAATTCCTGTATCAGACTGGCAAGCTGACTTTTTGCTGACATGTTCTTCTCTTAGAGGGTTTTCCGGCAGCGTTCGGCGCTATCAGAGTGCTTAATATTGCAAGGAACGAACCTTATCTTGCCGGCGTCATCAGGTAAAGGCGGCGGGCCAGGTCATCATCGCGCACTTTCTGAGCATTCATCTAAGCTACAGGTGGTAATCGAAAAAAAGCGGCCAGTACGAGCGCCGCAGTTGACACCGACGTAATGATACAATATTTTCCAATTGCACATATTGTTGGTATCGTATTCTGCTAGTGGAGTGTTGTAAGCTCTGTTTTTGAAGCAAGATAGCGGGCATATAGCATTAATGAGAGAGGCTTCCAGGTGGGGTTAAGTGATACGAAAATGCTCAACTCTGTCTTGAAAACTTGTTGTAATAGTCGGTAAATCAATCGCATATAAAACAAAATGGTTCCGACCTTATTCTGTGGAGAAAAAAAACAATGAATGGAACACTGGCTCGTTATACGAAGAAATTTTTAGCCATCACAGCAGCTGGACTGTTGGCGATGAGTGCCCAGGCTGCCGATCCCATCCGCATTGGATCTTTTTTATCAGTGACCGGCCCTGCATCCTTTCTGGGTGACCCGGAGCTCAAAACCCTGGAAATGTACGTCGAGAAAATCAATGAAGAAGGCGGGGTACTTGGCCGCCAACTTGAGTTGATCCACTACGATGACGCTGGCAATGCGTCTAAAGCCCGTAACTTCGCAAGCCGGCTGATTCGTTCAGACCGCGTAGACATTATTGTGGGCGGCAGCACCACAGGCGCCACCATGGCGGCTGTGCCTTTGATTGAGCAGGCTCAGATTCCTTTCATCTCGTTAGCGGGCGCGACGGTTATTACAACGCCGGTGAAGAAGTGGGTATTTAAAACACCGCAGTCTGACCGTATGGCTGCTGAGCGCATTCTTACCGATATGGAATCCCGCGGCCTTACAAAAATTGGCCTGATCTCCGGCACCGGTGGCTTTGGCAGTTCCGGTCGGGAGCAAACCCTGGCTGTGGCCAAGGAAATGGGCAATATTGAAGTGGTTGCAGATGAAACCTACGGCGGTTCCGACACCGACATGACCGCGCAGTTGACCAATATTCGTGGCGCCGACGGTGTGCAGACCATTCTGAACTTCGGCTTTGGGCAGGGCCCGGCCATTGTTACTCGCAACTACGCCCAGCTGAGTATTGATCTGCCATTTTACCAGTCTCACGGTGTTGCCTCTGACGGTTTCCTTGAACTGGCGGGTGACAGCGCTGAGGGCCTGAGACTGCCAGCGTCACCCTTGCTGGTGCCAGCATCCCTGCCGGATTCCGACCCCCAGAAACCGATTGTAGAAGCGTACAAAAGTGAATACGAAGCTCGCTGGAATGCTAAGGTATCCACCTTTGGCGCCTACGCCTATGACGGCCTGATGTTGGCAGTAGAAGCCATCGAAAAAGCCGGTACCACAGATAAGGCAGCCGTGCGCGACGCCCTTGAAAATATTCAGGGCCACGTCGGCGTAACCGGCACCTACAATATGTCTGCTGATGACCATAACGGCCTTACTGCTGATTCATTCCGCATTCTGGAAGTCCAGAATGGCAGTTGGAAGCTGGTCAACTAAACCTTTCTCATCCGTACCACAGGCCATCTGCCGCCCTTAGGGGCGGCAGATGGCCGCTGCGCGAGCGGACCCGATTATGTTCTCTGAATTTCTGCAATATCTGTTTACCGGTATCACCATCGGTGCGATTTACGCCCTGATCGCTTTGGGCTTTACCCTTATTTATAACGCCAGTCATGTTATCAACTTCGCCCAGGGCGAATTTTTGATGATTGGTGGTATGGCGACCGTGTCCTTAACGGCCATGGGTGTGCCGATGTTGCTTGCCATCGTGTTGGCGGTTGCTCTTGCCGGTCTTATGGGTATTGCCCTGCAGCGCCTGGCGATTGCACCGGCAAAAGATGCAAACGTTGTCACGCTGATCATTATTACCATCGGCGCGTCTATTTTTATCCGTGGTCTGGCTCAATTAGTCTGGGGCAAAAAGTACCACGTGATGCCTAACTTCAGCGGCGACGAACCGATTGAAGTATTTGGCGCTGTACTGAACAGTCAAAGTCTGTGGGTGCTGGGCGTGGGTGCGGTGCTGGTCGCGGTATTGGTGTATTTCTTCACCCGCACCATGACGGGCAAAGCGATTCTTGCCACTTCCATGAACAAAGACGCCGCCCGCCTGGTGGGTATTCGCACCCAGATGGTGCTGATGCTGGCGTTCATGGTGTCTGCACTGCTGGGTTCAATCGCCGGCATTGTGGTCGCTCCTATTACGTTCACTTCTTACGATATTGGCATCATCCTTGGTTTGAAAGGCTTTGTGGCAGCGGCCATTGGCGGCCTGGGCAGTGGTGTGGGCGCCGTTGTGGGTGGTTTGGCGTTGGGCGTGGTTGAGGCCATGGCCGCGGGCTATCTGTCGTCTGATTACAAAGACGCGGTGGCCTTCTCGATGATTCTGCTGGTGTTGTTCTTCATGCCCCGGGGCCTGTTTGGCGCCAAAGTTGTGGAGCGGGTGTGATGATCGTGAAACTCTCTGAATTCCGTTTGAAGGGCTTGGTGTTTTTGGCCATTGTGGTTTTTGCTTTGCCTTTGTTCATTTCCAACCCGTTTCATTACAGCCTGGCCACGCAAATCGCGTTGATTGCCGGTGCCGTGGTGGGGCTTAACCTGCTAGTAGGCTTTGCCGGCCAAATCAGCCTGGGGCATGCTGGCTTTTTTGGTCTGGGTGCCTATTTCAGCGCGATCATGACCAGTCATTATGGCTGGTCTGCCATACCGGCGCTGATTGTTGGCGCTTTTGGTGTGGGCATTATTGCCTGGGTGGTCGGCCGCCCGATTCTGCGCCTGAAAGGCCATTACCTATCTATGGCAACCCTCGCCGTGGGCTTCATTATTGCCATCATTTTGAATAATGAGCGGGAGATGACGGGTGGGCCGGATGGTATGCCGGTGCCTGCCTTTGATGTGTTTGGCTGGGAGCTTAGCCCATTTGGCCAATACTCCCTGTTTGGCATGGATATCAGCGGTGATCTGGCCTGGTACCTTTTTGCAGGCGTGGTGCTGTTGGTCGCCGTCTGGCTGGCACAGAACCTGATTGACTCGCCTATCGGTCGCGCCTTGCGCTCGGTACACGGCTCAGAGGTGGCAGCCAGCGTGGTGGGCGTTAACACCACGAAGTACAAGAGCCTGGTGTTTGTTATCTCGGCGGTTTACGCCAGCGTAATGGGTGCGCTTTACGCGCATTTTCAGGGCTTTATAACGCCCGCGGTGGCAGGTTTTGAGTTTTCCATTTTGTTGATCACGATGGTGGTGCTGGGTGGCATGGGGTCGACCATAGGGGTAATCATTGGCGCTGTGGTGCTGGAGTTACTGCCGCAAGTGCTGGCCGATTTTCAAGAGTTTGAGATGGTGCTGTTTGGTTTGATTCTGATGCTGACGATGATTTTCATGCCCAAAGGGCTGCTTCCAACGGTGGCTAATTTCCTGGCAAAACGACGCTCAAAGTCCGCCGGAGGTGACGCATGACGGCTCTGGTGGAAGTGAATGACCTGTCCAAGGCGTTTGGCGGTGTGCATGCTGTAGAAGGCGTGAGCTTCGCGGTAGACGCGGGACAAGTGTATTCGGTGATTGGGCCGAATGGCGCTGGCAAAACCACGCTGTTCAACCTGATTACCGGTCTGTATACGCCCACGGGGGGCGACGTAAAGCTGAACGGCGAAAGCATCGCGAAACTGGAGCCCAGCCAGCTCGCAGAGCGGGGTATGTGTCGCACTTTTCAGCAGATGCAGATTTGCATGAATATGTCGGCGATTGAAAACGTGATGCTGGGCCGTCACCTGACCCTGAAAAGCAATCTGCTGACCACGCTTTTCCGCTTGCCGGCGCTGACCCGGGGTGAAAAAGCCGCCCACGCCAAATCCGCCGAACTGATGGAGTTTGTGGGTTGTGGCGAGTACATCAATGCCGAGGCTTCGGCAATGCCTTACGGTGCGCTGAAACGACTGGAGATTGCCCGCGCGTTGGCGGCAGAGCCGAAAATTATCCTTCTGGATGAGCCTGCAGCCGGTTTGAACGCGGTGGAAACCACGGCACTGGAGGATCTGATCCGCAAAATTGCCGAGCAGGGCATTACCGTGATGTTGGTAGAGCACGACATGAAGCTGGTAATGAACATTTCCGACCGTTTACTGGTACTTAATTACGGGCGCGTGCTGGCGGAAGGTTCACCGGAGCAGATTCGTGCCAATCCGGACGTAATTGCAGCTTACTTGGGCGGTTAAACGGAGCGAGGAATAATGACAATGACACAAACACCGACCAACACGGCGCCTGAAGACAGTTTCAGTGTGCAGGCCATCAGTACCATCGTGCAGGAACACCAGGCCCTGTGGCGCATACTGGATTTGCTGGACCAGCTTCAGCACGATATGAACATCAACGAACAGCAGCCTGATGAGACCCTGTTCAACAACATTTTCGATTACGTACAGCACTTCGCACGGCGCGTACACAGCTCCCCCGCTGAGATAATTCTGTATCGATTGCTGGGAGAAAAGTCGCCGGAAACCAAGCCGCTGCTAGACAAGCTCGCTCATGGTTACGTGATTGGTGACCAGAAAATCAACGAGCTGCGTCATCTGTTGATGGTGTGCATGGAGCGCTGGCCCGACGGCCGTGAGGAATTTAGCCATGCGCTGGCACGGTTTACTGAAGCCTTGCGCAAGCACATTAAAAAAGAGGAAGGCGTTGTTATCCCGCGGGCGCGCAAGCTCCTCAGTGAGGACGACTGGCGCCTGATTACCGAATCCCGTGATCAGGCCAATGATCCGCTGTTTGGCGAGCGGGTGCGGGATGAGTTCCGTGAGCTCCGGCACCGTATCGTAAGCTACACACCGGAGCGCCTGGGTGGCCTGGGGTTGCGTCACGCGCCACGCCGAACTGCGCAGCACGTTGCCGAGGAGATGCTCACGATCAAGGGCCTGAAGACCTCCTACGGCCAGATTGAAGCACTCCATGGCGTTGATATCCGCATCAACAGCGGTGAGATTGTGTCACTGGTGGGCGCCAACGGTGCCGGCAAGTCCACATTGCTGATGACCATTTCCGGGCTGCAACCGACAGACGCCGGCAGCATCACCTTTGAAGGCAAAGATCTGCTAAAGATACCGACCGATCAGCGGGTTGCCAACGGCATCGTGCAGGTGCCTGAAGGCCGCCAGGTGTTCAAAGATCTGAGCGTTGAAGATAACTTGCTATTGGGCGCTTATACCCGTGGCCGTAGCCCCGAAGTGGAAGACGACATCGAGCGCATGTACGAGAAGTTTCCCATACTGCGCCAGAAACGCCGCAACCTGGCGGGCGAACTTTCTGGCGGCCAGCAGCAGATGCTGGCCATGGGCCGGGCGCTGATGGCAAAGCCCAGACTGTTGCTGCTAGACGAGCCCAGCATGGGGCTTGCACCGCTGATTATTGAAGAAATTTTCAATATCATCAAAGAGCTCAAAAACGAAGGCATGACCATCTTTTTGGTAGAGCAGAACGCCTCCCAGGCGCTGGCGCTGGCCGATCGAGGCTATGTACTGGAAACGGGCCGCGTAGTGGTGGAAGGTTCTGGCCGTGAGTTGTTGAGCAACGAGAAAGTGCGCGAGGCTTATCTGGGTATGTAAGGCCCTGACCAGCCGGCCAGAATAGGAATATACACGACCATTAGCAGCACGCTGATCAACCCCAGCAAGTAAGGGATGATTGCCCGAGTGATTCGCTCCAAAGGCAACTGCGTGATTGAGGAGGCCACATAAAGGTTGATCGCTACCGGTGGGGTGATCATTCCGATCGCCAACCCGACCACGATGATCAGGCCAAAGTGAATCGGGTCAATGCCCAGTTGAAGCACCAGCGGCAGCAAAACCGGCGTTAGAATAATCAATGCGCTGGCCGTCTCGAGAAATACACCGGTCAGCAGGATTATGCCTACCACTAACAGCATGATCACGTAAGGGTTGGTGGAGATAGACAGCACCGCTTCAGCAATAGCGCCGGGCACCTGCCAGCTGGATAGCGTCCAGCTCAGCACCGCCGAGGTGGCGATCACAAGCATGATCACTGAGGTGGTAATCGCCGAGCGAATCAAGATGCGATACACATCGCTTAGCTTGAGGTCACGGTAAATGAACAGCGAGACCAGCAACGCGTAGTTGACAGCCACCACCGCGGCTTCACTGGGCGTAAAGATTCCCGAGAATATGCCCCCCAGAATGATGACGGGCGTCATCAGTCCCCAACTCGCGCTTTTTAATGTGCGCCAGATGGTGGCCAGGGAGAAAGGCGTGCCTTTGGGATACTGGCGCTTGTAGGCTTGGGTAATGGCAATTGCCATCAGCCCCAGCCCCATGGCTAGCCCTGGCAAAAAGCCGTTCAGGAACAGCTCAGATACCGATTGCTGGGCAATCACTGCATAAATAATCATGGGCACGGACGGCGGGATGACCACTCCGATGGTACCGCTTGCGGCAATCAGGCTGGCAGCAGACGCGGGGTCATAACCTTTTTTGCGTAACTCCGGCACCAGACTTGCTCCCACCGCCGCTGTGGTCGCCGCCCCGGAGCCTGAAATTGCAGCGAAGAACATCCCTGCCATCACCGAAACTATCGATAAGCCTCCCCGTAGAAAGCCGAACAAAGAGTTGGCAAAATTGACGAGCCTCTCGCTTACCTTGCCTTGAGCCATCAGGTCGCCGGCCAGTATGAACATGGGAATGGCCACCAAGGCAAAAGAATTGATGCCCTGAAACATCTGCTGGGTAACCACCATCAAAGGGACCCCAGCCTGGCTGAGCGCGATCATGGTGCTGGCACCTATCGCCAGGGCAATAGGTATACCCAGTAGCATGAGCCCGAAGAACAGCCCAAACAGTAGCAGCGTCATGGAACGGGTTCCTCACGACGCTCGCCATCTATTAAAAGCTCCAATAGATCGACCAAAGCGTACCAACTCATCACGGCCGCGCAGAGCGGAATCACGGCGTAAACGTAGGTCATGGAGAGCCTTAAGGAAGCAGATTTCTGAAAGCTCTGAACTTGCATGTAACGATAGCCGATCACCACCAGTGCCACCATAAAAGCCAATACCGCCAGGGTGCCGGCAATGCGCGCGGCTTGTCGCAGGCGCACGGGCAGGGCGTCTACGGCAAATGTTACGGCGATGTGCCGGCCACGCTGAAAAGCCAGGGTGCCTGCAAAAAAAGTGATCCACACCAACAGAAAACGAGCGACTTCTTCGGTCCAGCCGACTGCGCTGAACATCACTCGGGAGATAATCTGCAGGGTAATCACCCCAATCAGCGCCGCCATGCCCGCAAACACCAAGGGCTGGATGATCGCATCCAGCCCTTGCTCAATTCGCTTTAGTGGCTTTAAAAGCGATTGGGTTGTGATGGTCACTTACTTGAGCGCCTCCAGAATACGTGGCAGGTAATCATCGAACTTCTCACCGTACTTTGCATAGACCGGCACCACGGCGGCTTGAAAAGCCTTTATATCTGGAGTGTCGTTAATCTGCATGCCGGCTTCGCGCAGTTCGGCCAATTGCTGGGATTCCATCTCGGCGTTTACCCGGCGCTCATGTTCGGCGGCTTCCTGGGCTGCCTGGACGACCACAGCCTGTGCCGCTTCTGGAAGCTTATTCCAGACCGGCAGACCCATCACGAAGATGGCCGGGGCGTAGGTATGCCGCGAGAGGGTCATATAATCCTGGGTTTCGTAGAGTTTGAAGGAATGAATGACATTGGCGGGATTTTCTTGTCCATCAATGGTGCCCTGCTGCATGGCGGTCAAGGCTTCCGTCCACGCCATCGGAATGGCGTTGGCACCCAATGCGCGGAAGGTGTCCACATACACCGGATTTTCCATTACGCGAATACGCAGGCCTTTCATGTCTTCTGGTGTGTTGACCGGGCGCTCGCTGTTGGTCAAATTACGAAAGCCGCGTTCGGCGTAGGCCAGGCCTTTCAGGTTGACCTCGGAAAGCTTGTCGAGCAGTTCCTGACCAATGGGGCCGTCGAGCACATCGTAAGCGGCTTGCGGTGAAGGAAACAAAAACGGCAGCTCAAAAACCGCCATTTCTTCGACAAAGTTAGCGACCGGGCCGTTGGTGATCACGCCCATATCAACGGTGCCAATTTGCATGCCTTCCAGCAGGGTGCGCTCGTCACCTAGCGAAGCGTTAGGATAAAGTTCAATGTTCACCGCACCTTCGGTTCGCTCTGCTACCAAATCCTGAAATTTGACGGCTGCAATATGAAAGCCATCCTGTTCATTGACCACGTGAGCCAAGCGCAGAGTAATCGGATCCATGTTGGTAAATTCAGACGCAAAAGCCGTAGCGGCCAGCGACAGGGAAAGGCCAAGCACCAGTGTATTCAACGCGAGTTTTTTCATTGTAGTTTTCCTCAAGTGATGAAGCATCCGAAAGGATGTGCCAGAGCGGCGCAGTTTAAAGCCCAGCGTCCAATGATACAAAAAAACCGCCAGAGCTGAACGCTGCTGGCGGTTTTTTTATGGCCGGATAAGCTACTCCGGCTTTTTCGCAACCAGGGTCAAAATGTCGTAGCTGGCAACCAGCACGTCGTCTTGATTGGTGACCTGAACATCCCACACCACCACGCCTTGTGGATGGCCATCTGGTGACATCCGGCCCTGATCAATCTTGCGCTTACAGGTCAGGCGGGCACGAATGGTATCGCCCGGTGCTACCGGTTCGATAAAGCGCAGGGTGTCCAGGCCGTAGTTCGCCAACACCGGGCCTTCACCCGGATACACGAACAAGCCTGCAGCAGCAGATAGCACAAAATAGCCGTGGGCAATGCGCTTGCCGAACTGGCTTTCGCGGGCCGCGATTTCATCAAAGTGCATGTAGAAGTGGTCGCCGGACAAACAGCCGAAGTTCACCAGATCTGCTTCGGTGACGGTACGGCGGTGTGTTAGCAGTGATTCACAAATCTGCAGGTCTTCGAAGTGACGGCGGAACGGATGCACGTCGTTTTCAATCAGTTTGGCACCGCGAACGTATTCGCCGGTGACCGCCGCCAGCATGGTGGGCGAGCCCTGAATAGCCGTGCGCTGCAGGTAGTGATGCACCGCGCGAATGCCACCGAGTTCTTCACCACCACCAGCGCGGCCCGGGCCGCCGTGTTTCAGCATAGGCAGGGGAGAACCGTGCCCCGTGGATTCTTTGGCTGCTTCCGCATCCAGCAGGTGCAGGCGGCCGTGATAGGCGGCCAGTGCCGGTGCCAGTTTGGCAATGATCGCCGGGTCACGGGTGGTGACTGTGGTCACCAATGAGCCGCGGCCCTTGGCGACCAGTTCCACCATGTCATCCAGGGTATCGTAAGGAATAATGGTAGCAACCGGGCCGAAGGCCTCGATGTCGTGGGCACCACAACCGTTTTCCGGGTTACGGCACACCAGCAGATGCGGTTCGATGAACGCGCCTTTGTCGGTGCCCGGGCCGGTGGGTTTGAAGCTACCGTCTCCGCCCATCACCAGTTCGCTGGTTTTCAGCAGTTCCTGGATGTTGGCTTTCACGTCTTCCAGTTGATCCATGGACGCCAGAGCACCCATGCGCACGCCTTCAACGGAAGGGTCGCCGACGGTAATCTTCGACAGCCGTTCTGTAAGCTTATTGCACACGGCTTGCACTTGGTTTTGTGGAACCATAACCCGGCGAATCGCGGTGCACTTCTGGCCGGCTTTAGCGGTCATTTCGCGGCCGATTTCACGTACAAACAGATCGAATTCTTCGTGTTCCGGGGTAACATCCGGGGCCAGAACCGCGCTGTTCAGCGAGTCGGCTTCGGCGTTGAACGGAATCGAGCGCTGGACGATGTTCGGGTGGTTACGCAACATGCGTGCGGTTTTTGCCGAACCGGTAAAAGTCACCACATCCTGCTCCTGCAGGTGCTCGAACAGGTCGCCGGTGCTGCCAATGATCAGCTGCAGGCTGCCCTCTGGCAACGCACCGGATTCGTGCATCAGGCGCACGGCCAGTTCGGTTACGTAGCAAGTGGAGGTGGCCGGCTTAACAATGGAAGGCATGCCCGCCAAAAAGGTTGGCGCAAACTTTTCCAGCATGCCCCACACCGGGAAGTTGTAGGCGTCGATGTGCAGCGCAACACCACCACGGGGCACCAGAATGTGGGTGCCGGCGAAGTGGTTGTTCTTGCCCAACTGCGTTACCGGGCCTTCGTGCACTACGTTGCCAGACGGCAGCTCGCGGCGGCCCATACTGGCGTAGGAAAACATAGTGCCAAAGCCGCCGTCGATGTCGAAGCCGTTATCCGCTTTGCTGGAACCGGTGTGCATAGACAACGCGTACAGCTCTTTCTTGTGCTCCTGCAGGTACATCGCCATGGCTTTGAGCGCCAGAGCACGTTCCTGGAAATCCATGGCCAGCAGGTTTTTGCCACCGACTTTGCGGCCGTATTCCGCGGCTTCTTTGAAGTCCAGGGTGTCGTCGTGCGTGTGCGCCACAATCTCGCCGTTGATGGCGCTGGGAAGGGCTTTGGCCTGCCGTTCACCAACCCACTTACCGGCAATAAAGCTTTTAAGAACTGACATGTAAGAAAACTCCAGAATTACATTTCGTCGTAGTCAAGAACGACCTTGTCGCTAACGGGGTAGCACTGGCATGACAGCACATAGCCTGCGGCCACTTCGTAATCTTCCAGCGCAAAGTTCTGGTCCATTTCCACTTCGCCCTCAATGACCTTGGCGCGGCAGGTTGAACACACGCCGGCCTGGCACGAGTAGGGCAGGTCGGCGCCTTCGTCGTTGCCTGCCTGAAGAATGCTCTTGGTATCGCGCACCAGATCGAAGGTCAGGGAGCGGCCATCGGCTTTTACCGTAACAACGCTGACAGCTTGCAGGTCGACTTTGGTTTCAGCGCGGTCTTTGCGTGCCTTGGGCACGCCACCAACAGGCGTAAAGAGTTCGTAATGAACTTTCGCTTTTTCCATGCCGTGGCGTACCAGTGAATCGCTCACGGTTTCGGTCATCATCTGGGGGCCGCAAAGGAAGGCAGCGGTCAAGTTCCTGGCGTCGATCCAATGGTCGAACAACCGGTCGCACTTGTCTGAATCAATGCGGCCGTTGTAAAGATCAATGTCCTGTTCTTCACGGGTGAAGATGTACACCAGATTGAAACGGGTCATGTGTTCGTTTTTAAGATCCTGGAGCTGGTCACGGAACATAGTGCTGCTGGTGCCCTTGTTACCGTAGAACAGGGTGAACTCGCTTCTGGGCTCGGTTTCCAGAGTGGTTTTAATAATGGACAGAATAGGCGTGATGCCACTGCCGGCGGCGACCGCCAGGTAGTCGCCTTTCCGCTCTGGGTCCAGCTCAACGGAGAAATGGCCCTGCGGCGGCATAACGTCCAGAACGGATCCGGGCTTCAGCAGGTCGTTAGCGAAACTGGAAAATACGCCACCGGGTACACGTTTGATGGCAATACGCAGTTCTTGATCGTTCACACTGGAACAGATGGAGTAGGTGCGGCGCACTTCTTCGCCATCAACTGTGGTGCGCACCACCAAGTGCTGGCCCTGCTTGTACTTGAACTTTTCGGCCCCTTCAGCGGGCAGCTCAAAGCACAGGGATACGGCGTTTCTTGTTTCCGGCCTGACCTCTTTGAGGGCCAGTGAGTAGAATTTATTCATGGCGTATCGGCTCTATATGCATTTGAAATAGTCGAAGGGTTCAAGGCAGTCGCGGCAGCGGTAAAGCGCCTTGCAGGCTGTAGAACCGAATTCGCTGACTCGTTCGGTGTGCTTACTGTCACAAAACGGGCAGGTGATGACTTCGTTAGCGCCCAGCAGGCTCATTTTGCTGGCATTACCCTGGGGCGGTGCTATGCCATATACCCGGAGTTTTTCCCGGCCCACGTCCGTTATCCAGTCTGTACTCCAGGCTGGGGTTAGCACGCGATTAATGTGCGGGTCGCAGATGCCAACGGCGCGCAGGGCTTCGGTAATCAGTTCTTCGATCAGCTCGGTGGCGGGGCAGCCGGAGTAGGTAGGCGTGACATCAATACTCAGATGTTTGCCATCCCAACTCAGTCTGCGCACGATGCCCAGCTCTAATACGCTGACGGCAGGCACTTCCGGATCTTTGACGTTATCCAGCAGCGCCCAGATTGCGTCTTCTGTCAGCAGTTCGGGGTGGGCGTTGGCCGGTACCCGGTCGCTGGCAATCAGTAGGTTTACAGATGATGGTTCACGTTCATTCACCGGATGTGCTCCCTTTAACAAAAAGATCTACCAGGTGGTCGCATCCGGGTAGGCGCGAGGCAAAAACTGCATCTCGGCCAGGATAAGCCCCAGGTGTTCGGTGTGAACGCCGCTTTTGCCGCCCATGTACATCCAGGCGTCTTCCGCACCGGTTTTCAGGGTGGCTTGGGCCGCGACTTCACGCACCATGCCGAACCAGTCTTGCTTCAGTTTCTCTGGATCCGGGCCAATGCCGGCCTTGAACATGGCGTGATCGGTATCGTCCGGGGTTACCAGTTCGCCGGTGAAGCGCCATAGCAGATCAAACGCTTCCTGAATGCGGCGGTGGCTTTCTTCAGTCCCGTCACCCATGCGCTTGACCCACTCTGACGAGCGGCGCAAGTGATAGGTGGCTTCTTTGACCGCCTTCGCAGCGATGTTGGCAATGCGCTCATCGCTGGCATCTACCAGGCTTTTCAAGGTGAAGTAGTGCCATACGTCGAAGAAAAACTGGCGCGCCATGGTGACCGCGTAGTCTTCATTCGGCTGTTCTACCAGCAGTAGATTGCGATAGTCCAGAGCATCCCGCAGGAAGCACAGTTTGTCGGCGTCACGGCCGTCGTCGATCAGTTCGGCGGCGTACTCGTACCAGTTACGCGCCTGGCCGACCAAGTCGAGCCCGACGTTCATTACGGCCATTTCTTCTTCTATCGCCGGCGCTTTTCCACACAGTTCGCAAAGGCGCTGGCTTAGAATCATGTCGGAATCCGCCAGGCGGATCAGGTAATCCTGCAGAGCTTTTTGTTCAGTCATGGGTCGCTCCTCACATGTGCCCGACTTCGTCTGGCAGTTTGTAGAAAGACGCGTGCCGATACACTTTGTCTTCTGCCGGATCGAACAGGATCTCTTTCTCGTCTGAAGCAGAGGCCGTGATGGTGTCAGAAGGAACCACCCATATGCTCACCCCTTCGCTGCGACGGGTGTACAGGTCGCGAGCGTTTTCCATGGCCATTTCATTGTCAGCAGCGTGCACGCTGCCCACATGTTTGTGGTTAAGGCCATGCTTGCTGCGCACGAAAACTTCGTAAAGGCGCCATTCAGACATAGTTACTCTCCTGTTTGCGCGCCTGTTTAAGCGGCTGCGCGTTGTTTTTGTTTTGCGGCGTAGGCAACGGCGGCTTCACGTACCCAAGTGCCTTCGTCTATGGCTTTGCGGCGTGTGGAAATGCGTTCACGGTTACACGGGCCATCGCCCTTGAGTACGTCGTAAAACTCTTTCCAGTCAATGGCGCCGAAGTCGTAATGACCGGTTTCTTCGTTCCACTTTAGGTCTGGATCGGGTGCGGTGCAGCCGAGGAACTCCAGCTGTGGAATGGTCTGGTCAATGAACATCTGGCGCAGTTCGTCGTTACTCTTGCGCTTGATCTTCCAGACCATGGACTGCTGGGAGTTGGGGGATTCGTCGTCGTGCGGGCCAAACATCATCAGCGCCGGCCACCACAGGCGATTGATGGCATCCTGCACCATGTCTTTCTGGGCCTGAGTGCCTTCACGCATCATGTCCAGCAGAATCTGGAAGCCCTGACGCTGGTGGAAGCTCTCTTCTTTACAGATCCGCACCATGGCACGGGAGTAGGGGCCATAGGATGTGCGCTGCAGAACCACCTGGTTCACGATAGCCGCGCCATCCACAAGCCAACCCACGGCGCCCATATCAGCCCAGTTAAGGGTTGGGTAGTTGAAAATGCTCGAGTACTTGGCTTTGCCATCGTGCAGCTTCTGAACTTCCTCATCGCGGTCCGCGCCCAAGGTTTCCATAGCGCTGTACAGGTAAAGGCCATGGCCCGCTTCGTCCTGAATTTTGGCCATCAGTTGCAGCTTGCGCTTGAGGGTAGGCGCGCGGGTAAGCCAGTTGCCTTCCGGCAGCATGCCGACAATTTCCGAATGGGCGTGCTGGGAGATCTGGCGAACCAGGGTTTTCCGGTAGGCGTCCGGCATCCAGTTTTTGGCTTCGATTTTGGTTTCGGCGTCTATTTTGTCCTGAAAGTCCCGCTCTTCGGGGGACATCTCTTCACGGGTCTTAAGGCGCTTGGTACCGGTGTCAACGAGCTGTGCGTACATAACTCTCTCCGAATCTGTCTTGTTGGTCTGTTGTAGTTGATCAGCAATGCTCCGCGACGAATCACGGGCTATGTCTTCATACTATATGATACTGGATAAAATTCAAGCTTGAATATCCTGTATCATGTTAAAGCATTAAAGCTCTAAGTATCTGAATCTGCTAGCTAAAGTGTCAGACGATACGTTGTAGCTTTTAGATCATTATTTAAACAACAAAATTTAAATGACGAGCGCGATGCGTCGCCTAAACATCCGTGTCAGTCTTTACGCCGGTCGAACACACGTTTTGCTTTGCCTTCCGAGCGGTTGATGCTTCCTGCGTCCTGCACGTCTATTTTGGTGCTGATACCAATATACGATTTGATTTGGTGGGCCAGTTCTTTGGCCGTGTGTTCTTTAACATTCTCGCCTTCTGCGCCAGCTTTCAGTTCTACCCGAACATCTACGCAGTCCAAATTGCCTTTTTTGTACACCTCGATTTCGTAATGAGGCGACAGGGCGCGGCATTTCAATACCTGCTCTTCAATCTGGCTGGGGAATACGTTAACCCCGCGAATAATCAGCATGTCGTCGCTGCGGCCGGTGATTCTGTCAATGCGGCGCATGGGGCGCGCGGTGCCGGGCAGCAGGCGGGTAAGGTCGCGAGTGCGGTAGCGCAGTACCGGCATGGCCACTTTGGTGAGCGAGGTGAACACCAGTTCGCCGTATTCGCCGTCAGGCAACACTTCGCCGGTTTCCGGGTTAACAATTTCCGGGTAGAAGTGGTCTTCCCAGATGGTGGGGCCGTCTTTGGTTTCCAGGCATTCCATACCCACACCCGGGCCCATCACTTCAGACAGGCCGTAGATATCCAGCGCTTGAATACCCAGGCGGTCTTCCAGCTCTGTGCGCATTTCGTTGGTCCAGGGCTCGGCACCGAAAATGCCCAGTCGTAATGGCAGCTTTTTTAGATCAATGCCCTGGCGGTCAATTTCGTCAGCAATGTTCAGCATATAAGAAGGCGTGACCATAATGATGTCAGGCTCAAAGTCGGCGATCAGCTGAACTTGTTTCTCGGTTTGTCCGCCCGACATGGGAATAACGGTGCAGCCGAGACGCTCGGCGCCGTAGTGGGCACCCAAGCCGCCTGTGAACAGGCCGTAGCCGTAGGCGATGTGAATCTTGTCGCCGGCATGGCCGCCACCGGCACGAATGGAGCGGGCTACTATGTCAGACCAGGTTTCAATGTCGCTTTGGGTGTAGCCCACAACGGTGGGTTTGCCGGTGGTGCCGCTGGAGGCGTGTACGCGAACAACTTTGCGCATGGGCACAGCGAACATCTTGAACGGATAGTTATTCCGCAGGTCCTCTTTTCCGGTGAACGGAATCCTGGCGATGTCTTCCAAACTGTTGATGTCCATCGGCTTCAGGCCAATGGCATCAAACGCATTGCGGTAATGAGGCACGTTCGTATAAGCGTGCCAAACACTCCATCGCAGGCGCTGCAGCTGTTCGTGGCGAAGTTCGTCCACGCTGGCAGTTTCCATCCGGTCCAGTTTTCCGACTCTTTGCATGGGTAGGTCCATCATCTTTTCCTGTGTTGTTCTTGTTGCCCCGGTTTGCTACCGGATTAGCTTCAGTTTTTGTGCGCGGCGCGCGCGTTTGCGCGCCGGATACATCAGTCGGCGCTGTCTACGCGTTCGATAATGATTGCAATGCCCTGGCCCACACCAATGCACATAGTGCACAGAGCGTAGCGGGCTTTCTGGCCCTGCCGGTGGCGGAGTTCCAGTTCATTCATCGCGGTGGTAACAAGGCGCGCGCCGCTCATACCCAGCGGGTGGCCCAAGGCGATGGCACCGCCATTGGGATTAATGTGTTCGGCGTCGTCCGGCAGGCCCAGGTCGCGCAGTACCGCGAGAGCCTGGGCGGCAAAAGCTTCGTTCAGCTCGATCACGTCTATGTCAGCCAGTTCCAGGCCTGCGGTTTTCAGCACTTTGCGGGTGGCGGGTGCGGGCCCCATGCCCATAATTCGCGGTTCAACGCCGGCGGTTGCCATGGCTATAACGCGGGCACGGGGTTTCAGATTGTATTTTTTTAGGGCCTCGCCGCTGGCCAGCAGCAGGGCGCAGGCGCCGTCGTTTACGCCAGAGGCGTTGCCGGCGGTTACGCTGCCGCCCTCGCGGAACGGTGTGGCCAGGCTGGCGAGTTTTTCCAGGCTGGTGGCGCGCGGGTGCTCATCGGTATCCACCACCAGCGGGTCTTGCTTGCGGCGGGGAATGCTGACAGGCACGATTTCACAATCAAAACGCCCCGCCTGTTGAGCCGCTGCGGTGCGCTGTTGGCTGCGCAGGGCGAAGGCATCTTGGTCTGCCCGTGAAATGTTGAAGTCGGCGGCCACGTTCTCGGCAGTTTCTGGCATTGAGTCAACGCCGTACTGTTTTTTCAACAGAGGATTTACAAAGCGCCAGCCGATGGTGGTGTCGAAGATTTCGGCTGCACGGCTGAACGCGGAGTCGGCTTTGCCCATCACAAAAGGTGCGCGCGACATGGATTCCACCCCGCCAGCCAGCATCAGCTGGGCTTCGCCGGTGCGCAGGGCACGGGCGGCACTGCCGATGGCATCCATGCCTGATCCGCACAGGCGGTTAATGGTGGTGCCCGGTACGTCTACCGGCAAACCTGCCAGCAGCAGTGACATGCGTGCTACGTCACGGTTGTCTTCACCGGCCTGGTTGGCGCAGCCATACAGCACGTCGTCTATGGCGGCCCAATCCAGGTTCGGATAGCGGTCTTTCAGGGCTTTAATGGGTATGGCGCCCAGATCGTCGGCGCGCACGGCGGCCAGAGCGCCACCGTAGCGGCCAACGGGGGTGCGAACAGCGTCAACAATGTAGGCGTCTTGTAGGGGTTTATTATGGCTCATTGATTATTCTCCGACTGGATGACTTCGCCGCGTACCTGGTAGGACTTGCCGCGGAAAAGGGCCACCACATGGCCGTTCTGATTGGTGATGGTTATGTCGTACACGCCGGTGCGATTGCCGCGGGACTGCTCAACCGCGCTGGCGGTCAGCAAGTCGCCTTCGCGGGCGCCCAGCATGTAATCGATGGAGCAGCCGGATGCTACGGTGGCCTTGTTGTAGCTGTTACAGGCAAACGCAAAGGCAGAATCCGCCAGGGTGAACAGATAGCCACCGTGGCAGGAGCCGTGGCCCTGAATCATGATGCTGCTCACGGGCATGGTAACGGTGGCTTTGCCGGGGGAAACCTGGGTGATTTCCATACCCAGATTGCGGCTGGCTTCGTCCCGCTGGTACATGGCGTCGGCACAGCTTTGTGCCAACTGCTGCGGGGTTTGTGTGTTCGGTTGGTTGCTCATGAATAGAACCCTTTTTCGGCGAAACGATTTTGCCGCAGCAGCAAGGCTGGCCGGTAGCGCTCTTCGCCGTAGCTCTGCTGGATGTGTGTCAGTACGGTATGCACCAGGCTGAACCCAAGGTTGTCACTCCAGCGCAGAGGGCCTTCCGGGTAGTTCAGGCCGGCTTTCATGGCAAGGTCAATATCGCCAATAGACGCTACACCCTGCAGCGCGGCATCTGCGGCTTCATTGGCCAGGGTAGCCACTGTGCGCATAACAACCAGGCCTGGCCGGTCGGCAATCTGGCTGACTGCCAGGCCGGCCTTTTGCAACAGGGCGCAGGCATCGGTTCTGGCTTGCTCAGACGCCTGCGCAGCAACCGCAATGGCAAGGCGGGTGGTGTTGGCGTAATCAAACGCCAGGTCGAGCAGTACCAGATTGTTGCAGACTTCGTTCGCCGCGCGTTCGGTGGCCATACGGCCATCAGTTAATGCCAGCACGGCATCGCCAAATCGCAGGCGGCCGGGGCCATCGCGTTCTATGATGTTCAAGCCGCTGGCAGCCAGTCGTTTTACCAACGGTGCCAGCGGGCCGGGGTCGCCTTCTACAATCAAGGTATCGGCAGCGGAGTTGGCTTTTTCGGCGGTGGCAGGCAGGGGTTTTTGCGCACCCTCGGCGTAGTTGTAAAAGCCCTGGCCGGTCTTGCGGCCTAAACGGCCGGCGTCAACCAGATCTTTCTGCACCAGCGAAGGTAAAAAGCGGGTGTCCTGATAATAGGAGTTGAACACCGAGGAGGTCACTGCGTAATTGACATCGTGCCCGATCAGGTCTGTCAGCTCGAACGCGCCCATTCGGAAACCGCCGGCCTCGCGTATGATGGCGTCCAGGGTGGCGCTGTCTGTTGTCTGTTCTTGAAGCAGCCGCAGGCTTTCTGCGTAAAACGGCCGTGCGACTCTATTCACAATAAAGCCGGGGGTAGACGTTGCGGTTACGGGTTTCTTACCCCATTGGGCCGCCGTGGCGTAAACGCATTGGGCAACGTCATCGCTGGTGGCCAGGCCTTTGACCACTTCCACCAGTGCCATCAAAGGCGCCGGATTAAAAAAGTGCATGCCTACCAAGCGTGAGGGGTGCTTCATTTTTGCGCCCAGTGCCGTTACCGAGATGGACGACGTATTGGTGGCCAGAATGGTGTCGTCGCCGCAGACTTTCTCAAGGCTGGTCAGTAAGCTGCGCTTGATGTCCAGGTCTTCAATGATGGCTTCGATGACCAGGCCGGCGCTGGCAAGATCGTCGAGTTCGTTAACCGGCGTAATGCGGTTGATGAGGGCATCCAACGCGGACTGCTCCATCTTTCCTTTATCTACCCGACGCTGAAGTTGTTTAACGATGCTTTGACGGCCTGCTTCGGCAGCACCTTCCCGTTGGTCAAGCAAAAACACTTGGTGGCCCGCCTGCGCGGCTACCTGAGCAATGCCGGAGCCCATGGCGCCAGCGCCGATAACGGCAACAGGAGTGTTTGTGGCAAGTGGCTGCATGGTTTATTTTCCTGTGAATTTGGGGGCGCGTTTTTCCGTGAAGGCGGAAACGCCTTCACGGTAATCATCGCTGCGGCCGGCCAGGCGCTGCAGATCACGCTCGACCAATGCCTGTTCTTCAAACGTATTATTGGCGCTCGCGTGCAGGGCCCGCTTGATCATTGCCAGGCCTTTGGTGGGCTGAGTGGCGAAATGGCGGGCCAGCTTCATGGCTTCATCTTGTAGGGCATCGTCTTCTACGCACTGCCAGATCATGCCCCACTGTTCCGCTTTTTCGGCGCTCAGTTTTCCACCCAATAAGGCCAGGCCTTTGGCACGAGCCATTCCGACCGCGCGCGGCAGGGTCCAGGTACCGCCGCAGTCGGGAATAAGTCCTATTTTGCAAAAGGCCTGAACAAAGTTGGCGGAACGAGCCGCAAGTGTGATGTCGCAGGCCAGCGCGATATTTGCGCCGGCGCCCGCGGCTACGCCATTAACGGCACAGATGACCGGCATAGGCAGGTCCCGCAGGGCTTGCAGTAACGGGTTGTAGTACTGTTCGATGGATATACCCAAGTCCGGTACTTGCGCGCCCGGTTTGACGGTGCGGTCAGACAGGTCTTGGCCGGCGCAGAAACCCCGGCCGTTACCGGTCAACAGCATTACCCGCACAGAGGCATCGTTGCGAATGCTTTTGAGCGCGGCGCGCATCTGTTTGTGCATCTCAACGTTAAAGCTATTAAGGCTGTCTGGGCGGTTCAGGGTAACTTTGGCGATCCCCTGGTCAATATCGAGAAGCACGCTCTGCTCGGTCATGGAATAGTCCTTTTCGTAGCTTTGGCGCCCGTGTGTAATCGGGCAGTTGATCGTTGTTTGATCGTTGTTTGAGCGAGATCAGCGTCCGCTGAACTGGGGCTTGCGCTTGTTGCGAAACGCATCCAGACCTTCGCGGCGGTCTTCTGTTGCGGCCAGAATGGTAAACGCGTGACGCTCAAATCGCAGGCCGGCAGCAAGGTCCATATCTGCACCGCGGCGCACCGACTCGCGCGCCAGCTGCACCGCAATAGGGCCTTTGGAAGCAATCGTGGTGGCGATCGCCATGGCGCGTTCAACCGTAAGTTCCGGTTGGCAGATTTCGGTGATTAAACCGGCTGCGAGGGCTCTTTGGGCGCCGATAGCTTCCCCGGTGAGAACCATCTGCATCGCCAATGATTGCCCCACCGCTCGCACCAGGCGCTGGGTCCCGCCGGCGCCGGGCATAATGCCGAGGTTGATTTCAGGTTGACCAAACTGGGCGTTGGTGCCGGCAATAAGAATGTCGCCCCGCATTGCGAGCTCACAGCCGCCACCCAGGCAGAACCCGTTCACGGCGATAATCAGCGGTTTAACAAAGCGGTCGATGCGCGCCCAGTGCTGGACACGGGGGTCTTCCAGCATTCCAACAACATCGCGGGAGGCCATCTCGTTGATATCGGCACCGGCGGCAAACGCTCGCTCACTCCCGGTAATAACGACGGCTTTGGTTTCAGGGTCGGTTTCTGCAATATCGAGTTGTTCGCTCAGCGCCTCGAGCAGTGCGGTATTGAGCGCATTGAGAGCTTCGGGACGATTAAGTGTTAGAAGGCGAACGCCGTTACTTGGCCCTTCTGATAGCAGTATCTGCGGCATCATTATGGTCTCGGTATTTCATTATTTTTGATTTGCCAGAACCTGAGCCTGTAGCTGTCGGGCGGTTCTTTACAGCGGTGTTTTACCTTGTTTGTTTTAACGAAAGAGTATAGGTTTTAATTGATACCGGTCAAGGGTGAAGATGATGAATTTTTGTATCACGTTTCATTTATCGGTGTCGTGGTATCCACAGATTTCTGATTTTTATGCGTATTCTGTGTTTCGGCTTTCGCTATCAGCGCTTGTAAAATAAACATTGGCGTTCAGGTGAGTGTGTTTTTTATTCGCGGCATGTTTTGATACATAAAATAGTATGTAAGTTAAAAACAACGACTTTGTGAGGGTAGTTTTATGCCGTGTTACCAAATTGACGGGGTTACGCCAGTGGTGCACCCATCCGCATACGTTCATCCAACGGCGGTGCTTATAGGCGACGTACACGTGGGTGCGAGTTGTTACGTTGGCCCCTGTGCATCTTTACGTGGCGACTTCGGTCGCATTGTTATGGAGGCAGGCTCGAACTTGCAGGACAGTTGCGTTGTTCACGCGTTTCCGGGCCGAGACGCGATTGTTCGTCGTAATGGTCACGTGGGACACGGCGCAATATTGCACGGCTGCACCATTGAAGAGGACGCAATGGTGGGTATGAATAGCGTTATAATGGACGAGGCTGTTATTGCAGCACGCTCTATTGTAGGAGCATGCGCTTTTGTAAAAGCGGGTTTCGAGTGTGAGCCAGCCTCATTGATTGTGGGGTCGCCGGCCAAAGTGCTGCGGCAGTTGAGTGATAAAGAAGTGGGCTGGAAGCAAAGCGGTACACGCGAGTATCAGGCGTTAACCGAGCGTTGCCTGGAAACCATCAAAGAATGTGCGCCCTTGGTTGAAATTGATGAAGACCGGCCTCAGCTGAGAGTGGGTTCGCACAGCTTGAAAGACCGGTGAATTCGTAAATAACTCGAGAGCCTATGCCCCAACCATCACAGCACCTGAAAACCACCACTTTCGCCTTTCTGGATCTTGAAACCACCGGCGGCAGCGTGGCTACTGATCGCATCACTGAAATCGGCATCCAGTTCTGGCGAGCAGGTGAATGTGTGGGCCAGTGGCAAACCCTGGTCAATCCGAAAACCCGCATTTCACCCTTCATTGAACAGTTGACCGGCATATCCAATGCCATGGTGGCGGATGCCCCTCTGTTTGAGGACATTGCTGACGAGCTGGAGCAACGCCTGGACGGCGTGGTGTTTGTGGCCCATAACGCGCGCTTCGATTACGGTTTTGTGAAAGGCGAATTTCGCCGGCTGGGGCGAATGTTTGTGGCCAAAGTGTTGTGTACGGTGAAGCTGTCGCGCCGGCTATACCCGGAGTTTCGGCGCCATAATATGGACGCGCTGATTGAGCGCCATGGCTTGCAACAGGTGCAGCGCCACCGGGCGATGGGAGACGTTGCTGCTATGCTCGGATTTTTTGAGCATGCCTTGGCGCAGCAAGGCGAAGACACGTTGGAAACCGCCATAGGCGAGTTGCTACAGCGGCCGAGCATTCCCTCCCACCTGCCTTTAGACACATTGCAGGAACTGCCTCGCGGGCCCGGTGTTTATAGGTTTTACGGCGAGAACGATGCGCTCTTGTACGTGGGCAAAAGCACCAACATCGCGCAGCGGGTGGCCTCGCACTTTTCCGGCGATCACAATTCAACCCGCGGTGTGCGAATTTCCGAAAGCCTGCGCCGTGTTGACTGGACCGAAACCGCCGGCGAGCTGGGGGCGTTGTTGCTGGAGTTGAAGCAGATCAAAGGTCTGAAGCCGTTGTTCAACCGACGCTCGCGGGCGGCCAAGAATCTGGTGAGCATAGAGCTGACCACAAACGCCCAAGGCTATCTGCAAGCGCGGCTGATACGGGAAATAGACCCTGGCCGGCTGGGCGACTATTACGGCCTGTTTCGCAGCAAACGCGACGCCGAGCGGGCGTTAGCGGGTATTGCTGCAAAAAACGAACTGTGCAATCGCCTGTTAGGCCTGGAACCAGAGCACAGCGGCCCCTGTTTTCAGCGTGCGCTTGGCCGCTGCCAGGGTGCCTGCGAAGGCCGCGAAGATCCTCTGCGTTATAATTTGCGCATGCAAATTGCGTTTCACAGCCTGCGCCTGCAAACCTGGCCATGGAAAGGGCCGGTGGCGATTATCGAGCGCAACGAAATCAGCCATAAAACCGACGTGCTGGTGGTGTACAACTGGGTGCACGTTGCCACGGTTCACGATGACCATGAACTGGATTCGCTGTCGCTGGGCGGTCAGGCGGTCAATTTTGATCTGGATTCTTACAAACTTCTGGCCAAAGCCCTGTTGGGTAAAGACAGCGGGCAATTCCGTATACAGCCGCTGCCGGCTTTAGCGCAGCCTGATGTGCTGATGCCGTAACCGGCGTAGTATTATTTCAGCCGTGTATTCGTGCTAACTTATGCGTTAGTTAATTGCGAATACCATCGAGAGAACCAATGAACAAAGACCGTGTATCCCGCGAGTTGTTTGACGACGTTATGGTGCCCAATTACGCCCCCGGAACGATTGTGCCGGTGTGCGGGAAAGGGTCGCGAATATGGGATCAGGAAGGTCGCGAATTCATCGACCTGCAAGGCGGTATTGCGGTTAACTGCCTGGGCCATTCGCACCCTGGCCTGCTGAGCGCGCTGCAAGAGCAGAGCCAGAAAATCTGGCACCTGTCTAATGTGATGACCAACGAACCCGCGTTGCGGCTGGCCAAAACCTTGTGTGACCACACCTTCGCCGAGCGTGTGTTTTTTGCCAACTCCGGCGCCGAAGCCAACGAAGCTGCCTTTAAGCTGGTGCGGCGTTACGCCTGGGAACACACAGGTGCTGAAAAACATGAAATCATCGCGTTCAAAAATGCGTTTCATGGCCGCACCCTGTTTACCGTTAGCGTAGGTGGCCAACCCAAGTATCTGGAAGGGTTCGAGCCTGCACCTGGCGGCATTCAGCACGCCGAGTTTAACGACCTGGAATCGGTAAAAAAACGGATCTCCAAAGAAAAAACCTGCGCAATTGTGGTTGAGCCCATTCAGGGTGAGGGCGGTGTGATGCCGGCCACAAAAGAGTTTTTGCAAGGCCTGCGGCAGTTGTGCGACGAGAACGACGCGCTGCTGGTGTTTGACGAAGTGCAAAGCGGAGCAGGGCGCACCGGTTACGTCTTCGCTTACGAAATGTATGACGTGGTGCCAGACATTCTAACCAGCGCCAAAGGTTTGGGTGGCGGCTTCCCGGTAGCCGCTATGCTGACCACCGCAAAGGTCGCGGCCAGTTTGCCAGTTGGCACACACGGCAGTACTTATGGTGGTAACGCGCTGGCTTGTGCCGTGGCGCAAAAAGTCATGGACACCATTACCCAGCCTGAAATTCTGAAAGGTGTGAAGTTACGATCTGATCACCTGCGCAAAGGCATGATGGACATCGGCGAGCGTTATGGCGTGTTCAGTGAAGTGCGCGGCGCCGGCTTGTTGCTGGGTTGCGTGTTAACCGAAAAATGGCAGGGCAGGGCGAAAGACTTTCTTAATGCCGGTCTGGACGAAGGTGTGATGGTATTAATAGCGGGCGCCAACGTGGTGCGCCTGGCGCCGTCGCTGATTATTCCGGAAGCCGATATAGACGAAGCCCTGAAACGTTTTGAAGCTGCCGTGCAGAAACTCACCGCCTAATCAAACAATGCGGAGGTCCTATGTGGTTGGTGCGCCCGGTAACAGCGGAAGATATCGAGCCCGTACTGGCTTTCGCCGAGACGCACACGCGGGCGCTGCCCTCTACGCTGCCCCGTGAGCGCGAGGCGCTGGCGGGCCGGATAAAAGATTCCTGCGCTGTGTTCGCCGGCGAACACAGCGCAAAGCACCCGGCGCGATTTTTGTTTGTGTTGGAACAAGTGAACAGTTATGAAATAAAAGGCGTTGCCGGTATTGATGCCCGTGCCGGCAATGGTCAACCTTTCTACAATTACCGCCGCGACGAGCTGATTCACGCTTCCCACGAATTGGGTATCTCCCGGCGGGTGGAAGCGCTTTACCCATCCCACTCCCTGACCGATTGCACCCTGTTGTGTTCTCTGGTGATCGCCGAGGAACTTCGCGGCACCCAGGCATTCGAACTGCTTTCCCGTGCGCGTTTACTGTTTATAGCGGGCCATAGAGAGTGGTTTGCGGCGCGCACCGTGGTAGAGCTGCAAGGCATACAGCACAGCGACGGCACTGTGCCATTCTGGGACAGCCTGGGCCGGCACTTTTTTAATATGGATTTTGCCACCGCCGACCGGCACTCCGCGCAGCTGAGCAAAACGTTTATTGCCGAGCTGATGCCGCCCAACCCCATTTATGTAACTCTGCTCAGCGAAGCCGCGCAGCAGGCTCTGGGCGAAGCCCATCCGGCAACGGTCGGCAATCTGGAGCTGTTACAAAGAGAAGGCTTTAGTGCCGGCCACTACGTGGATATTTTTGACGGTGGTCCGGTGTTTGAAGCGCGCACCGACAGCCTGCACAGTATTGCGGCCAGCCGCCGAAAAATTCTTCGCGGCAGCGTCGATGCTGACGGCCCGTTATGGTTATTGGCGGCAGGCGAAGGCCAGCGCTTTTGTTGCACGCTGACCCCGGTTGGGGAAATGCTGGACGCCGCCTTGAAAGTTCCGATAGACACCTGGCGCCGCCTGGGTGGCAACACCGGTGACAGCGTGCGCGGATTGCCATTATGAGCACCCTTGTGAGTGTCATTGTGAACGCCGTCATGAGTGCCATTTATTAATGGAGAGCTGCGACCATGCTGCTGATACGCCCATTGGCTGATCGCGACCTTGATGCCCTGTACGCCATGGCGGAACAGGCGGGCAAGGGCCTGACCTCGCTGCCGGCAGACCGTGGCCTGTTGCAGAAGAAAATCGATCTGGCGGGAAACAGTTTTAACCAGCGTTGCGCCCCCGAAGCGGCGCTGTATCTGTTTGCTCTTGAAGACACCACAACAGGCCAAGCGGTCGGAATAAGCGGTATACAGGCCAGAGTTGGCCGCGATGAGGTGTTTTACAACTATCGCCTGAGCGTTACCGTGAATGCCTCGCGGGAGCTGGGTGTACACGTGCGAACGCCAACGCTGCAACTGTCCAATGACATGACCGACGTAAGCGAAATTTGCTCGCTGTTGCTGGCGGATACCCACAAAGGCGGTGGCAACGGCCTGCTGCTGTCCCGCTGCCGATTTTTGTTTCTGGACGACTTTCGCAAACAGTTCTCTGAGAAAATCTTCGCGGAAATGCGGGGTGTGAGTGATGCCGAGGGCAATAACCCGCTGTGGGACGCTTTGGGCAGCAAGTTTTTTGATATGGCGTTCAGCGAAGCCGACCGTCTGTCTGGCATGGGCAATAAATCTTTTATTGCCGAGTTGATGCCGAAATATCCGATTTATCTGTCGATGCTGCCAAGCACCGCCCGCTCGGTGATTGGCTGCGTGCACGCTAATACGGCGCCGGCGTTGAATATGCTCCAGGCGGAGGGTTTTAATTTCAACGGGCTGGTGGATATTTTTGACGGAGGCCCGGTGGTGGAAACATTTATCGACAATATCCGCACGGTACGCGAAGCGGTTGAGCGCACGGTCACCATTACTGACACACCGGTGGCCACCGACGTGCCCGTTACCGATCGCGTTATTGTGGCTAACCGTTCGATGCGACATTTCCGTGCGACCACACTGCCGCTTACCTGCGTAGACGCCGACACCATTGCGTTGCCGCAAGACGTTGCTGCAGCACTTCAGGTTCAGGCCGGCGACACAGTGCGCCTGGCGCCTTTGAAAGACAGCGGCCCGCTGCCCATACATTCATTAAAAGCCCCCCAATAGCGAACACACATTGTTTAAGTGAGGTGCAAAACCATGATCAACCTGACAGGTGAACTGTTCATTGATGGCCTTTGGCACGTCGGCCACGGCGATGAATTTGAATCCCTGCACCCGGTAACGGACGAAACGATCTGGAACGGCAGCGCCGCTGGCATAGAAGACGTAGACGCAGCCGTGCGCGCCGCCCACAAAAGCTTCCGTGTATGGCGCAACACCCGCTTTGATGAGCGCCTTGGCATTGTAAAAGCCTTTGGGGAATTGCTTGAAGACAACAAAGAGGCCTTAGCCACATTAATAGGCAGGGAAACCGGCAAGCCGCTGTGGGAGTCGCGCACCGAAGTTGCGGCGATGATCGGTAAAATCGGTATTTCAGAACAGGCTTACAACGAGCGCACCGGCACCCGTGAATCTGAGGTGGCCGCTGGCCATGCGGTGCTGCGCCACCGGCCCCACGGTGTGGTCGCGGTATTTGGCCCCTACAACTTCCCCGGGCATCTGCCTAACGGCCACATTGTGCCCGCTTTGCTGGCGGGTAATACGGTGATTTTCAAACCCAGCGAACTGACCCCGGCGGTGGCTGAACTCACGGTACGCCTGTGGCAAAACGCCGGGCTGCCAGACGGCGTGATCAACCTGGTGCAAGGCGCCGCCGCGACTGGAAAAGGACTGGCCGCGCACCCGGGGCTGGATGGCCTGTTCTTTACCGGCAGTTCCGCCGTGGGCCATCGCTTGCACGAACAGCATGGCGGCCAGCCGGAGAAAATTCTAGCGCTGGAAATGGGCGGTAACAATCCGTTGATTGTGCAGAATGTAAGCGACGTGGACGCCGCCGTGCACCACACCATTCACTCGGCGTTTATATCCGCCGGCCAGCGTTGCACCTGCGCCCGCCGCCTGCTGGTACCGAAAGGCAGCAAAGGCGATTTGTTCCTTGAGCGTTTGGTGGACGTAAGCGACCGGTTGTCGGTGGCTGAATTTGACGCCGAGCCCCAGCCCTTTATGGGCGCTGTTATCTCGCCCGCGGCGGCAGAGAAATTGCTGGCAGCGCAGGCGCAGATGGTTGAGCAGGGCGCAAAAATACTGTTGGAAATGAAGCAGCTTAAAGCCGGTACCGGTCTGTTATCGCCTGGCATAATAGACGCTACCGGTCTGGAATTGGAGGATGGCGAGCACTTTGGGCCATTACTGACCGTATATCGTTACAAGAGCTTTGAGGATGCTCTGGAACTGGCCAATAACACCCACTTTGGCTTGGCGGCGGGTATTTTGACGGACGACAAAAAACTGTACCAGCGCCTGCTGGAAGAAACTCGAGCCGGGATTGTGAATTGGAATAAGCCGTTAACCGGCGCCAGCAGTGCAGCGCCCTTCGGTGGCATTGGAACCAGTGGCAACCACCGCGCCAGCGCTTATTACGCAGCGGACTATTGCGCCTGGCCCATGGCGTCGCTAGAAGCCAACGCTAGCGAGCTGCCAGGCACTCTGGCACCAGGGCTTCACTTCGACTGATCCGGGTAGCACATCGACGTTTATTCAAGGCCCGTTCAGGGCCATCTGCTATGGAATCATTGAAAATGATAAATCATGCCCGAGAAGCCAACTTTGACGGGCTGGTGGGGCCCACCCACAACTATGCCGGGTTGTCCTGGGGCAACGTGGCATCGAAATCCAACGTCAGTGCGGTGTCTAATCCCAAAGAAGCGGCCCTGCAGGGGCTGGCGAAAATGAAGCAGCTTGCTGACCGGGGCTATGTGCAAGGCGTGTTGCCGCCCCACGAACGCCCGCACTTGCCGACCTTGCGTGCTTTGGGCTTTAGCGGCAACGACGCAGACGTTCTGGCGCAGGTGCTAAAAAAGTCTCCGGAATTGTTGGCGGCGGTGTCTTCCGCTGCGGCCATGTGGACAGCGAATGCAGCCACGGTTTCGCCCAGCGCCGACACCCGCGGCCGGCGGGTGCATTTCACCCCGGCCAACCTGGGTGCCAAGTTCCATCGCTCCATTGAGCACGTGGTCACCGGCCGTGCTTTAAAGTCCATATTCAGCGACCAAAGCCATTTTACCCACCACCCGGCGCTGCCAGCGGTGAGTCATTTTGGTGATGAAGGCGCGGCCAACCACACCCGTCTTTGCAGCGATTACGGTGCTCCCGGGGTGGAGTTGTTCGTGTATGGCCAGCGTGCGTTAAATGATAAGGCGAAGGCGCCCAAGCGCTTCCCTGCGCGGCAGACCTTTGAGGCGTCACACGCCATTGCCCGGCTGCACAATTTGCGCGATGAAGGCGTGGTATTTGCCCAGCAGAACCCGGCGGCGATTGACGCCGGTGTGTTCCACAACGACGTGATTGCGGTCGGTAATGGCAACACCTTATTTTATCACGAGATGGCGTTTCTGAATGAAAACTCCACGCTCAACGAAATTCGCGAGCGCCTGACCGGATGTGAGCTGCAAGCGGTGCGGGTGAGCGACAGTGAAGTGCCTCTGGCCGATGCAGTTTCGTCTTACCTGTTTAACAGCCAACTCCTCAACACCGACAACGGCATGCTGCTGGCGGTGCCGGGCGAGTGCCGCGAAGTGGCTAGCGTGAGCCAGTATCTGGACAAACTGGTGGCCAGCGGCGGACCGATTACCGCGGTGGAAGTGTTTGATGTAAAGCAGTCTATGCGTAACGGCGGAGGGCCGGCTTGCCTGCGCTTGCGGATAGTACTGAATGATGAAGAGCGGGCGGCCATGCACCGGGGCGTAATTCTAACGGATGTTTTATACGAGCGTTTGACTCACTGGGTAGCAGCCCATTATCGTGACAGGCTCAGCCAACAGGATCTGGCCGATCCCATGTTGCTGCAGGAAGTACAAAAAGCGCTGGACGAACTTACCGGCATTCTGAGCCTGGGGTCGATTTACGATTTTCAACGGGGATAAAAAACACCCATGGTGCGACCTTATTTGCGTATGGCGTTGCTGATGGTTGCGGCTTTAACGGCTGCGGCGTGTTCAAAATCAACGGGTGAGACTGTCACTACAACAACAGCTTCAGGCCCGGCAGTTGTGCATGTGCGCACCGCGGCGGTTGAAGGCGGCGATGCTCGCGCGGTATCTCTGCGCTTTGCCGGCATAGTGCGTGCCAGCCAGCGCGCAACGTTAACCTTTCAGCTCAGCGGAACCCTTACCGAGCGTAAAGTGGAATTGGGCCAAACCGTAGAGGCCGGCGATGTGCTGGCGCGTATTTACAGTCCCGCCCTGGTGCCCGCGCGGGATTCTGCCAGCGCTCGCCTGGATGAATTGGCCACCAACTATCAACAGTCACAACGCGAATGGCAGCGCGCTAGCAGCCTGCGCGAGCGCGGTGTGGTGTCGGAACAGGCGCTGGAACAGATTGCCTCAAGGCCAGTGTTGCCACCGCCCAGGCCGGTGCCATTCGTGGCGAGCTGCAACCGCTGCTGGTGAACCTTCCGGCTAACACCCTTAATGCAGGTATGCCGGTAGAAGTGGGCATAACCCCGCAAACCACCGCGGCCTTAACCGTGCCGCTGCTGGCGGTGATACGTAACGTAAACGCCGCTGCCAGTTCCGGTGACACCGTAATTGAAGCGGCGCAAGCTGTGCGCACTCAGCCTGTAGAAGGATAGCAACGCCTTGACCACCCGCCGCCTGCTGAGTTTTCAACGCCTGCTGGGCATGGTTGTTACCATGCTGTGCCTTTTGGGCATTGCCGCTTACAGCACCATGCCGCGCCAGGAGGACCCATCGTTCCCCTATCGAGCGGGCCTTGTGTCGGTGGTTTATCCCGGTGCCAGCGCCGCGGATATAGAGCGCCTGGTGCTGCAACCGCTGACCGACGAATTGCGGCAAGTGGAGGAACTGGATTACAGCCAGGGCATTGCTCGCACCGGCGTAGCGCTGCTGAGCTTGCGCCTGAAAGACACGATATATGAAACCGATCCGGCTTGGGACCGTGTGCGCCGGGCGATGGACCGGGCACGCCGGGATTTTCCTGACGATGTTGGATTGATGGCGCTAGACGACCGTTTGATTGACATTCCGGCGATTGTGCTAGCAGTGGCGGGGTCGCCCTCTGTTACCGAGCTGACCGCAGTGGCCGAGAGGCTAAAACAGAACCTGGGTGATATCAGCGGCTTGTCCCGGGTTGAGCTAGACGGCGACAGCGATGAACAGATTACCCTGGCGCTGGAAGACGACCCTATTCCGCTGGTGTTGCGTTCCCGCGAGGGCACGGCCATTTCCCTGGAACGATTGCTGTCGGTGAACATCTACAACCGCCAGGGTGACGCCATACCGCTGGCGGCGCTGGCCTCGGTAGACACCCGTTGGGAAGCGGCGGTGATGTATTCCCGCAATGGTGTACCAATCAATACAGTAGCGGCGAACCTGGTCACCGGGTTCAGCTTTAGCCAGGCTTTGGACGGCATGAATCGTGCGCTGGAATCCGACCCTTTGCCGCCGGGTACGCGGCTGGAGCTGGGCGGTGATGCCAAAGGTTCGGGCGACGCTAACAGCGCGCTGCTAAAGGCTGCGCCCATCGGTATTCTGCTGTTGTTATTCTTTCTGCTGTTGCAGTTTAATTCCTTCCGCCGGGTGGGGATTATTCTGCTGACCGTGCCGTTGGCCACCGTGGGTATATTCCCGGGGCTGGTGCTGAGCGGTTCGCCTTTTGGTTTTCAGTCATTGTTGGGGGTGATTGCTCTGGTGGGTATTGTGGTGAATAACGCCATTGTGCTGCTGGACGTGATGGATAGGGAACTGGATAACGGCCACGACATTTTTAACGCCGTGCGCAAGGCCGTAGAACAACGCACCCGGCCCATTCTGTTGACCACCGCTACCACGGTGGCGGGTTTACTGCCGCTGGCGTTCAGCAGCTCTACGCTATGGCCACCCATGGCCTGGGCCATTATCTCCGGCTTGCTGGCGTCTACCGTGCTGACCCTGCTGATGATTCCTGCGGTCTGCTCGCTGCTGATCAAAGTGCCGGTAGCCGAACCGGACAACTCACCGGCCTGATTCGTTTTCCGGCTGGCTGTTTGAATTTATGGAACGTTCAAACAGCCAGTCGGGACACCAGCAATCCCACACGCTGGCCAACGGGCACATCGCGGTTTGGAAACACAATGGCTTCGGGCTTCCCGCCTACGCAGTAGCGTTGATTGCTGTCTTCCCAAATGACAGTGCCCGGGGCGTATTCGGTGAAGTTTGCCACGTCATCCGGCACGTGAAACTGAAAACCCTCTCCGCTGTTCAGGATTTCGTGAACCACCTGAAATACAGCCAGCTCTTGTAGGCCGCCTGCTGTGGCTGCAGAAGCTGGCGCTGGTAATCCGGCCAGGCGCCGTTCCAGTGCGTTATAAAACCCTTGAAAACGGCTCAGATCGTTCTGGCCGAAGGGTTTTACCTGGCCCAGCTCTACCGTGAAGCTTTGGGCGTTCAGAGCGGATGACGAAAATGAAGCAAAGGTGGTGCCCGCTTTGTGTTGCAGCAACAGGGCATGCACATCCGCTTCCAGTAAAAAGGCGCACTGCTCATTAGGTACCTGGCGGCCGGCCACAAACGCATAGAGTGCGAACTTCTCCCGTTGAGAAGAACGTATGGCGGTGTGCAGATCGTAGTGGCTCAACGCCAGGCCCCGTGCCTGCGTTTGCTCGGCGAATGTCTGGCACAGCTGTTCCAGCTGCAGCGCGCGCTCGGCTTCTGGTGTTTGACGGACTTCGTCACGCCGGTGTGCGCCGCTGAACAGTCGGTTCAGGTTGGCGTCAATAAAGCGCTTGCCCGTTACCATGGCCTGCGGGTTGCCGAGTATCAGCAAGGCGGGGCAGGCAGGCTGTAAGGCGCCACTAAGCAGTTCGTTAACCAGCTGGTTCAGCACTTCGATGGGCGCGGTTTCATTGCCGTGAACACCGGCAGAAATCATCATCGCGTCTTGATGGGTGTTTTGGCGGCCTACTGGCGGGCTAACCTGTAAAATGCCGGTGCCCAGTTGCACCAGTTCTCCCCCGCCCAGCAACCCATGGCGGCATTGGGGAAGGGCTTTGCTGGCGTTTTCCAGAGTGTGGCTTAGCCAGTCTTGTTTGCTGTTAAAAAATGCGCTGCTGGCGGTCATTGGTTGCTCTTTAGCAGGAATTCCTCGTCAGGAGTTTACCGGGCGCTGATGCCGTAGCAGGTGGTTTTCCAGTTTGCGGAACACAAACACCAGTATAAAAGTCAGCATCAGGTAAATCAGCGCGACGAATATGAATGCGTCAAAGGGTGCGTAGGTGCGTGCGTATATATTGCGCGCGGCGCCGGTCAAATCCACCATGGTTACTACGCTTGCAATAGCGCTGGCGTGCAGCATAAAAATCACTTCGTTCGAGTAGGCCTGAACCGCACGGCGTGCCGCGTTGGGCAGAATGATGCGGCGCATACGCAGCATCCAGCTCATACCGTAGGCTTTGGCCGCTTCAATTTCACCCACCGGCGTGGCGATAATGGCACCGCGGATAATTTCGGTGGTGTAGGCCGCAGTATTAAGGGTGAATGCCAGCAGGGCCGGGTAAAAAGGCTCGCGGAAGATGAGCCACCAGAAGGTTTCCTGAATACCGGGAATCTGGGCAATGCCGTAGTAAATAATGTACAGCTGAATCAACAGCGGCGTGCCGCGAAACAGGTAGGTGAAGACCCAGATCGGGCCAGACACGAACGGATTGCGCACGGTGCGCAGAATCGCCAGCGGTAAGGCAATCACCAGGCCAATCAGCAACGACAAAAACACCAGGTGTACGGTGGTTACCAGGCCATTCCAGTATTCCAGAAGGGTCATGACGGTGAAGATATCGTTCTGGTTCAGCCACTGGCTGATGAGGTCTGGCATAAATCAGCTCCTTTGCACCACGCCAACATTGGCGCGAATGTCCAGCCACTTGATGAACAGCTCGGAAACCGCTGTCAGCGACAGATAAACAAAGGCCACGGGGATGAAAAAGTGGAACGGCATGCGCTCGGCTTTGGCGGCTTCTTCAGCCACTCTCACCATGTCGGTCAGGCCGATAATGGATACCAAAGCGGTGGTTTTCAGCAATACCTGCCAGTTGTTGCCAATGCCAGGCAGAGCATGGCGCAGCATTTGCGGAAATATAATACGTCGAAAGGTATGCCAGCGTGAAAATCCATAAGCCCGGGCAGCTTCTATCTGGCCAGTGTCTACAGCTAGAAATGCACCGCGGAAGGTTTCGGTCATGTAGGCGCCAAAGATAAGACCGATGGTGACCACGCCGGAAATAAAAGGGTCGAATTGAAAAAAGAAGTCGATTTCGTAGGCTTCCCACAACACATCAGACAGGCTGTTCACCGCCAGTTGACCGCCGTAATAGAACAGCATCATCATCACTATGTCTGGGACGCCGCGAATGCAGGTGGTGTAGGTGGTCGCTATGGCTCGCAATGGTCGGTTGTCCGACAGCTTGGCAGAGGCTCCAACCAGGCCTAGGATTAGCGATACGGCCAGCGACAAGAACGCCAGTTCCATGGTTACCATCGCGCCGGCAAGCAGTTCCGGGCCGTAACCCTTCAGATCAAGCATGAAATATTCCGGTAATCCGGGGTGGCCAGAGCGGCCACCCCGAAGGCATGATTAAACCTTGATGTCGTAAGCGAAGTATTTCTTCATGATGGCATCGTAAGTGCCGTTTTCCTTGAGGGTGTCCAGCGCTTTGTTGGCACGTTTGGCCAGGTCTGTGTCGCGCTTGCGCATGGCAACGCCAACGCCTTCACCCAGCTTCACTGACTCGCCAATTTCAATAAAACCGTCTTTGTTTTTGATGGTCTGTTCGCCCACCGGGTAGTCTACAAATACCACGTCAAGGCGCTGGCCTTCCAGATCCAGAACCATATCGCCGGCGGTGTTGTAACGCTTGATGTTTACAACGCCGGTCATGTTTTCAGTGACAAATGTATCCATGGTGGTGCCGCGCTGTACGCCTACAGACTTGTCTTTCATGGCGTCCATGTCGGTTACGTCGATATCAAACCCTTCCGCCGCAAACCAGCCGCCCGGTGTGTTGTAGTAAGGCTTGGAGAACAGTACGCGCTCGGCGCGCTCCGGGGTGACCGACATGGAAGACATGATGGCGTCAAACTTGCGCGCCAAAAGGCCAGGAATCATGCCGTCCCAGGCTTGGATGACAAACTCGCACTTGGCGTTCATTTCTTCGCACATGGCTGCAGCCAGCTCGACTTCAAAGCCGGTGAGTTCGCCGTTTTCATCTTTGTATTCGAACGGCTCGTAGGGCACGTCGAAAGCAATGCGGATGCTGTCTTCGGCTTGTACAGAACCCGTCAGCATGGCCAGCGCGCAGCTAGCGGCAATCAGAATTTTTTTCATGGGTGAACTCTCCAGTGGTTTGCCTTTAATGGCTTTTTTATCACTACGCCGCATACAGCACGAATTACAGAAAAATGGTACAAAAACACGATACAGAAAATGAAGTACGAAAAACACGATAACACCGGTTATCCGAACTTGGGAGCCAGAAATTGCTGCATCCGCTCAGATTCCGGGTTGTCGAATACCTTCGTCGGTGAACCCTGTTCTTCAATGACGCCCTGATGCAGGAACAGCACCTTGGTTGAAACGTCTTTGGCGAAGGCCATTTCGTGGGTAACCACAATCATAGTGCGGCCTTCTTCAGCCAAGCTCTGCATAACCCGCAACACTTCGCCCACCAGTTCCGGGTCTAGCGCCGAGGTAGGCTCGTCAAACAGCATGACGTCCGGCTCCATCGCCAGGGCTCGTGCAATCGCGGCTCTTTGTTGCTGGCCACCAGACATCTGCGCCGGGTAATAGTCTTTGCGCTCGTAAATGCCTACTTTGTGCAAATAGCCTTCCGCGCGCTCGATGGCTTCCTTTTTGGGTACCTTCAGCACGTGAATGGGCGCTTCAATAATGTTTTCCAGTACGGTCATGTGTGACCAAAGATTAAAACCCTGGAACACCATCGACAGTTTGGCGCGTATGAGTTCTACCTGATGGTTGTCGGCGGGAATGCGCTCGCCTTTGCGATTCTGCGCAAAGCGGATTGGGTCGCCTTGCACAATAATTTCGCCGGACGTTGGCGTTTCCAGCAGGTTAATACAGCGCAAAAAGGTGCTTTTGCCGGAACCTGAACTGCCAATCAGCGATACAACATCGCCTTTTTGAGTTTCCAGCGAAATGCCTTTTAGCACTTCAAGCTTGTCGAAGGTTTTGCAAATATCCCTACAGATCAAGGGCGCTTGGTCCGCCATCGGTGGCTCCTGAGGCTACACATCAAAGGCGTCTGTTTTACGGACTGTGCCAGTGTAAATCAACACTTTTTATACGGTCTGGTTTGCCTTAATGCAAACACTTTAAGGACACACTCTGGTTTCGCAATAACGCATTTTCGTGAGCATGCTATAATTTACGGCTGCGTGCCCTTTGAATGCTCGATAGTTTGCCAAACTGGCACTGTGTCCAGAGCGAGTTTGTTACCGAAAATACCGACCAGTCCGCGTGAGGGCTGGCACTACTGAAAAGGCAAATGCGCGTGTCACAATTACAATTGGCAATTTTATTGGGAATGACAGTGGCGCTCGGGCCCCTAGCCTTAGATGCTTACCTGCCTGCGTTCCCGCAGATTGCCACGGATTTGAACGTTGACCACACTGATGTCGGGCTTACCCTGAGCGTTTATGTAGGGGCTTTGGGTCTTTCGCAATTGGTGGGTGGACCGTTGTCTGACCGCTACGGTCGACAGATTATTTTGCTCGGCGGCCTGTTTGTGTTCGCCGTTGCCGCAGCCATGGTTGCACAAGCGAGCAGCCTGAACGAAATGCTGGGCTGGCGACTGGTGCAGGGCATGGGGGGCGCCTTTTGCGCGGTGTCTGTGCCGGCTATTGTGCGCGACCAGTTTCACGGCAAAGATGCAGCTCGGCTGTTTGGTCTGATTGGCCTGGTTATGTTTATAGCTCCGGCAGCGGCGCCCACTCTCGGGGTAATTTTGTTGGCAGTGGCCGACTGGCCGGCGATATTCCTGATGCTGACGGGTTACGCGGTGTTTCTAGCCGTTGTACTGAAGCTGCGCCTGTTTCGCCAGCTGCCTGCCAAAGAGCGGGTCAAAACTCCGGTATCCACTCTGGTTACAAATTACAGTCTGGTTCTGAGGCATTGGGTGACCATGCGTTTTGTTGCCATACAAGCGCTGTGTTTCAGCGCTATGATGGTGTTTATCACTCACGCATCCTTTATCTATCAGGAATGGTTTGGCCTCTCCAATACCCTGTTTTCTGCGCTGTTTGCCGCCAATATTGTGTTAATGGCCAGCCTGAACATATTTAACCGTTATTTGCTAAGGTATTTCGAGGCGGTATCGATTTTGCGGGTATCGGTATTGTTGCAGTTCATCGCGTTGCTGGTATTAGTTGCGCTGGCTTGGGTTGGGGCTCCCTGGTGGGTCATTGCCGGCTGCATTGTGACGGCCGTGGGCTTTATGGGTTCCATCATTCCCAATAATATGGCGAATGCTCTGGAATTTTTTCCGCACCTGGGAGGCACGGCTGCGGCGATGCTGGGCGCTACTCAATTCACCCTGGCCGGCGCCATCAGTGCGTTTTCTACCACGGTGGTGGAAGAGTCTGTGTTGAACGTAGTGATTGTGATGGCGGTGTGCTCAATGCTGGCGGCCATACTGGCATTCGGTGCGCCGCGGGCGGTTCGCCGCGAGGTTGCAAAAAACGAAGCTGTTGCCGGTGCCGCTGTGTTACCCGAACCCTCAACCCCAAGCTAACGGCAGCTTGTTGAGTTGTTTGCTCAAACTCAGTGTAGGTCCTCTGAGGATGCGCTGATTGATGCCGGTCAAGAACACTGCAAGGTACTATCAAGAAGGCAGAAACCGGAATACGGTTTTGCCTTCACAGGAAGACTTCCCTGAGAGACAGCGTATTGTTAGTGATGCGTTCGGCCCCGGTGGCTGTAATGCGGACCGTTTCGCTGAAACCGACGCCAAACTCGCCCGGCTTGCGCAGGCAGATTGGCAGATGAAACACCATGTCTTGCTCCAGAATTGCCGGGTTGTCTGTGGTAATAAACATGGAGCCGGCGACCCAGGATGGCGGAAATGACGCACCGACCGGGTAGCCAAACACGCCGGAGAAAAACGCGCGGTCGACGATTGGCGCTAGCGCGAGTTCGCCTGCACGGGCTGCCGAGGCGAAGCTTGCCCCGGCGCGCGCGGCTGACATCACTGCTGCCAGAACTTCAAGACAGACCGCATGAAATTCACGAATTTCGGCGGAAGCTTCGCCAACGACGGCGGTACGCATCATAGGCGCGGTGTAGCGTTTGCGAACCGCACCGAATTCAGTGAACACCACATCTCCGCGTGCAACTTCATAACCCGCATGATTGGTATGAATGATGCCGCTGCGCGCGCCAGTCGTCACAATTGGTTGCATGCTCATGAATTCGCTGCCCGCCCCCAGCATGGAGCTGGCACCAGCCCGGGCAATTTCATGGTCGACCACGCCCGCTTTTGTCACGGCTGTTGCTGCGTTTAGACCGGCGTTGGTAATGGCGGCGCTTTCAGCAAGATAAGCCAGTTCGGCGGATGACTTAACCAGTCGAACACGGTCGATCAGTGCGCCGAAATCGATAAATGTGGCGGCGTCTAACGTGTTCTTGAGCGCCGAAAGCAGTCCCGGCCGAAAAGAGCCCGCCCAGGGGTTAAAGCCGATTCGCGGCGCTGTGCTTCCCGCCGTGCGGCGCACCTGAACAGCCAGATCGCTTGCCACTGTTTCGGGCGCCTGCCATGGATAGCCGATAACGTCGTCCACCCGGCTCAGATACACGGCAGGACCCATCTCAATGGCCGGCACGAACAGCACGGTTCTATCAAACGTGACTAGCAGCACGCACTGGACCGAGACCTCGAAGGTCGTGTATCCGGTCAGATAACACAGTTCGCTGGCTTCGGTCAGTAGTAACAGGTCAAGTTCGGCTTCGGCCATTCTCTGACGAACAGAGGCGAGCCTTGCCTCGTATTCGTCCGGCTTGAACGCCAGTACGGGCTCGGGGAAGTGGCTTTGCAGTTTTTCGCGGTAGGTAAGGTAATCCATAAGATGATCGCTCGCCGTTGCGGAAGCAGGCCCTCATTAGTCGTTCATTCATGTCCAGTTTGCAAGAAAAAAGGGTTTGGATTGCTATGGCAATTAATCCGACTCAGTAACAGGCTCATCGTAATAACCCATATGCCGCGCAACAACCGGAGGGTGTTATGATTAGACCGTTCAACCAGAAAAAACCAATGGAGAAATAGCGATGGCGAAAAAGAAAGCACAGCCGACAAAACACAGCGCGGTTCAGCGCGAACTCAGAACCCCGAAGTACCAGATGCGGGTAGTGGAGAACAAAAGTAAATACCGCCGCAGCCGTGACAAAACCACAAGGATGGAGGATTTTCGCAAGGCGGCCTGACCGGCTGTTTTACGAAAGTCCTCCGTTTCAACGTCCTTCGTTTCAGAGGCGGGACAGATCCATTTTCTGACCTGCCTTTGATTAGCAGAGTAACGCCTTACGGGAATTGATGGGTGCAGATATTCTGGCTTAAACGCAACCTGAGGCTTCAGGACTCAGAGCCTTTTTTTGAAAGCATGCGAGCCTTCCGCAACAAGGGAAAAGTGCTCCCTCTTTACTGTCATGAGCCTGAGCTGATTCAGCAGCCAGACGTTTCAAGGCAGCATCAGTTATTCATTCAGGAAACTCTTGAAGAGCTTGATCGCGATATTCAGTCGATCCCGCCTTATTTTGCCTGCTCCGTGTCGTCCAAGCTTCGTGACCCTATTGGCACCGACCTAGCCGAGCGATTTGCGCCCCTGCCGTTTCCGTCTTGTGATCCGAAGGGAATACCAAAAGCCGTGGCATCATCGGACTGGCAAAGAACATCACCGTTTCCTGTGTGGCTGGCAAGTGGTACGCCAGCATTCAGACCGGGCGCGAAGTTGGGCAGCCAATACATCCATCAACGTCGATAGTCGGCCTCGATGCGGGTATCACGCTATTCGCGACGCTCTCTGACGGCACGATGTTCGAGCCGGTCAATGCGCTGCGTACCCGCGCTGCGAAGATGGCAAAGTATCAGCGACGCATGAGCCGCAAGGTCAAATTCAGCCGCAATTGGAAAAGGCGAAGGCCCGTATCACCAAGTTGCATCAACGGGTTGCTCATACCCGCAATGACTTTCTCCACAAGACCTCGAACATCATCAGCAAAAACCACGCGATGGTCGTAATCGAAGATCTGAAAGTCACGAATATGAGCAAGTCAGCAAGCGGCACACTTGAGGCACCAGGACGAAGCGTAAAAGCCAAATCCGGCCTTAATAAGTCGATTCTCGATCAGGGCTGGGGCGAGTTCCGCCGCCAGTTGGAATACAAGCAGGCGTGGCTGGGCGGTGAAGTGTTTGCCGTCAACCCTCGTAACACCAGCCGGACGTGTCCGGCCTGCGGTCATATTTCCGCAGAGAATCGCAAGACTCAATCGCAATTCGACTGTGTTGAATGTGGGTATGCTGAAAATGCAGACCTCAACGCCGCAATCAATATTCTAAGGGCAGGTCATGCCCGGTTAGCCTGTGAAGTGAACGGTGCGGTAATGCCGTCAGCAACAGGAACCCACCGAAGCGACTCAGGGATGGCTCAATGCCATGCCTGAGCGCAGCAGGAATCCCCGTCCTTCAGGGCGGGGAGGATGTCAAGATCTTTTTGCCTGGAATGCTGCTGCTGGTAGCGGTGTTGCCGCACTGGAATCGGTTTCGCCGCTGGGGTCGCGCGCGCGGTGATGAGTGGTGCCAATGCAGCCGTGGTGGGCATTTTGGGCGCGGCGCTTTATCAGCCGGTGTGGACCAGCGCCATTCTGGGCCCCTACGAATTTGCTTTGGCACTGACCGGCTTTCTTCTTTTAAGCGTATGGAAATTACCGGCTTGGGCGGCGGTGGTGATCATCCTGGCAAGCGGCGGCATTCTCATCACCATTTGATCGCACATCTTCTAACACGCATCGTTTAATGCGAACCGCCAGCTGCGCCCGTTCTCCAAAGCTCTCCTTTTGCATGAAGAGGCTATCTGATGGCATTTTTTGGTAGGAAAAAACAAGAACTGCAGGCTGCTCTCGACAAGCTTGAGGTTGCCGAAAAGCGGATTATCGAGCTGGAGGCGGATTTCGAGGCCATTAAAGAATCCTCGGCCGTTCTGGTGCTTACCCCGGATGGCCTGATTGGCCGGGTAAGCGACGCATTCCTTGCGCTGCTCGGATACAAGGCTGAAGAGTTAACCGGGAAGCATCACCGTGTGCTATGCGAGAGCGCCTATACCCGTAGCGAAGAATACATCGTGTTCTGGCGAAGTCTGGTTATTGGCGTTGCACAGAATGGGCGCTTTCTGAATCTTGATGCAAGCGGGCAGGGTGTTTGGCTGAATGCGCGTTATCTGCCGGTAAGAATCAATAAAGGCATGGTCAGGCGCATTCTTGTGATGGTGGAGCCGGCTTAAAAATAGTTCGGTCTTGGTTTGGGCGACCCCCAGGATCCTGCTTATGTCGCAGCTGAGGTCTCAGAACGACTCATGTCGTACTGGGGCCAAAAGCAGATACAAAAGCCAAAGCTCCTCATCACACAAGGTGACCCGCTGGAAGAGCGGGGTATCTCTGCAATTACACCTCTGGTTGCTGCCAGATTTGGCTTGTCCCGCGGTCTTGTTTGTCTGGACGAGGGGATTGCTGAGTACCATTCGCCCAATGCTGATCGAGACAATGTGATTCTGGAGCTTAAATATTCCCAGCTAGTTGATCCAGATGACATGGTGCCGTGACGCCAGCGACTTAGCTGTTTGGGGCCGCCGGGTTCTTAATGCTGTGCAGGCTGGCTATCAAAGCGTCGCAAACCTGCTCCTGGCTCAGAGAATCTCCCCGGACCGTCAGGTCTGCATAGCGGGAATACAGGGCGGAGCGCTCCTCATAAAGCTCAAGAAGCGATTGGTCAGGCCTTTTTGAGATACCCCTCAAGCTATAGTCACCAATCCGCGCAAACACTGTATCCAGAGAGATATCGAGGAAGACAACGGTGCCTCCGGTCTTGAGGTGCCTCATGGCCGCATCGCTGTAGACGGCGCTGCCACCCGTGCTGATGACGTGCTGTTGCACATTCAAGTTCAACAGCATCTGTTCCTCTGCTTTCCGCAAGGCAACGTATCCATCCTGGTCAACGATGTTCTGAAGCGTACGGCCGGTTTCTTGCTGTATCAATAAATCGGTGTCGATAAAGCCCAGTCCGAGTCTCTTGGCAACCAGCACACCCACCGTGCTTTTACCGCTGCCGGGCATACCAACAAAAATGAGGTTATGGGACTCTGCTAGCATGTCGTGCACCCTGATTTTGTATATCGCTCAACCTTCAATCTTCAACACTTACCCTTCTTGCCGGGCTTCCGCCCGTCGACAGGCAGCCGCGGTGAACAGTACACCGGCAGCAATGCCGATGGTAATCTGAGAAACAAGACTCAGCCGCATTAATGATCGGAAAACAGAGCTCAATCCAGAAAACATGAAAACCTCAGAGTGTAGTTTTTAAAAAATGGACAATCGCGTGCTCAATGTTGGCGCTTGATTATGCAGTGTTCTTTAGTACGCGTGGCTAATGCTAGGCACCTGGTGCAAGCTGCGGGAAATAAAATGGCTCTGCATGCTCGGGGATCTCCCATTTTAGAGGTGATCGGCTGCTGGTTTCGCTGAGCAGGCCTTCCTCTTTTAATTGCGCAAGCAATCGTCGAGCACTTCGTTCAGGCATCCCCGTTAGATCGATGGCATCAGCCCGTTCCAGAGATCCTGCCAGGAACGCATTGTAGAGCAATAGAGCTGTAACCGGTTTGTACTTCCCGGTCATTCCAGGAACGCGGCCATCGTTTCGAGCGTCGATATAGCCCCGTATTCTGGTAAGCAATCCATCCAAGGCAAGCATGTCCGACATGTAGTTCACCTGATCCAGCGCGGTTTCCAGCATAAACTTGCAGAACAGTGTTAAGCGCTCCTGACTCAAAGGGCCGCGACCATCATTCGTGCCCTGCATTGGATAGTCTGCCTGTGCCAGAGCTGCTTTGTAGTCTGAAGATTGGCGAGCCAGGCCTCGGCTGAGGCTCCAGATACCGTAGCTCTCCAAACCTTCCGCCCGAAAGAGGGCATCGGTCCATAACCGAACGACTCGACCATTCCCATCCATAAACGGATGAATCCATAAAAATCGGTGGTGAGCACAAGCAAGGCCGATCAGCCGGCTGTTGCCTGGATAGCGGGCAGATCGGTATTCATCACAAAACCCCTCCATCAAACTCGCCAGACCTTTGGCATCAGGAGGAACATGCCGCCCGACTTTCACATTCTGTTGCCGCCATTGTCCCGGCTCAACCATTGCAACGATTTCGTTTTCATCGCGTAGCTGTCGCAAGGACTCTGGAAGCCCCTCATAAAACCGACGGTGAAGCGTGAGAATAAACGCCGTAGAACAAACTGTTTTCAGTGTCAGTTCCTGGCCTTCAATCCATTTCTGAACCCTAATGTGCGCGACCGACTCTATTTGATGATCACGTTTAACCGGATCGTCGCTGTAGTGCCCGCGCTGAGCCGCCCGAATCTCATGGGGAAGGGTTCGGTTTCCTTCGATAAGGTTGGAGTAATAAGAATTGATGACGGCCATGTGGCAACGGATTGTATCGGCACTTTGGGTCGGTATCATCCCCGTCAGCTTTGCTGCTTGGCGATCCAATTGAGTCACCAGGTCAAAAATTCCATGCTGTTGAAGCGCGGATTCTTGGGGGGTAAAGGGAGTGATGGCAAGTTTCGATGTCATGGTTTGGCCGGTTTTATAACCACTGTATTTATAAGATAAGTACTGCTATCTGTTTATTGTAGATCATTTTTATTATTTTTTCTTGGCATGATGCGAAGTGATTTTGGCCGGATAATTGGCCGGTTTATTATGAAGTTTTCGTTATTCAGTAAGGCGAACTTCTGTGCTGTGGTGAAGATGATTCCGGCGAATTCACGTTCAGCCAGCAGCTGGCGCAATTTGTCCCGGTCGTCTGCCTGCACGGGTTCCTGTTTAACGAAGTCCACCAGAAACGCCTGATCGTGCCAGCATATCAAGTTGCTTGATACCCACTTCAGCCAACTGCTGTTCGTCATAGCCCTGCAACAGGCTCCATGAACGGGCGTAATCACTGATTACCCGGGCAACGGCTTCGCCTTCGGTGGAAACCAAGCCTTGATTAGTCAGGGTGCGGCTTAGCAGATTAACGGCCTGCTCGAACTCTATGCCGCGCTCGGTGAGCCGGCGCTGGTTCAGGGTGTAGCCTTGAACCAGGTGATCTTTCAGTACCTGCGTGGCCCACTGCCGGAACTGAGTAGCGCGCTTTGAGCTGACTCTGTAGCCAACGGATATTATGGCATCCAGGTTGTAGTGTGTGATGCTCCGGCGAACCTGTCGCTTGCCTTCCTGCCGAACTACCGAGAAATCCTCGGTAGTTGGAACTTCCTTCAGTTCACCCTCTTGATAGATGTTCTTCAGGTGCAAACCGACGTTATCCGTTGAGGTGTCGAACAATGCAGCCATCTGACTTTGATGAAGCCAAACCGTCTCCTGTTCCAGCGCCACTTCAAGCTGGGCTTGGCCATCGTTTGAGGTAAAAATCCGTATTTGTTGTTCAGTCATGACATCTCCTTGTCGTTTTACTCAAATAACACAGTATAGCGTGTACTTAGAGCCCGGCCAGACAGCTATTCCTGCTATTTCAGCGAACTACTAAGCATTTCTTAGTAGTTCTGTATTCTGGTCAGATGACCCACTGCTCAGATCGGTGTTTCTCAACTGCTGTCGAATCTTCTCCAGTGGGCCGCTCAGGGCTTGCTCTAGCCGGGTCATGTGTTCAACCAACCACTGGATCATCTCTGGCCAGTTTGCATTATTGTAACCATCTGCGGGTTGTTCGTACTGGATGCGGCAGGCCTTACGATTAGGCATTTTCAGCTGTTAAGCTTTGAGTAGCTGGGCTCGGGTATCCAGGCTTGGTATCCACGGAAATCGACTTTTTAAAGTGCGACTCACTTCACTCTGCTGGCCAGTAGACTTTCATCAGCGGCATAAGTCGCTGGCCCTCTATGTCGAACTGCTCATAATTCGCCACTACCAAGTCCGCCAATAGATCGATGTCGATGAGCGTGACGGGTATGGTTGCTTGCTCGGCTTCGTAGAAAGCTGGTCTCGGGAAACGCGCCCTCGCCATTTGACCTTACGAATACTCGCAAATTCGCCCACTAACTCTTGTTCGGAGCGAAACTCATACTGACCCTGGTCTTCCCCAACCAGATACTCACCGTAAACGAATGGTTTTTAGGGTACAACGACGAAAACGATGAGCGTTTTTTCCCAGGCGGAGACTGCATGCAACGCCGCATTCCTGACTACGATCGGGAGAAAGGCAAGCGACACAATCTATCCACTATCATTACGTTAAGCCGTGTACTGGAGCGAGGCGGATGGCTCTCTCATGATTGGCGACTTTACTGGGGGCTAGGTCTTTGTTTTGACGCCTTAATTGGTAATACCGACAGGCATCAAGAGAACTGGGGTCTGATTTGGACAGAAGACAGCCCTACCGCGAGGTTTGCACCATATTTTGACAACGGAACCAGTCTCGGCCATGAGTTGCAACCCGAGAAAATGCAACGCATGGTGCGTGATCCGAACGAGTTTAACGCCTACTGCAGGCCCTGGAGAACTGACATGACCCGCTTGATTGAACATCTGGTTGAACCACAACGACTGCTGCTTTTTTGGCAGGCACGAGAGAGTCAAAAGCGCTCCCGGTATCGTGTTGGGCAATTGGTAAAGCAAGGTGGCCATGTGGTGCTCCAGTACAGTGTTGGAACTGAGATGGCTCGCGCCAAAGAGGTAGGGTTCCAGGGTTATCCGGCCTTTCCGCTGAAGCAGGTAGAGCACCGTCATCAAGTGATGGAGGCGTTCACGCGCCGCCTGCCGCCGCGCACCAGGCGAGATTTTAGCCGTTATCTTGAGCTTCGGGCTATTCCGGCTGACGCCGACATTAGTGAATTCGCCTTATTGGGCTATAGTGGCGCCAAGTTGCCGGACGACGGTTTTGAGCTTATGCACCCCTTCGATGAGCCACCGTGACCTCTTTGCTCACTGGATATGCCAAGCCTGTTTAAGTCGATTGGTAGTGTGACTCCACTTCGGCGTTGTCGGTTTGCAGACCGTATTCTGGTTGCCAAAGAGCCCAACTTCACTAAAGGCTCGGTCTTTCGGAACGGTATTCAGCCAACGCACCGGGACGAGATATTCTGCCGTTTCATCGTCAGCCTCTCCATCCAGGTGACTATAGATCCCAGTGTCTTCCATTTGTTGAAGGGTGAGCGGGCCATCGGGGGTATCAAACTCGAATTGATCCGCTCGTTCACGCTCGCCGGTGACTATGCCCACGCCAACGTAGCCGGTCTTCGGGATGTTTGCCCACACTCGGTCGCCCTCTGAGAGCATCGATAGGGTTTTGGAGTACCAATTGGCACCACCGCCGGCGATGAAACCGAGCTTTCTTGCAAGCTCCCATGGGCGGTTATCACCAAAAGAGACATAAAACTCGCCGTTCCAGGGCTCCTTCTTACCCTTAGTCACGGCACGCTCCTGATTTTCATCCGGGTCAATCATCCAAGCGCGGCTCAGATACTGCTGGCCGTTGTCTTCGAAGGCTGCGAAGAAGAGTGCGTTGATAGATATCTGAGCGTATTCGTTCAGGTAGTTGATGATGCGCTCGGTGCTCGCATCCAGCGAGGTCGCGACGACAACCATCTGGTGACTGTCGTTGATGGTGATGTCCGAGAGAGACGTTCGGAACTTAGCGGCGAAGGCTTCATCCAGCGTTTGGTGTTTAAGCTGGTAGGTTTTCGCGAAGTTAAGGTAGATGTCCACGATGTCCGAATCGGAGAGGTTGGCTATCCAGGAGGCATAGTCGATGGTCTGCGCAACCACATCACGAGGTGTCTTATTTCGCTTGAGCTCAACAATGATGATGGAGCCGTTGGCATCCATGGCCAGCAGGTCGATGAGCTTGTCGTAGCTGGTGCGCACCTGACGGCCGATGAGGAGCCAGTCCGAATTCAGAATGGACATGTCCTTCATCACCTGGTCTTCCAGCAACGCTTCGTCTGCCAGGGCGGCGGGTTTGAGCTTTTTTGGCTGGTCGCCAATGCGCCAGATGCCTTGTTCGATTGCCATCCCTATTTGCTCCCTGTTTGTTTGATGGCAACACCGGCCGGGGCAGATTTTTGTTTTATGCCTGACTGCATGCCCGAGCCAACCCCGTCACGCCGGAAATCAAACATATTCATCTTGAAGGTGTTTATTGTCACCTGGTCATTGCCGTTCGAATGAGCAATCAACCGGTTGTGCCGCTCGTCATACGGTGCCATAGCGTAAGAGCCGCCATATTCGCCAGTATTGACGAGAACAACGTGCTGGTAAATGTGATAATGGAGTGCTTCAACCATGGAGTCGAAGGTGTTTACATCTCGGTTGAGTGCTGGAATCAAAAGCGCATGGGACTTGTCGCGCAGGTCTGCGCTCAGCGCTATGTCCGTGGAGTCGAAGCAGATGGCCGCCGTGAGAGTAAAGCCCGGAGCATTCGGAAAGGCCGGATGGGCAAGTTCAAGCAATAGCTGGTAGGGCCGCCACGGTTGAATATTCATCTGTTTTTCAGGAGTAGTCATGTGGTGTTTGCCCTGAAATTTTTGGATTTCGTTCCGATTGCCATTGTGTTTTCTGGGCACTACCCAGATGGCACAGTTATTTGGGCCTTTCACACCTGACTGATTAATGAAACCAAGGCCGGCAACGACAATTGCGTGGGTTTTTCGGGATAGGTGAATCAGGATATCCATATCGTCCTGGTGGACGGCCAGCTCAGGTAGCACTATTAGATCTATATCCTGTTCACGGTCACCGTTGGTTGGCTTCTTAAGATGTTGGGCCTCAATATGCTTGGTTACCAGTTTCGCGACCCGTGCCAAATGTCGCCTGTGACTTGCGCGGTATTCGGGGTCATCCAGAAATAAGCCATGCTCAACGAAGTCCTTTTGTTGCGGCATTTTGGTTTGAACCATGGCTACAATCAGACTTCTTTTGGCTGCGTCCCAGTCCGGTGAAATCAACTCGGAAAGGCCGGGCATGTGGGATTGTTGGCAGTAGCATTCCTTGAGTTTGGTGAGCCGCTCTTCAACTAACTTTCTGACATTTTCAATAGTGAGTTCAGCAGGCCAGGGATAGCCTTGGTCGTTTACGCGAATACCTGGCCACTTGAGTAGCTTTGAGAGCAGAGTGGTAAGCCAGCCAGAGAACTGAGCAGATTCACCAGCAAGAGATTCGGGCGTCGTGAGAAGACCAATTTGTCTTTTGTACTGTGTTGTTTTTAGACCACGGTAGCCAGTTCTCGGGGAAATAGTTTGCCCAAAACCTGTAGGGTCGCCAGAGCCTGCTAAAGCGGCACGTAAGCACAGAGCGGTGCGTTGCAGTACAAAGGTCTCGTCGTGTTCGGGGTGAAGGTGTTTCGCCGCTTTCTTGAAAGTTGGATGAAATTCTAGCTCAATGGTGAGGCTGTGTTCAAAAACGTCGAAGATAGGTGGGGCTGAAAACTTCTCAAACGTTACTTTTGTCTTCGCCAAGTCAATGATATCTTCCCGATTTGCCTTGGCGAACTCGGCCTCTTTATCCAGCAACGCCTGCATGAGCTTGAGCGCCATGATTTCATTGCCAAAGGGATTGTCCGGGCGCGAGATAAGTTTATATAGCGAGATGCGAGTTTTAATCTCAGAAAGCGCTTTAGCTGACGGTCTGACTCCTATATAGAGCTTCTGTACCAGCTCAGACACACCTGATTTCTCGAGCCATGTATACGGTAATACCCGAGCATGAAGAATAAGAGCATGGAAAAGCGTTGTATCCTGTATCGCAATCAGCTCTAGTATCTCTGCTGCCTCACCATGAGTTTCCAGTAGGCTCGCAGTCGAACGGAGGAGTGGTTTCGAGTCATCTATCAACTGACTGGCAATTAGTATTGCGGTAGCGATATCACGATTATCTACTTCGGCGGGTAGGGGGGTGTTCCGAAATCCTTTGGCCAGTTTAAAAATAAAGTCGTGGAACGGTGAGCCAGAGCTTGCTTCCAGAGTGGTGTCTAACCGCACTAACAGCAGGAATCTGGCTTGGTCTGCTAAAAACTCAAAGTCCTCTTGCCGGAGCGATGCCAGTGGGGCGAACTTTGCATCCTTTTCAATGCTTCCCGTGTCATTTAACCCTGCGGGTCTGGAGATAACTGCTATCGCGGAGGTCTGTAGTAATTCGAAAAATCCATCAATGTCTGCGTGGGCAGGAATTGCCTGTCTATCTTTACGATGAATGATGGTAGCCGTATGCCGGAAAACCTCGGCGAGGCAATACTTCCCAATGGCGGCCTGCCGCATGGCTTGCGGGTCATCTGCCTCAAGCTCGAAGGAGTACGGTAACCCTTTGAGGTAGCGAAGTTGATCCAGTACCGGCTCAAGTAGTTTAGTGCTTGGGAAGAGCTCGAGTCCTTTTTTGAGCAATAAAACCAATGCGGGATCTCGGCTCCAACAGGCTATGAATCGCCGAGCGAGCCTCTCCTGCAAGTAGTCCCAGTCACCTGGCCTTGCTTGGCCGTCTTCATCGGTTTTGCGTGAAGTAAAATGGCGTATATTGTTCAGTAAGCTCGATATTTTATTGGCTGCGAAGCGTTTCAACGTGTCCTCGCGGACATCAAATATGCCTTTCTCTATTGCAGCAAGCCGGTTAAAGCGCCCTGAGCCTTCAGTTTGATCCTCAGCATCACTGCTCGATAGAACGAGTAGTGACTCAAGCTGACCAAGGTGAATCTCCGCATCCTCATTTGATACCGGACCTGACACACTGGTCTGAATATCCTCCAGTGTGTGCGAAATACCAACAGACTTGCCTCTGAAAACTTCAATTTTTGTTTTCTTTTTATTAGCTTTAAGATTCAGAGCTTTTAGCTCAGGCATTATTTTACCAAGTAATGCTGACTTGATTATGTCCAAATGAGTTTGGTCTTGGGAGCTTTCTTCATGGGGCGCGCGTTCTAGCTTTTCCCGGTTGGGGCCAACCAATACAAGGCGCATGTCATCAACGTAACGGCAGTAATCAGAAAGTCTTATGTCGCCTAGCTCGTTTATGGCTTGACCTATGAGTTTTCTCATATAGCCGTCAAACTCTGCCATATAGATATTGGCTAAAAAGCCAGACGCAACAAGTCCCTGGGGGAGTCCTGGCGGTGCTTCACGTACCTCATCCGAGGAGCACAATTTCTTGTATCTATCTTTCGCTGACTGTGACCAGTCCCAGTCCTTAAACGCGCTAAGCACGCTTTTACTGGCTAATCTATCGAGTTCTTCATTGGGCTCTTGCTGATTTGCCAGTGTCTCAATTTTCTCGACAAGTATCTCTCGGTTGATACAGTCGAAAAACTGAGACAGGTCCAGCTCCAACAGGTATACCTCTTCCTCTTCCGATTTTTCTTGCAACTCTTTTCTAGCAAAATGGTATGGGCGTTCGAGGAATTTTCGGTAATCAGTGAAGTATTTGCTGTAGGTGGTCGTTGCGCCGTAGCTGTGCTCAGCCTTGTCATCTTTATAGCGGCAGTAGAGTCGATTGCCGTAGCTGGCTACGCCTTTTTCATGAACATTCTCGTAGTCAGTTGATGGGTCACCTTGCATGGACTCAACTTCGTTTGCCAAGCACATCATGACAAGTGTCATAATCGCTTGTTCACGAATGCCTATGTGGGCTAAAGGTCTCAGTCTCAATAGGTCTTTGTCGCCATCCTTCTGCTCACGAGCAGAACCCCCTTCAACTTTGAGAGTGACTTTGGGCTGCCAAATCACTTTGTACTCCGCTACCTTAAACGGATCTTCTGGCTTAACAAATTCCCATGGATGGGATTTTGGAGCTGGAACGAGCTCGAGTGGTTTGAACTCAAGCTTTTCCTGAATATCGTTGACCCATTCGTTACAGCGATTCGGCAAATCGATAGATGACACATCGAGTTCAAAGTTATCCGCGTACCAGTTGGCTGTACGGATATAGTCATGTGCCTTCTTCCACGCGAGCGCCATGAGCAGTGGATCGTTAAGGTAGTCGCCGTTCAACGTAAGCTTGTCGTACTTTTTATCTAAAACCGGCATTGCGTTGTCCTTAACTGATTGCTTGTTCCACGACTGCTTCAGCCAGCTGGGAACGGGTTTTGTTAGCCTGGGACAGGCATTCCTTGAGTTGGTCGCAGAAAACCATGAGTTCATCGAATTTATCGACGATTCGGGCCTGCTCTTCCAGTGGTGGCAGTGGAATAGTGCAGCTCCGCAACTGGGTTTTGTTGATGGAGGCCAGGTTGGTGGTCTGCTTACTTGAGCCGGCAAAATAGTCCCGCGCAAACTGTGAATTCAGATACTTCTCGAACCACCGTTCGTTCTGTTCGTCCATTATCAGTCGGGCTCTGAATACATGGTTCTGGTGAGCCATCGGATTGATGCTGCCGTCCCAAATTGCGGTTCTGCCTACCTTATCCCAGTCGCCTCCTTCTGTTATGAGCAGGTCTCGAGGATGAACCAGATAACGCTCAACCTCGTTCTCGGCTATTTCAATATCTTTTATTTCGGAAAGGTCCAGTGACGAACGCTGAACATTAGCGACACGCAGGTAAGGTAGGGAGCGCATTTTTTTGTCAGATAGCTTCTTGCCTTTTGCAATACCGCCTTGGATGTCTGTAATGTCATCGAGGCGCGAGAGAAACCAGCCTGGTGGAAGCCGAAATGGTCCTTCGGACTCTTCAATAGGGGGCAGGGGCTTCGTTTTTCTCTGCTTAGACTCGCTGCTGAGTTCCTGCTGTGTGATTTCAAGCCTTTTCATGAATTCACTTGCAGGCTCATCTCCCGCATCCTGCTCCACCAATCGCCCCATCACTGCCAGTTGCAAAATAGTCTGCTTGATCTTGTCGATGCTCTGTTCGGTGATGAACAGGGTGTCGAAGTGGGCGGCGAGGCGAGTCCAGTTGTCGGCCAGTTCGGTGGCGTTTTGGGATTGGGCGAGGGTGCCGAGCAGGGTGTCCACGAGTGTTTCATGGGCTTCGAGCTGGTTGCTGGTTTGCTGCTCCAGTCGGTCGCAGAGGGCCATGAGTTCATCGACTTTTTGGACGATGCGGTACTGTTCGTCCTCCGGTGGCAGCGGCAATGGTGTCTGCGCGAAGTAGTCTTTTGGAACACGCTTTTGTCCAGCGGAGCCGGTCATCACCTTTTTACCTTCAGCTAGGAACTTTGGTGACTTCAGGAACAAGAGGATGAAGTATGGGTTTATGGCCGTGGATAGCGGTCGAGCAACATGCAGTTCCGTCGTGCCTGCACCAACTCCGTTTCTCAGGCTTCTGAAAACCGCGGCTTTGCTGTTTTCGAAGCACGGTGTAATTTTGGCTAATCCAATGTCGCCATCAGCGAAGTGACTATAGCCCTTCTTTATCTCACCCCAAGCTCTGGATTCATCTCCATGTTCGCCATGGTAGGAGGTAGTCACCAGAGGCATCGGTATAAACGAGGCTTCTGTCAGGTCCGCGGCGGTGTTGCGCGGATTGATTTCGGCGATTGTTCCCAAACGGGTCCATGCCCAGCCATCTGAGAGTCTAGAAGGAGCTTCCTCGTGAAGTACCGGCGGCAGTGGTTTGGAATTCTTTATTTTATTTCCGATAATCAAATCTTTCCGAATGTCAGTGATTCGGCTGAGCAGTTCTGACGCAGCGGTATCTCCTGGGTCTTGGTCAACGAGCTTTCCGTGCACCGCCAACTCTAGAATCAATTCCCGCAGCTTCTTAATCCCAGTCAACTCAATCTTGCCATTACTCCCCCGGCCACTGCTGGATTTTTTGGTGACCGCCCCAGTCCACAAGTCCAGGCGTTCTGTAATTAGTTCACGCCCACTCACGCCTCACCTCCGGCACTGTCGTGACTGAGCGCATTGGCCAGGATGTCCCGCAGCTGGTGGCGGATTTCCTGAATCTCGGCCTGTTGCTGCTCGTACTTGGCCAGCAGTTCTTCTGGGTCGTGATTGACCAGCTCACCCTGATGAGGGTTCTTGATGTCGAGGTTGTAGTTGCGAGCCTTGATGTCGTCGATGGACACTTTCCACGCCTGCTCGGTTTCCTCGCGGCTGGTAAAGCCGTCGGCTTCGCTGCCCCACCAGTCGATTTCTGTCTGAAATTCCTCAAACCGCATGGGTTTGGTTTTGTTGTAGTTTTTCACGCCGTCCGGGTAGGGGTGGTCGTAGAACCACACGTTTTCGGTGGGTTTGCCTTTGGTGAAGAACAGCAGGTTGGTTTTGATGCCGGTGTAAGGGCTGAACACGCCGTTGGGCAAGCGTACGATGGTGTGCAGATTGCACTCGCTTAGCAGCTTTTCTTTCAGGCGGGTTTTCATGCCTTCGCCGAACAGGAAACCATCTGGTAGCACCACAGCAGCGCGGCCACCACTGCGCAGCAGATGGATAAACAGGGTCATGAACAGGTCGGCGGTTTCCCGTGTGCGGAAGGCGCTGGGGAAGTTGGTTTCTATGCCGTCTTCTTCCATACCGCCAAAGGGTGGGTTGGCGATGATGACGTCTACCCGTTCTTTCGAGCCCCAGCTGATCAACGGGCGAGCCAGGGTGTTGTCGTGTTTGACCTGGTCTGGTGCTTCGATGCCATGCAGTATCAGGTTGGTGGTGGCCAACAGGTGGGGCAGGGGCTTTTTTTCTACGCCCATGATGGTGTGTTGCAGGGTCTGCTCATCCTGCGGTGTTTTTACATAGCGTGTGCGCTTGTGGTCTATGGTGCAGGTCAGGAAGCCACCGGTGCCGCAAGCAGGGTCCATCACTTTTTCGTCTAGCTTTGGGTCTACCCGATTGACCATGAACTGGGTAACCGCGCGGGGTGTATAGAATTCGCCGGCGTTGCCTGCGCTTTGCAGGTCTTTTAGGATTTGTTCGTACATATCGCCAAGCTCGTGACGCTCGGCGGATTTGTTGAAATTCACACCGCTCTGCAACTTGTTGATGACCTGGCGCATTAGCTGGCCGGATTTCATGTAGTTGTAGGCATCTTCAAATACGTTGCGGATAACCACGCCACGGTAATCGTCGCCGGCGGGTTCCAGGTTTTGCAGGCCGGGAAACAGGTTGTTATCAATAAAGTTCTTCAGGTCGTCACCGGTCATGCCTTCTGGGTCGGCTGCCCAGTTACGCCAGCGCAGTTGTTCTGGAAGCGGGGATTTGTAGTCGTCGTAGAGGACGTCCCATTCTTGTTCGCGGTCGTCAAAAATCTTCAGGAACAGCATCCACACCAACTGGCCTATGCGCTGGGCGTCGCCGTCCACGCCAACGTCTTTGCGCATGATGTCCTGAATGGATTTAATGGTGCTGCTGATAGACATAGGTAATGCATTCCTGAGATGTAAAAAATAGGGGGGTTACGAAAGCCGGTGATTAGTCGATTTTCCGGTACAGCTCTTGTTCGAGGCTTCTTACCGCTTCGGTGTAGCCAGGTTTGCCGCCGAAAGCATCAATCAGTTCCATCGGCGCGCCAATCTGGCTGAAGGGCGCGAGGGTGAGGATTTTAACATCCTCAATAGACTCAATGCCGGTATCGGTATATTTCTGCAGTAGCGCGTCCAGAACCTGCCGGCTGGGCCCTTCGTACTGACTGAAGTAGTTGTTCTTGCGCACCTGTTCCGCGCGTTCTTTGCGGGTGAACGGTGGCTGGTCGTAAACGATGTGGCAGATAACATCGAAGGGGTCTGGCTCGGCGCCCAACTTCTTGCTGACGTCTTTTATGAGGTCGTCCCAGATAACGCCCTGTTCCGTCAGTTCGTCGATAATGACCTGCTTGCGGTCCGCTTGGTGCCAGCGACGCAGGAAGTCGTTTAGGGAGGCGTATTGTTCTTTTACCTGTTTGCGGGTGAAGTCTTTCAGACTTTCGGTGATGAGCTTGCCATCCGGCCCCAGGTACTGGACTCGCTCTGCAATAACGGCGACTTCAACGTTACCGACCACGTATTTTATCCGTTTTGGCTTACCTGTTTCGTCCTCCTCACCGCCAGAGGTATTGCCGTCGTCGTTTTCCCAACCTGACGCTGGGTCTACTTCATAGCCTTCCGCGTCTTCAGCGCAGGGGTGTTCGTCGGGTTCTGAACCGTCGTCTGCTTCATCCGCGTCTGGATTAATTGGGTCGCCGGCTTTGGGCTGGTAAACCTTCACCGGGTCGCCGTCAAAATCCGGGTCTGCAAACAGTTCGGTGGCTTTTTTGAAGTCCAGGATGGTGAACCAGTGCTTGTTGTAGTCGTCGTTGATGCGGGTGCCACGGCCGATGATTTGTTTGAACTCGGTCATGGATTGTATGCGCTGGTCCAGCACGATGAGTTTGCAGGTTTGGGCATCCACGCCGGTGGTCATCAGTTTGCTGGTGGTGGCAATAACGGGGTAGCGTTCTTCCGGGTTGATGAAGTTGTCGAGCTCAGCTTTGCCTTCCTGTTCGTCACCGGTAATGCGCATCACGTATTTGCGGTTTTCCTGCACTCGCTTCGGGTTCAGATTCACCAGTGCCTGGCGCATGCGTTCGGCGTGGTCGATGTCTTCGCAGAACACGATGGTTTTCTGGAATGGGTCAGAGCTTTCCAGAAATTCTGTGATTTTGCCAGCGACTACTTCGGTGCGCTTTACCAGCACCAGCTGGCGGTCAAAATCTTTTTGGTTATAAATGCGGTCATCTATCAGCTCGCCGTGCTTGTCAGTTTGGCCCTTGGATGGGCGCCAGCCTTGCAGGTCTTTGTCCAAGTCTACCCGCACCACTTTGTAGGGCGCCAGAAAGCCGTCTTCGATGCCTTGTTTGAGCGAATAGGAGTATACCGGCTCGCCGAAGTAATCGGTGTTAGACACTTCTTTGGTTTCTTTTGGCGTCGCAGTCAGGCCAACGTGGGTGGCGGTGGAGAAGTAATCAAGAATCTGGCGCCAGGCGGAATCGACCGAGGCGCTGCCGCGATGGCATTCGTCGATGACGATAAGGTCGAAAAAGTCCGGCGAGAACTGTTTGTAGATATTTTGCTCTTCTTCGCTGCCGGTCACCGCTTGGTAAAGAGACAGGTAAATCTCGTAAGACGGGTCTACCGTGCGATTGGTGACCTTGGTCATCGCCTGGCCGAAGGGTTTAAAGTCGTTGTTCTTGGTCTGGTCGATCAGGATGTTTCGGTCGGCCAGAAATAGGATGCGCTTCTTTTGTTTTGCCTTCCAAAGCCGCCAGATAATTTGGAATGCTGTGAAGGTTTTACCGGTGCCCGTGGCCATTACCAGCAGAATACGGTTCTGGCCTTTGGCAACGGCCTCTACGGTGCGGTTAACGGCCACGGTTTGGTAGTAACGCGGCGTGCGTCCGCTGCCGTCATCGTAATAGGGCTGTTCCACAATTTTCCGCGCCTGGCTGCTAATGCCTTTGTACTGGCAATACAGATTCCAAAGTGTTTCTGGCGAAGGGAACTCGCTCAGTTGCAGAGTGGTTTCGGTCTGGCCGAATAGCCCGGTGCGGTCATGGAACAGAAAGCCGTCGCCGTTGCTGCTGAACACAAAGGGGGCGTCCAGAGCATCGCTGTAGGCCAGCCCTTGCTGCATGCCGTCGCCAAGACTGTGGTTATTGTCCTTGGCCTCGATGATGGCAATGGGCATGTTCTTCTTGTGGCTGAGAACGTAATCCGCGCGGCGGCGTTTGCCCCGGGTGTGCAAGCGGCCCCGCACGATGATTCGGCCAGCAGTAAATGACACTTCTTCCCGTACCTGTTTCAGCATATCCCAGCCGGCTTGTTCTAAAGCTGGATTGATAAACTTGGTGCAGATATCCCGCTCTGTGAGCTTTTTCTTGTCCATGCACTCGCCGCCTATACATCTCGTTTTCAACCGTATGGTTTTCCGCAGTTTTATGGCTTCAGAGTAGCGTATTTAGACGGGATGCAGAAGGCCGGGCAGGTCTGTAGACGTGTAGTCCGACAAAGCAGGCACTGCCCACGGCATGCGATCCGCCTTTAAGGACTTCTCTACTGAAGAAGGTCATGTTGATGACTATGTTTCGGAGCTTGCGCTGTCGCACCTCGAAACATCGTCGGCCCGAGGGGCATACAAGCGAGCGCAGCTGATTCCTAAGCGTCGGAAGCTCATGAACAGCTTTGAGAAGTATGTCTCTGCAATTGTGAATTCGGAAAAGCATTAAAAATTATGCCGAACTGCGGCTAATTGGTCGGAATGGCGAATTAGCTGGGTTCGTGGCAAGGAAATGATGAGCGAGAATGCGCTCAACCTGACTGTGAAAGAGATCCACCACGCAGACCTGAGAAACGGTGGCCCAGGGTTTGTTGATCCGAAATCCGGGCGTATGGCCACCGCTCATGGGATGCGTACGGCATTTAAGGATTTCGCGATTGAAGAAGCACACGTCGAGGGCCATGTTTTGAAGCTTGCACTGTCGAGGTTCGACACGTCATCAGCCCGAACTGCATTCAAGCGGGGCCAGTTGCTTCCGAAGCGAAGGAAGCTGATGGTGAGCTTCGAGAATTACGTTTATACAGGCAAAAATCTGGCAGGCGATAGCTTACAGAGGGAGTTCCATACCTTTGGGCTTACGCGACAAAACGAGATCTCTTGAGTTTTATCCTCCGAGTGTTACTATGTACTTTTCTTGTAACACAAAAGGGCTCAACCATGACTGAAGCAACAGCAACCTTCACCTTCCGGGTGGATGAAGGTCTAAAAGCCGAGTTCGCCACAGCTGCCAAGTCCCGCGACCGCACCGGGGCGCAACTTTTGCGCGACTTCATGCGTGACTTTGTGCGTCAGCAAGAGGAAGCCGCTGGGCATGACGTTTGGTTTCGTCGCCAAGTGAAAAATGGTCTGGATTCGGCTAATGCCGGCAACTTGATCCCCGCCGCCGAGGTAGAGGCCAAATTTGCAGCCCGGCGAACTGCAACGCGCCTTAGACTTGACGCATCTGAATGATGGAATTGTTCTGGACTCCAGAGGCGATAAAAGACCGCGACGATATTTATGATTACATCGAGGCCGACAATCCAGTCGGCGCTTTAACTCTTGATGAGCTGTTGTCGGAGAGAGCGTTGAGCTTGGTCGATCATCCAAACCTTGGTCGCCTGGCCGTTTAGCCGATACCCGCGAGCTGGTTGCACATCAGAACTATATCCTGATCTATGACTTGCTCGGGGATCTGGTGCGCGTGCTACGTGTCCTTCACGCGGCTAGGCAGTGGCCGCCAATGACGGAATAGAACCGCGTTCAATGCCGAGTTTGTGTCTTTGCAGGTAACTAATTTTTTCGAACCAGAAAATAGCGCAGAAGGCCCCAAGGTGTTGGGGTTTGCCGTAGAACATAAAAAGCTATTAAATCCGTTTCGCCTCTCCGAGCCTCCACCGGGCGTCCCTGTCGGATCGCTGTTATTTTAGCGTTATCATTACTTCTTGATACGGGTTGCCTATGAGTAAGAAAATACCAGCACCATTAATCGCTGTTCTTATTCTATGAATCCAAGGATGCACCGTACTGCCGTATCGTACTAAACCCCACCGGTGATAAAACTCGAATTGTGGTGCTATAGAGATTTTGAAAACAGCCAAATACCGCGCTCCGCGCTTCCCCCGGTGGCTAGACCCGGTGGAAAGGACCCAAAACCCCGTGTAGTGTATAGCGGCTGTTAATGTTTTTCGTTATCGAGGTTCAGGGAGGCAACAGCGGTTTGCACCTGATGGGTATTCACCAAATCTGCTTACATATTGCTTACATTTCAGGTTTTAGAAAAAACAAAACCCGCACTAGGCGGGTTTCATCTGAATTCTTAATGGTGCCCGGAGGCGGAATCGAACCACCGACACGAGGATTTTCAATCCTCTGCTCTACCGACTGAGCTATCCGGGCATGTTGCAATACTGCTCTGCAACGGGGCGCTATTAAACCGGTTTGGCTGCACTGAGTCAAGAGGGCTTTTGAAAATTTGTTAAAGTTTTCAGTGCTGCCCGTTAGGCCGCGTTTAGGGGTTACTTCTCAGGTGGTACGTAGCCTTCGGCTTTGTCGAAGGGTTCGTTGTTAAAGAAGCGTTCCATCTGCGCCTGTAGGTATTTGCGGGTGTTCGGGTCCATCAGGCTCAGGTGTTTTTCATTAATCAGCATGGTTTGCTGGCTTTGCCATTCGTCCCAGGCGGCTTTGGATATGTTGTCGTAGATGTCCTGGCCGCGGGCGCCGGGCATGGGCGGGTTGTTCAGACCTTCCATTTCTTTCTGGTGTTTACGGCAGAAAATGTTACGGCTCATGGGGGCTCCTGTGGGGATTTTAGTATGTTTAGCGGGAAATCAGATTTTACGCATCATATCAGTAATAAGGCTGCCGGGCTGCTACAGCAGCGTGGTCTGTTCGGGGTCTGTCAGCAGTGTGCGTATGGGGGCTGGCAAGCCCAGGCTCAATGCTTGATCACGGTGCAGCCAGCGGTGATTGTCGTCGGCAACGCGGCTCTGGGGTTCGGCGCTCATTCGCGCTGGCTGTATGTGCAGGTGGTAATGGCTGAAGGTGTGCCGAAAGCCGCTGATGCGTTGTGGATCACCACAGCTTAGGCCTAGCTGTTGTTCGCAGGCCTGCTGCAGTTCGTCTTCACCCAATGCTGGGTCAAGCTCTGGCAGGCTCCATAGGCCGCCCCAGATGCCACTGGGTGGCCGGCGCTGAAGCAGTATGCGGCCGTCGCTGTCTTCCAGTATCAGCATCCAGGTGGTTTTTTCGGGCTTGGCTTTTTTCGGTTTCGAGCCGGGGTAAAGTGCGGTTTCACTGTTGGCGTAGGCCAGGCAGTTTTGCTGCACCGGGCAGCGTTCGCAGCCTGGGCGGCTGCGGGTACATACCAGTGCGCCCAGGTCCATAATGGCTTGGGTATAGTCGCGAATACGCTCGTTGGGCGTGTGCTGTTCGGCGAATTGCCAAAGTTTCTGTAGCACAGCAGTCTGCCCTGGCCAGCCGGCTACAACGTGGTAGCGCGCCAGCACCCGCTTGACGTTGCCGTCCAGTATGGCGGCTTTTATATCCCAGGACTGGGCCAGAATAGCGGCGGCGGTTGAACGGCCGATGCCGCTTAGGGCTTCCAGTTGTTGCTGGTCGCGGGGGAATTCGCCGTTGTGTTCCTGCACCACGGCTTGCGCGGCTTTTCGCAGGTTGCGGGCGCGGGCGTAATAACCCAGGCCGGACCAGTGGCTGAGCACGTCGTCTGTAGGGGCTAACGCCAGTGAGTGAACGTCTGGAAAACGCTGCATAAACGCCTGGTAGTAAGGTATAACCGTGGCTACCTGGGTTTGTTGCAGCATAATTTCCGACACCCACACCCGGTATGCGGTGCGGTTGTGGTGCCACGGCAGGTTGTGCCTGCCGTGTTCATCAAACCACTTCAAAAGGGCTGGGGCAAAGCTGTCAGTCATCAGTTAAAGAAACCTTTGAGTGCGTCTTTCACTTTGTCGCCGGCGCCTTCACCCAGTTTTTCCTGCAGCTTCTCTTTTACTTTGTCTTCTGCTTTGGTTTTTGCGCGGTCTATTTCTTGCTCTGCTTTGGCCTTGGCTGCGTTTTTGGCGATGTCTTGCAGGCTGTCGCGGAAGCGCGAACCGTCGAAGGAGCAGAGCCCTGCTGGGTCATCGCTCAGGTTGCCGCGGCACTCCAGAGGTATAACCACGTTTCTCACAATGTCGGTTACCCGGCAGGCTGGGTCGCGGTGGATTTCGCCCACAATACGCAGGCCGAGTTCGTAGTCGACAAGGGTTTGCTGCATGTCTACGCTGCCCTGGCCTTCCAGCTGCATACCGGCAAGCGACGCCAGCAGTTCGGTGTTGTTCAGCGTGTTGCCGTTAATGTCCAGGGTACCGCGCATGTCATTAAACGGTGTGGTAGTGCCCCAGTCGGTCGTACCCAGGGTTTCCTGATTCACCAGCGCAATGCCCTGACATGCCAGGCGGGTCAGGTTCATACGGCGGAACTCGCCTTCTGCCAGGTTAAAGGTAATTTTGCCATCGGCGTTACCGCGCAATGCGGCCATGGTGTTGCCGGTGGATTTGGCGGTTATTTTGAGGTTTGCTCCGCCAGAGAGCATGTCTACTTCCGCCAGGTCGTTCAGCAGCGGCAGGGTTTGTACGTCTGCCACGTCGGTGTTTATGCTCCATTTCGGAGTGTCGGAGCGGGCATCGATGCTGGCATTGGCGTTAAAGCTGCCGTAGTAGAGTTTGCCGCTGAAGTCATCGATTTCCAGCAGGCCGTTTTTGGCCAGGGCGCTAGCTTTTACCTCATTAATCTGGAGATTGCTGACGGTTAGCTTGTTCAGTCCCAAATCAATGTCTAATAACAGCGCACGCAGGGTGTCCAGGGGCAGCAATTTCGAGTCCGGGTCTGCTTGAGCTGCCGCAGTGCTAGAGCCAGAATTAGAACCAGTGCCGCTTTCAGTCGCCGGGGTGTCCGATGGTGGCGGCAGGTAGCGATCGGCGTTTAGCTCGTCACCGGCCAGGCGAAAAACAAGCGCGGAGCTGGCCAGGTTATAACTGCCTGAACCGTTGAACGTGGTGTCGTCCAGTTTCAGGGTTAAGTCGGTTAGCTCCGGCTTGCCCGCTGCTCCGCCAATGTTAGTACTGAAGGCCAGGGCGGTGAGCACGTCGCCGTCACTGGTTTCAATAGCGGGTTGGCCCAGGTTCTCCAGCAGTTTTTTCAATGAAAATTCGTTGATGGCGATGTTGCCCGCCAATTTTGGTTTGTCGCCAAAGCCTTCTACATTCAGATTGGTGTTGGCGCTCAGGTTGGCAAAGCTGAAGCTGATGTCTTTGAACTTCGCGGTTTTGTTAGCCAGATTGGCGGCCAGTGATCCGCTGATTTTAGCGGTGACGGTTTTACCGGCGAATGCATCGCCTCCTATGTCGAAGCTTGCGTCCAGGCCCGATGCGCTAAATGCATCTAACGCCTGGTTGGCCGACAGGCGGGCTGCAATGCTGCCGGTTACGCTCATTTTCGGCTCGGCGGTTTCTACCCGGAAGCTAATGTCTAACGGAAACTCGGAACCCAGAGTGATGTTGCTGGCGCCTAGAGTGAAATCTTCCAGAGTAATTTCCTGGCCGGTGGTGGCGTCGGTGTAGTGCACCCGGGCGTTGGCGATTTCGACGTTGCTGACGTTGAAGTTCAGTGGTTCTGACGAGCCCTCACTCGCTGTTTCTGTAGCAGTCGCGTCCGGAGCCGGTTCGCTGGGGGCGGCTTGCTGCGCGTCTTTCTCCGGCAATATGCGGGGCCAGTTTGCCTGGCCTTCTTTGTTAACGCTTAGATGCGCATCCAGGCCGTTCAGTACAAAGTTGTTCACTTGGGGCGACATGGCGACCAATGACCAGAAATCGATCTCTGCGACCAGGCGATCGAGCGCGATGAAGCGTTCGCCGTCGAGTTTGGCTTCAACGTTATTCAGCTCCAGGCCGATGGGAATGAACGACCAGCTGATGTCGCCGTCTAGAATCAGGTCGAGATTGGTTTGCTTTTCTACGGCCTGCTCAATTTGCGGTTTGTAGGTGTTGGGATCAATCACCAGCATGGCGACGGCTATTGCCGCTACGGCCAGTAAAATCAGTGCCACAATAGTAAGGAGCAGGTAACGTAGTGCTTTCATTGGGTGAGTCCTGTTCGTTCAGATCTTCGTTCAGATCAGTGTGCGATAGTTCAAAGGATAACGCAGGGTTAGCAAATTAACAGCGTGAGTGTATGACAATGCCGTAGTGTTAGGCCAAAATACCGCCGTATTTCTGTGACGATCTTAGTCTCTAGTAATGAGAACAAGAGCCTCTAATAATGACAACAAGGAGTTGGCAATGGCCATCAACGTATCAATAGAACTCAGCCGCGAGCTGGAAATTGACGGCAGTTACGACGAAGTGTTTGACCTGCTGGCGGATGTGCCCCGGTCTGTCAGCCACTTTCCGAAAGTGCATAAGTTGACTGACCTGGGCGATAACAGCTACCTCTGGGAAATGGAGAAGGTAGGCGTTGACAAGTACTCCATCCAAACGGCGTACGCCTGCCATTATGTGTCTGACCGCGATGCCGGCACCATTCGCTGGGAGCCTGTTACGGGCCAGGGCAATGGCGTGGTGAGCGGGTCTTGGGTTATAACCGCCAAGGGCGATACCATGTCCACCCTGAAGTTCAAGACCAATGCAAAATTGACGCTGCCGCTGCCGAGCCTGCTGAAACTGGCCATCAGCCCGATTATCAAGCACGAGTTCAACTCGCTGGTAGACCAGTACATGCGCAATCTGAAGAAAGTGTTTGCATAGCGCAGGGCAATGGTTGCGATGAATCCACCGGCAGGACTCCGGTACGAATAAGCGGTATACTTGGCGCAATTATTCATTGGCGTCTTTGAAACCGAAAATTTTTTAAAATTATTTTAAACAGTTAGTTACGGAGTTCACATGGTCGAACGCAAGGCTCGGGTTGAACGCAATACCCTTGAAACCCAGATCAGTGTTGAAGTAAATCTTGATGGCACCGGTAAAACCAACTTTCAGACCGGCGTGCCATTTCTGGACCATATGATGGATCAGATTGCCCGCCACGGCATGGTAGACCTGGATGTGGTGTGTGATGGCGATTTGCATATTGACGACCACCACACCGTAGAAGATGTGGGCATTACCATGGGCCAGGCGTTCGCTAAAGCGGTGGGCGACAAAAAAGGCATCCGCCGCTACGGCCACGCCTACGTGCCGCTGGACGAAGCTTTGTCGCGGGTAGTGCTGGACCTGTCCGGTCGCCCCGGCTTGCATATGGATGTTCCTTTCACCCGGGCAACCGTGGGTGGCTTTGATGTAGACCTGTTCGCCGAGTTTTTTCAGGGCTTTGTGAACCATGCGCTGATTACCCTGCATATCGACAACCTGAAGGGCAAAAATACCCACCACCAAATTGAAACGGTATTCAAAGCCTTTGGCCGCGCGCTGCGCATGGCCATTGAGCTGGACGACCGCATGGCCGGTATTATGCCCTCCACCAAAGGCACGCTCTGATCCGAGGCGCCCGAGACTGTTCCCAACTGCTGGACTGATGAATTTATGAAAACCGTTGCCATCATTGATTACGGTATGGGCAACCTGCATTCCGTGAGCAAAGCCGTAGAACACGTAGCCCCGAATACCCGGGTGCTGGTGACCGACAACGCCGACCTTATCCGCAGCGCCGACCGGGTGATATTCCCCGGTGTGGGCGCGATTCGCGATTGCATGGCGGAAATCCGTCGGTTGGGCGTGGATGAACTGGTGAAAGAAGTCTCCCGCGATCGCCCTTTGCTGGGTGTGTGCGTAGGCATGCAGGCGCTGATGTCCCACAGCGAAGAAAACGGGGGCGTTGACTGCATTGATGTATTCCCCGCTCACGTTCGCTTTTTCGGCCATGAGCTGACCGAAAATGGCAAACGACTAAAAGTGCCGCACATGGGCTGGAATCAGGTGCAGCAGGTACAAGATCACCCCATGTGGCACAAAATCGCTGACGATGAGCGCTTTTACTTTGTGCACAGTTATTACGCCGAAGCCGAAGATAACGCCGACATAGCCGGCCGCACCCGTTACGGTGTTGACCTTGCGGCGGCGGTCGCCAAAGGCAATATTTTTGCGGTGCAGTTCCACCCGGAAAAGAGTGCCGATGCAGGCCTGCAATTGCTTAAGAATTTTGTGAGCTGGACCGGAGCTTAAGTCGGCAGAAACCGCAGCACCCAAACTACCCCGTTATCACCGGCAAACTATTTAAAATATTCAGGAAAAACTAACGCTATGCTGATTATCCCCGCTATCGATCTGAAAGATGGCAAATGTGTACGCCTACGCCAGGGCCGGATGGACGATTCCACCGTGTTCGGCGGCGATCCGGTTGATATGGCAACCCGCTGGGTAGAGGCCGGTGCGCGGCGCCTTCACTTAGTGGATTTGAACGGTGCGTTTGCCGGTGAGCCGGTTAACGGTGAAATTGTGAAGGCCATCGCGTGCAAGTATCCGGATTTACCGATTCAGATTGGCGGTGGTATCCGCTCCGCAGAGATTATTGAAACCTACCTGCAGGCCGGTGTGCAGTGGGTGATTATTGGCACCAAAGCGGTGAAAGAACCCGAATTTGTAACCGCAATGTGCAAACGTTTCCCCGGCCACATTATTGTGGGCCTGGACGCCAAAGACGGCCACGTGGCCACCGACGGCTGGGCCGAAGTGTCTGAGGTTATGGCAACCGATCTGGCCCAGCGTTTTGCGAACGACGGCGTAGATTCCATTGTGTACACCGACATTGCCCGCGACGGCATGATGCAGGGCGTGAACGTAGAAGCCACCGCGGCGCTGGCCAAGGCTTGCGGCATACCGGTGATTGCTTCTGGCGGCGTGACCAATATGGACGACTTGAAGCGCCTGGGCGCTGTGGCCGATCAGGGCATTCTGGGCGCTATCACCGGCCGTGCGATTTACGAAGGCACCCTGGATGTAGCCGAAGCTCAGGCTTACTGCGACAGCCTGAACGCCTGATTTTTTGATCTTCTGATACTGTGATTTTTTGACTGAACGGAGCATTTCCATGGCACTGGCCAAGCGCATTATTCCCTGTCTGGATGTGGACAAGGGCAGGGTAGTGAAAGGCGTGAACTTTGTGCATATCCGCGACGCTGGCGACCCGGTGGAAGTGGCCCGCCGTTACAACGAGCAGGGCGCCGATGAAATTACCTTTCTGGATATTACCGCCAGCCACGAAAGCCGTGACACCACCTATGAAACCGTTGAGCGAATGGCGGCGGAAGTGTTTATTCCCTTGACCGTCGGCGGCGGTGTGCGCACGGTGGAAGACATTCGCAAACTGCTGAATGCCGGTGCCGATAAGGTGGCCATCAATACCGCGGCGGTGTTTGATCCTGAATTTGTAAGAACCGCGGCCGAGCGTTTTGGCAGCCAGTGCATTGTGGTGGCGATTGATGCCAAGCGGGTGAGTGCCGAGGGCGAAGAACCCAGGTGGGAGATTTTTACCCATGGTGGCCGCAAGCCAACAGGTTTGGATGCGGTGGAATGGGCGCAGAAGATGGTGGCGCTGGGTGCCGGCGAATTGCTACTAACCAGTATGGACCGCGACGGCACCAAAATTGGCTTTGACCTGGGCCTTACCCGCGCCATCAGCGATGCGGTAACGGTGCCGGTGATTGCGTCTGGCGGGGTAGGCGAGTTGCAGCACCTGGCCGATGGCGTAACCATCGGTGGCGCGGATGCGGTTCTGGCGGCGTCGATATTTCACTTCGGCGAGCACACCATTCCAGAGGCAAAAGCGTTCATGAAAGCCCAGGGAATTGAAGTGCGGGATTAGCCTGCCAAGCAATTACAATTGGGCAGCGCTGCTGTCCGATTCCGGTTTTCTCGCGTAAGCAGGCACGATGGCCTGCTTTTTTTCGTTTGCAAACATGGTTCTGTTGTCGTTGCGAATGGCCCAAACGCCGCTGACAGTTGCTATTGCAATGCCTTGCTCATCCAGCAGGGGTAGGTGCTTTTCCAGATAATCTACAGTGATCTTGTGGGGGTGGCCGATGGCGATGGCCGTGCCCTGTTGCCGCGCACGTTGAATCAACAGTTTGAATTGCCGGTCAATAAATTCTTCGGTTTGTTCGTGGTCCAGAAACACATCGCGGGTAAAGCTGGGGATGCGGTGGGCACGGGCGACATCACCGGCTATCGAGCTTGCGATGGTGCGGCTATCAACGAAGTACAGCGGGTACTGGCCCAGTTCTGTCATCACCCAATCCATGGGTTGCAGGCGCTGCGTTAGCAAGCTGCCCATGTGGTTATTGACACCCTGAACGTGAGGCACCGACTGCAAAGCCCGCCGCAATGTGCGGGTAAGTTGGGCTTGGTCCATATCTTCGGTCAGGCCGCCTGGTCCCAGGCCGAAATGCTGGGTATTGGCCATGGGCGCGTGCAGCATGATTTCTTTATTCAGGCTGTGTGACAATTTGGCCAGCTCTACGGTATGGCGGCGGTAGGGCAGAAACGACAGGGTGAGAGGCTGCTCCAGCCGCGCCAGGCGTTCCCCTTCCAGCCGGTTGTGGCCCATGTCATCAATGATGATGGCGATGGTGGGTGGTGGCCCTGCCTGCGCTATGTTGCTGACCATGCCCAGAAGCATGGTCAGCAACATGCGAATCGAAGTATTCGATAGCCGCGGTTTCACAAAGTGCTTCTTGGGGAGTGCCTCATGGAAAGCGCCCCTTGGAAAGTGCCTCATGGAAAGCAACTTATTCCTGAGCACTGCTGGATGTGCCGGTGCGGCTGATGATGTTCAGCCCCTTCAGCAGGTTCAGTGCTGAGCGCAACTGGTAGTCACGATCCAGAACCGCTTCAGCGGATTCCTTGGTGTTATCGCTTACATCCTTAGCGCTTTCATTCTGAGCTTCGTTTTTACGGTTTTCGGCTTCGTTCTTGCCTTCCAGGTGACCGCTTAAATCAGCTTCAGTAAACATCGGCTGGCTGTCCAGTTCTTTCAGCTCTGCCGGTTTGACTTCGATATCCGGTTTTATGCCGGTGGCCTGAATGGAACGGCCGTCCGGGGTGTAGTAGCGGGCTGTGGTCATTTTTATGGCGTGGGTTTCATCCAGCGGAATCACGGTTTGTACGCTGCCTTTTCCGAATGACTGGGTGCCCATCACCACGGCGCGGCGATGGTCCTGCAAGGCGCCCGCGACAATTTCTGATGCAGACGCGGAACCGCCGTTAATCAGAACCACCATGGGCGTATCGGCCAGTATGTCGCCTTCTGTGGCGCTGAAGCGCAGGCGTGAGCTCTGTATGCGGCCTTCGGTATAGACCACCAGGCCTTCGTCTAGCACGGCGTCAACGGTGTCTACTGCGGCCTGCAGCACGCCGCCCGGGTTGTTGCGTACATCCAGAATGACACCTTTTAGCGCACCACCGGCGTCTTTTTTCAGGGCCTTCAGAGCGTTGCGGAACTGGCTGCCTGTTTCGGCCTGGAACTGGGTGATGCGTACATAGCCGTAACCGTCATCCAGCATACGGGATTTCACGCTGGTGACCTTGATGATGGCGCGCTCCACCGGAATGACCAGCGGCCCTGTTTCGCCGTCGCGGATAATCGTCAGTTGCAGAATGCTGCCGGGTTCGCCGCGCATCAGCTCTACCGCGTCTTGCAGAGACATGCCTTTTACCGGTTGCTCACCCAGTTTTATGATCACGTCGGCGGCTTGCACGCCTGCCTTTTGAGCGGGCGTGTCGTCTATGGGAGTAATGACCTTAATAAAGCCGTTTTCCATGCTCACTTCGATGCCCAAGCCACCGAAGGCACCGCTGGTGCTTTCTTCCAGGTCTTCATAATCTTTTGGAGCCAAGTAGGCGGAATGCGGATCCAGCTCTGACAGCATGCCTTTTATGGCGCTTTCAAGCAGCTGGCTGTCAGTGACTTCCTCCACGTAAGCGTCTTTGATGCGACTGAACACGGCGGTAAATTTACGCAGGTCGTCCAGCGGTAGCTGCTCGCGTTCGGCCGGCATATCAATGCCCGCGTGGGGATCGGCTATGGTACTGGTCGGCGTCTGCTGCGCAAAAGCCCAACCGGAAGCGGCAAAACAGAAGGCCATAACGAGGGCCTGCATCGGTAAAGCATGAAGAGTGCGTTGGGCAAGTTTCATCATTTTGCGCGGGATACCCCGTCCTTCAGGTCGGGGAGGGATGGCGCGTCGTGCGTCAGCGCGACTCGTTTTTCCTGTCTCCCTCCTCCTTTGGTTGGTTAGGTTGGATGTGATAGCCGTAGCCATCCGCTCGCTGGGTTAAAACACAGTGGCGATGGGAGATTCCCTGGATGACACCGCTGTTTGTCTGAATATTGAAACTGCCGGTCTTGCGAACGGCGACCCGGCCCAACCAGGTTCCGGTTTTTGTGCCTGTCGGCACTACGGCGCGCACCATGTCGCCGGTCTGAAACCCCTGTACTTGCTTTTGGCGCATCAGATAGCCTCGGGGGAAGCCGTGCTTTGTTAAGCGTGTGCGCTTATAGCCGCCGCGCCCGGTGGCTTTGATCGCCAAGGTTGGAACGTCCCAACCTTCTACGATCTCGACTTCTCCGACGCAAGCAGCGTCCAGCGCGTGAGTCTTAGGAATGCCCAGTCGATGCCGATTGAATTTCGTGCGGCCGCCAGTGCTTACTTCAACCGGCAGGCCTGTCTGCTTCAGTGCCTGATGCAGTGCCCACCGGGTGGAGTTGACCGCTGAAGCGTCTCTTAAGGGCTTTTTGCACTGTTTTAGAATGCGATCCAGCCTGGCCTGGTGGTTTTTCAGCCGCTTGAACGATGCAAAGAAATCAGCAAGTGGCTGCCTGCCTTTCTCCTGATTGCATGGCCGGCACGCCAATGTCAGGTTGCTGATCCGGTTCGAGCCACCGTTGGCTTTTGGGTCGATATGCTCAATTTGAAGAGGGGTGTCTTTGTCGG